>NZ_DATMYD010000102.1:0-14737 GCF_035561155.1 Sporomusa sp. | reverse complement strand
CCGTTCATCCTCTCAGACCGGCTACTGATCGTCGCCTTGGTGAGCCATTACCTCACCAACTAGCTAATCAGACGCAGACCCATCTCTAAACGGTAGCTTATATATAGAGGCCACCTTTCTTAACTCAGTCATGCAACCAAGTTACCACATTCGGTATTAGCACCACTTTCGCGGTGTTGTCCCCAATTTAGAGGCAGGTTGTCTACGCGTTACTCACCCGTTCGCCACTAAGTAAGTATTGCTACTTACTCCGTTCGACTTGCATGTGTTAGGCACGCCGCCAGCGTTCGTCCTGAGCCAGGATCAAACTCTCCAATAAATTTTTGCAATCACATTGTGACTACATTATATTGAAGCCGTTTTATCGGCTCATTAAATCAAAAAAAATTGTTTTTGTTTGTGCTACAAGTAGCACAACGCACATCTGGCATTTTATGATGCATTACTTTACATTGTTCAGTTTTCAGGGAACATTGTGTTGTCGCATTCGCATTGCTGCTGAATTTGACAGCTTTTATATGTTAACACGTTTATTTCATCGTGTCAATATAATCTTTTTTTTACGCCATCGTTAGAAGCGACAGCTTTGTTATATTATCATGGCGGGCACTATTATGTCAACCTGTTTTTTTATTCCCTTTTTCAGTAAAAAAAGCAGCTTGTTCCTTTGTTTATAAAAGGTACAGGCTGCTTTGCTTCGTCACCAGAAAGTGCGAGGCATAATTCGTTCCAGTGGCCAAACCGGATTGCCCATGCAGTCAAGTGGTCCAATTTTTTCAGCAATCTCAGCTACCGCTGATGTAGCTATAACAGGCACTCCTATGCGACTGGCTGCCTCGGTGATGCCCTCGGCGCCACGCTGTACGATATCGACCGTCGTTTCTTCGGCCATATGAGTGTTGTTGAGTACGGCATCGACCCTTCCCAGGGTCGCGACATATTCTAAGATATTGTCCACTGTCGAGGTAAATGGCCGCGACATATTAAGCACAGCAATAATCTTAAGGTAAGGGTTTTCAAACGCGCCTTCCACTAGATTAAAAATCCTTGCACCATGTACGCCATAACCAACGTCCATGATGATATTGCCTTTGCGTCGCAATACCCAGCGCATTGAGCCTTTAATGACACTGCCTGCTTCACCTAGGCCCATAGTGTCCCGAGTCTCCCACGCCACTACATCGATCCCATGGTCCTCAAGTTCCTTTTTTATAGGCCGGAGTGTGTAGCAGGGCTCAACAGTATCCAAATCGACTATCGTAACAGGTAGGCCTTGTTTTTTCAGGTAAATGGCCCTGTTTACGGCATTCTCACTTTTGCCGCTGGCATATTCGCCGACATATGCTTCAATGATTGGTTCCGTAAGCTGCGTATCTTTTACAGTGTCCAATGCTCAATGCACTCCTTGTCCATACAGACTCTATTATCTATTATAAGATACGACTTGACTTGTGCCAAGTTCTTTAGAACTACGCAAGAAGCCAAGCTTGGGATGCCAGTATGCCAGACTAGTTAATAAATATTTTAAACAATATCAATAAAACAACTCCAGGTAAGCCTAAAAAACCGGCAACCAGCGCGGTAATCGGGTTGATACCGATCGTAAAGCCGAAATATGCACCGACAAAATTAACAGCCCAGAGCATAATCCCCCCCACTAAACCGTTATATATCAGTTTAAACACCAGTTTTATAGGCATTAAAAACATCCGGCCAATAAGGTAGATTAAAATAATCCCGAATGCATACGCAATAATAACATTAAATTCTAAACCCGCCGGTAAAAGCGGCATCTCCTCAATCCCCCTTCAGAAGTAGCTTTTCTTCTAATTTTACCATGCTAAAATACCCTGCGTATAGTTCCTGCCTCAGTTATTTGTGTTAAACTTACGCCCCCAGGACACCGGACCCCTTCCTGTCGCGCCTTCCTGAGCAAATAGATATACCTACGCTCACAGGCTTTACTAAGATAAATAGCATAGTCGATTAAATCGGAATCAGTTACTGAATTATAGTAACTTTGGGCATATAACCAGTCTCGCCGGGCCTGATCCACCACTTCTGCCAGACCAGGCATGCCCTTAGCTCCAGTTTGTTCGGTATCCCACAAGCCCAATAGTCGCCGCCATGCCACCATATTTATCCCTCCAACATAAAGTAAGACTTAGCTTCATGTGGGGTTCTAACCACATCTGCTTACAAACAATATATGTCGGCCAGTCCAAAATAATGAAAAAATACCGGACCAAAAATCCGGTATTTTAGACATGAGTCTTAATGGAACGGTGCATAACGAACCCCTTCTTGCCGGGCACGCTTTAGCAAATACGTATATTTCTTTTCGGCAGCCTGAATAAGATAGGCTGCATGATCCACTAAGTCGGCGTCAGAAACATTATTATAGTAGTTTTGGGCACTCAGCCATTCTTGTCTTGCTTGCTCAATCTGCTGAGTCAATGACGGCAAACGATCAGCTATCGGCAGATTTTGCGGTATTAAACCATTAATGATATTCATTAACACTGTTTTCATCACATCTCCCCCTGTTATAGTATTCCCATAAACAGGCGGGATAAAACAGCGCCCTTACATTTCCCGGCGGTTTTCAAGAGCCTTAGACAACGTTACCTCATCTGCATATTCGAGGTCGCCTCCTACTGGCAAACCATGGGCAATGCGGGTTACTTTGACACCAAGAGGCTTGAGCAGCTTGGCAATATACATAGCCGTAGCCTCACCTTCAACATTAGGGTTAGTAGCCATAATCACTTCCTGAATACCCCGACTTATCCGGTCTAAGAGTTCTTTTACCTTTATATCGTCAGGCCCCACTCCCTCGAGCGGCGACAGCGATCCATGCAGTACATGATATAAGCCTTTAAACTCGCGGGTACGTTCCATAGCAGTCACATCTTTGGGGTCTTCAACTACACATACAACCGACTGGTCCCGCCCCTCAGACCGGCAGGTTTGACAAGGATCAGAATCTGTCAAATCAAAACAAACCGAACAATAACCCACCCGCTCTTTTGCCTCGACAATCGCTTGTGCCAAAGCTGTAACCTGATTTTTATCCATTTTCAGCACATGATAAGCAAGGCGTGCTGCTGATTTGGGTCCAATCCCAGGCAAGCGGCGAAAATGCTCAATTAACCTAGCGATTGGCGCAATATAGCTCATAAATTAAAACATTCCTGGCGGTAAATTGAGACCGCCGGTTAGTTTTCCCATCTCCTGCGCCATCATGTCATCTACTTTGGTCATCGCCTCATTAACAGCGGCTGCTACCAAGTCTTCCAGCATTTCTACGTCTTCAGGATCAACGGCTGAGGGAGCAATTTTAATCGACTGAATCTTCTTTTCACCGGTAACTACAACTTTAACTGCGCCACCCCCGGTGGATACTTCGATTGTGCGCGCTTTAAGTTCTTCCTGGAGTTTCGCCATATCCCCTTGAAGTTTTTGAACCTTCTTCATCATTCCTGCCATATTTCCCATATTTCCAAACATGTTGTCAGCCTCCTAATTTTTATTTTCTTCCTCTATCTTAATTACTGTACCGCCAAACATCATTTGGGCCTGCTTGACAGCCGGGTGATTAATACCAGGGTCGGATTGCGCGGATGGTACTGGCGGCAGCGGTGCCGTCGGTTTGGCAGCCGGTGTATCTAGCCCCAGTGAGCAGATGAGTTTTATTTGCTGCCCGGTGACTTGAGCAAGCGTTTTTTCCACAATCGCCCGGTAATCGTCTTTCTCGGTACGTTCTTTCGGAAAAGTTGCAGTAAAGCGTACCATAGCCTGATTATCAGCAAGCGCTGTTAAGTGACCTTGCATGACACAAGCATGCACTGACCGCTTACCACTGGCTAAAAGTTCCTTGAGCACAGCCGCCCATATCTCATTCAAATTACCTACGCTGCTGCCTGACGCTTCAGGAAGAGGCGGTGCGGCAGTAGCTTTAGCGGGCATTGGTGACATATCCTGCCGGACCGGCTGCGGGGCCGGCTGAGGGGTCGGCTCAGGTGAAATATGGGCTTGCTTAAGAGGCATAGGGGGCTGCTGCACTGGCCGCGCACTTACAACAGTTACAGTGCTAGCCGCCGCTACCGCCGGCTGATTGGCAAGCCGAGCCTCAAGCACCGTGACCCGCTCAATTAAAGCAGCAATATCTGTCCCCACTGCGCGTCGGCATAATGTAATAAGTGCCATTTCAACAGCAATACGGGGTTCAGCCGCCCATTTAGTTTCGTTAGCCGTCGAATGCAAGACTTCCAGCATCTCTACCAGCTCTTGGTGAGTAAATTTGGCGCTTTGTGCAGCCAATACCGACTTATCATCACTGTACATCTCGATATTTTCGATGGAAGGAGCGGCCTTAAAAAGCATCAGACTCCGGGCATGAAGTGCCAGTTCAACAAGCAATTGGCGCACATCTTTGCCTAAATTGATGAGTTCGTCAAGCTTTAGCAGAACATTGTGAGCATCCCGTTCGGCTACAGCATCGGTCAGTTGCCACACCCATTCATGGCCAATTAAACCAAGCAATTGCCGCACATGGGCGGCGGTTATCATGTCACCGCTATCCAAAGCAGCACATTGATCTAAGATACTGAGCGCATCCCGCATACCACCGTCAGCCTGAACGGCAATAAGCCTAAGAGCCTCTGGCGCAGCCTGTAGACCGCTATGTTCCGCCACTACGGCCAACCGCTCTACAATTTCCCTTACGCCGATCCTACGGAAATCATAGCGCTGGCAACGGGAGTGAATTGTAGCTGGAATCTTATGCGGCTCAGTTGTTGCAAGGACAAATACTACATGGCCGGGAGGCTCTTCTAACGTCTTTAGTAGAGCATTAAATGCCTCGGTAGTTAACATATGGACTTCATCAATTATGTATACTTTATAACGCCCGTCTACCGGTGCAAACTTTACTGTTTCTCTGAGATCGCGAATCTCATCAATACCCCGGTTGGAGGCCGCATCCACCTCAAATACATCCATCGACGTACCAGCGGTAATCTTATCACAGTTAGGGCAGGCATTACAGGGGTTAGCCGTAGGACCATGCTGGCAATTGAGCGACTTGGCCAAAATTTTGGCTGTACTGGTTTTTCCGGTGCCTCGCGGCCCGGCAAACAAATAGGCGTGGGCAATCTTACCGGTAGCAATCGCATTTTTAAGAGTAATGCTAATATGCTCCTGGCCAACTAAATTATCGAAGTCCTGCGGCCGCCACTTACGGTATAATGCCACATAGGCCATCGCCACACCTCCTTACCTTACAAGACTGTTATATTCCACACCAGTAAAATGTTTCCCTTTTTCAAGAAAATAATTAATATAGCAAAAAAGCAGCCCTTTTTTTGGCTACTTCAATAAATGATTATATGATTTTAGGGCAGTTACGGCCTTGTTTTCTACGACGGACCACAGCAGAAGCCAGGCACCCTTACGGCACATAAGAATGGTCACTTAGCGCTGCTTCCTTCCGGATCTGACGCGGTTCATGAGTTCCCATTGCGTAAGACCCGGCCCTGCTATAGCCCGGCCTAGAAAACAAAAAGCCGTTATACCGGCCTACAATTGTTGGATTTTATGGCGGAGAGAGAGGGATTCGAACCCTCGGTACAGTTTCCCGTACACACGCTTTCCAGGCGTGCTCCTTCAACCACTCGGACATCTCTCCATGTGCTCTCAACAGAAACTTATTATATACTATTCACCCAGACAATGCAAGCGGTAATTTTTTACAGCGAATATCACTGTCTGATTAAGGGTTTACCAGCATTCGCCGGATACTGCTTAATTATAACTAGTACAAAAAACCTTGTCAAGTTGCTGCTTCAAAAAATCAATTCGTCAACTTGATTATTATATATTAGTCGATACCACTTTGTCTAGATGCTGTTTGCTGCCAATTTGTGTACCTATCACAAGCGTAAGTAGTTCCAGTCATTCTTCCTCAGACTTTATGTTCAGCGGCTATAACCATACGTACACCGGGCCGCCATAAGGACGGCCCCCAACTTGCAAGCTGGGGGCCTTTTCGCTGCATATTCTACTGTTTACTTCTCTTTTTTATGGCAGCTGGACCCGCAGCCACCAGAGCAATGGCATTGCGTTTCGCCATGTAATTCCCGCCAAATGATTCGGGCTATATATCCTACCGCAACTAATCCAATTATGACTACGGCCATCTTTTCCATTTCGTTCACTCCTTTTATTTAGAAGCCCATTAAGCTTCCTATTTGGTAAACCAAGAAAGCCATTACCCATGCCAGGGCGGTTGTATAAACAGAGGTGAAGAGTGGCCATTTCCAGGAATTTGATTCCCGTTTGATAATAGCCAACGTCGCCAGGCAAGGTGAATAGATAAGCACAAAGACCATCAAAGTAAAAGCAGTTAATGGGGTGAAGCTGCTATCACTGGCCAGCGCTTGCTGCAAAGCAACCGAACCTTCATCTGCTTCGCCTACATTATAGATAGTCCCCATTGTACTAATCAGAACTTCTTTAGCTGTAAAGGCAGCTATTAAACCGATGCCTGAGCGCCAATCCAGACCAAGAGGTTTAATGGCCGGTTCAATAAATTTGCCTAACTGCCCAGCATAACTTTTTTCCAGTTTTTCATGAGCCTTTTCTTTTTCAAGGGTTTCAATTTGCCCGTCACTTTCACCTTTAAGCTCTAAATAACGTGCAGCCATTGGATATAGTTCTGGGTTAGCCGCTTCCAATTCTTTTAGTTTGACTTCTTTAGCAGCTGTTAATGATGCTAATTCCTCACTTGTATCCGCAAGGCCTTCAGTTTGTTTCTCAAATTCTTCATCCACTGCTGTCAAATCAGCAATTAACGCTTCTAAATCCTTATTATCTTCAATAGCCCCAATGTTTAAAGGCTTGGCAATTTCCTCGTCTACTTGTTGACTAAACCCAGCTTCAGCCTGAGTGATCAAGCCTTGATAGTCTTTGCTGTAATTGACGTCATTGGGGTAATTCACCATAAACCATACTAAAATAGAAACCGCCAAAATAATGGTACCAGCTTTTTTCAAGTACAATACGCTGCGCTCCCACATATGCATCAGGATGGATTGCATCGTAGGTACACGATAGGGAGGCAACTCCATAACGAAAGGCTCTGCCTCTCCAGTGAACAAAACACTACGAAAAATCCGCGCCATAACGATGGCTAGGAATATACCCAATATGTAGATGGAGAACAGAACTGTGCCAGCAATACTTTCATTAAAGAATGCAGCGATAAGCAGGGTATATACAGGCAGCCTTGCGCTACAGCTCATGAGCGGCGTTACCAGGATCGTTACCAAGCGGTCACGCGGGTTCTCCAGGGTGCGTGTCCCCATAATCGCCGGTACACTACAACCAAAACCTAATAATAGCGGAATAAACGACTTACCATGCAGTCCAACCGCATGCATAACTCTATCCATAATAAATGCGGCTCTGGCCATGTAGCCAGTATCTTCAAGCAAGGCAATCCCCAAAAACAATATTATTATATTAGGCAAAAATGAGATAACCCCACCGACACCACCAATAATACCATCAACTACTAGCGATTTTAAATCACCATCAGGCATAGATTGACCTACCAAATCACCAAGAGCAGACATACCTTGTTCAATCCACCCCTGCGGATAGGCACCGACAGTAAAAACAAAATTAAATAATAACCACATAAGTCCAAGGAATATCGGCAAGCCCAGCAGACGATTCGTCAGTACCCTGTCAATCTTATCGGAGGTAGTTAACACACCTTCCCGCTTGGAAATAATGATTTCTTGGCATAATGACCCGACAAACTGATACCTAAGATTGGCAATAGCCAGTTCAGGATCCATGCCGAATGTATCCTGTAGACTTTCTCTAGCCGCAGTGACAGCACTTGTAATTCGTGTGCCTTCAGGTAACTGTTTCACTGTATTGCTTATATCTGTATCGTTTTCTAACAACTTTAAGGCCAGCCAGCGCTGGGGGTATCGCAGGTCATGCCGCACTTCAGCCAACAAATTGCCGATTTCAGTAATTTTACCTTCAACCGCATCGCCGTAATTGATAACAAACGACTTCCGTGGTTTTTCCGCTGCCACCTTTACCGTCGCCGCTAAAAGATCGTCCAAACCAGTATGACGATTGCCAACAGTACGAACCACTGGCACACCCAGTTTTTGTGACAAAGCTTGTTCGTTGATTTTTGTCCCCATGCTCTCAGCTACATCGGCCATATTAAGCGCTACCACCATCGGCCGCTCGAGTTCCAGTAATTGTACAGCAAGATATAAGTTTCGTTCCAAATTGCCAGCATCCAGGATATCAACAATAACATCAGGCTTATCCTGAACGATAAAGTTCCGGGCTACCAGCTCATCAAGTGAATGAGCAGTCAGGCTGTATGTTCCTGGCAAATCAACCACCAATAACTCCTTGTTCTTAAACTTCCGAAACCCTTCACGTTTTTCAACTGTTACCCCGGGATAGTTGCCCACATGTTGTCTGGCGCCGGTAACACTATTGAATATCGTTGTTTTGCCTGAGTTGGGGTTACCAGCCAGAGCAATGCTAACTTTGCTATTTTCCAACGTAATTTTCCTCCTTCCTTCTCGTTCCCTATTTTACTGCAATGTTGCAAGCCAGTGAATTGTTTAGCATAATTCGACTGCCCCGAACTTTAACAATGACAGATTCATTCGTACGACTTAGTACGCAGACCGGCGTCCCTGGCGTAAAACCAAGATCAGTAAGGCGTGATCGCACTTCCAGTGGGCCTCCCAATGCGGTTACGATCATCAACTGACTGGGAACAGCATTGTGAATTGACATAATTAACCCTCCTTACTCACTCAGTTTAATCTCAATATTCTGGGCCTCGACTTTACGCAAGGAAAGGTTAAAGCCCAGTACTTTGACTTCCATCGGATCACCAAGCGGGGCATATTTTTGCACCTCTACCTTTGAACCAATCACTACTCCCATATCAATAATGCGACGTTGGATGGGTCCATTACCATGAATTTTGGCAACCGTACCTCTTTCTCCAGGTGATAACTGACTTAATAATTTGACCATTGTTGATTCCTCCTAATGTGTATTACTTTTGGCGTATGACCGTTCATCTGGCGTTACCTGCCGGACGAGTTATCTGTTATGATATTAATAATCATTATCACTTTAAAAACATATGTGTATGTACTAAACTATAGCACTCCCCGCTTTTTTACAAGCTCAAAGTCAGCGTCTTGCAAGCCCGGGTAGCTTCGGAAATAAGTTGTATAGCCCTGTGTATAGCACACTATTTTTAGTACACTACCTGACGCAATAACCGTCTCCATAATTCTTCTGTAGAAAGGAGCACTCTTGGTATGCAATGCATTCCCACACGCAAAATCAAAAGTAATACCTACCGGACGACTTAACATGATCCCATCTACAGCCTTCGCCAAATCGTCGAAATCAGCTTGAGTGAAATCACGCAAAGTAGTAATTCTGGCGACGTTTTCGTTTGTTTCAACCGCAAACGGCATCTTGGCAGTCAGCGGTTTATCATGAGCGCTCATTACTGTAAGATCAGGCCCCGCACCACTTGATCCACCGATCGTTGCTCCCAGTAATTCGTTAATAATTGATAGCAATTTATCCTCAGTAAACGGTTTTAAAATATAGCCTTTAGCCCCGTGTTGCAAAGCATCAAACACTTTGTGTTTTTGGCCGAGGGCACTAACCATAACGACCCGGGCACCTGGGTCAAAGGACATAATTTGCGCAAAAGCATCAATCCCGTCCACACCCGGCATGGTTATATCCATTGTTACCAAATCCGGAAGATGCTTTTTGTATGCTGCTACTGCTTGTTCGCCGTTAGCCGCCTCATCCACCACCATATGGCCGGCCTTTATTAAAAAAGTTCCAATTGTTTTGCGCATCATTAAGGCATCATCAACAACTAACACACGCGCCATTTTCATCTCCGTCCTTTCCCATAAATGAAATCAAGCTAAGCTGTACTTTCCCCAAGTCAGTTATTAACTTCCAGGAATAAATGTCTGCCGCTCTATATTTCGCGGAGGCGCCTTCAGCCCAAATCGTAACCGGCGTTCCGATATCAATCTCTTCTTGCCATTCAGGCAATTGCTGCAGTGAGTTGCCGACCGTGGTATTGAAAAACTCGGCAAATGCACTTTCCAGCCATGTTTTTTCATAGGAGCCTGTGGTTGAATCATCTAAGTAACAATTGGCAAGCCGTTTGACTAAGGCTTCATCAGCACTTATCATCAGCCTCCCTGCGAAGGCACCCTTGATATCAATAAAGGTTGATATATTACGCATGGTTACAACTCCTGAACTTGCTTCCATTTCGCTGATTCCTTGCGACAGCACACCAAATTCATCTTTTAAGAACGTTTTGGCCTGACTAACCACTTGTTCTCCCAAACGCGAAATATCAAATTCATCCTGGGGTCCACCAATCGTAAGCGGCACAATAAAGGTAAACTGCGTTCCTTTTCCCACTTCAGTCGTAATCTCGATATGTCCACCGAGTTTTTCAATCTCGTGTTTGACGGCGGATAAGCCTACTCCCCGGCCAGCTAATTCATTAGCAGTTGCAGCGCTAGAAAAACCATCCGCGAAAATCAGCTGCACAATCTCATCATTTGATAAATCGCAAGCTGCAGCCTCAGTATATATCCCCTTGGTAACAGCAAGTTTCCTGATAAGAGTATCATCAATACCTCTTCCATCATCAGCAATTGTCACCACCAGATTTGCGCCGTCTTCTTCTAGATTGCAACTAATTCGGCCCGAAACCTCCTTACCTGCCTCCAAGCGCTCATCCGGTGTTTCCAAGCCATGCGCTACTGCATTACGAAAAACATGCACAAGGGATTTAGTAAAGTCATGGTATGTTAGTGGATCCACCAGTGTCTTCGTACCTGTTATTACTAAAGGACTGATTTCTTTGCCTTGATTCAAGGCTACATTAGCTATGTACTCAGGAAACATGTTCAATAAGTCACCAAAAGGTTTGTACCTCAAGCGGTGCAGTTCATCAATAAAGATTCGAGCTTGATAAGGGGAAAGTAACCGTTGAATTTTTTCCTCTAGTTGGTGCAGTTTGCAGTTTTCTACCACAATCGTCTCATCCTGCAAGAAAAACTGATCCCCTAAAAGCTTCTTCAATTGTTCTAACTCTTGTTCCAGCCAACTATATAATGTCTCAGGCTGATAAGCGACAAAACACGTCAATAGGTCAACCTGTTCAATATTACCTTCTGTCTCATCCCGTAATTTTGCTAAATCGGATTCCAATTCGTGCAAACCTTCAGCCACGCGACACATACCAAGCTGTCCTAACGTACCCTTCCAGGTATGGACAGCCCGGAAGACTGTATTTACTTTTTGGGCTGCCGGCTCCTTTGATAATAAAAGCGCTGGCAGATCTTCCCGGCAGAACAACTCGTATTCCTTCACAGCTTTACTAAACTCTTGGTAGTGGGTCACAGCCCGCACAACCATTGACAAAACATTTTTTTCTTCCTGAATCTTTTTTTCCATTTCCCGTTGCTGAGTAATATCTGTCAGAATCAGCAATATTTCCCTACGCTCCAGGTCTACAGGGTGGTTAATTAATTTATACGCTATTTGAATATAGCTCTCAGCAAATTGTAGTTCCTCAGGCAGTAATGAAAAATAACTTTCCCTTAAGAAGGTATCCTCTTCGCGGAATATTTTCTTAAATAACGCCGCCAAAAAAACCTGCTGCCCTTTATCATCCGGATATAGTAACGCTGGAACAAACTCTTCCTTTATCTCTTGATTAAAAATCATGACACACTCGGCACTGTACTCTCCAGCCACTTTTAAGTCTTCACCAAACGAAAGGAAACCCTGCCCGGCATTATCTAATAAATTACGTACTTTAGCAACTGCTTCAGTTAGTTCACGCGTCCGTCCCTGCAATTGACGTTGTACTACCAATTGTTCCGCATTCACTTCTTCTAACTCTTGTTTTTGCAATTGAATCTCAGCCTGAGATTGCTCAAGATCGGTAACTACCTGCCTGAGTTCGGACTCATTAACCTTAATTCTGTGAACCATCCAATTCATATCTCGCATTAAGTCAACTAACTCATTTTCGCTGTCTGCGGTACTGCGTTCACCAGGAACATGTAAAAGCACGTCATAACGACCCGCTTTTACCTGCTGACAAAACTCTTTCATTTTTTGCACTTGATTAGAGAAAAACCAATACCGGATAATACCCGGAGTAAGTAATCCTACAAGAACTGTCACCATTAATGCGATCGCCATGGTATTGTGAAATTCACGATTCATGCCTAGGCCTGCTTGGTTTCCTGCCATAAACATAACAACAATGGGCAACATGCCGAATAATAGCGAAATAACAAGCAGCCTCGTTTTAATAGTCAAAATCGCTTTCCCACCTTTATCATCCAAAACCCGGTTACCAGTATGTCAATAGCACTGGTGGTTATAGCTATTCTCCCTTATTTAGAATGATAATTATTATCATTAGGTCTTATTTATATTATTACAGACATTAAATTTCCTGTCAATAACTTTTTCCATAACGTTCCTTATCTGATTTCTAGTTCTATGACTAATAGCAACAATAATAGCAAGCCGTACCAGCAAAGCCAGTTGCATCAGATAATATACAATAACGTAAAAACCCTCGGTCAACGCCGAGGGCTTTATTCGCGGAGAGGGTGGGATATATGTACTAATATCCTGCAAGCTACCATTGATTAATAATTACATGAAGTGTCCGTGTATTTATCCTGTAGAATAAAAAAGCCGCCCACCCAAAGGTAGACAGCTAAGTTAAGTTATATATCAATTTTTGTATAGCATCTTTGTAGTAAACCATTTGTAAAATACTTCTCCGCACCTGCTACAAAGACACTTGTTCCATCCGACGACCGCCGCAACACCGGTGGAATGAGCATTGCCACCGCACTCATGTTTAAACATCATAATAAACCTCCACACTACTGCTACTCTAATATATTCAGCGCTCAATCAAATCTTTCCTGTATTTTACGAAATAAAAACCGCCCCGATTCATATTCCGCACCCCTCCTGCATATAAACATTAATTTTTCTACAATGGACATCACCACTGAATTTCATCCCTATATAATTCCATTTATTCCAGATAAGTTGGATTTAAGCATATAATTGGGAGAAGGATGTCCTGTGTATAAAAAAATATGTCTCTTACCACGAGGGTGCGGAAAGTGAACCCCGACGTGAACGGCCGGAGCGGTTGCGGTTGTGGTGAAAAAAAATACCCGGCAATTAAGCCGGGAATAACTGTGGATTGTAGACAAGTCCTACTTAAATTATATCGTACAGTTGAGTGATGTAAATCGTTTAGTACATATTGTTGCTTCTGTAAATAAAAATCAAAGCCGCCCACCCCGAAGGGCAGACGGCAGCAACTTCTAACGATACTTTAAAACTTCTTTACTACTGGCATTATTAGAATACTAGCCCCATGAGAACTGTCCGTTTTACGTTTCGAATTTACTACATGTTTCGCAGTATAATAACCAACTAATGAACCAACAGCAACATCGGAGGCCCAGTGCTCGTTGTCGTTTACTCGTGATAGAGCTGTCAGAGTGGCCAATCCATACATAATTTGTGATACCCCAGGCTTATCGTGATACTCTGAAGCAATAACAGTTGCTACTGCGAATGCATTTGATGCATGTTGGGATGGGAACGATACATGGTCCATTGAAATACTAGGGCCATCCCAGTCATCAGGTGAGCTAGATTCGCTAGGCCTACTTCTATGCGCAAGTAATTTTATAGTACCAGTTATAGCGCTTGCAGCTAACATACTTTCAAACCCCATTACTGCTGTCCTTCTCATTTTGTCATTTCCATTATTCTTAGCGGTAAAATACATTATACCTAGAGCTGAACTAGTATATTTTATCTCTCCAAATCCTCTGACTTGCTTTGCTAACCGGTCGCTGTTTGAATTACGATGTTCTTGAGACCAACGTTGAATATCTTTGTCCAGAGAATATACCTCCAGGACCAACCCTGAATCAATTAGATGGTTATATTTGTCTGGATGTGCTTCGACTGGACGATTGAATAGGAACAGTAAAAGAACTAAGATGATTAGTCTGATCTTTGGCATTTGAGTCATTCCTTTTAATAGCGATAGTTGTTAATGTCATTCCCTATATTTTGGTACTTTCCTCTACTATTTTTGCTTTATTTAAAAATAATTTTAAAGCCCCCGGTTCCCGAGTGCTATTAAAATAAATAATAATTAATACTAATTATTATTTACAAATCGTTATTATGGATATATAATGTAGTCAAATAGAATATTTCCTTTTATTGGGGAACCCGAAAGGATGATTATTATGGCAAATACAACTTGTTATGATAGACACTGTGATTACGAACATAAAGAAGGCAAAGAAGTTCTTCTTTGGAATGACTACATTCTGATTGCCGGTATCGCTACCTTAGCCGTGCTACTTATGGCAGCAGTACTTTTGAATAATATCTTCAGAATGAGCCGCGCGTGTACTCAGTGAGAGCCACCCTGTGCATCAAAGAGAGCCACTGTATTCATCATGGGAGCCACCTTTCAATTATTGATGACTCCCATGGATTTTAGATTAGTTAATTCTTATCTTGTAATCCTCTACGTTCTCTCATTGAT
>NZ_DATMYD010000101.1:0-60934 GCF_035561155.1 Sporomusa sp. | reverse complement strand
CTAAGGAAATTAGGCTTTATCACCATAAGTGAAAGATATTCATTAATACACTAATTCTATTGAACCGCCGTATACCGAACGGTACGTACGGTGGTGTGAGAGGTCGCTGAGTAAATTAATTACTCAGCTCCTACTCGATTGGGGAGAATTATGCTTAAATGTCGCTTAAGCTTACTTATCATGGTTTTAAACCGTTACCACTGGAGGATATTTTATTAAATCAGTGGGGTATCCACCTGGGAATGTTTAAAACAGTGTCTTGATAATGGGGTCAGATTATATTCCGTACATAATAGGAGGACATTTTCAAATTATAAAAGACATATGGTTGACATATGTAGATAATTATCTTAAACTATATAACATTAACAAATGAAAATGTTCACAATGATGGCAATGGCGCCGAGGGTTAACCCTTAGGCGTCTATTTTTTTTTATGTATATGAGGAGGGGCGTTAAGGCGCTGGCCATGATGCAATGCACTTGGCTGCGGGTACTCGTGGAACGTTGATAACAATTAGTGAGTTACTGTATGGCGGAAAGGAGGCTTGGGTGATAGCCGTATAGTAAATATATAAATTTTTATTACATAAGGAAGCAGAGGGGATTTAATTTATGATGCTTGTACTAGGTGTAATTATCATTGTTGCGACAATTTATTTCTTATTGAAACGTTATGATTCCCGCTTGATTTTATTGGCTTCCGGTGTCCTCATGGCCATACTGGCTGGAAAACCTATGGAGGCATTTAATGCGTTTGCCAAGAGCATGACCGAAGGCGGCTTGATTGAGTCGGTTTGCTCAGTTATGGGCTTTGCACTAGTTATGAAAATTACTGAGTGTGATAGACACCTAATTAATTTAGTGGCTAAATGGCTGAGTAAGGCTCAGGCGTTATTGATTCCAGGCGCTACTTTAGCGACCTTTGCCATTAATATTGCGTTGCCAAGTGCGGCTGGAGTTGCCGCCGCAGTTGGTGCTATTTTTATTCCATTGTTAATGTCGGCAGGCGTTCATCCGGCAACTGCTGCTGCCGCTGTTAAATCTGGTACTTATGGCAGTATGCTTAGTCCAGGGCTTTCTCATAACCAAGTGGTGGCAAAGCTGGCTAAAATGGATGTTATGAGTGTAATTGGTATTCACTATATAGCTGATATTGTTTCTGTTGTCATTGCTGCCATATCTGTAACCGTAGTAGCTTTCATATTAAAAGAACATAAAGGGTATAAAAGCAGCGAAGCAATAGCCCAGTCAGAATTAGTTGCCAGCAGCGAAATGGCGGTTGTGAATGTGGACAGCGTTCCGGCAATGAAAACAAACCTGCTTTATGCGATTGTACCGATTATTCCGATTGTCATGCTCATCCTGGGAGCGACCGGAAAAGTGCCGATTTTTAAAATGGGCGTGCCGCAGGCCATGGTGATCGGTGCTATCATCGCGATAGGGGTTACACGCAAAAACCCAGTGGAAATTACTAAGTCTTTCTTTGATGGAATGGGTACAGCTTATGCACAGATTATGGGCATTATTATTGCGGCAGGTGTTTTTGTCAGCGGCATGAAGGCTTTAGGGCTGGTCGATGCCTTTATTGCAGCGTTGATCAAATCTACCGGTATCGTGAAAATTGCTGCTGCTTTTGGTCCCTTTGCCCTGGCGATTATTGCCGGTAGCGGTGATGGCGCAGCTATTGCATTTAACGAAGCAGTTACGCCTCATGCTAATCAATTCGGCTTGGAAGTTGCCAATATGGGCAGTATGGCTGCCTTAGGAGGAGCGCTTGGACGCACTATGTCCCCAATTACTGGCGCTACGATTATTTGTGCCGGCATTGCCGGAGTTAACCCGATGGAAGTTGCCAAGCGTAATGCGCCAGGTATGATACTGGCAATCATTGCAGCTATGTTTATTTTGCTCTACTAAGCGTTTTTGTTAAAGACAAAGCGCCTAAAAACTTCTGGTGGAAAAGATGGATAACTCAGAGACCCGAAAAAATGATAGATAGTAAAACTGGTGCATAATTAATAAGTATGGTCAGCTAGTTTAAACTGGAAAGGGATATCTGCGCGAGGGCGCGGATATCCCTTTGAAAATTGCCGGGTAAGATATTTTTCTAAAACAGATCCCGAACTTATGTTAAAGCATTTGCTTGGCAGATGTTACTGTTACCTCCATGACTGCGCGAATCCATGAGAACTTTTCCTTCATACGGTCAAATTCCTCACCGGAGTTCAAAAAACGAGTACTTCCTTTCACGATAAAACCCGTTCCTGTGCCTTTGTAACCCTCGACTTCTCTGTTGGCAATGGAAAGGATTGCTTCGTTGTGGGTTGAAAGGTTTCTTTCAGTTTTAACAAAACCGGCAGCTGGAATCAGGAGCTTGTCAGTAGGAGTTACTTCGATGTAGCTATTCCAGGTATTAACTAAATGAGGACCATCGGCACCGTTAGTGACAATAGAAACGCATCCATCTACAGGGTGAGAAAGAATAGCCAGTAATTTTTCGTTGAGCATAATAATACATCCTTTCGTTGACAAAGTCTAACCAAGAAAACTAGATATTGATATTATAAAATGCAATTGCCCCCTATGACAGAGGCAGTTTTTCAAAATAATACAGGGTCAGTTGCGACTAGTAACCTTGACACTGCTTATCATACCCAGATATAATGGCGATAGCTTAAAGTTCCTGAATTAAAGATGATCGTTGGTGAAATTATGTTTATATTGGATAGCAAAGATCGCCGGCCGTTACATGTTAAACTCTATGATCAGATTAAAAATCAAATCTTATCAGGAAAATTGATTCCATACACCAAGCTGCCATCTGTTAGACATTTATCGGCAGAATTATCTATTAGCCGTAATACTGTAGAGTATGCTTATGAACAATTATGTACTGAAGGGTTCATACACAGCAAGCCACAAAGTGGATACTATATTTCATTACTAGACCAGGAATTCATTCCTCGTCCCTGCCGAACTACGGCCACTCTCATAGAACCTGCTTTTGAAGATGAAAAAACGTATTCATATGATTTTCATCCAGCGTGTCTCTCGCCAGATAGTTTTCCTAGTAAAGTTTGGCGTAAATTGCTAACAGATTGTCTACAGGAAGATCCTGAACAATTTGCTTCATATTGTAATCCCCAGGGGGAACTTGAGTTGCGCCGCGAGATTCAGCGGTATCTGGAGCGTTTTCGCGGTGTTTCTTGCGATGCTGAGCAAATTATTGTTTGCTGTGGTCTTCAAGATAGTTTATCCATCATAGCCCAAATCATGCGGGGTAATCATTCAGCATTGGCGGTTGAAGATCCTGGTCACTGGATTCCTAGATCGGTTTTTCAAAATTATTCTTTTTCTCTCAGTCTCATTCCCGTAAATTCAAACGGCATAAACTTAGACTATTTAAAAAATACCGATAGCACTGTCATATATGTTACTCCCTCCCATCAATTTCCATTGGGATATGTGATGCCTGTGGAAAACAGGCTAAAGTTAATTAATTGGACAGAAACTGTTGGGGGAGTAATTATTGAAGACGATTATGATAGCGAACTCAGGTATCACGGAAAACCAATTCCTGCCTTGCAAGGATTGCACCCCAAAGGAAACATAATATATGTAGGTACTTTCTCCAAAGTTCTATCTCCCGCTCTACGAGTAAGCTATATGGTGTTGCCATATCAATTCCTTAGTGCTTATAATAAAATATTTCGTAATTATGCCGCCACAGTTTCATTATTAGAACAAAGAACACTATACGAATTTATGAAGCAAGGACATTGGGAACGCCATCTGCGGAAGATGCGAACAATATATAAAAGAAAACACGATGCGCTCATTCAAGCCATTGACCGTCATTTCAGCTGTCGAGTTAATATTCTTGGGCAGGGGGCGGGACTCCATGTTGTATTAGAGTTAGTCGATAATTCTCTTGACGAAAAGGAGCTTATCAGTCGAGCCTTGGAGAACAATGTCCGAGTATTCCCCCTCTCTGATACTTATCAATATAACAATAATTATCCTTCTCAAGTAATACTCGGATTTGGCAGGATGAATCCTGATGAATTGGAAAAGGGGATTAAATTATTATCTCAAGCCTGGAATTATAACAAGAGATGATATTCTTTTTGTGCGGTTACCACTAAAAACATAGTAAAGAACCCAGAAAATTATTTATATATTTCTGGGTTTTTTTAGTACATCGTAGATAGGATTCGACATGATGCGAAAAGAATTTATAAATATGAGCAGATTATTAACGGAGATCGAATTAGGTGTGATGTCTACCGAAAGCAGTCAGTTATATATTTGGCAAGCATTACCCGGAGATGCCCGAGATAATTATTCGACTGGAGGAAATGTATGATGAACTTTACCCCAAAGTCAGAAATTGAGGCAAGAACCTATCGTTTTCAAAGAAGGTTAAGCGAACAGGGGCTTAATGGAGCCATTATTTTACTCAACAGTGATATGTTTTATTTTACTGGTACGGTGCAAAACGCTGTTTTGTATATACCTGCCGACGGCGAGCCGCTACTCATGGTGAAAAAAAGTTTAAGTCGTGCTCAGCAAGAGTCGCCACTAAAAAACATTATTTCTATTAAGACTCCAAAAGAGATCGCTGGAATTATTGCAGCTGCCAATAATACTAGTCCTACGAAAATAGGGATGGAATTAGATGTGCTGCCAGTCAATCTGTATAATACCTATAAAAAAATGTTTCCCAATGCTGAATTCAGTGATATTTCGCCAGCAATCAAAGAAACTCGCGCGATCAAATCACCGTATGAAATAGAACTTATCCGTGACGCATTAGGGGTAATCGACAAAGCATTTTTAGCGGTTCCGTCTTTTTTGCATGAGGGGATGTTTGAGATTGAAGTGGCTGCATTGTTTGAGGCGGAAATGCGTAAACGCGGTTATTCGAATTGTTGCAAAATGCGGGCATTTAACCAAGATTTATTTTTTGGCAATCTATGTACGGGAAACAGTGGCGCGTATCCGAGTTTTTTTGATGGGCCGGTTGGCGGAATGGGGGTTAGCCCGTCCCAGCCTCAAGGGGCGGGTTGGAAAAAGATAAACCGGAATGAAGTGATCTATATTGATTATACGTGTGTAATCCAAGGCTATACAGGCGATCAGACCAGAATATTTTGTATCGGAGAACTTGCCCCCAAATTAGTAAAGGCATATGAAGATGCGTTGCTGATTGAATCGGAAATACTTAAAGCGATGAAACCGGGAATGTCGGCAGAAGAACCGTATCTATTGTCCGCTAAACTGGCAGAAGAACTGGGGTACAAAGATTGCTTTATGGGTTACAAAGATGATAGGGTCAAATTTATTGGCCATGGAATAGGCTTGGAGCTTGACGAATGGCCTATCTTGGCTAAGGGTCTTACTACTCCGATCGTGCCAGGGATGACTTTTGCTCTGGAACCTAAATTTGTGTTCCCTGAAGGGGCGATAGGGACCGAAAGTAGCTTTGTCATGACTGAAGAGGGACCTGAGTTATTAAGTGTTACACCTAATGGTATTACGTACATAAAGTAACTGGTATCCCCTACCGCGCCCTACTGCTTGAAGTCATGGTTTCTGCTATAGAGCGCAAGGCTATCTATGCAACCACGCCAACCGGTGCTTCGAGTTCTCCCGGGTGTACCAGCTCAACATAATAAATTAAGACTTCAAGAGTCTAATCTCTTGAAGTTTTTGTTTTTTTAAAATAAATGTACCTATTTGGTTAAGTTATACATTAAGCCAAAGACTGCAAACATCAAGTACGGATATAAGTTAACGGATACGTGTGATTACGCATCCGTCAACTTTTTGGGTAGAAGAAAGTCGTGAGACCTCGATTTCTTTCTAGATTTCAAATTCCGTTGCGGTAAAGGTAATTGGTCCAATAACAGTCGCGACACTGCCGGTATCCGGCAATTCAGCTGTTAGGAAATAGGTGGGCGGCTTTGATGACCGAAAGTCGAAGCGGGTATCGACATGAGAAAAGCTGGTAACTTTCCTGCTGTCAAAGCCACTTTCTCCACTATCATCCGCACTGAAAATTAAAGTGCCTGTTACAGGAGCGCCACGCCAAATTTTAAACAACACATCGACCCTGTCTAATCCAGTTCCATCAGTTATAGCCACCCAGCCGACAGTTGCACTTAATAATACGGCGGAATCGGAATCGCAATCGGAACGTCGGGTAAGAGAGGCCAAAGTCGTAGTTGCTGGCGACCGTGTGATAGGTATGGAAACACTCCCTGTTGTATTATTCGGTAATACAAAAAATCTAAATCTTTTTATTTCAACGTCCTGACTCATCCTAAATACCTCCATCACTATATTTCTATTAACATAATATTCATTATGCCTGCTAATTGTTACAGGTTAACTTCTAGTAATTGGGGTGCAGGAGTTGTCAGTTTGCAGGAAAACAATATCAATTCACGAAGAGTAAATAAAGTTTGTCAGTGAACATAGTACTATTTATAAAAAGGGGGACTAAATGAAATATACAGGCAGAATAACTGGCTTAATAATTATGCTAATAGCTATTATAGCAGTAAGAATATATGCTTATATTTATTTAAACTATTCATTTAGCAATCTACCTATTCCTGGCATTATTGGATTATTTATTGCTTTTTGGGCCGGTAAGCAGTATGACAAAGTAAAATTCTATTCAGAAAAAGATAGTTTGACGGGTTTTTATAACCGAAGATTTGTTGATGAATTGTTTCCGTCTCTTTTGGCCAAAATGGATAGAAAAAATGAAAAATTAAGTATAGTTATCTTGGATTGTGATAATTTTAAGGCCATAAATGACAGATATGGTCATAAAAAAGGGGATTTGGTGTTACAAGAACTGTCAGCATTGCTTTTAACCAGCATAAGAAAAAGTGATATAGCTGCTAGATGGGGTGGCGATGAATTTTTGATTATTGCGCCTTATGCGGATGAAGAAGATATAAAAGTAATCGTTAACCAATTTGAAAATGAGCTTCAGGAATTATCTAAAAAGTTTCAAATAGACATCTCTGTTTCAAGTGGCTATGCAATCTATCCTAGTGATGCGAAAACTATAGACGATTTAATCAATATTGCGGATAGTAAGATGTACGGCCTTAAAAATAAAGTAGGTATTGTTGAGGGTAAATAGGGTTAGGACTACGTAGCTTTGTTGAGGTCTAGAACCGGAGCATATTAGGAAGATTATTGTGGATAGAATGAAACAAGCGCTAGAGGTCTATGGACAATGATTTTAATATGACATACAGATGTCTTATTATCTTCTGTATAATGAAAGAAACGATAAGGAATGATGAACTAAGGACTTCGATAGTGCCGGAAAATCACCATGCTGAGTATCCTGCTGACTGGTGATTGATAGATAATCAGGAGGAAGCAGACGATGTCAGAACCTTTGAAGGCCGTTTATAATGAGGAGTTTTTGCATCAATTCAGTGAGCGGCTGCACGCCGTGTACGATGCTTTTGACACGGAGGGGTTTATCACCGCGGTGATAAATAATACATGGGACGAACTTGCCCTGAAAGCCCGTATGCGGCGAATCACTGAGACTCTTGGGAGGTATTTGCCGAGCCGCTACGAGGCGGCTCTGGACATACTATTCGCAATTGATGAAGACTGTATTGGATTTCCGTACCTGTTCTTCCCGGATTTCGTGGCAGTGTATGGTCAGGCAGAAGAACACTGGGATCTTTCCATGAAAGCCCTGGAACGATTTACTGTGAAGTCGTCCGCGGAATTTGCTGTTAGGCCGTTCCTATTGCGCGATCCGGAGCGAATGATGAGCCAGATGGCTGAGTGGGCAAAGCATCCGAATGAGCATGTCCGGCGGCTTGCAAGCGAGGGTTGCCGGCCCCGCTTACCGTGGGGAGAGTCGCTTCCTATGTTCAAACGTGACCCCATTCCGGTTCTTCGTGTACTGGAACTGCTGAAGGCAGACCCGTCGCCTTATGTGCGTAAGAGCGTCGCCAACAACCTAAACGACATCGCGAAGGATCATCCTGCGGTCGTGCTCGAAACGGCCCGACGCTGGAAAGGCCTGCATCCGCACACAGACTGGATCGTGCGGCACGGTTGCCGAACCTTGATCCGCAAAGCCGATCCCGCGGTCATGGCACTGTTCGGCTACGCAGAACCAGCAGGCGCGGCGTCGCTTACGACCTTCGCCGCATTATCGGCAGAGCCACCTGTACTGCCAATCGGTGGGAGCTGCGAGCTGAGGTACGAGCTTCGTATACGGGAAGGCGAGCCGGTACGCATTCGCATCGAATACGGGATCGACTTCGTTAAGGCCGGGGGGCGCACATCGCGCAAATCGTTCCTGCTGTCCGACAAAACAGTACCCGGCGGAGCGCGCCTTACTGGTATGCGGACGCACCGTTGGGCAGACCTCACGACCCGCCGCCATTATCAGGGCGAGCACCGGATTGCGCTGCTGGTTAACGGGCGCGAAACCGCTTACGCCGTGATTGAGCTCGAGGCGGGTAGTAAGGAGCAAAAAGATAGGAGGCTATGAAAATGATAACAAACAATCTGCTTCTCAAGTTAAAGCAAAGGGACAGTGAAAACATTGCGAAGACAAGAGATGTGCTGCTGAGCATGCAGGGGAGAATTGAAACTCTCCGTGACTTGAAAGTCGAAGTGAACATACGCCATACCGCGTCGTCCTATGACCTCGTTTTAATTGCTCAATTTGCTTCAATGGAAGATTTTGAGGCTTATCTGGTTCATCCGGTGCATATCGAGGTATCCAAATATATTGCAAGTGTGTTGGAAACCGGAGCAGCCGTATGCTATGAATCCTGAGAAGAATATGATTTACTATGTAAAATTAGTAACCGTAGACGTTTTTGGTCTACGGTTTTTTTATGCTTTCTTATGGGAGCCTTTATGCTTAATTATGCTAAGATGCCTAATAAATCGCTGCACTTCACATTCGCATAACTATATTGTAAATAAGTCAGAAGGTATTAGGGGGAAAATGACTAATTATACAATAAAATGTAAATCCGCGGCATAATAAATTTAATTGTATTATGGAGTGAGGGTATGAAATATAAGTTTTCTGATCTTGTTGATACTCAAAAACTTAATACACTTATGGAAACATTTTATAAGGCAACAGGAATACCGTCAGGTATCATTGATGTCGAAGGAAATATTATCGTTTCTGTAGGTTGGCAAAAAATATGTCGGGATTTCCATAGAAAGAGCTCCCAAACAGAACGATTATGTAGGCGGAGCGATGACTACATAAAGGGGCATTTGAGTTCAGCAGATCCTTTTATATGGTATAAATGTGAGAACGGATTAATAGATGCGGCTGCCCCTATAATAATTGGTGGAGAACACTTAGCGACAGTTTTTCAAGGACAGTTTTTATTTGAGCAGCCTGATTTCAACTATTTTAAAAATCAGGCGAAGAAATACAATTTTGATGAAGGTGAATATCTTGATGCTGTTTCTAGGATTCCCATTTATTCAGTAGATAAATTAGACTCTATAATGTTATATTTTACTCAACTTGCAGAAATGCTGGCAGAAATGGGCTTAGCTAAGCTTAGCCAAATAGAGTTACAGACTAAAGAGTTAGAAGAAAGTGATTGTGAACTGTTTCGGATTTTTGGTAATATTCCAAGTGTTGCAATACAGGGGTATGACTTAAATGGTAACATTACGTTCTGGAATGCCGCCTCACAAGGTATATACGGACTTAAATCCAGTGCGGTAATTAATAGGAAAGTTAATGAAGTGCTGGAGGGAGAAGCAGCACGTAAAATCATTAAAATGATAAAAGCTGTTAGTAATAGTGATAAACCACATGGGCCTGAAGAACGAGTTTTAAGAACTCAGGAAGGTAATGAAAAAACAGTTTATTCAACGATATTTCCCATACATTTATATAGGGGAAAAGAGTTTATCTGTATGGATGTAGATGTCACTGAGAAAAGGAATCTCGAAAAAGAGTTATTTCGCATTGACCGATTACATTTGATAGGTGAGATGGCTGCGAGTATTGGGCATGAGATAAGAAATCCAATGACAACGGTGCGTGGATATTTACAAATGCTACAAAAAAAGCAGGAGTTTCAGGGATATGGAAATCAATTTAGTACTATGATAGAAGAATTGGATCGTGCGAATCAAATTATAACTGAATTTTTATCTTTGGCTAAAGATAAATCTGTCGATAAAAAAATAAATAATTTAAATCGGATAATCAATGTGATGATGCCCTTAATATATGCCGATGCTATTATGACAAATAAAAACATCCGGTTAAACCTGAATGAAATACCTGATTTACCTATGGATGAGAAGGAAATAAGACAGCTGTTGTTAAATTTAGTGCGAAATGGCCTAGAAGCAATGATTCAGTCTGGAGAATTAGAAATAAAAACATTTAGGGAAGATAATGAAGTAGTTCTAGCGATAAAGGATAATGGAACCGGAATACCATATGAATTATGGGATCGGATAGGTACCCCGTTTTTTACTACAAAGCCTCAAGGGACCGGACTTGGGCTGGCTGTTTGCTATAGCGTAGCTGCGAGGCACCAGGCTAAAATCGTTATAGAGTCTAGCTCAGCTGGTACGACGGTGTTTACTAGATTCGTGATATAAGCCAGGGCTGCTTGACACCTGGTTTGAGCGGCGGTAGATGTCAATTCAATACAAAACTGAGGAAACGGGGACAAAAAATGAAGAAATGGGCTTATGCCTTGATCGTGATGGCTGCCACCTTGTGGGGTATTATCTCGATATTTGTAAAAGGCCTGGCGGAATACGGCTTTACTACACTGCAGATCGTCGCTATCCGGGTAGTCCTTAGCGCCATTATCCTGACATTCTATTTTGCCATCAAAGATAGGCAATTGCTGAAAATCGAGCCAGCTCATGGTAAGTACTTCATAGGTACAGGTATACTCAGTATTGCCTTTTTCAATTGGTGCTATTTTACCGCCATGCGTGAGACCTCAGTGGCGGTGGCCGCCATTCTACTCTATACAGCTCCTGCTTTCGTGTTGTTGTTAGCCAGGCTTCTTTTTGGTGAAAGGCTGACTACCGGAAAAATTGCTGCTCTTGTCGTTACTTTCTTCGGTTGTGCTCTTGTAGTAGGAATTTTGCCTAGTCCGCAAGGGGCAATGCCGCTTTACGGTCTGGTTTCCGGTCTCGGAGCTGGATTTGGCTACGCTCTATACAGTGTTTTTAGCAAATTCGCCCTGCGGCATTACAGCGCGTTGACAGTGACGGTTTACACATTCGTCTTCGCAGCCGCGGTAATGTTACCTGCAAGTGGACTTTGGGAAGTGAGGACGCTGCTTTTCCATTGGCCAGTAGTCGCCTACAGCATTGGCTTCAGCCTATTTTCCACCATTCTTGCCTACCTATGCTACACTGTTGCTCTAGCCTATATAGAAACAGGCCGGGCCGCTATCGTTGCAACCTTGGAACCCATAGTGGCAACGACTGTGGGTATAATGTTTTTTGGCGAGCAACTGAATAATTGGCAACTCCTCGGTATTATTCTCGTAATCGCCGCAGTAGTGTCTGTCCAGAGAAACAGGGAGTAGAAAGTATCCGTAGACGTATTCGTAAACTTGACAATATAAGGAAACGTAGTATTCTATAAATAGACTTATTCTCAGGGCGGGGTGCAAGTCCCCACCGGCGGTATCCCAGGTAACTGGGGAGCCCGCGAGCGCTCCTTATCTAGGAGGTCAGCAGATCTGGTGAGAAGCCAGAGCCGACGGTAATAGTCCGGACGAAAGAGGATAAGACAGTTAGCCACTATTATTTTAAAAATAATATTACTTATAGCTGTCTGTCCCTAAACGCCCTGATTCGGGTGAGTCGACTAAAATTAGGAGGCGACTACTTTGAATCAGATCTTATTAACACAGTTTGGTGATTATCAAGAGCGAGTGGAACGGGCCCTTAATGCATTACGTAATGGCCGAGGAGTTCTAGTTACCGATGATGAGCAACGGGAGAATGAGGGAGATATTTTTTTTGCGGCTGAGTCATTGACTGAAAAGCAGATGGCAATGCTAATTCGCGAAGGAAGCGGTATTGTTTGTCTATGTTTACCTGAAGAAAAGGTACAGGCATTAGACTTACAGATGATGGTTGATAATAATTCCAGTCATTTTCAAACTGCATTTACAGTGTCAGTTGAAGCTGCAAGTGGTGTTACTACAGGCGTCTCGGCTGCTGACCGTGTTGCAACGATAAAAGCGGCGATCGCTGCTGACGCATGTCCGGAGCACCTGCGTCGTCCAGGCCACGTATTTCCTTTAAAAGCACGGGCAGGCGGTGTACTGGAACGTCCAGGGCATACAGAGGCTAATGTCGACTTAATGCGGCTTGCCGGATTAAGTCCTTATGGTGTCCTGTGTGAACTCACTAATCCGGATGGTACTATGGCTCGTTTGCCAGAAATAGTAGCTTTTGCTGAACAGAGTAATATGCCAGTGGTTACTGTTGAAGATATAATTAAATATCGGCGCGTATTTGAGTCTAAATAGCACAAAATCCGTAGACATTTTCGTCTACGGATTTTTTCTGTGGTAGCAACTGCTTGCTACCCGTTTAGCAGTTGATCTCATCCAAGTAGGTTTTTATAGTAGCGATCGAATGTCCTAAAGCGGCTTCCTCCGACTGAGACATCGGTATATTGAGGATTGGCCCCGCTCCTTGCCGCCCAATAACGGTAGGGAGGCTGACTGCAGTTCCATAATTAATGTTGAAGGTGGAGACCGGCAAAATCTGGCGGTTATCATGCACGATTGCTTCAAGGATGGCACACGCGGCTACGGCAGGAGCGAAAACAGTGCCGCCTTTAAGGGCGATAACCTGGCTGGATGCGGCGCGAACTTCAGCGGCAATTCGCTCGACTGATGTTTCCGCATAATTCGCCAGGCTGGTTAACGGGACACCTTTGATGTGTATATTTGTTGTTAGTGGCACCATCGTTTCCCCATGTTCTCCCACAACATAGGCATCGAGATCCCGGGCGTCAACATTAAAGTGCTGCGCAAGATACGAACGGTATCGGGCTGTGTCAAGAACCGTTCCCATGCCAATGACACGTCCGGCGGGAAAGCCGGAGGCCTCATACGCCAGATGGGTCATGACATCAAGTGGATTGGTAATCATCAAAATGATACATTGTGGACTTAAGGCAACGACCTTTTTTGTGATATCTGCAATCAGACCAGCGTTACGGGAAAGCAGCATTACACGTGGTTCGTCTGCTCTTCGGGGAATGCCTGCGCTGATAACGACGATATCAGAATTGGCGGTATCCTCAATCTCGCCGTGTTTGATGCTGGCCTGGGGACAAAATGCTTGTCCCTGAAGGATATCAAGAGCCTCGCCGTGGGCTTTATCACTGGAGACATCTGTTAAAACAATTTCTTGTGCCAGTCCCTTTAATGCTGTTGTATAAGCTGCGGCAACACCTACTTTGCCACTGCCAATAAATGAAATTTTCATTTTAACTCCCCTATCTATCTATTTATTTATTTTTTCTTTTGTAGTTGCCGAAGAATATCGTAAGAGCGGCAAATATCTTCATACTGCTCTTGCCCCATATGATTAACTAAAACATTGACCATGATATCATGCCTTACATATTCTTTTGTGACTAGCACTAGTGAGGGTGTCTTGGTCCAAACACCAGTCGAGCTGCGATCTTCTTCAGCCAGTTTACCGATTACCACTTCAGTGTCATCGGCAATGACAGTGCAGAGCTTGGCTCCGACACGTTGGTAAACATTGTGGCTGCATACCTCCAGATTGACAACCTGACTAGCCTTAACATCACATTCTCCAAATATAGCGGTGACGACATAAACGCCGCGGTTTACGGCATCAGATAAGCTTGCATTGAGAAGCGCAACCTGCTCTGGCCAGAGAGAGGCAAATACCTCTTTTTCAGCCTGGCAAATCAATTCGATCATCTTAGTGTTAATGCTATCGGTTCCTTGTAGATTCCAGGTGAGATCAAAAGCGTCCATTGGCGGTATGGACGCTAAATCAGTCAAGACCGATTGGATACTTTTCTCTGTGTCTTCCTGGATACGGGTAAACAATATTTTTGGCTGGACGGGGTAGTAAAGAACAGGTTCGCTCTGGCTGTCAAGCACGGCACCACGGTTCTTTAATTTGGTCAATACTTCATAGATTTTTGACGGCGGGATTTGAGCTAATTTACTTATCTCATATCCGTTGGCCGGAAACCGCCGCAACAGTGCATAATAGGCTTTGGCTTCGTAAGAGCTAAACCCGAGTGACTCGAGCTTTTTTAAGACCTTCATACCAGTCGCCCTCCCCTTCTGTCTATATACTACTATGGTAGTATATAGACTTCAATATTCACTGATTGTCAGTGTATATAAACAATTTAAGTTTATTTTCCGATCAAGGGTATCAGGTCATCGGATGATAAGCAGCACTTTATACCTGTGAATGAGGAGATACTTTGCTTTAATGGGGCTTGACGATTAGGCTTATTATTTAGTATATTTAAGAACAAACGTATACGTACAAGGGTTGTGTTGGTACAGAAAAGGAGAGTAATACCGATAAAACCATATATGATTTACAGTTGTCCAAGGTTATGAATGGTAAGCTCTGTCGACATAACGGTATATAAAAGCGTACAAAATACGGATGATATCCCCGAACAGAGCCGCTCATCGAGCGAACTCTGTTTTTATTTACTTAATTATGAGGAGGACTTTGTTAATGGAAAATATGTATGTTTTTTATGATGGAAAGATTGTTCCTGAGAGTGAGGTACATATCAGCGTACGCTGCAAGGGGTTCAATTACGGACTTGGTTGTTTCGAAGGAATAAGGGCCTATTGGGATGAGACTGAGGGACAGCTTTATGCCTTTCGCATGCGGGAACATTATGAGCGGCTGTTACAGTCTTGCAAAACCTTGTATATCAATATCCCTTATACTGTGGACGAGTTGTGCCAGGCAACGATTGAACTGCTTAAGAAACATAACTTCCGTAGCACAGTCTATATCCGGCCACTTGCTTTTAAAGGGTCTAATCAAATATTCCCGACTCTTTTGGATGACGATAATCGAATTGTGATTTATTGTCAGCCGCTGGGAAGCTTTGTTGGCAAGGATGAACTTAGGGCGGCCTTTACATCCTGGGAGCGGTTAGGTGATAATATGCTGCCACCGCGTACTAAGCCGACGGCTGCCTATCTTAATTCCGGGCTGGCATCTTTGGAAGTAGTTCGACGGGGGTATGATGAAGCGCTGTTTTTGACCCGCAATGGTCATGTCTGCGAAGGACCTGGTGAGAATGTGTTTATGGTTCGTAACGGAAAATTGATCACCCCGCCGCCTTCAGATAATATTCTCGAAGGGATTACCAGAGACACAGTTATGGTCTTGGCGCGGGAGGAGTTAGGGATCGAAGTTATCGAACGGAGTATTACCAGGACTGAATTATATGCCGCCGATGAGGTTTTCTTTAGCGGTACGGCTATGGAAGTTGTCGCGGTTGTTGAGGTTGATGATAGGACGGTTGGTACTGGTCACCAAGGACCGGTATGCCGTAAGCTAAAAGAACTCTTCTTCCAGGTGGCAACGTCTAAGCTGGAGAAATACTCCGGGTTTTGTACGCCTGTCTATTAATAAACCATGGTTTTGCACAGATGAGCTAAACCATACCTTCAAGCGGGGAACAAACAGTCAATAAAGTCTGAGAAGGGGTATTCGGTGAGATATGCATCGAATACCCCTTCTTAGGTTAACCCCTCAATCTTAGCCGGACGAACTATGCGGAAAAAACTAAGACCACCGACACTGTCGATGGCCTTAGTTTTACATATAGTGCTTGAATGTGATGCGGGATTTACGTTGAGAAAGTGAGAGGAGTAGGTTACTATATAAGTGGTGCATTGCTTGCCAGTGAGAGATCACCCAGGGGCACATTGATTACTTGATCTAATAAAGTCGCCGCCTGCTGCTTGGTGATTCCCTTTACTAATACAACTTCGCTGATTAAGATTTCCAGAGCGTTTTCCATCATATTTTTCTCGGTTAATCCGAGTTTCTTCTTGTTATTACTGCGCACTAAATCCCGGATGACTTCAGCGCCTTCGTAAATATCGCCACTTTTTATTTTACTTATGTTTTTCTGGATTCTTCGATTATCTCTGATTGTTGTATCTGACTCGCCATCATAGAAAGTATTGAGGAGGTTGTCCAGCTTATCGGAGTCTACAATGGGACGTATTCCTAATCGATCTGAATTGTTAGTTGGGAACATGACGGTCATCTTTCGATGAGGTATATTCACAGTACAATAACGTAGGGTTTCTCCATGAACTACTTTTTCTTCAATTGCTTGAATTACGCAGCCACCTTGTGTGGGGTAAAAAATCTTGTCGCCTACTTGAAACATGAAGTCACCCCTTATCTTTTTTTTTCAGTATATCTATTATACAACAATATATAAAAAATAGCAAAAAATAATATTTTACCATAACAATAACTTTATTGTCAACAAGAATTTGAGCATATAATTTCGGTTTTTTTCGTTACTCTTGGATGGTAGCCGCTGGGCTCATCCCTATCATTCGTTTGCTGAGCGAAAAATTCAGGAGCTTCTCCAAGCAAAGCGGGAGAAATGATATAGCGTCCCATCATGAATAAAAGAGAAGTTTAACTGCCATATTATTGTTTGCGTGAATGAAAGCAAGTGTGTTATAATGCAAACATATATTTTGCATACAAAGTATCTCGGCAAAGGATTAAAAATTATGTTGCAGATTTTTGACAGTACCTGCCTGCTTCTCGCAAAGGCAGAGCAAAAGCACTATAACTATACGAAAAAACTATTGGAAAAAGAAAAACTAAATATTACTCCTGGTCAGATGGCGGTTTTATATACTTTGTACAAGGGTGACGGTATCTCAATTACTGAACTAAGTAAAAAGTGCTATTTGGACAACTCCACGTTGACCGGTATCATTGATCGACTGGAAAGGGCAGGATTAGTATTACGGATCGGGCAGCAGGATGACCGCCGGTCATTTTTTATACATTTAACAGAGACTGCCACAGACCTGCAAAACCAGGTTGCCGATGCCATGAATCGCATTTGTATGGCTATGTTGGATGAATGTACTGAGGATGAAATAGCTGTTTTTCGCAAAGTGCTGATGAATATTTTTGCGAAGCTATAGGTATAATTTGTTTGCCCAAATATTTTGCATACGTAATATTTGAGTAGGGATAATAATGTTTTAGGAGGAAGTTATGTTAGCGCAAATTGCAGAATGGAAAAGTGTTAGAAGATTTTTATCTCAAGCGGTAGAGGAAGAGAAAATCGTAAGTATTATGCGTGCAGGCCGCAGAGCACCGTCGTGGAAAAATATTCAGCCATGGAAGTTCATCGCCATTACCGGCGCAGCGGATAAAGAAAAACTAGCTGCAGGGTTTTCAATGGGGGCGCTCATAAAAAAAGCTCCTGCGGTTATTCTATGTGTTGGTACCTTGGATTCATGGGATCGTGATCATCAAAGAGACTGTCTAAGAGAGCTGCTTGCGAACACCGGGGTCGCAATGGCAAACGAAGATATCGATAAGACATTTTTAAATAATCAGATAGCCCAAGCTCTTGCCAACACGACCTCTTCTTTACTGGCAAGAACGTTTGAAAACATGGGTATCGCCTATGGCTTCATGATCCTAGAGGCAATGAATCAAGGTCTGGGGGCCTGTATTGTTGGGGAAATTGACAATGAGCTCTCAGGCGTTGATAGTGTAATGTACAATGAAATTAAATCCTATTTTGAATTAAGTGATTCAGAAATTATTACAGCAGCAATTATCTTAGGCTACCCAGCAAAGGAATCACCAGTGAGCCCGCGTAAGCAGGAAAATGATGTTTTTCAATTTCGTCGGTAATCGTTAAGGTAGTATCAAATGAATGAGATACCGAAATGTATAAAATGTCATCACTATTACATTACCTGGGATAAGGCTTTCCCATACGGCTGTAAGGCTATGGGATTTAAGAGCTTCAAAACTCCGTCTGCTGTTGTCAGGGAGTCATCTGGCCGGGAGTGCCTGGGATTTACTGAAAAGCGAAAAGATGATAATCGGCTCCAATGAGGCTAAGGTCACCGGCTACTACCGGTGGCCTTAACTTTTGTAGTCCCTAGGGGAGAGCTGTTGTGAACTATGCTCCCAGAGGAAATCGCTGCACTTGCCTATTAGACAGCCAATAGGCAAACAGCGATTTTTTTTCGATATTTTGAGATTTAATAACTCATATACAGGCCAAGGATATTCTGCATTTTTATGGAAATATATAGATAATATTAAGTGTCAGGGAAAGAAAGGGTGATGTTTGTGAATGATAAACTACCGAGAGATACCGCATTGCTGATTATTGACGTGCAAAATGCGATAGATAATCCAATCTGGTGTACGTTTGGGGAGAGAAATAACCTGACTGCTGAAGATAATATGGCGGCAGTTCTCCAGCTGTGGCGGCAATCAGGGCGACAGGTGATTCACGTTAAGCATGAATCGCGGGAACCGAATTCAACGTATCGGCCGGGGCAGCTCGGTTGTGAATTCAAAAAATGTGTAGCGCCCATTGATGGTGAACTAATTATAGTCAAACATGTTCATAGTGCCTTTATCGCAACAGATTTAGAAGCAATTCTTCGAGCGGCAAATATTTCGCACCTGGTGGTATTTGGCGTTATTACCAATAACTCTGTTGAGGCTACAGTAAGAATGGCAGGCAATCTCGGCTTTACTACTTATTTGGTGCATGACGCCACCTTTACTTTTGCAAAGCCAGACTATACTGGAAAAGTTCGAACTGCCGAAGAAGTGCATGCTATGTCGCTTGCAAATTTAGCGGATGAGTATTGTCAGGTTGTGTGTACGGACGAATTAAAGCCGATTATCTAGAGGTTCTTCCCGAACTAAGCAATGGATGGATAGTGACTTGGGGACATCAGTTCCTCAACCGGATAGCGGAACCTGTCATGTACCAGATATACACACAAATAATATCTTTAATGGAGGAGTGTTTACCTTGTTTAGCGAGATGAGACGCAAAGAAAAGCTTATGTCCCCAGAGGACACAATCAAAGTTCTAAAAGAAGCCGAATTTGGATCACTGGCTTGCATCGGCGAGAATGGATACCCTTATTCGGTCCCGTTGAATTATGCTTATGAGAACAATGCGATCTATTTTCACTCTGCGCATGCTGGTAATAAAATAGAGAACATCAAAAGGTACAATAAGGTTAGTTTTTCAGTTGTGAATTATCAAAAATTACTACCCGAGAAGTTTGATACCGAATATGACAGCGCTATCGTCTATGGTAACGCCTTTGAAGTCACAGACGAACAAGAAAAAAGAGATGCTCTTATGTTTTTAATAGAAAAGTACTCCGGTAATTATCGTGATCAGGGTATTGCGTATATCGATAGGGCTATAAAGGCTGTTAGTGTCTATAAAATACAGATTATACATATGACTGGAAAACTAGGGCGATAAATCCATAACTCAATCGGATAATCTATATGAAATCTAATAAAGATTTTTTTCCAGGCATGTTGTTAGTAACAGCATGCCTGGAAATCTTTATCGGAAACTATACAGATTGAGTTTTGAAGTCGCATAACCGGAGATATTGTTCAAGTATACTGAGACTTTCTAAGGTTCTTTGGTTAGGATATTTGTGAGTTACCTTATAGCAAATCCGCTCTGGCGCAGGCTCTGATAAACGTTGCATTACAAATTTAGCTGATTGCCGCAAAGAATGCCCCACTGACATGGGGACGATTGCCCACTGTAGTGCATCCTGCATAAGTACTGAAATAAGCCCTGCTGTATCTAATTGAATACGGGACGGGCAAGTAGGGTCCCACCACCGATTGTGCCAGGATTGATAGCCTGTGCTCCAATTCATATATAATTCGTATTGTGGCTTTAACGTGTGAATATCTACAATCTCCATAGAGCGGCGGCCCTTGTTACTTAATCGGAGTAATCCCATTTCTTCTGTAAAAAACGGCTCAATGGTGACACTTGGCGATAACATTTCCCGTACCACAAAGGCAATATCCAGTTCCTTGCGTTCAACACTTTCAAAAGACTCATTTGTATGTTGTGTGCGAATTTTTAGGTTTATAGCAGGGGAATGTTGTCCCAAGGCACGGTATAAAGGTGGTAGTACATAAAGATTAAGGCTATCAGCAACGCCGATGGAAAGGGTTAACTGTGGACCGCGTGCTTGCAGAATATGGATATCTTGCTGCAGCAGATTCCACCGTTCAGCAAGGCTGATAAAGGTTTCTCCCAGCGGGGTTAACTGAATTCTGTGGATACCTTTACCACGCTCTACTAATCGGCCACCAATACTCTGTTCTAGAACCTTTAATCTATAACTGACGGCCCCTTGCGATAAATTGAGCAACTCGGCCGCTTTATTCAGGGTGCCTGTTTGCACGATTGCCAGGAATGCCCGCACGCCCAATAGATCCATACTTAACCTCCAAATATAAAAATATTTAATATTAAATGCTAAATCATTACGTTTTACAAAATAAGTTAATATGTTTTAAAATTAACACTAAGCTAGCATTTAATCAACACATAATGACGCAATAAAGGATTTTCAGGAGGGATTTATCGATTGACTTCTCTGGGAGACCCCAATAAAAACAAGGTTATTGTCATTTCTTTACTTACAGCAGCCTGCCTGCTTGGTGACTCTATGCTTTATATTGTTTTACCTATCCATTGGAAAGACGTAGGGCTCGATTCTTTGTGGGAAGTAGGTATTCTTCTCTCGGTTAACCGGATCGTGAGATTACCTTTGAATCCATTGGTTGGTTGGCTGTACGGGAGAATGAGTAGTAGGAATGGTATTTTACTTGCGGGAGTTTTAGCGACTTTTACAACTATGTCTTATTCTGTTTTCAAAGGATTTGTACTATGGGTACTATTACGATGCATCTGGGGACTCGCCTGGTCGTTTTTGCGCTTAGGAGCCTATTTCACAATTCTTGAAGTTTCAAACGATACTAACCGGGGCTATTATATGGGGCTTTATAATGGTTTATACCGTTTGGGTAGTCTGGGAGGCATGCTGTTGGGCGGGGTTTTGGCAGATCGTTATGGAATTGGTTTTACAGCACTATTTTTTGGAGCAATAACCTTTCTGGCAATTCCATTTGCATTTTATCTGCTGCCTAATTCAAACAAACACTCTAATACGGAGAATAAGGCCATGGATATCCAGGCCCTCTTCAACTTGAATGTCTTTTGGACGTTAATGACAGGTTTGTTTATTGCCGCGATATATCAGGGGGTCTTTGTGGCAACGTTAAGCTATTTGATTCAGGTACATAACTCTTCAAACATCATTATCTTCGGTATTTCTGTCGGGGCTGCCTCACTCGCAGGGGTATTGCAGGCTTTACGATGGGGCTGGGAACCGTGGTTAGCTCCCTGGTTTGGTAAATTATCCGACGGTTGGTTTGGTCGTCGGGCAATGTTGACAGTAGCCTTAACCTTGGCTGCAATACTGTTTTTACTAATCCCGTTGCAGCTTCCGGTTGGAATGTGGCTGGCACTTATTCTCGCCATTCTATTAACCGCCACAATTTTAACCACTGTTATCGATGCAATTGCTTGTGATGTTGCCTGCTGTTCACCACAGAAGGCATTTATGACGTCCTATGCCTTTGCTATTGATATTGGTGCAGCATTGGGCCCGCTCATTGGGTACACGCTAAATGATATTTGGGGACCATACGCAATCTATTGGGGGATATCCGGGGGATTGTTCATACTCGCAGCAAAATGGATTGTTTGGCCAATTGATATATATAAGAAGGCAGTTTAAATAATTATAGTTTATATGCAGAGATACCCGCGCAGTCGCGCGGGTATCTCTTTCAACTGCCCAAAACACAGGGACATTGTTTTTGATACATTAGCCCTAAACCATGTGCCGTGGCTCGAATCCTCAGGGGCATACTAAGCAACTGTTGATGCTGGTGAAAATGCGGTATTGGCATGGTAAAAAAAACTAGAGGGATTTTGTGGATCATATAGAATAATTAACCACATCAATTATATTCAGAGAGGTGTTTTATGAAAAGCTTTTTCTTTAATAAACAGATATGGATAATGACACTAGTAGCCTTACTATTGCTGCTTCTAACACCGGTAGTTTTTGCCCAAGCAATCGAAATTACTGCTGAGGGTGTTTATCAGATGGGTGATAATGATACACCTTCTGTTGCTGAAGATAGAGCGTTATTAAAGGCGAAGAGAAATGCTTTAGAGCAGGCAGGAACGTATATTGCAAGTTCAACTGTTGTAAAAAACTTTCAGGTAACAGAAGATAATGTGGTAGCCTTATCTGCTGGCGTAATGAAAGTTAATATTTTAGATACTAAAAGAACACAAGTTGGTAACGGCATGGAGATTAGGGTAAATATTAAAGCGATTGTCGATACGGAAAAGTTGGATGAGTTTGTTAGACAATCTGCTGGACTGCAAAATAAGTCTACAGTTGTAGCACCCCTATCTCAGATGAAAGAACAATCCTCGGGTACGGGAATCGTAAAGTTTAATGGATTATACCAAGCGAGTACTTATCATGGAAGTGGCCATTATTACTATTATTATTTTAGGTTTTTCCCTGATGGGACAGTAACTAGTAACTCTGGCATAAATAATACTTTTTTATTAGAACGGTTTAAAGCACTTGAATCATCCCCGTCAGGGAGTGGCAAGTATTCAGTTCAAAATGGAGAAATTAGATTTTCAATTGCTTTTCCCAAAGGCAATGTTGACTATATAGGGACTATAGAAGGGGATAAACTACGATTAACTTTTCATAGTTACATAATTAATACAGATGGCGGTTATTATTGCAAGTTTTTTGAAATGAATTAAATGGTAGTTGAAAAAAAGATCCGTAGACATTTTCGTCTACGGATCTTTGTGTTTGCTAGGTTCAATCTGATCTAGACTTATTTGAATGAAAGCCGCTTTTATTCTTTTGCTTCTCTACATTGGGGGCGCTATTAACAGTCGGAGGAATGCTTGCAGCGGCTTTATCTTTTTCCTCTAGAGAGGCCTTAGTCGCCCGTTCGATAAGATAGTCTAGCGAATCATAGTTTTGAGAGACAGCACAACCAGTAGATATGGTGACCTGAATATTCTCGCCGTTGAGAGAGACGGACGACTCAGAAACCAGTGTCTTTAGTTTATCGGCAAGCATTAAGAGTAAACTCCTTTTTGAGGTGTCCACAATGGCAATGAAGCTTGCTCCATGCCAGCGACCAATAATATTAGGATAGCTAATGCCGGCAGACAAAGTTTTCGCAACCATTTTTAGAATCTTGTCTGCCATTGAAACACCATACAACTCATTAATGGCCCGAAACCCGGTGATGTTGATATATACAATACCGAAAGATTCTCGCTTCTCGGGTATCTCCTTAAGCATTATTTGCAGTCTGTTTTCGAGATATTGTTTACTGAATAACTCAGAAAGGGAGTCGACATAGGCCGCCTTTGTTAATGCCTTAACCTTATCATGAGCGAGTTTCTTTTGAGAATTATCGGAGAACAACTCGATGGCACCAGCTAGCTGACCGTCTTTATTATAGACTGGAAAGGTTTTGACTGTGGCGGAAATTAGATGCCCTTCTTTATGGGTAATAAACATGTCTTTTTCCTGTAGTTGGCCTTCTTGAAGGGCTTTGGTAATTGGGCACCCACTATCGCAGAGTTTCTCACCACTTGCACTAATATGAGATATGATTTGACAGCATGATTTCATATCGGTTTCATCTGCTTGATAGCCGACAATATTTTTGGCACCGGTATTCCAATAGATAATATTCTTGTTTAAATCAGTGAAGTAGACACCCTCATCCAGATAATCAAGTACAGTGTTAGTAAAAGCTCTAAAATGATCGTTCATAATTGTGCCTCCTTCATTGGATATTCATAATAACTTTCTGATAACATGCAAATAATTCCTGCTTAATACTAACTAGCGAGAAAAATTTTTGATTTTTATAACTAAGTAGGCTGATATAGCCGCCAGAGGCGTCTTAACTATGGAAAAGTAAATAATTTTGTATAAACTCTTCTTGGACTATTGCTTACAGAATCTCCCTGGCATAAAATAAACCTATTATATTAGAAAGGGGACTAATAACGATGTTTGGTATCGTTCACTATGAAATGTTTATTATCGCGGGCATCATTCTCAATATTACCCCTGGGTCGGATACCATATATATTTTAAGCCGCAGCATATCACAAGGCCGTGGGGCGGGAATTTATTCTGTCCTTGGTATTAGTTCCGGTTGTGCTGTCCATACCTTGCTGGCAGCGCTTGGGCTGTCTGTCATACTAGCTCAATCCGCTCTGGCATTTACAATTGTCAAAACGGCGGGTGCTCTCTATCTTGGCTACTTGGGCGTCACCACTCTGCTGGCCAAAAATAACGCGCTGGTTTCACTAAATGAGAACGTCATGTCCAATCGGGATATCTATCTGCAGGGACTGATAACCAATGTACTTAATCCTAAGGTTGCCCTCTTTTTTCTATCCTTTCTGCCTCAATTCATTGATCCACAAAACAGCTACGGAATTATACCCTTTATATTCTTAGGGCTAACTTTCTTAATCACTGGTACTCTTTGGTGTCTAATCCTGGTTTTTTGCTCTTCCGGTGTAACAACGCTGCTTCGGCAAAAAAATAATGCAGCTAATTGGATGAATAAAATCTGTGGGGGCGTTTATTTGCTTTTGGGAGTAAAATTGCTTACTACTGAACGTTAATTCACTACTGCGCATACATACGCACCATACAGATAAACCTCCTTCCAAGATGGTAGGGCTCGATTTTTGCTATAAAGTAATGAATGAAAATCATAAGGAGATGAAGCACACATGAAATTCGTCAATTTTAGGGTTGGAGAGGAAATTCACCTGGGAATCAAAAGTGAGTGTGGCGTTATCGATGTAAAAGAAGCGGCTGCAGTTCATGGTCTCGAAGTACCGGCCACGATTGAACAGGCGATTACCGCCGGTGAAACAGGACGGTTACAGCTGGCTGAATTGGTGAAAAAGGAAGTTCAAGCCATCCCGGAGGATAAGCTGATCTATGCTCCCTGTGTTACTAACCCCGAAAAGATCATTTGTGTTGGATTAAATTATGTGAGTCATAGGGATGAATGCGATATAGAGATTCCTGCAGCCCCGGTCTTGTTCAGTAAATTTAATAATGCGCTTGCTGCGCATAATCAGACCATTGCTCTACCTAAAGCCGCGGTTAAATTTGACTATGAGGCAGAGCTAGTCATTGTTATCGGTAAAGAAGCTGTGAATGTTTCAACTGAAGAAGCCCTTTCCTATGTATTTGGGTACACCGTTGGTAATGACTTAAGCGCCAGGGATCTTCAATTTCGTACCGGACAATGGTTATTAGGCAAGACTTGCGACCATTTCGCTCCTATTGGCCCTTGCTTAGTGACCGCTGACGAGGTAGACCCGTACAATCTGGACATCTGCTGTACCGTAAACGGTGTTGTCCGCCAGTCGGCCAATACACGGGACATGATTTTTGATTGCGCTACCATTGTAAGCTATTTGTCAAACTATATGACCTTAAAGCCGGGCGATATTATCTTTTCCGGAACACCGGGCGGAGTGATTTTGGGCTATCCGGAAGGGCAGCAACAGTGGCTTACTTCTGGCGATACTGTCAGCGTTACGATTGAAAATATTGGAACTTTAGTAAACACATTGGAGTAATTCCAATTCACACGGGAAGGTTATAATCATACTGGTATGTAAAAGACCCCAAGGGTTCTACAGATGTTAGAACCCTTGGGGTTTCTCTTATAGTGAAGCCTGACGTTTCTTGCAGGCCTGCATCCGGAGTATATCTGGGGCCGCTTTGTACCATATTAAAAAGACGTGGTGACCCAATGAATGACGAAAAGTTATACATGTAAGACTTACACAAAGGAGGCGGTATCATGGAAACGAGACAGGAAACAAAACGGGATATGCTGGATAAAGGTGCTGTATTGCAGCGGGACAAAAAAACCTATGCCATCGCGCCACACATACCGGGTGGTATTATTTTGGATTTTAATTTGCTGCGAAAGATTGTTGATACTGCAGAAAAGTACGGTGCCCAGGCATTAAAGCTTACAAGTGCGCAGCGGATTGCCATAGTTGGCATTGAGGAAGAGCACGTAGATCAGGTTTGGGAAGAACTCGGTATGAAAAAGGGACATGCGATTGGTTTGTGCGTGCGCAGTATAAAAATATGCCCGGCGACCCATTTTTGTAAACGGGCTCAACAGGATGCGGTGACTTTAGGACTTGAATTGGATGAAAAATATCATGGTAAGGACTTACCGTCCAAATTCAAGATGAGTGTTGCCGGTTGCGCAAATTCTTGTAGTGAACCAGCGGTACGGGATTTAGGAATTATGGGTACGCCCAAAGGATACACGATTATGATTGGCGGTAATGCGGGCATCAAACCACGGCTCGCCAATATATTTGCTGAAAACGTTCCTCAAGAAGATGTAATTCCGATGGTTGATAAAATTGTTAACTACTATAAGGAAAACGCAAAAAGCTATGAGCGGTTGGGAAACATGATTGAACGTCTTGGCTTTGATAAGATAAAGCAGGATTTATCTGACTGAGGTATATTAAAAGAGTGATTTCTCCTGCTACTGAACTGGCACAAGATAATTCAGTTGCATCTTATGCAATGTTTGCCGAATCACATCGGCGGTGAAATCGATACGAAAGCAGGGGATATTTTTTGCCGTCAGCCTCTCAAGTACATTGTATAACGCCGTGATGCAGCAGAAATTAAAAAAACCATATAAGCACCATACACATAACCCCTACCAAGACGGTAGGGGTTATGTGTATGATGCACCAGATAACTTAATTATGGCCGGAAAGAGCGTAAATAGCAGCATTTAGGAAAAACTATTACCGGAGGTGATATAAAATGCCGACGGAAAAACCAGGGCCTGATAAGTTTGGGATTGAGCATGAAATTAAAAATGACAAAAGCAAGCGGTTAACGGACGAGGAGTTGCGCGAGGAGGCAAAACGCTATACTAACAAGAATGATATTCGGCGATAGTAGTCGCTAACGGTAAAGGCTGTTAAGGATACTAGCAATAAGTAGTGATATTGCGTATAAAGAAGTCCGGTAAGTTGTATAAATTAGATAAGCATCCGTAGACGTTTTTGTTTACGGATGCTTATCTAATTTTATGCTGTAAGCCCCGATCTGGAATGGGACTTATAATCACGCCATAGCTGAAAAAAATACTGGCTGGCTAGCGGTTCAGGTGGCAGAAAACATACTGGATAAATATATTACAATAAAGGAGGTCGTTAATAATGATAAGTTCAAATGAACTCCAGATCTTTGGTTATGTCATAGGCATACTGCTAGGCGCTAATATCCTGGCAATGGCGTTATTTGTTCTGTTTGCCAAACTGCCAGACGGACAATTTCGCGAGGTGATTCGCGGTGTCATATTTGAGCTTGATAAGTTCGCAGACAAAATGGGAAATAGCGAGAAGCGAGCCTCTGCTATACAGCAAGTCAACGCAATACTAGGCTGGAGAGGCATCCTTGTGCCAGCCGCACTCATCGGATGGGTAATCGACACAGAAGTAGCTGCAATTAGAGAGATGCAAAAGGCAGCAGGTACGCCAAATTTACACGAAGATCAGGAGCAACAGGATGAAGGTACTGAAAGACAAGAAGACAGGACAATGCAACAAGTCACATTAGCGGATATAAAACAAATGGCCATCAAGGCTAAACCCGCTCTGCAGCAGTCTGCCCAAAAGTACGGATGGCCGATTAAGGTTTATCTACACTGGTCAGCAGGACACTATGATCAATTTTTTAGTGATTATCATTTAAATATCGGTAAAGATGGCTCAGTGTTTGTAAGTACCAGTGATTTAAGCGAGAAAAAGAGCCATACGTATTTCCGCAACAGCGGCGCCATTGGTATTGCTGCGGCTTGCGCCTACAATGCGCAGTCCTGTAATGATTTAGGACCAGAGCCACCAACTCCGGTTCAGATAGAGGCAATGGCGCAAATTATTGCTGTGCTAGGCAAGGCATTAAGCATTCCGATAGATATCCGGCACTTTATGACGCACGCCGAGGCTGCTGACAATATGGATGGGTGTGACCCGGGTTACGCAGAAAACGGATATCCGCAAGGAAGATATGGCCCACAAAACAATGTAGAACGTTGGGACTTGTGGGTCCTTAAACCAGGCGATAAACCTGGTAGTGGTGGTAATATATTGCGGGGAAAAGGTATTTGGTATCAACAAAACGGTGTTGGCTGAGATAATCTGCTGGAATGGATAATCATAAGTATCCGTAGACCGTTTGTCTACGGATTTTTTGTTTCTAGCAATGGGTGCTGCAATTGCTTCAGGTAGACTCGTCCAAAACAGCTTTTTGTTGAACTAAGAACCACTGGGAATTAGTGATGATAATATGTATATGTTGTCCTCGCAGGGATTTTTGCTATTAGTATTCAACAGCTTGGGTAGTTTTAAACACAAAAAGAAAAGTGGCCGACTGACTGAGCAGCCGATCACTTTACTTTTTGTAAGTTTTGCGCATGGCCTTTAATAAAGGAAAAAGCTCATTAATGAAGAAACTCAATAAGGGAACGTTAGATTATATGTCTATACAAATAAAGCCGCAGTAACTGCAAAAATAGAAAAGGAAGATGAATTTGCTAATAACAATTAATAGAGCCATTTTGCATATATTAGATTTTAATTCTGGGGTCACTGTTTTTTCAGAGCAAGAATTGGACGTGAAAAGTAACAGTGTGGTAACGTTTTTAACAAAACATATCGAAAAAGCCTATAATGATCAAAATTCCAAAGCAGGTACCTTCCATCCAAATAGCAAATTTAAAAAACAAGTGTCAGATTATATTGCAGGTAGTGTAGATTTCACTAGCTTCTCAGTATATGTAGCAGACTTAATGTATACAGCTATATCTCAGTCAGACGTATTAGATTCTACAGATTTACTCATCTGTGATTTCGATATAGATAGTCATCGTGTCATTGCCCTTTTGAAATGTAATAATAGAGTAGGATTCATCCATCAGGTCATCCATGAAAATGAAAAAATTAAAAACGAGATTATTAATCACTATGCAATCTTACCCAGCCTTACCCAGAAGCTTGATGAATACGCATTTATAGAGGTGGATTCTCTCGATATCAAGTTTATTGATAAAAAACGCGCTGTTAATGGTGAGGACGCATACGTATTTGCTGATCATATATTAGAGTGTAGTTCGCTTATTTCTGCAAAAGAGACTATCAAATTGGTGAGTTCCATTACACGGATGGTAGCAGAGAACCATGGGAAAAGCAGTGTCGAGGCTGTTTCTAAAACCAAAAACTATATAGTCGAGAACACGGAAGTATCAGAATTCTTGGATCCGGTAGAGTTAGGAAAACAAGTATTTCGTTCTTCTCCATTAATGCAAGAGGAATACATTAAAGAAGTAAAAAACGCCGGGATCCCCGAAACTGTGAAAGTAGATCGGTCGTTAGCCCTGCAAAAGGGCAAAAATCATAAAATTAAAACTGATACAGGAATTGAGATAACATTTCCCGTAGACTATTTCCAAAACAAGGAGTTTATTGAGTTTATTAATAATGCAGATGGCACATTATCAATCGCGTTAAAAAATATTGGCAGCATAATTAATAAGTAGTACTACTGCATATAAAGGGGATTTGAAGACGATGATCACCATAACCGATATTGAACTGTCAGACTTAGAGCAGTTTGCTGCGTTGGGTGAAGAACTTTTTGGATCTAAAACAAATATGGATCAATTGACGCGATGACAGCTAACAAAGATTAATAAAAATTACTGGAAATAGCAACCATTCTGGAGTATAATCAAGTTGGAAATAATTGTAATGTCAACTGCGTGTAAACCAACAAAGTTATGGGGGAGTTGTTATGGGTACAAGGTACAAAATCGATAACTCTAAAATTAATTTTGCCTTAACTGTTGACGGTATGACTTGTGAGCACTGTAAAAAAGCTGTGGAATCAAAGATTATTACCATGTATGGAGTAGACTCAGCGGTTGTAGACCTTACAGCTAAAACACTTACCGTGGAGTTTGACCCTAACTGTGTCACCTTGAAGGATATCGTAACCGCAGTTACGGAAGAAGGCTATACTGCAGAGTTATAAGGGCCTGATAGTCGGTTTCGCAGTTCGGTTGCACCAAGACCTTGCGCCAGCAAAGCCTTGGTGTATTTTGTTACCCTTAAGGGACCTTCTCTACACACCTGTGGTATTCTTTAGTGTCTCAAGGGTTACTTTGATAAACGCACGAAGAGCTGGCGAGAGCCACTTTTCTTTGTGATACAGTAACTGGGCCCTAATATTAAAAGCGGGTCCCTCCCAGGGTAATGCGATAAGCTGATTGGCAATTAGTTCTTGACTAACCGTGACGTGAGGTAAAAAACCGATGCCCCAGCCATCACAAACAAACCTTTTAATGACTTCGTTACTGCTTACCCCTAGTATAGATGACGGCTTTGCACCTGCTTGCGTAAGAATGCTTTCAAACAGTCGGCGGTAGCTACACCCGGATTCAGTTAGGACAAGCGATTGACCATTCATATCATAGGGCAGGATCTGGTGCTTTTTAGCTAAAGGGTGGTTTGGCGCCGCGATAACTGCCATAGGTACATCGAAAAGCACATGCGTAACAAGATCACTTTCAGTACAGGTTATGTCAGGCAAGAAGACCATATCGATTGTGTTCTTCCGTAGATATGTTCGATAGTCACTACACGTGTCAAAGCGAATATTGAGCTCTACTTTCGGATAAAGAGCACGAAATGTTTTGAAAACATTAGATAGCCGATATGTGCAAAGGGATTCTGCCGTTCCAATAGTTAGCGACCCTTTGGGGATTAGTGAGCTGGAGATTAGGTCTTTAGCTTCATCAGCCAGTTTAAGGATTTGGTCAGCATAGGTATATAAGTGTTCGCCGTCTTTTGTCAGTTTTATTTGTTTGCCTAAGCGCTCAAATAACATTGTACCGAAGTCTTCTTCAAGCGCCTGAATTTGATTGGTGACGGTAGACTGGGCATAACCGAGATCTTTGGCGGCTTTAGTGAAGCTTAATAATTTGGCCGTTGTAACGAAAGTTCTTAATTCACGAAATTCCATTTATTTCCCACCCATCAGATTTCATGAAACAGTCCATCTATATTATCAATTTTACCTATTGATAAGTCTATGATAATATAATTTCTAAAAGAGGTCTACCGAAAAGTGGGACCTTTATTGGGAGGGGTAAGAGGATGATAAAAACTATTAAGGCCGACGAAATAAAAGGTCGAGTATGGGACCTCGGTGCGGATTTATGCGGGATAGCCTCCGTAGAGCGCTTTGCAGACGCACCTTCCGGATTTCATCCAACTGATATTATTAAAGATTGTAAAAGTGTGGTTGTAGTGGCTGCACGATTTCCTATAAGTACTCTTTCGGCTTCATCCCCAGCCGCATATACTTTTGTTCGTAATAGATTAGGTGATAAAATAGATTCGATTACAGTCCAAATTGCATCAGAGCTGGAAAACCTGGGAAGCTGCGCCATCCCTATTCCGTCATCTGATCCTTATGATTATTGGGATGATAGCAGGCGACACGGGCAAGGGATATTGTCGTTAAAGCATGCGGCAGTGCGGGCCGGCTTAGGTCAAATAGGAAAAAATACACTCCTGGTGAATGATCAATTAGGAAATATGCTATGGTTAGGTGCGGTTCTTCTCAATCAAGAGCTTGAGCCTGATGCGCTAGCGAGTTATCAAACTTGCATACCTGATTGTAGAATCTGTGTAGAGGCTTGTCCGGCTAATGCTTTGGATGGGGTTACTATTGTGCAATGCAAGTGCCGTAGTATTTCAGCAAAGTATACTGAAGGTGGCGGTGGGGTCTATGCATGTAACCTATGCCGGAAAATCTGTCCACATCACAAAGGGATAAATGACTATTCTTCAGTTACCCAATAGACTTTGCAGGATTTTTGTACACAAAAGATACTCGTACCTATAGCACATTCAGGAGTATACAATAATGCAAAAACGGGATATTTTTATCGGTTTAGTAGTTGTTACGGTATGGGGCCTTAATTTTATTGCTATTAAAATAGGATTAAAGGATGTACCGCCGCTGCTATTAGGTGCTCTGCGCTTTCTTCTGGCTTGTTTCCCAGTCATTCTTTTCCTGCCTAGGCCGCCAATTCCGTGGCCCTGGTTGATTGCTTTAGGGTTATCTATTAATGTAGGGCAGTTTTCTTTTCTGTTCATGGGAATGAAGGTAGGCATGCCGGCCGGCCTTGCCTCGCTTGTTCTCCAGTCACAGGCCTTTTTTACATTATTGGTAGGGGTTGTTTGGCTGGGCGAACGTTGGAGCTGGAATCACTTGGCAGGTCTTGCTTTGTCCGGTAGCGGCATGGCTATCATCGGCTTTCAGCAGGGAGGGGAGATGACCGCTGCTGGGTTTGGACTGACTTTAACTGCGGCTGCGTGTTGGGGTATTGGCAACGTCATTATGCGCCGGGCCACTCAGGGCCTACCGCCTTCTTCCATGTTGGCTTTAGTGGTTTGGGCTGGCGCTGTAGCTATTTTGCCATTAATAGTATTATCCTGGATGATAGAAGGCTATGATGCCTGGCTGGCCGCCTATCATATGTCTAGCTTGGCTAGCATCGGTTCGATTATCTATCTGTCTTTCTTTGCTACTTTGGTCGGTTATGCCTTATGGGGTAAGCTGCTTTCGCGCCACCCCGCTGCCGTGGTTTCGCCGTTAGCCCTATTGGTGCCAATCGTGGGCATGAGTAGTTCAGCCTTGTTCCTGGGAGAAGTGGTTTCCCTTTGGCAAGGTCTGGGTGCCCTGTTGGTTATGGCCGGTTTGGTAGTGCATGTTTTGGGGGGGCGATGGAGGCCGGTGTTCTTATACGGCAGAGAAGTTGATAATTTTAGAAATTAATATAGGCACAAAAAATCCGTAGACACCTCTACGGATTTTTTTGTGCCTATTGGAGTGATTATGCAATACCTAAATCTAGTGGAGTATATAGTGATTGTCATAGGACTGTATTTACCAACAGATAGCAAAACAAAGGAAGAGACTGCCTATGCGGATCAAAAAAAGGATTTTTAGCCCATAAAACTGTATTATAATATAAAACTTATAGCCGAACGGCCTCTATTGGTGCATTATTTTAGGGCTTATTGTACAAAAACAGGACGTTAAAAATGTATGGCTGGGAGAACTGTCATCATGCCGCGCAAAATATTATATTTTATTCTTCTAATCCTTATGAGCCTGCTGGGGGCTTATTGTTACAATTCTTTCTCTGAGTCAAAGGCCATGGTTAGGTTCAGTCAGACTGAACCTATTCCTTCTTATCAGTGGAATCAGCGGGGTGAACCATTAAAAATTGCCATGATATCGGTACTAAACCGTCAGGAAACTTACCGGTATCAACGACAGGTTGCCCAGGCCATTGGCGAGAAGATGGGGCGACCTGTGTTGCTGTTGCAGCGGCGCAGCTATGCTGAAATTAATCAGCTGTTAGTTAAAGGGGGAGCAGACATCGCCTTATTGTCTACCGGTGCCTATAGCATTTACAGCAAGAAAGAGGACTTTGTCTTGCTTGTCATGCAGGAAAGGCATGGCAAGCCCTATTACGAATCGTATGTAGTCGTACCGAAGCAAAGTACTGTTAACTCGTTGTGGGAGCTTGCCGGAAAGTCGTTTGCCTATACCGACCCGCTTAGCTATTCAGGATACCTGGCGGTCAGGCAAGTGATAAACTCCAATGGTATGGACGCGAACGTTTTTTTTGCAAACTCATACTTTACCTATAGTCATGACAAATCGCTGCGGGCTGTTTCTGGAAATTTTGTTGACGGAGCAACCGTAGATAGTCTGGCCTATGACTATTTGAAAGTAAAGCAGCCTCAGCTTATTGCTGGAATTCGCATTGTTGCTGTACTCCCGTCAGCAGGTACTGGGCCAATTGTCGCTCGCAGCGACTTTCCTGATAAAGATAAGGTCCAGGAAATACTGCTGCATTTGCATGAAGATCCTGGCATTGCCCAAGCTCTCAATGAATTGATGATTGATCGTTTTATCAGACCTCAGCCCGAGCTATACCCGTCTTTTGAATCACTGCCACCAGACGGGGGGCAGTAATCATGAAGTGGTTCCAAGAAATGCGCATTATTCATAAATTGAGCTTGTCGTTCGCGACTGTGCTTTTTTTGCTAAGTATCTCGATGGGAATAATTCTCTGGAATTCGATGGGTAATGTAATGCGGGACAGCTTAGAAACTAAAGGAATTGATCTGGCTGCCCAATTAGCCGCACTTAGTAGTGAACCCATCCAAACCGCTAATCTGTACGCTTTGCATGAGCTTGTTTATTTGACCCAAAATAGCAACAAGGAAGTCCGTTATGTATTTATAACTGACGATCAAGGCGCGGTGTTGGTACACACTTTTCCGCAGGGAATGCCGAAAAAACTGCTGTCTACTCATGATGTTTCACAGCAAAAGTCAGAGGAACCGGAAGTTCTGGTAATCAGCACAGACGAAGGAAACATTCATGACGTACTTTATCCTATTGAACGGGGCGAACTTGGCTATATTAGGGTAGGTATGCATGAAAAAACCATTCAGCAGGTTTTACTAGCCAATATCGGCGAATTGATTTTGACTACTATTTTTATCGGTGCAGTAACCTTAGTGTTCTGCGTAAAATTGACCCAGCTTTTTACCAAACCATTAAATAAGCTAATCAAAATTTCCGAGTCTATATCGAGAGGGATTCTGCCGGCAGAGACGAAAGTTACTTCCGGTGATGAGCTAGGGAAGCTTACTACTGCCATAAACACAATGACGGCGAGTTTGAAAAAAAGTGAAGCTGAAAGGCAGAGCTTGTTAAATCACCTTATAACCGCGCAGGAGGATGAACGAAAAAGGATATCACGCGAGCTGCATGATGAAACAAGCCAGGCTCTTACAGCGCTTATTTTGTCAATGCGTGCTATGGCGAACCAGGCTGACAACTCAGACAACAAGTCGTTCATTTTAGAAGTAAGGGATGAAGCGGCTGGGGTGTTGCACAAGCTGCGCGATCTCGCCGTAGAGCTAAGACCGCCTGCTTTAGATGACCTGGGACTAGTTGCCGCTATACAAAAATACCTTGATGATTATAAAGAGCGGTATCAAATGAAGGTTGAGTTTGACCATTCATTGGTTAATCCGATTCCTGAACCCCAAGCCAGCTTAGCCATATACCGGATTCTGCAAGAAAGTCTTACCAATATAATCAAGCATTCTGGTGCGAACCACGTCTTGATCATTTTGACAGAGACAGACAGCATTGATCTGACGGTCAAGGATAATGGTGTGGGGTTAACGGTAGAAACGCTGTCTAAGGCCCGCAGTGAGAACCGGCTAGGATTGTACGGTATACAAGAACGGGTGGAGATCCTTGGCGGCAGATTTGCCATCGAATCCGAACCGCCTAAATGGGCGACTGTAATCAAAGTTTCTTTACCACGGTTAAAGGAGGTCGACTAATGTGACAGGAAAAATTAAAATTTTTCTGGCGGATGATCATGCTCTAGTACGCACAGGCATTAGAATGTTGCTTAAAAGTGATCCGCGGCTTGAAGTTATCGGTGAAGCCGACAACGGACAAGAAGTATTAAATAAGCTGGTAAATCTCAAGGTCGACATTCTGGTTCTTGATATATCGATGCCACAAATGTCGGGGTTAGATTGCATTGGGCGCATTAGGGACTGTCACCCTGAAATAAGAATTCTGATGCTCAGCATGCATGAGGATAAGAACTATATCATAAATGCTATGAAGCTTGGGGCAGCAGGTTATGTGCCTAAAGCTTCCGCAGATACAGAACTGTTTGATGCTATCCACGAAGTCGCCAAAGGTAATATTTATTTGAGTAGAAATGCTGCACAGTCTCTGGTTTCAGAGTTATTCTCGGCCAATCTCCAACAAGGCAAAAAAGCGGATGAAGGTAACCTGCTGAGTGGGCGGGAACTGGAAGTACTCAAATATATCGTCCATGGGCATTCTATAACAGAAGTTGGCGAAATGCTAAACTTAAGTGTCAAAACAATTGATACTTACAAAACGCGCATCATGGAAAAGCTGAATTGCAAGAAAAAGAGTCAGCTTGTTGAATATGCGCTCAAGAACGGTCTATTAAATCCTCTATAAGAAAATTTCTTACAATGTCACTAATCTTCTGATACAAAAAACAGAATTTTGCTGATAGTTCGAAAACTAAACATGCGCCATAATTAAGAAAAAGGGCAGGGGGATAGTTATGGTGCATTTCAGGTTTTAGAGTTATTTGTGCTTTATCTGCAAAACAAAGAAGAAGAGGTGACACATTATGTTATCAGTATTAAAACCTAAAGTGGCTACCCAGAAAGTGCCTCAGGAGAAAGTTGAGAGTACTTATCGGAGCCATCGTATTCAAGCTTTATCAGGTGTCTTTCTCGGTTATATGGCCTACTATATTGTGCGTAATAACTTCGCGTTATCTACCCCTTATCTAAAACAAGAACTGCATCTAAGCGCCACTGAAGTGGGGCTGCTAACCAGCTGCATGCTGATTGCTTATGGCATCAGCAAGGGGATCATGAGCAGCCTTTCAGATAAGGCTAATCCGAAAGTATATATGGCGATGGGCTTGCTCCTATGCGCCCTGGTTAACATTATGATGGGCTTCAGCACAGCCTTTTGGATGTTTGCTGGTCTCGTTGTTCTAAATGGATTTTTTCAAGGAATGGGTGTTGGCCCTAGCTTTATTACTATCGCAAACTGGTTCCCGCGTAAGGAGCGAGGAATAGTCGGTGCGATCTGGAATATATCCCATAATGTCGGCGGTGGTATCGTTGCCCCTATCGTAGGTGTTGGTTTTGCTATGCTGGGTACGAGTCACTGGCAGGCAGCAAGCTATCAAGTACCGGCTGCCGTGGCTATCGTTTTTGCTATGCTTATTCTGGCATTGTGCAAAGGTTCACCGGTTAGCGAAGGATTACCGCCACTAAGCGAAATTGTCAAGGAGGAAGCTGATCCGGCAACACAGCAGAAAGCCAATTGTAAAGCACCGGAGAATATGTCATCCTGGCAGATTTTTAAGACGTATGTATTACCTAACAAAAACGCTTGGTTTGTGTCCTTCGTAGATGTCTTCGTGTATATGGTGCGTTTTGGTATGATCAGTTGGCTGCCCATTTATCTGCTGCAAGTAAAGCATTTCACTAAAACGGAAATGAGTGTTGCTTTTTTGTTTTTTGAATGGGCAGCTATTCCATCTACTCTATTTGCAGGTTACCTGTCTGATAAGTTTTTCAAAGGCTACCGTATGCCGCCAGCCATTATCAGTATGGTGCTGATTTTCTTTTGTATCATCGGCTACTGGCAAAGCACAACGTTGTTTTGGACTACCGTTTTCGCTGCTATTGTAGGTTGTCTGATATATATTCCGCAATTCTTGGCTTCGGTGCAGACCATGGAGGTGGTACCACCCTTCGCTGTTGGTTCTGCAGTTGGACTGAGAGGCTTTATGAGCTATATTCTAGGTGCATCTTTAGGGACCAGTCTATTCGGTATAATGGTTGACCGTGTTGGCTGGGACGGCGGTTTCTATGTACTGTTGGCCGGAGCCATTGGCTGTATTGTCTTCTGTGTTCTTACCCATATGGGGGCAAAAGAACTTACACGGCAGCGCGAAGCTTGTACAGAATCACTTACTAATATCAAAGCTTCATAAGGAGAATAGAATGAAAATTGATGTTATCTTTTTGCCCGCAGCGGTTAGTGAGGTTGATATGTCCAACACCACCTGCGTAGTATTGGACATATTTCGGGCAACAACTAGTATTGTCACTGCTATGGCCAATGGTTGCAAAGTCTTAACTCCGGTTTTAACGGTAAACGATGCGCAGCAATTGTCCAATCAAAACAAAACAGCTCTGTTGGCCGGTGAGCGGCAGTCAATCAAGATCGCGGGATTCGACTTTGGAAATTCTCCGTTTGATTTTTCCGGCGATAAGGTGCGTGGCCGGCAGATAATCATGACCACAACCAATGGTACTACGGCAATAAAAGCAACAGAAGGTGCCTACCGGACATTGATTGGCTCCTTTTCGAACGCCAGCGCTGTTTGCCGGCAGGCCAAACAATACGGGAAGGATATAATGATTGTATGTGCCGGGACAGACCGCCTTTTCTCGCTGGAAGATGCACTCTGTGCTGGATTCCTGACCGAAATGCTGCTGTCAGAAGGGGAATCGGAGACAATATTGACAGATGCAGCTAGTGGTGCTTTATTGATGTATACCCAGGCGAAGGATGCCCTTGTTGACGTTGCCAAAAACAGCAGAAATGGCAGACGACTATGCGACTTGGGACGTGAGGCAGACGTCGAATACTGTTTTCGAATAAATTTATTTACTACTGTCCCAGAATATAGGAATGGGACGATAACGCTTGATTGTAAAGAGTAGCGAGACATTGGCGGTCTACCCCTCCAGGACGTACCAAGTAAAAAAAATATCCGCAGACGTTTTCGTCTGCGGATATTTATATTGTAAGCTATATAAGCACAGCTTGCTTGCCAATAGGGAGTACTACGCTGGGTGGAAGTTGATTACCCGGTCTAATAAGTCAGAGGCTTGTTCTTGCTGAATTCCCTTTACCAGAACAACTTCGCTGATTAGGATTTGGCGGGCGTTATCCAACATGTTTTTCTTGGTCATTCCAAGCTTTTTCTTATTGCTAATACGCACTAAATCACGGATAACTTCGGCCCCTTCGTAGATGTCGCCACTCTTTATTTTGAGCAGATTTCTCCGGTCTGTCTGATTGTCATTGCAGGTTGTATCTGATTCGCCATCGTGGAAAGTAGTAAACACGTCGTCCAGTTTCTCAGGGTCTACAATACGACGTATTCCAAGTCTCTCGGTTTTGTCGATGGGGATCATTACTTGCATGTTTCTGTGAAGGATATTGATGGAATAATACAACTGAGTTTCGCCAAGGAACTCTTTTTCTTCGATCGTCTGAATAATCCCCCCACCTTGCCCGGGGTAAAAAATCTTATCACCTACTTGAAACACGAAGCCCACCCCCTGTCTAATATATTTAGTATACACCAATATTCTTAGCGAAGCAAATAAATTTATATTTTACCATAATTAAATGCTTGATGTCAAACAAAAAAAGTAAATATAATTTAAATCCTAAATCCAATCTTTTCTAGATATCGAAATAGCCGTTATCGGCCATATTAATTGTAAGAGCTTACGGTAGCCGCGCTGCTATGTGGCGTGGTCGCGGTTGTAATAATCAATGCCGACTGTAATGTTACATGATTATGAGCGTCTACTGTCTAAGTTTAGTGGAAACTGCTCCACTTGAGAGTACCTTTTTTGAGTTCACCATTTGTAGAGAATCGAGGAGGTAATATTATGGCTCAAGACAAAAAATTAACTTGCCGGGATTGCAACTCTCCGTTTACTTTTACTGCGTCTGAACAAGATTTTTATGCGGAAAAAGGTCTCACTAATGAGCCGGGGCGTTGTCCTGAATGCCGGGCGGCGCGTAAGCAAAACCGTGGTGGGGGCTTTAACAACCGTGGTGGCAGTCAACAACGTGAAATGCATGCTGTTACTTGTTCTGAGTGCGGTAAACAGACTGAGGTTCCATTTCGCCCAAGTGGGGATCGACCCGTATACTGTAGAGACTGCTTCAGCCAAAACAACAACCGCTACTAAAATCTAAGGGGGATAACGCTCATAACGGTTTTTACATAATTCCTAAAACGCGCTGGCACAGGTTGAGTCCCCTGGGACTCACCAGCTAAAATAAACAACGATAGTACAAGTAAGCATCCGTCGACGTTTTCGTCTGCGGATGCTTACTCATTTCGGTCGTTCACGCTTAGTCCTACCGCGATGTGGAGATTGTGGATGCGCGGGAGGCTTGACTACACTTGTAAGAGAAACTAAAGATAGTTTTGACTAAACTAATTTGATACAATAGAAAGTAAGTATTTAGAGGAGCGGGTTTCCGCTGAAATGGATTTGTGGAGAGGAGCGTGAAAATTGGATACTATCTTATGCGAGCGCCGAACATATGACGATAAACCCTTTACTCACGCTCATTCGTATGGCCAGTTGATTATACCTATCCACGGAGCCTTGTCTATCTCTGTAGATCAAATGATGGTAGAAAAACAGCAAAATATTGTGTTTGTTCCTCCTGAGACTGCCCATTCCTTCTATGCACAAGCTGTTAATCAGTTCTTCGTGTTTGATGCCCCGGGTTTTTACTTTCCTAATGGATTAGGTGGGTGTCTTAGATTTTATTCGCTAGACGGACGTTGGCAGGCGATACGATGCTTATTGGCTGAAGAAGTGGGTAATGGACCTACTTCGAGCCATCGACTGACAGATTTGTTTCGCTATATCTCCGGTTTGTTGGAGCAGGATCAAGGTTCTTCTTCGCTAAATTATATCAGACACAATTTTGATAAATCCATTACGATTGATCAGTTAGCTGCCATAGAACATTTCAATCCAACCTATTATGCAGAGTGGTTCAAACGAAAATATGGTGCCTCGCCAATTGCCTATATCCGCCACTTGCGCTTCGACAAAGCCAAAGAACTACTTGCGTCCACAGACTATACAATTATGCAGATTGCCCAACAAGTTGGTTACGAAAACCAATCGACGTTGACAAAACTTTTCCAAAAAGAAATAGGAATAACACCACGGGAGTATCGTGAAAAGACCCGAAAGTGGGTTAAATAAAAAACGAATATTGGTCAAAACTGCAGACGCTTCTCCTGCTATACTATTTTTCAATAGATGTAGGAGGGTGTCAGATGCGGGCAAATTATAAAGGGGCATTGTACTTATCCATTGCAGCGAGTATTTGGGGAGGCATGTACGTTGCTAGTAAGTATGCCCTGGAAACAGTTCCTCCCTTTACGCTGCTCTTTATTCGTTACCTGTTAGCTTCAATAGTCTTATTGTTATGGTGCCGGTACAGCAAAGTCTCCGTTATACCTAGGGAACATAAGTGGTTGATGTTCCAGATTGGGTTTTTCGGATACTTTTTATCTGCTGGCGCGCAGTTTGTTGGCACGAAGCTTTCGAGTGCTCACTTGGGAGCGGCCATTACTACCCTCTCACCGGTATTTCAGTCGGTATTTGCTGTTTTTCTTCTTAAAGAGGCAGCCTCAAGGCGTCAGATTGCTTCAATTACCTTGTCATTCGTCGGTATACTCATTGTAACTGATGCAATTAACACCCTTAAAACAGATACCTTTAATGTGGGAAACCTGCTTTTTTTGATGGCGGCAGCACTATGGGGCTACTATTCTGTTTTGGCTAAGAAAGTAGCTGATACTCATCCGGTGCTGCGTATTACTACATGGGGTATTTTGTTAGCAACTGTGTTTGCTGCTTTTCCCGCCATACTAGAACTGGGGTCTTGGGATACCGCTGTGCTGGCTAATCGATTGGTCATTGCCAGCATTCTTTATCTTGCCGTAGTATCGACAGTGGCTGCCTATTATTGCTGGAACAAAGGACTGGCTTTGCTCAATCCTCATCAGGCGGGCTTGTTTATGTTCTTGCAGTCGATCGTGGGAAGCATCCTGGGGTATTTGTTGCTGGGAGAAAGCTTGTCAATCGCCTTCCTTATCGGGACTATTCTTATTTTACTAGCTGTTATTTTAGCATTCATTCAACCGAGTAGCCCTATCCGGAATCTATAGAAAAAATTTTAAAAATTTTTATGTTTTTTTGCAGATTTTATGAATACAGTAGGTTTAAACTGGCAATACTAAACATGTAATAGGTGTCCTCCGAGAATATGAGGGTTGCGAAAACATTGAATTGAATAACGCGCATACGTAAGCACCATATACATAAACCCCTGCCGAATAGGCAGGGGTTTAATTTATATGAGTGACCCTTGGTTGGAAATTGATACTGTTGTTGGTAGCAGAGATGTTGCATAGAATATATGGAATATAATGGATGGAATTTAATAACATAACCTACTTGACTAACTTACAATTCTAATGTTATTATTAGGTTGTAAGTTAGCCAAGGAGGTGCTCGAATGAAAGTTGCGTTAATTGGCTTAGGAACAACAGGAAGAATTGCGGCTGAATATTTTTATAAAGAACAAGCGCTGGCGTTAGTGTTATGCCGGGAGAATAGCCCGGATGCCGGTAAAGATTTAGGTGAGATTTTACATAGACCGCACATGGGTGTCGCGGTTGAGACTACGGAAAACCTTGAGGAGAAATTAGACAAGTTTAAACCAGATATATTAATCGATTTTTCTTCACCTTCCTTCCTGCGGGAGCATCTGCCTACGTTAGCACGGTGCAACGTAAACGTGGTAACTGCGGTTACTGGCTATACCCAGATGGATATAAAAAGAGTGAAGGTTTTGGCTCGAAAAAGGGAGATTGGTGTGGTAATTGCCCCGAATATCACCTTGGGTGTCAATGTGTTATTAGTGATGGCTCAAATAGCGGCTGCACTACAATCAGAGTATGATTTCCAGGTTGTTGATGAAAACCATAGAAATAAAAAAGACAGCCCATCAGGTACTGCGGAAAAAATCGTCGCAGCCATTAAACGGGGGCTTGAAAAGTCAAAAGAGGATGACTCGATACCAATTCACTCGATTCGGGCGGGTGATATTACCGGACGCCATAAAGTGCTGGCTTGCGGGAAGTATGATCAAATTGAGATCACGCATACGGCCTTTTCAAGAACGGCTTATGCCGAAGGTGCTTATAAAGCGGCTCAGTTCATCTACGGGCGGAAAGGCTTCTATGAGATGAAAGATGTGTATGGTCTCGGGAAACCAAGTTATGCTGATGAGCGGTTGCAGACTAATGCTACAGCCGCGCTGGCTGGATTCTATGCATAGATGTTGTAAGTAATATAAAATGAGCCACCCTTATTTAAAGGGACGGCTCATTTTTACGTTGGAATACCAACAAAATTTGTAGTTTTTGTTAAAATCTCACGATCACCAACGACCACAATCCGGTCATGTGGCTCAATTTTGGCATCAGGTCCAGGAGAAATAATGATTTCCGTACCTCGCCGGATGGCCACAACAGTAGCGCCTGTATGTTGCCAGAGCCTGATTTCGGCAATTGTATGTCCGATGATGTGTGAAGTTTCCGGTACTTGAACCTCAACCGGATTATACGGTGTAAGGTTACGCAGTTTATCGGAATAATTAATGATATCAGTAAGAAGATTTTCAAGTCTTGAATCAATTTCGCGTTTTTGGCGTAAAAGGAGTTCAACATCCTGATGCAGGGAATCCACAGAGTCTGTACTTTTATAGTGCTCTACAAAGCTATAGGCATTCTCGGTGGATAGTACCGTTACTTCTTTTCCCTGGGAAACACTGACAACATTTTTAACTTTTAGGAGGGCAATCGCTTTCCGGACTGTTTCGGGTGATACATTGTAGTTACTGGCTAGTAATGATCTACCCGAAATCTTCTCGTTTACACAAAATTCGCCATTAATGATTCGTTGTGCTAAGTCCAAAGCAATCGACCGGTACATGGCAATTGATGATTTCATCTAAGTTTCCCCTCGCTTGACAATCCGTGTTGCTATCATTATAGCTTTTATCGTAACAGTCAACAAGTTGGCATTTGTTAAGTAGCCTTAAAATAACCCGGAGAAAAGCAAAGGAACCGCCGGATGGCGGTTCCTTTGGACTAGTTACGGGATTGTGCAGTTACCATTGTGTTCGCTCTTTAGTAGAGGTCGCTGCGGGCGCATCTTGGGTTGGCGGATTTGAGGCAGCCAGTAGTTTACTGCGCTCGTTCATTGTTTTGGTAATTTGCTTGATGTAATTGCACGTTCCACTAATGATATCAACAAACGATATTCTCTTAAATTCGAACAGGTCTGCCTTCGAACTATACCCGATGGCTTGGCTCATCATCAAGTAGTCGTCGGAGATGTTGATAGGGACTCCCATGTCTACGATCGCCTTGTTTAATCTGCCAATTTCCTTGAGAATTTTCCGCAGATCCAGATCATCTAGTGTATAGTCAAGGTTTTGCCAAAATTCTACAGGCTTGTAAATGGAGTACTCATAGTTCATCAATTCATTTACAAAACTGTTTCCTAATTTGAAGCCGAGCTTTTCTCTTTGCTCAAACCACACCGTTCCAGGGAATACGCCGGGTGGGTTTATGATGACCGCGTCGGGATTGGCTTCTTTAATTAAAGTTACATTCTGTTCAAAAACGTCCTCTAGGGACACGCCCGGGATGACTGGGCATGGGTAAATCATAGACAATACGACTTGGCAAGACAGCCCCTCTGCTACGGCAGCCAGCTTAATGCACTGGATTGTATCAATAATGTCTTTTCTCACCACCCCTTTATTCATTATTTTGTCATTGATCTCGTCATGCCCGGTTTCTCCACCTAAAAATACGGCTCTAAGTCCAGATCGAATCATTAGGCGATAGCTTTTGTAAACCTGTTCTGATGTTTTACCTGGACGTGCAAACATCGAATAATTTATTTTTAAATTTTCACCTAAGATCATTTGGGCGATGGCTCTGCCATGCCCTAACGGAGTTTCAGAGCTGCTGAAACGGAAGAAAGCGATACCACGGCTTGTCATTGCCATAATCTCGTTCCTTATCTCCTCCACCGGTCGCGGGGTGTAATACGTATTTTGCCTTGTGTGTGTGCAAAAGCTGCATTTATTCCAGGTGCAGCCCAGACCGTCAATCAAGGTATGAAACCATACCTTGTCTGCCATGTCTACAGCTCGATATTTTGGAATGGTAAACGAGTGAAACATGTAATCGCTTTGTTCGTGGTAGTGGCCTGTCCTGATCAACGGAGAAGGACCAATTTCCCGGTGCACCAGCTCCAGGAAGGCCTCTTTTGTCGGAACGGTAATTCTTTTATTTAACAGATGCTCAAGCATCTCTTCCCCTGGCCCCATAATCGCCAAATCAAATTCTCCCTGGGCCAGAACGTACTCTCCGTATACCTTTACGTGTGGACCCCCGGCAATAAGTGTAGTTTCAGGATTTACCTCCCTAATTTTTTTAGCTAGTTTGACGCTCCAGGCATAAGGGGCTCCTCCCCAAACTTTTATTCCTACCAAAGGAATTTTCTCGGTTTTTACCAAAGTGGCGATATTGTCAATAATCTTGTCCATGTGGTATTTACGAAAACGAAGGGTTAACGACTGTACGGGCCAAGCCAGTAATAGGGCGAGTAATGCCAATATTTTAAACCGTCCGTTATAGGCTAGTTGAAATTTGACTAGCGTACGAAGCAGTCGGGTGCACCATTGGGGGACACCCCTTTCCACGAGTGAGACCCGCTGTTCGTCGGCAACATAAACACTAAACCCACGGTCCTCAAGATAGGTACGAATCATAGCTAACCCGTTTTCTAAAGCGGCATCTGAAGCAATTCTTTGTCTAGGCGCAAAACTATTTATTAGTAGTAAATCAATATTTTTAGTCATGTTACTGTCCTCCTTGCTTATTAATTGAGCAAGCACGAGTAAAATCGTTGATGCTTTTTAGATTGCTTAACAAGATCTCGGACGCTTCTTGATGAAGGTTTTGATATCGCTCGAATGCTTGCCTGGGTATCATAAATAGCTCGGAGTCGGTTAAAGTGGATACTGATTCTGCTTGTCTGGACTGGTTAGGGCGTGTAATACCGCCAAAATACTCGCCAGGCCCCAGGATATATGATCCTGATGGTGAAGTGGATACCAAATTGCCTGAGATCAGAATGTATAAATCGTTGCAGATGCTGTCCTGGTATAGAATGCAATCGCCTTCCGCGCAAGAGAATACCATTCCTGCGAGCAGAAGATCCATAATGCTTTCCGCGTCAAGGTGTTTAAACACTGGAATTGTAAGCGGAGAATCGCCCAGTGTGCGTTCTAGGTATTCCCATAAGCTTTTTCGGGTGACCAATTGGGTATTGAGACATTTTGATGCTTCAGGAAATAGCTGTAAAAACCTCTGTGCCATTGTTACATCATTGACATATTTTCGGGCGAGTCTCATAATAGGGGATTTTACGGCCTTCAGGTGATCTGTATCCTCCAAAAGCATAACTAGTGGGATTAGGAGACTATATCCCGGATCGGTAAAGGTATGGGCGAATCTTCTGAAGCCCACTCTTTCGTATAGCGGAATAACGTATGGGTTGCCTCCTGTAAAGCAGATTGGTATTTTTTGGTCTCGCATAAGTCGGTACGCTTCTGCGAGAATCAGATAGAGAGCAGGTGAATTTCGATATTGCGCTTTAATGGCAAGCTTAGTGCCAAGGCCAAAATGGGGGTCCGAAAAATCGGTGTACAGTGTCTTGAACTTATGCATATGAAACGCTTCGGCTAAGTCGATTGGATAGTCTTCCGCAGCAGCGATGGTAATACGCTGTGTCGCGACAATAGCACTTCCAGCCTGTACATAAATTAAAGCGCTCCGATCATCTAAGGAATCAACAATTTGTTTTGTTTTATCGATGGTTGATCCCAAAGGTTTGGCCATTTCCTGGACATATACTTCGTAACGCAGTCTGTAGATCTCACTTTTTTCCCACGATTGAGTGGCAATGCGGACTTGCAGTGAGGAATCAGCTTTCTCATCGGTCACCCGAACTTCTTTAATAGTCATCTTAAAATCATCCTCCTTTTTGTTTGACGCAGGTAAATTATGAGCTGTTACACAATCAAAGCCACCACCCCCTCTCGTGCATTTTGGGAAAAAATTAAAAATATGTTAAAAAATCCCGAAAAAACAAAAAGAGCCCTTTATCAGGACTCTCTGAAGTGAAACTGGTATATCAATTATTTAGATTTAAATATTACGTGGAAAGTCGTTCCCTGAAGACTAGAAACTACCTGAATTTTTGCCTGGTGATCGTTTGCTATCCTGTAAACCACAGCAAGTCCTAGGCCGGTTCCGGTATCTTTCGTAGTCAAAAATGGTTTACCTATATTCTCTAAGATGTGTGGAGGGATTCCTGTTCCCTGATCTTGTATTTCCAGGACTACTTCATCATTTCTAAAATAAGTTCGTATCGTAACAACTCCGCCAGGTTCCATGGATTCGAGACCGTTACGGACTAGATTCAAGAGTAGTTGCCGTATTTCTTTTTCATCCAGATGTATCTCGGGTAGGGTTTCTGGGATATAGTGAATATCCATGCTTGACGCATTTGCCGCGGCTTTTATCAGCGGGTATATATCCTGAATAATACAGTTTAGCTGGCAAGTGTTCAGATCGCGGGATTTATTCTGGCAGAGAGATAAATATTCTTTAATAATTAAGTTAGCTCGGTCCAGTTCGGTTATTAGCAAAGTAAAGTGTTCATGATAGCTTGAAAAGACCGGCTTTTTTAGAAAAAATTGCAAGTATCCTTTTACCGTAGTCAAAGGATTTCGAATTTCGTGAGCTACGTTTGCTGCCATTTGTCCCACTGTGTTTAGTCGATCTAGGCGAGAGACATCTTGCTCTAATATCTTTCGCGTTGAGATGTCCCGAATGATTCCTTCAAAACTTATACATGATCCGTCGTCGTCAAGAATTGGGACAGTTGTCTGTTCAACCCAGATCACAGTGTGATCTCGCCGGATAAGGCGCATTATCAGCGGGCCAGTCGAAACAGCAACCGGGCTGTTGACAAGACTCTCAACCCAGAAGGCGTCGCTTGGGTGAATCAATGAAAAAAGCAGGCCGGGTGTTTCATAGTATTCGTTAGGACTATAGCCGGTTAGCTTGCTTATTGACGGACTGATATAGTCAAGCTTTTGAGATGGTTTTAGCCGGTAGAGATAAATGGTATCGGCTGCGTTTTCAGCGAGTAGGCGGTATTGATTTTCTTTTGCTACCAGATCGCGGAAATTTCTCTCAACATATAGCATTAGAGTACCAATTGATATAATAAACCGGAACGTCCCGCTAATTAAAAACCCCCAAGGTACAAACCAATCCACCGAAACAAGGAAAGGCATATCCAGAGTATGTATGCCTGATCCAATAAAGGCAATAGCTACAACCGTCTTCCCCCAGCTCTTGCTGTCGAGGTGGCGTATAAACATCCATGCATGCCAAAAATAGATATAAGCTATGTAAATAACAGAGGGAAATGCTTTTGGAATAATCGACGCACCAAGAAAAGAAGCAATATTGAATTCTAATGTTACAGCAATACCCCAGTAATACCAGCCCTTATGCATTTTTCGTCCGAAAAACTTACTTGTAGCAAATACAAGCAATATATAATTGGCGATTAATATGAATTGAATACCCGCAAATACAGGCGTAGGAATTTGGTGCAACGGTGTTCGGTAAAATATTTGAGTTACAAAGTGGATCAACCAGAAAACTGCCCACAAACCAATATAAGTTTGGCGGTAAAGCCAGAACAAGAAAAAATAAACACATACTACAGCGAACGTAGCTGATAGAGTTGCAATAATTGAAAGTTCGTAAAAGGTCATTCGCAAAGTCTCCCCTCAGATATCTTAGGGTACTACACTCAATTCTGCATGTATTTAAACTTTTGCTAATTATAACAAACAGCGGCTGCAAAGTATGGAGATTTATGCCGAATAATAGAATATTATTGAATATTTCAACTGCCAATCCGCCTAGTTACCAAGTTGCTTGTGTTAATAATAGTTGTACTAAAGATGGAAGGGATAGCTTTGTTTACCGCGAAAATAGTGAAGATAACGATAAGTGGAAAGGAATACCATGAAAATTTTAATTGATGCTGACGCTTGCCCGAAGGCGGCCCTTCAGATATGCGTCCAAATAGGCCATAAATATGATATCCCTATTTGGACGGTGGCTAGTTTTAATCACAACATTGTATCTGACCACCATGTTGTAGTAGGCAGTGCGTCGCAAGAAGCGGATATCAAAGTAATTAACATGACCGAGCCCGGTGATATAATCGTTACGCAGGATTGGGGATTAGCATCTATGGTGTTAGGTAAGGCTGCGTATTGTCTTAGTCCGACAGGCAAAGAGTATAGCCCGGAAAACATTGATTTTTTGCTGGAAGAACGGGAAATCAAAGCTAAGTTTCGCCGGGGGGGCGGAAGAACAAAAGGGCCTAGTAAAAGAACACGGGAAGATGATCAGCGATTTGAGGCTGGAATCGAACGGTTAATCACGAAGGAGCAACCGCAACTAGGGTGAGCTATTTGAGAGAATAGCATCTGTAGACATTTTGGTCTATAGTCTTGTTTAATCTGTGGATTTTTGCGGTTGACGTCAAACTAGTCATGCTGTTATAATTTACCTATTAGTTAATAGTTGGGGCGATGGAGTTCGCCATTAACCCCGTGATGAGCGGTGATGACTCCTACCAGATACCTGGTAGGAGTCTGTTCTATATTATGGTTGGGTCGCAGGAAAGAGCTAGTAATTGAGGAGAGGGGGGTATATATGCCTAAAATTACGGGTAAGGCTAAACGGTTACGGATTTATATTGGTGAGCATGACCGTTATAAAGGAAAGGCTCTTTATTATGCCATTATCGAAAAAGCCAAAGAACTTGACTTAGCAGGAGCCACTATGTTTCGTGGTTTGATGGGCTATGGTGCAAATAGCCGGATTCATTCTGCGAGTATTGTTGACCTATCAAGCGATTTGCCAGTGCTGGTAGAAATTATTGATAGTGAAGAATATATTAATAAATTGCTTCCTTATATTGATGAAATGCTGCAAGAAGGACTAGTTACTCTAGATGATATTGAAGTAATCAAATACGGCAAAACGCGGTAGAACATTTTGCTGCTAGGAGGTGTTTTATACATGATGATTAACATATTAATCGTGGCGATAGGCGGGGGCATAGGGGCCGCATCAAGATATTTAGTCTCCTCCTGGGCTGCAGAACGGTTTGGATCTGGGTTCCCCTATGGTACTTTGATTGTCAATGTGGCAGGATGTTTTATCATTGGCCTATTTTTGGCTTTAGTAACTGATAAGATTGTCGTTAAGCCGGAGTGGCGATTGTTTGTTACCACTGGCTTTCTGGGGGGATTAACAACATTTTCGTCGTTTAGTTATGAGACAATGAAATTGCTGCAAGAAGCAGACATTTCCCTTGCCGTGTATAATGTTTTAGCCAACTGTGTGATCGGCTTTTTAGCAACCTGGGTGGGGATTAATTTTGCGAGGTATCTCACACTTTCATAAGAATTAATCGCTTTAGTTGAACTGATCAGGGGGAGGATACAATATGATTGAAGTTACTATGCCAGATGGAAGGCAATTTATCTTTAAACACATCATTTTTGATTATAACGGAACCTTAGCCGAAGATGGCATTATAAACAATTCGGTTCGTGAATTGTTGCGAGAACTGGCAGCGAAAGTCCATGTAGCAGTGATTACGGCAGATACCTTCGGTACAGCGCACGAACAGTTAAAGAATATTGATGGCGTGGAAGTTATTCTTTTAGGTAACCAAGCAGATGGTACAGAAAAGGCACGATATGTTCAGGAATGGGGCGCAGACAACACGGTAGTCATTGGAAACGGTGTGAATGACCAGCCTATGTTCTTTATTGCCGGACTAAAGATTGCTATTCTTGGACCAGAAGGGGCTAGCAGCGGCATATTGGCAGCATCTAACATTGTAGTTAAGAGCCCTGAGGATGCGATTCGTCTGCTGCTTAATCCTAAGCGTCTTATCGCCACCTTAAGACGGTAATGGTTTTCTACGAAGCATAGTAATAGGGACAATCCACAATATACCGGAGGGTATGGTGTTGATTTTTTTCTGGTGACGGGATATAATATCAAAGTAATATTTCAGCAAGCCCCGGCGGCGGTGAGAAAATATGGATGACAGTTACTATATGGGCCTGGCGTTGGTTGAGGCCAAAAAGGCGTATGACCTAGGCGAGGTGCCGATTGGCGCTCTGCTGGTTGTAGACCAGCAGGTTGTAGCCAGTGCTCACAATATGCGGGAGTTATGGCATGATGCTACCGCCCATGCCGAAGTAATCGCCATCAGAGAAGCCTGTAAGGCACTAAACCGCTGGCGATTGACGGGGGCTACACTTTATGTTACTATAGAACCGTGTCCTATGTGTGCTGGTGCAATTGTCATGAGCCGTATCGATAGATTGGTCTATGGCAGCCCCGACTACAAGGCCGGAGCAGTTGAATCACTTTTTAATGTTGTGCAGAATCCGGCGCTTAATCATCGCCTGGAAGTAACCTCTGGTGTACGTGCAGATGAATGCACAGCAATTATGAAAGATTTTTTCCGCCAAAGACGGAAGTAATTTTAATGGAGAGGTGTCCGAGTGGTCGATGGTGCTTGACTCGAAATCAAGTGTCCCTTCACCGGGACCGTGGGTTCGAATCCCACCCTCTCCGCCAGAAATCAAGGCTTTGCGAATTTTTTGCAAAGCCTTTTTTAATGCGTAATTTGAAAAAAATGAAGTTTTTGACCACATTTTGACCACAGCTTTACAAAATGGTTAGTAAAAATGGACCTTTTGAATGGATAGAAATAGTGATACAAGCGTTTTTGTGAGTTAATGTGAAACGAGTACTTGTCGTCGTAAACCTCCATAAAGCTATACAGCAAAAAGTTGGATGGAGGCTCAAAATGTTTTTGTACTTGGGATTTTTGAGAACCTCGAATAGCTTCTTCTTTTTTTATTGAAGGAAATGGCAATTTCGTGCAGAACGTTTTTATAAAAGTAAAAAATGTTATATGATGCTATTAAACAATTCCATGAACCTATATAAGAGGTAGGGATAGCGCATGTCTGATAATACGATAGAGTTAGTAATATTTATTACTATCGAAATAATTGCTGCTGTATGGTTGGGAATAAGACTTTATGCAAAGAAGGCCGTTGAACACAGATTTAAGGAGAAGCTTGAAGATCATAAGCATGACCTTGGGCTGATAGCTGAAAAGGCAAAATTCAACTATGGTAGAATGAATCAGGACTTTGGCCTGTGGACAGTTAAAAGACATGAATCCTACGCAAAACTTCATAATGCTACAGCAGAAGCCATATCAAAAGTTATGAGTCTTCGGGGATTTGCTCGAATACCAAATTATGAGCAGTTTTGTAAGGATGAAATTGAGCAACTATTAAAAGATAGGAACTATATTCAGACAGACATTGATTCTGTTATATTACATTGGGATTCCGACAAAAAAAATGCCATGAAACAGTTTGCTAAATTGGACAAGCTATACCGTGAGCATTTGGCAGAAGTAGCTTGTAGTGAAGCTCAAAATGCTTTGATTGATTCACAGCTATATATTTCTACAGATACTTATGGAATGCTGGATGAATTGCAAAGAAAAGTATATTTCTTATTGATTAACTATCGTGCTCAATACTGGGATGAAATTAAAGGTAAAGAAGAAGATGAACTGAAGAAGTATATACCAGAAGCCTGGAAACAGGTTACTTCGAAGATGAGAAGTGAATTGTCTGGTGGGTATAAAGAGTGATATGAAGTTTCCAATTGATAAAGAGACGCGAAAATCAAGTATCGCTGATTTTTGTACTTGCTTAGGGAAGTCGTATTTTGAGTGAATATTTCAATAATACTTTATGTAGGGAGAGAATACTATGTCTTTAGAAATTGCTGTTAGCGGAGTTGGGGGTTTACTTGTAAGTGCGTTAGCAAGTGCTGTAAAAAGTTCAGCTAAATTAGCTGAGACTGGTGATATAGAGAAATTAAAAGCAGAAGAGGTAAAACAAGAAATCGCTCTAAGAATGTCGGAATTTCAAGCAAGAGTTAGTCAGGAAATTGCAATTGCAAGGCGCATTGATACTGCTGAAGAAGTGGAAATTGAGGAATTCTATGATACCAGTGGGCAAGGTGGCATAGGAATAAATGCGAATAATGATCAAATTTATGTAGGAGCTAATGGTTCGGGAAGACGAGTAGTAAAACGGATTTATAGGTTTAAAGGTTGGCACGATGGCGGCATGGAGTTACATGAGAATAAGACTTTAGTTACTGAACAAGATTAAGTTATACCACTTGTTATACGCAAGTAGAGATATTAAGAAATAGAGTGAAATCTTTGCGGAGTTTGAATTAAGGCATGAGTTTTTAAACCAGAAATTACAGCTTGAGCGAGAAAAGCTAATAACTCGACTTTCAGTGGGGATGCAATTGTTTGTGGGGCAGAAGAGCATTCCGCTGCTCAACAAGGGCAAGCTGTTATTTAGCCTGGATAGATATGTCTTCCAATCCAAGTAGCAAGAGTCAAGGATCACTGCAAAAAAAATGAGCCTTCTAGCAGATTGCTAGAAGGCTCATTAGTTCAGTTTGCCCCGAATGGGCGATAACTCGGTGGTGAAAGTCCACTACAGGCTTGGCAGTAGGAACTGTTAGCAGAGGGCAAGGGCGTCCGCCGTGAGGCGGAGTCTGAAGTAAGCCTAATGCAAACCCTTGGTCTGACGAACAGAAACTACATATAAGGCATATGCAGGGCGGACGAGTTTGCTGACCAAAACAAAGTCCAATACTGCCCGAACCCTGCGGTGTAAATGTAGCAGATATATGAGGGGAAGGTTATCGTTCTTAACGGGGGAGGTCTTGCAAGGCTCCGAAAGACATTGGCAACCCCATGATACCCGGAGAACCCATATAGTGATGTATGGCTCAATTGCAAGAAGTCAGCAGAGGTCATAGTGTGCGCGTGGCAGCGCAATTATCAGGTGGGTTAAAGTCCCACTGAGTCCCGGACTGGGGGGCTCATATCCAAACCTGGGGGTAATTCCTCAGTGGCCGAGAAAACTCGGAGGGCAGGGCGTCTACCGTGAGGAGAGTCCGGAGGGCTTGAGGAGAAATGCCAGGCTGTAATCAATGGGGGCTGCCCCGAAGATGAACCGGTCGGCCAAAGATGGGGCAAGGTCGAGCCTGCACTATGGAGGCGAAGGCGTTCCAGCCCACCCATCGTACCAAGGTGTTTGCGGGCGGCATGGCAGGGAAGATAATTGTGTGACCCATGGAGACCTCGTAGCGTCTGAGTCAAGCACACCGCAAATGGGCCGGTGTATAAAGATAGCCGAGGTACTGGTAGTTGTGAGCGGGTACTTCATACAGACAACACAGCAATTCAGTAAGGCAAGCTATAAGGAAACCCCGAAAAGTATGCCGAAGCGGTGCGAGGAGTCGGAGAATCGAATAGTACTTAAACTGGCGAACAACAGAAACGCCAGGACTATCCAGGAAGGATAGCTCCACGCCATCTCAAAAGGAGGCGAAAGAGGGGAAGGCGATTCGCTTACTGACTGCCAATAACCAATGAACACAGTGAGTAAGTTGCAGAAGAAGGATAGTTCCCTATGAGAAAGACCCGGGCATTGCAACAGAGGAGACTGATAGTGCAGTGGAAGCAATTGGCGCAACAAGAAAGATCAAGGTACATTCTCTCATTGATAAAGTTTACCATCCAACAAATTTAAAACGTGCATGGGACAAGGTCAAAGAGAATGATGGTGCTGGTGGAGTCGATGGAATAAGTATTCAGGAGTTTGGCGCAGCCCGAGATGAAAATCTAGAGAAGCTGCATGAAGAACTGAAAACCGGAACCTATTGGCCGCAACCAGTAAGGAGAGTACACATACCTAAACGGGGAAAAGCGGGCGAAACAAGACCGTTGGGCATACCGGCCATATTTGACCGAGTGTGTCAGCAGGCACTAAATAACCGGCTAGAACCTATCTTTGAACCGATGTTTAATGAATGTAGTTTTGCTTATCGGCCAGGACGCTCGACACATGATGCCATGCGTAAGATATGGCGTGAAATCATGTCTGGAAATAACTGGATAGTGGATGCAGACCTGAGGGATTGTTTTGGCAGTGTCGATCACGACAAAGTAATTGATATGGTAGCAGAGAGAGTCAGCGATGGAAGAGTCTTGAAACTTATCCGACAAATGCTTAAGGCGGGTTATGAGGAACAAGGAAGACGCTACGCCACGCCAAGCGGAACCCCGCAAGGTGGTTTATGCAAAGCTTCGCATAAAGAGCCTTATGCAAAGAAAAAGATTATGCAAAGTTAACTCTGTAAAGTCTCTAAAATAGCCGATCCTCGCTCTGTTTTCTTTGCATAATCTTCTTAATCTATTTCAATTCAGATAACCAAGAAAGCAATGCTTGATCTTTGCTCCAATCCGGAAGGTTGCTTTCAACAAGATCCGGGTAAGCATTTTCAATGGCCTTACGCTTGGTTTCCATATCTGCCCGAGCATAAATCTCGGTGGTTTTGACATCTACATGCCCCAGAAAATCACGGATGTAGATGAGATTAACGCCTGCTTGGAGCAGATGCATGGCTTTGCTGTGACGAAACATATGCGGTTTAACCTTTTGAGGAATAATGGATAACTGACTTCTGGCGGCGTTGACATACTTTCCAATGATGTAGGCAACACCCTCTTTTGTTAGAGGATGATGCTGGCGGTTTGTAAAAAGCGGGTACTGCCTTTTATGCTGGCTGTTCAGGTGGTTTTCTGTCAGGTAGTTTTGGAGAAGAAACGCTGTATTCTTCATGAGAGGTACACGCCTAACCTTGTTCCCCTTTCCGGTAAGAACAATGACCGGAGGTGGTAAAAGAAACACATCCTCCACTTTGGCATCAATCAGCTCTTGGACTCGCGCACCTGTATCATACAGCACACTCATCAGGGTTAAATCCCGTCGGCCCTGTGGAAGGTTTCTATCAGGTTGATCAAGTAGCAGTTTCATAGCTTCCGGCGTCAGGTGTTCCACCATCGGTTTCCCGGCCTTTTTCACCGGGATGGCAATCACTTTTTGAAAATGGTAAAGTCCGGCAGGGTCTTCTGCCTGTACATACCGAAAAAAGGAATGGATAGCTGCTAGACGCTGGTTTCTGGTAGAAATGCTGCACTTTCTTTCTGTTTCCAACCAAGAAAGAAAGTCTTTGATCACATCCACAGTAAGGGTTGACATGGTGATTCGTTCTGGCGACATGTGCTCTCTTTCCTGGTAATACTTCAACAATAGCTTGAAAGTATCGCGATAGGAGTGAATCGTTTTGGGACTGGCGTTTCGCTGTTTTGTTAGCCAATTGGTTAAAAAGGCAGTCAGGTATTCGGCGAAATCAGTCGGTTTCACAGGAGTCACCTTCCAGTACAGGGATGATGTCTGGGTACCGGTTTTGCAGTTTAAGGATGATGTTTGGAAATACGTCGGCGGTCAGCCGCAGGTAGTACGCCGTATCCTGGAAGGAATCATGACCCATGTAGATCCTGAGCATCGGCAAGTAAACGGCCAAGTCCCTGCCTTGCTCAGTCCATTTTTTGAGGCAATGAACCGCATAGGCATGGCGGAAATCATGGATTCTTGGACCAGCGCCTCTGCCTCTGTGGGATATCCCAGCCAGCCATAGGAACCGGCGGAAATTATGATACACATTGGTGCTTGTCATGGGCTTACCGCCAAGCGTAGGAAAATAGTAATCTTCAGACGTGGCAAATGCATGAACTTTGGCTGAATATTCCCGACAGCGTTCCACAAGACTGTTGGACATAGGTACGAGCCGACTGTTGTCTTTTTTCGAATGATGAATAGACAGGACACCAGTAGTTAAATCAACATCACCGACTGTTAGCAGTCTTGCTTCAGTGACTCGAAGGCCGCACATATAGATCATCCGGAAGAACACAGGCATGATCAGGTGGCGATGGGGACATTCAGAAGAGTAATGGCACTGGTCAGTCTGGTCAAAAAAACGCACCAGTTCTTCTGTCGAATAGATATAGGGCACATATTGAGGTTCTTTGGGGTAGTAGCCTTTGGGTAAGATGTAAGCACTTAAGCCCATCACATCCAGATATTTTGAGAATTGGCGAAGTATGGATGCCCGAGCACGCTGATTTGCCTGCACTTCATGGGGTTGTTTGCTGCACCAGTTCAGGACGATCTCTTTGGTGAGGCAGTTAGCGTTCGGATATTTTTCCAGCGTAAACTGGTCAAAGCGCTTTAGATGTCTGGCTTCGGTCGCATATTTGTATCCGACGGCCTGTTTCAGTTCAATGTGATTTTTGAGGTGATTCCTGAAGGGACCGATATATTGAATGTCACACATCGCCGGTTCCCTCCTCAAGATCCAATGCGCATTCTCTCAGTTTGCGAAGGTCCACCTTAAGGTAGACTTTGGTTGAATCGGGATCGGTATGGCCAAGAATATCGCTAATAACAGACAGGGGTGTTTCTTTTTCCAATAGCATACTGGCTAGGGTGTGGCGCAGAGAATGCATTCCCCTTCTTTTTTTCAGTGTAGGCAAATAAGCTCGTCCCATGTAATCAGCAATTATCTGATGAAGATGGTCCCCTTCTGAAAAGGGGCCGTAGGGTGCCAGGTGTCTTAGAAACACGTAGGGGCTTTCAAACTTGGGACGTCCGCACTTCAGATAGTCAATTACGGCCCAGCCAACTTCGGATGGTAGCGGTAGGTTCACTGTCTCTTTCGTTTTTGACTGGGTGAATACCAGCTTTTTCTCTTCCCAATGAAAATTGGTGGTGACTTTTCCTGTTTCCAAAAGAAACCGGAAAAAGGCCCTCAGGGAGCAGATATTTTGTTCCACAGTTTTGTAGGTATAGCCTGCCAGGGTTTTGATGTAGTTGTTGATATGGTCAATAGTCATCACATTACAGGAGGTTGTGCCCTGCGCTGTCAGGTAATCTACGAAAGTTGCTGACTGTTTGACATAGTGGTTGATGGTTGCTTTTGCATAGGATTTTGCTGTGCAGTACTCTCGAAACTGGTTGCTGATCCCGATCCAGTAAGGATCTGAGAGAATCTGTTTAAACTTGTAGCATCGACGTAAAATGGTCCGGTGAAGCTGATAGTCGCCGATCATTCGGATAACGCGCAGTTCCTGCACTTCAGATGTTTTTAGTTTTCGTTCACTGTCTTTCTTCAATAGGCCAAAATGGTGTTCAATAAAATCAAATCCCAGTTGTTCTGAATACGCGGTTTCACACCGTTCTCTCGCAAACTCCATCAGCATCTTCCAGCGTCTACGGTAAAAGGTCAGTGTCCCTTCGCTGTAATGAAGCCTTATCATTTCCTGCTCGACGTCTTTAAGCAGGTCAACAAGTGGTCGGTTGTGCATGGAATATTCCCCCTTGATGATGTTTTGAGCGATTTGCTCTTACCTTCATCATGGGAGAGATTATGCAAAGCTAATCAAAGAACTTTGTAGGATTTATCAGCCTTTCAGAGCCTTACTTTGCATAATGACTTTCTTTGCATAAGGTGGAGTAATCAGTCCATTACTCAGCAACATCTACCTGACACTTTTTGACAATGCAATGACTACAAAAGGTTACAACTTAACGCGTTTTGCTGATGATTGGTTGGTGACATGTCGGACGAGAATAGAGGCTGAACAAGCATTGCAGGCAGCACGGGTAGTATTACAAAAACTGGGACTTGAGTTACAACTTGAGAAAACAAGAATTACGCACATATCCTACGGTTTTGAGTTTCTCGGCTACAAAGTAAAACAAGGAAAAGGAAGAAAACTGCCAAAAGATAAAATCAAGAAACAGGGAAATCAGCTGAATCTGTATGCGATTCCGAAAGAACAATCCGTGAAACGATTTATGGAGCAAATTCGAAACCACACTCGCAGGCGAATACCGCTGACACTTAACGAAGTGGTGGATATAATAAACCCGATAATTCGTGGATGGGGAAATTACTATCGGAAAGCAGATGTCCGCAAGCTGTTCAATAAGCTAGACAGGTGGATAATCCGCCGACTATGGTCATTCATCTATAAAAAGTGGCGAAATGCGGGATGGAGGAAATACCCTGTTAAGGATCTGTATGAGAAACATAGATTGGTAAACTTGATACAACTAATACCAAGCCTTGGTTAGACAGTCGTAGGTAATGCTGTCAGTGAGGAAAGCGGATTACGGGAAAACTGTACGATCCGTTTGATTGAGCGGACGGAGGTAGCCGTTGTGGCCGCCTCTAGGCGGTAACCTTTCGCCACTGCTCAGCAACATATATCTCACAGCCTTTGACCGAATGCTGGAAAGCAGAGGTCATATGGATACACAATATGAAGTTCCGGTTGCTTTAGCAGCGATTTGTGGGTTAAGGCGTGGTGAATGTTTAGCACTAACTGTAGATGACATAGATTTTAATAATAGAAGGATCAGAATTAACAAGCAACTCAATGATATAGAGAAGCAAGCCGTTATTGGAGATCCGAAAAGTGAAGAAAGTAATAGGACTATCAGTGCTCCAGAGGAAGTGTTTAATATTTTAAGACGGCATATTCAGCAGAATGAAAAAAATAAGCTTATGTTAGCTGATGAATATAAGGACTATAAATTAGTTGTTTGTCAGAATGATGGCGATTATGTTAGGCCTGTTTATTTTAGCAAAAATTTCACTAGGTTTATCGAGAAACATAAACTTAAAAAGATTAGATTTCATGATTTGCGTCATTCATGTGCTTCTTTGATGTTAAAGTCAGGCATCGCTATGAAAACAGCATCAAATATTTTAGGACATAGTTCAATTGGTATTACGGCAGATTTATATACTCATGTTTTAGATGAAACAAAGCAAGCGGCAGCATTACAGATAGGGAAAGAGGTTTTTGGGAGCAATGATATGGGTATGTTGGAAACAGAGAGTAACAACGGAGCGCGGAGCATTGTTGCGCCTGAACCCGCAGAGAAAGACGGTGCAGATAGTTTGCTCGAGAAAATACTGCATAGGGACAATCTCAATGCAGCAAGACTAAAAGAGAAGGGATACACAGATGGAGGTGTATCTCTTCTCATATCTAATAGCTTTTTAGAGATTCGGAATACTTTTACTCAGGATACCGAAAAGTACTTCTGATCAATTCCTGCCAATTTTTTATAGAATTGGCAGGAATTGATCATTTTATTAAGAACATTGTTATTTATAGTTGAAAAATTTGGCGGTGAAAGTAACACCATTTAACCCATGAAGGCTACAGAATTTATTGTGGTACTAATACACGGCCCCCAAGACATAGATACAAACTGGATAGATGCTTAGAATTATTGAGGATTAAGATTAAAATGATGTTGCAGAGCTCAAAACGTATTCCTTAGAGCAGATCCAATTCATAAATAAGGAGATTATGATGAATATTACATTTAACATTAAAATGCCACGTAATATAATTATTTTGATTGTATGTCTTCTTTTAAGTTCTTCTGTTATTGGAGGGTATTATTTCTATTGGACTAAAACACCGGAATATTCTTTGAAGATAATACAAGAAGCGGTACAAAAACATGATTTGGAAAAGTTTAAAATGCATGTTGATATGGATACTCTTACTTCGCATGCTGTAGATGATTTGTTTAGTGACTCGATAAGCAAAGCATCTAATAATAAAGAGGCTAATATTTTTGCGGCAGGTTTTTTGCAACTGCTTAAGCCTACAATAGTTAATGTTGTTAAAGAAAAAGTTACATATTATGTTGAAAATGGAAACGCTAAAAAGACGACTTCGACTAAACAGCAGCCTAACGATAAAAATATTGCTTTAACGGATAAAGAG
>NZ_DATMYD010000100.1:0-48666 GCF_035561155.1 Sporomusa sp. | reverse complement strand
GATCTAAGCTACCCACCACAGTTTAGTTGTGAATCTTGTGGCGGGGTAATGCATCCACGTTACTATAAAGGGGTCCATGGATTCGAGTACCGGATTTCGGATGTGCTCGATACCAAAGGACCGCGTTAGCGGTTTTTCTTATTGCTAAATTATGGCCGAATCTTTACTGTGGCTATCCAATAGACAGCGCTGCTAAACCAACAACCATTGCACTAGCTCCTGCGAGGCGTACTTTAACATTGCCTTCAGCGAGAAGTTTGGCTCCCATCGCAGTACCGATTAGAATGCTGACTTCTCTTGCCGGCGCAATATAGCTTACAGGACTGTATACCATGGCGGTTAGCACTAAAATGTAGGCTAACGGGCACAAAATAGCTACACCAAGAGCCTCAAACTTGTGAAGGGTCCATTGCTCTTTTACCTTATCCCAATTTTTGAGCGCATATGGGGTTAGCAGAAATACTCGGCCCAAATTTGATGACCAATCCAGCAGTAACGGCGGAATCAGGAAGCTGCTGACTGCCAATTTGTCCGAAATCGTATATCCTGCAATGACAATGCCGCAGAGAATGGCAAAGATCATTGGCTTACGGGCGGCAGGGTCTTTCATTTTTATAGGATTGCCGGTAATCACAATAATACCCAATCCAATTAAACCAGCTCCGGAAAGTGCGATGAGGGATGGATGTTCTCCAAGAAATACAATGGCGGCAATGGTCGAGAGCATCGGGCCTGTGCCTCGGGCTAAAGGGTAGATGAGAGAAAGGTCGCCGATGGTATAGCCTTTATCCAGCAAGACAAAATACAAGGAATGAAGCGCGGCACTGCCGAGCATGAAGCCTAACTGATACCAGCCGATAACTGGTTTTTGTACGACAAGTATCCAAACCGCTAAGGGTAAATAAAGTAGAACAGACATGCTGGCGAACAACCAAATGAAGGCAGTTCCGCCACTCGCCTTTTTTGATAAATAATTCCAGGCAGCATGGCCAAAGGCGGCTGCCAAGACAAGCGTGATAGCCAGACCGGTCATAACTATTCCCTCCAGTAAAATGCTTGTTGACTAATGATTTTATCATAATAATTGTAACCGTACAGGTAATTTTTGGCTAGTATCTCTTTGCATTAAAAGCACAGGCTGGAATAGTGATACAACTGATTATTTTGCAGGAGGATTTAGTCGATCAATATCAAATAGTATAATTTAGAAGTGTGTAATTGTCAGGCTCTAATATGTGAGGCGGCCGGCTGTGGAAAGACAATGCGGCAGGCGGATGAATAGGAGGCTTGAAGCTATCAGAAACGGCGAAGTTGATGCTCTTCTAATCGATAAGGACAAACAGAAAAGCGGATATTTTTCTGAAAGTGCAGACGGGTTGTATAAGGTGTTTGTTGAATCGATGCAAGAAGGGTGTATTGTTCTAAGTCCTGCAGGCAACGTCCTATTTTGTAATGACAATTTTTCAGACATGGTCGGCTTATCAAAAGAGCAGATATGTGGGACATCGGTATATAACTATTCACCGAACACTGATGTATTAGATGAGATACTCTCGCTAAGTAATTTGAAGGTAAAACTTGAAGGCGATGTGCTATGTTCCAATGGCACATACATACCAACAAAACTATCATCTACCTGGGTTGACAGTGGATTAGAGCGAATGGTTTGTGTTGTTGTAACAGATCTTACTCAGCAGAAAAGTGATGAAAGATTTACAAGCCTGATCTTTGAGCAAGCAATAGAACCAATTATTATCTGCGACAAACAAGTTCGTATCATTCGGGCTAACAACTCTGCTCTAAAGTTATTTGGGCCTGAAATAATCAACAGGAATTTTAATGAAGCCTTACCCCTCTTCCTACAGTCAGGGGAGCAGTTGTTTCTTAATAAGCAAACAGGTGTTGTAAAAGGAACAGAGGTCTGCTTATTAGCACAGGATGGCAGGCAATATTCATTTATTCTGACCATTGGGCCTATGCGATTTCGTCAGTCGGGGGAGTATGACGGCTGGGTTATTACAATGACCAATATAACGGAGAATTTACGAATTTTGAATGAAATGAGCCGGCTTGGCAGGCTTAATCTTATCGCTGAAATGGCTGCTGGCATCGGTCACGAGGTAAGAAACCCGATGACAATAGTTCGTGGGTATTTGCAAATGTTTCATAGGAAGCAACAGTTCTCCGACTATAAAGAATCCTTCGAGATTATGATTGACGAGTTAGACCGGGCAAATGGAATTATCACCGAATTTTTATCACTTGCAAAAAACAAGCCTGTATTGCTATCTCCCGTCAGCCTAAACCGGATTATTGAAAGCCTTTTTCCTCTGCTGCAAGCAGATGCTTTTTGTCAAGGTCACAACGTTGATTTGCAGCTAGGAGATATCCCGGAAATACTGGGTGATGAAAAAGATCTCCGGCAATGCTTATTAAACCTGGTTAGAAACGGGTTGGAAGCAATGAAAAATAAAGGGATTGTAACATTAGTAACTGCCTACGACTGCGGCAAGGTAATGATGTCTGTAATAGACACTGGATCAGGGATTCCGCCCTACGTTATGGAGAATCTAGGTACTCCATTCATAACAACTAAAGAAAACGGAACCGGTCTTGGCTTACCGGTTTGCTATCGCATAGCAGACAGGCATAATGCAAAGTTGGAGGTCGAAACCTCAAGCCAGGGAACCGTCTTTAGGCTTGTTCTTCTACCAACAAATGCATAGTATTAGTGAAGATCTCGTTTGGAATTTAAATAGGCTAGACTTAGAGCATAAATGCAGTAGTTTTATAGACATTTGTCTCATTATGCGGTATACTCAATCCGAAAACAGTATTTTTTGTATGTTAAGCTGAATTGAATATGTGCTCGTATAATCCTGGAGATATGGTCTGGGAGTTTCTACAAGGGAACCGTAAATGCCCTTACTATGAGTGGAAGTGTCCTATTCTATGGGAAAACCATGGAAAAGCCCGGCAGGAGGTCCGCTCTCAAAGTTGAGTGCTGACCTGTCTTTGCTCGGGCTTTTGTGTTTATTGGGGCTGCTCTGGGTTAATCCCTTACATAGAGCGAGTGGCAATCTTAAAGTAACAGGAGGAGATACGGTGGTAAGGCAAGGAAAACGGAATACAGGTCTACTGATGCTGGTTACACTATTGGTCTTAGCCATCCTGATCGCAGGCTGTAGTGGACAAAAACCGGCAGAAAACCAGCCCGCAAAAGCGGAAAAGGTGAAAGTGGCATTCATTTATGTAGGACCGGTTGGGGATGCAGGCTGGTCATATGCCCATGATCAAGGCCGTAAGCAATTGGAAAAAGACATGCCCAATGTGGAAACAACTTATGTAGAAGCAGTTCCTGAGGGTGCTGACGCAGAGCGGGTACTTACGGAGCTCGCGATGAAAGGCAATAAAATCATTTTTGCCACCAGCTTCGGTTATATGGATTATGTGCAAAAAGTGGCTCAGAAGTTTCCCGATGTTACCTTCTTGCACTGTTCCGGCTTCAAAACAGCCAACAACGTAGGTACATATTTTGGTAGAATGTATCAAGCCAGGTACTTATCCGGTATTGCTGCCGGTAAGCAAACCAAAAGCAATACGATTGGCTATGTAGCTGCGTTCCCGATTCCTGAAGTTGTGCGTGGCATCAACGCCTTTACCCTGGGGGTACAAGCCGTCAACCCGGATGCCAAGGTAAAAGTAGTCTGGACTAATACCTGGTATAACCCAGCTACTGAAAAAGATGCGGCTAAGAGCCTCCTTGACACAGGTGCTGATGTGATCGCTATGCATCAGGACACTCCTGCTCCAATGCAAGCAGCTGAAGAAAAAGGTAAATTTGCCGTGTCATATAACACCGATATGCGTAATTTTGCTCCCAAAGCTATACTGACTGGTCCTGTGTGGAACTGGGGACCATATTACGTGAAGACAGTTAAGTCCATCTTGGATAAGACCTGGAAATCAGATCAATACTGGGGACCGATGGCTGATAACATCGTTGACCTTGGGCCTTACGGACCAATGGTTGCTGAAGATACCAAAGCTATGATCGCTAAGAAGAAGGAAGAAATCGTTAAGGGACAATGGGATGTATTCACAGGCCCCATCAAAGACCAGCAAGGCAATGTAAAAGTTCAAGCCGGTCAAAAAATGGCTGACAAGGACATGCTCGAGTTTAACTGGTTTGTACAGGGTGTGGAAGGAACTATTCCTAAGTAAGGTGCTGCGGAGGCCGTTTTGTAATCGAAACGGCCTTCTCTGATGTTAATACCGGCTAAAGGCTGTACAAACTGTGTCTGGGGAGATTGCTGGATGATTGGCAGTGGGCATTTGATCTAAAAGTGCCCACCGCCAAGGATCAAGTTTAATCCAGAAGGGTGGTTTATGTAGTGACAATTCCCATGGTGGAAATGATTAATGTAACGAAACGATTTCCGGGAGTAATTGCGAATGATCGTGTCAGCTTGACCATTAATAAATCCGAAATTCATGCGTTGCTTGGCGAGAATGGGGCAGGGAAAAGTACCCTAATGAGCATTCTTACAGGTCTATACCGACCAGACGAGGGGGAGATCTACCTTCGCGGGCAAAAGGTAGACCTGCGGTCCCCGAAAGACGCTGTCGCTCACGGCATCGGTATGGTGCATCAGCATTTTAAGTTGATTAAATCCTTTACTGTGGCGGAAAACATTACTCTTGGGCTTCGTAATACAGGGGTATTTTTCAACAAGACCGAGGTTGAGGAACAGGTAGGAAAGTTTTGCCAGCAATATGGCATGTTGATTGACCCCGCTGCCAAGGTATGGCAGTTATCTGTGGGAGAGCAGCAGCGTGTAGAGATTCTGAAGGCTTTATTCCGTGGTGCTGAGATCTTGATTCTGGACGAGCCAACAGCAGTATTGACCCCGCAGGAGGCCAGAGACCTATACAGGACCCTCAGGCTGATGGCCAAACAAGGCAAGGCCATTATTGTCATTTCGCATAAGCTTAGTGAAGTATTGGAAGGCACTGATGCAATCACAGTTTTACGCGGCGGTCAGTCTGTTGGTCAGACCCGGACTGAAAGAGCTGATGAACAATTGTTAACCAGAATGATGGTTGGAAAGAGTGTGGCGCTCAGTTGTGCGAAAAGTCCTGCCACGCTAGGTGCAAAGGTATTAGAGCTGGAGAACATCTCCTGTTTAAATAACCGTGGTCAACTCGCTATTCGGGCGCTATCGCTTGACATTCATGAAGGTGAGATTCTGGGGATTGCCGGGGTGGCTGGCAATGGTCAAAGCGAACTGGCAGAGACAGTGGCTGGACTACGGGAGCTTGAGGCAGGAAAGCGGCTTATTAAGGGAATTGATCTCTCAGCCGGCAGCCCAAAAGAATTTATCGAAGCCGGTGTCAGCTATGTTCCGGAAGACCGCCTAGGTACAGGACTGGTGCCCGGACTGGATGCTGTAGACAACTACCTCTTAAAGAGCTATGGCCAAAAAGGTTACTTTATCAACTGGAAAGCAGCCTTAGAGGAAACCCAGCAGGTCATTCAACGTTTTGGAATAAAGATTGCCAATGTGGCTAATCCTGTTCGGATGTTGTCTGGCGGAAATCTGCAGAAGCTGTTGTTGGCCCGGGAAATTACGGCAGATCCTCGACTGATCGTAGTCGTGTATCCGATGCGCGGCCTTGATGTGGGAGCCATGGAAACAGTACGTCAGTTGCTGCTTAAAGAGCGGGCAGCCGGTAAGGCTATACTGCTTATTTCCGAGGAGCTTGATGAATTATTTGCTTTGTCAGATCGATTAGCGGTGCTTCACCGGGGTGAATTAATGGGGGTTGTCGATCCCTGTATGGTATCTGTTGAAGATGTCGGACTGATGATGGCCGGTGAGAGGATGGTGACAAAGCATGCGGTTTGAAAAACGGGACGCAGTTTCGAAGAAGATGATCGTGGCCGTACCGATTCTGTCGATTGTTATTGGCCTTGTTTTTGCAGGTCTTTTTATCGCACTCTCTGGCAAAGATCCGCTTGAGGTGTATCATTTGATGTTCACAGGGGCCTTTGGGTCAGTTTATGGACTATCCGAGACCCTGGTAAAAGCAGTGCCCCTGATTTTGGCTAGTTTAGCTGTTTCGATCGCATTTCGTATGCAATTATGGAATATCGGCGCAGAGGGGCAGCTCTATATGGGGGCGTTTGGCGCCACTTGGGTCGCCTTAACCTATCCCCAGTGGCCTGCCTGGCTGCTGTTACCTGCCATGCTTTTGGCCGGATTTCTCATGGGCGGTCTGTGGGGACTGCTGCCTGCGATTCCCCGGGCTTATTTTAAAGTCAATGAGACAATAACGACATTACTGCTTAATTATATTGCCATGCTCTGGGTGGATTACCTGGTCTATGGTCCCTGGAAAGATCCCAAAGGACTCGGGTTTCCCATTACCGCTCCGTTTTCTGAGGGCGCCATTTTACCTTCTTTTGGGGTTACCCGTATTCATTTAGGAATTGTATTTGCACTGCTGGCAGTTTTTATATTATATGTTGTACTCCGTTATACCCGCTGGGGGTTTGAGATCCGGGTCAGCGGCGAAAGCGCCGCAGCGGCCCAATACGCAGGCATGAATTATGTGCGAAATATTTTATTGGTGATGTTCATCAGCGGCGGTTTGGCTGGTCTGGCGGGTATGACTGAGGTTTCTGGTATTACCCAGCGACTTCAGCACGGCATTTCGCCGGGCTACGGCTATTCGGCGATCATCATTGCGTGGCTGGCCCGTCTGAATCCGTTTGCGATTGTTCTAGTGTCCTTTGTCTTTGGCGGGATGTTGGTGGGCGGTTTTAGTATCCAGACCAGCGGATTTCCGGCCGCGACGGTGGCAATGCTGCAGGGAGCCATCTTGTTTTTTGTGGTTGGTGGAGAAATCTTTGTGCAGTATCGACTAAACTGGCGTGAGAAGGAGCGGAGTGTGTGATGGAACAGTCAGTATGGGTAGCTATTTTAGCTACAGGAATTATTGCCGGTACGCCCATTCTTCTGGCTGCCCTAGGGGAAATCGTTTCCGAGCTTGCCGGAGTAATGAATCTTGGGGTTGAAGGCATGATGTTGGTCGGTGCGGTTACAGGCTTTATGGTTGCCATGCACACAGCTGACCCCTGGCTAGGCTTGCTGGCTGCCGTCGTTGCCGGCGGGTTAATGGCCCTCATCCACGCCTTTCTAACCATTACTCTACGGGCAAATCAGGTTGTTAGCGGTTTGGCGCTGACCATTTTCGGAACAGGGTTGAGTGGTTATATTGGAAAATCCCTGATTGGGGTGCCGCTGGCCAATACGTTTAAACCGTTTGCCCTGCCTGGGCTCAGTGAACTGCCAGCCGTTGGCAAAATCCTGTTTCAACACGATGCCCTTGTTTATCTTAGTTACGGGTTAGTAGCCTTGCTGTGGTTTTTCTTATTCCGCACCAGAAAAGGGCTGGAAATGAGAGCTGTGGGTGAGAATCCCGGGGCGGCCGACACCGCAGGGATTAATGTGTTTGCAGTACGGTATCTTTTCGTTGTCATCGGCGGGATGCTTGCCGGTATGGCCGGAGCTTATCTATCCTTGGCTTACGCGCCGTCCTGGCTTGAGAACATGACAGCAGGCCGTGGCTGGATTGCAGTGGCCTTGGTCATATTCGCTACGTGGCATCCGGCAAAAGCCTTCCTCGGCAGTTTTCTGTTTGGGACAATTGACGTGCTTGGTTTTCATATGCAAAACTTTGGGATTGCCGTGCCGTCCTTTTTTCTTAAGATGTTGCCTTACGCGATTACCATTGTTGTTTTAATCATTGTTACCCGCGAAACCAAGAAGCGGCGGGTGGCTGCGCCGGAAGCGCTTGGTATTCCTTATAACCGGGAAGAGCGGTGATAACGTTTCTGTACCTTGATTGCTATGTGGGGTACTTTTTATGAATCTTTGCTGATCTTACAGCAAAAGAGATATTGGCATTCTAATAGGTTGCTTAAACATAAAGCTTGTGGAGTAAGTACTCCACAAGCTTTTTATAATGACTTGAAGTAAGCCCGGGTTTCGGCAATTATTTGTGGACGTCGATCCTGCCAATCCTCAATCATACGACATTGCATTTCGTTACGCCATTTAAAATAAGCATACATTTCTACCAAATGCTCCAGATTAACCGGCCTAGCAGACTCATCAACCATTTGCTTGGCTCTGACTATCATATCTACACTTGCCTGAAGCGGTGGCAAAAGTACGCTGAGCCGATTGGCCCAGAGGTGTTCGCTGAGAGTATAGTAATCAGAACGTTGCCCAGGAATCAAAACCTTTTTTAATATTTTCTCATCAACCATTATGCGGAGTTCTTTACTCAGAGCGCCTTTAGTGACAGACAGCAGAGCACATAGTTCGCCGGAAGAAAGATGCGGCTGCGGTGCTAAGACTAAACATGCAACTATTCGACCATGCATTCGCGAAAAACTAAATTTTTCGCTTAGAAGAGCGCATTCTTCAATAAATTCCCGCCACTGAGTGGTAAAGGGTTCTGGCATTAAACATCCTCCTCAGAAATGACAACTTTAATATATTATAAAAATTATTCCATATTTAGTAAAGTATGCAAGTGAAAAAAAAGACAATTTATTTTCAAAGTTTACTATGTAGTAAACTTTGAAAAAGTTGTTAACAAAAGCAATATATGCTTCGATATTAAATATATGTGGCTGCGATCTGCGATAGGATTGAGAAAAGAGGCAGCGAAAGGTTTACCGCTTAGAGAAAAATAAAAGGGGAGAAGACGAATGGACTTATTTAGGAATATGAGCATCGGAAAAAAAATTGTAACTCTTATGCTCATAATGGTAATTGGGATGATGGGTATCGGTTGCCTAGGCTACTACTATCAGAAGAAAGCCAATATGGACATATCTGGTATATATGCAGACAACTTATTGCCTGTTAAGTGGCTCAACCAGATACGGGTGAATTCAGCAAATGCCGAAAAATTGCTGGTATACATGGTTTTTACCAATGAACAGTCAAAACGCCAAGAATATATTAAACAGATCAGTGAGATTGTTGCTACAAACAATAAGCTTATGACCGAGTATGAAAGAGTTAAACTGCAACCTTTTGAAGTAGAAAATCTGGCTAATTTAAAAAAAGCACAAGCTGAATGGCGCGAGGCCCGCAGCCAGTATATTAAACTGATTGAAGCAGGTCAAATTGAGGAAGCCAAGTCATATCTGTTGGTTAATGGATACAAACAAGCCGAATATCAGCGAATAGTTGATGCACTGGCAGAATTTAATGCCCAAGAAGCCGACAGGGTGAATACGCAAAACGATATCGATTTCGCTTTTGCGACAAAGGTTAGTATTGGGGCAACATTAGCTATTATTATTGCTGCTATTATCCTTGGCATGATTATTATCAGACTGATTACGCAACCTCTTGGCAGAATGGTTTCAAGTATTGCCAAGGATGCTACAGGTCAAATATCAATCCAACAAATAGATGTTCAGTCGAAGGACGAACTCGGTTATCTTGCCGATTCGCTCAACACCCTCATAAATCAATTACGCTCTTTTGTTGTAACAGCAGCTGATGCTTCCGAGCGGGTGGCTGCATCTTCGGAAGAGTTGACGGCAAGCGCTCAGGAGTCAGCTGAAGTATCGCAGCAAGTTGCTGCATCCATCTCTGATGTAGCCGGTGCCGCCGGGCAGCAACTGCGCGCTGTAAATGAAACGGTGGCTATTGTGGAACAAATCTCGGCAGCGATAGAGGAGACTGCTGCTACTGCTGGTAGTGTAGCAGCAGCGGCAGCGCAGACAATCGATGCGGTGAAGGCTGGAAAACAGGCTGTCGATATTGCTGTCAATCAAATGGATCGAGTGGGAAAAGGCTCGGCTGAAGTTCAAAATTCAGTAGAAAAACTGGCCGAAAGTGCTGGTCAGATTACTCAGATCGTTGATGTTATAAGCGGTATCGCCGCTCAAACCAATCTCTTGGCCTTAAATGCCGCTATAGAGGCGGCCCGCGCCGGTGATGCCGGCCGGGGGTTTGCAGTAGTTGCTGAGGAAGTGCGCAAATTAGCCGAACAATCACAGACGGCAGCCAAAGAAATAGCTGCCCTTATCGGACAAAATAGCATAAGTATTGATGGCGCCGTCACAACAATGCGGACAGGTGCCGAAGATATCAAGGCTGGTGTGAGTGTTGTGTATGATGCAGGGCAAGCTTTTGAATCTATTGCCAACCAAATTAACTCCATGGTTAATCAAGTGCGGGAAATTTCTGCCGCCACCCAAGAAGTCGCCGCAGGCAGCCAGCGAATTGTCGATTCTGTCAAAAACATCGAAGCAGCATCAAAGCATTCAGTTGCTCAGACCGAGACCGTCTCGGCAGCTACCGAAGAACAATCAGCAACGATGGAGGAAATTTCCGCAGCAAGCAATATGCTGGCTAAGATGGCGGAAGAATTGCAAAATGCCGTTAAAGCTTTTAAAATGTAAATAGTTTTAAGATCTTTCTACAAAATGTTTAGGCTTCACCTCTGTTGTGGGTGAAGCCTAAAACCATTTTTTGCAGTGTCAGTAACAGGGTTCATCGTTATCGTTAGAAGCAAAAAAATTGTCTAATAACTTCTGGCAGCAAGCCGTCTTTGCTGGTAGCGGGCGATGAACGAAAGAGAATAGTTCACTATAAAATATAGCCCGGCAATTGCAGCGAATATCGAAAATACTTGCGCTGTCGAACCATATTTACCCATAATAATCATGCCTTTGCCTGTCAAATCCTCGACACCGACTGCCCAAACAAAGGAAGTGTCTTTAATGACAGTCGTGAATTGAGATAACAGGGGCGGAATCATGTTACGGAAGGCTTGCGGCAGGACAATGTGAATGAGTGTTTGCCAATAGTTAAAACCCTGGGAGCGGGCGGCTTCCCACTGACCCTTGTGGACCGAATTCAGTCCGCCCCGGATGATTTCAGCCATAACAGCCGAAGTGAAGATTGTCATGGCAAGAATTCCTGAGTTGACAGGCTGCAGATTGGTGGAAAATCTGGCAGCGAGAATGAAGAGCAGTAGCGGCGTGTTGCGGATTGAGTCGATATAGACTGTGGCAAGTCTGCTATATAGTGGATGGCCGGAGAATTGGGCTACCCCTAATACTGTACCAAAGACTAAGCTAAGGATAATAGACACGATCGCTATTTTCAAGGTAACATAGAGCCCATCCATAAGGAATAAAGCAATTTCAGGTTTAAGAAGGTCTTGGATCATAATGAGACCTCCAGTTTCTTTTCCATTCGCCGGGCCAGATTGGCTAGCGGATAGCAAAGACAGAGATAGAGAAGCCCTGTAATGACATAGGCCGGTCCATAATACAGGTTGCTGCTGGACCAGGAGTCAGCATGATACATAAGATCTCCACCTGCAACCATGGCTAACACTGAGGTGTTTTTTATCAGGCTTACAGACTGATTGGTTATCGGGGGGAGTACAATCCTTTTGGCCTGAGGCAAGACGATATAACGCATAGCCTGCCAATAATTAAACCCCTGCGAATAGGCGGATTCCAATTGACCACGTGGGACTGCCTGAAGCCCTGCCCTGATTGCTTCTGCTACATAAGCACCGTGATACACACCAAGTCCCAGCACTCCAATTGAAAATACCGGGAGCATAATACCTAGATGCGGCAGGCCATGGTATAAAAAGATGACCTGGATGACTAAAGGGGTATTCTGGATAAATTCGACATAAATCCGGTTAATAACGCGGAACAATCGCCCGGGGGCGGTGCCAAGGATGCCGAACAGAATGCCAAGGGTTAATGCCAACGTCAAACCTAAGGCTGCTACCATAAGTGTTGTAATAAAACCTTCGGCAAAGACTGTCCAATCCTGGAATAACGCCAGCCACTTAAACCCGGCGAAAGGGCCTGGCACTATTTAAGTCCCCATTTCGCAAGCAGTTTATCAATTTCACCGGATTTTTTCATGTCGTTTAATGTATCGTTTACTAACTTAGCCAGAGCTGTATTGGTTTTCTTGGTGGCTGCTCCATACTCTTGGGGGCTAAAACGTTCAGCAAGGATGGTAGTAGAATCGTCTAAATAACCAAAGAGGATAGCGGCGTCAACACTAAAGCAGTCCACGCGGCCGGAATCCAAGGCAGCTTTTACTTCAGCATAGGTGCCAAATTCCAGGAAGCTAACCTTAACGCCTTGCTTATCAGCCGCTTCCTGTATTGCTTTACGGCTGGTAGAACTCTGGGCAACACCGATCTTTTTACCGGCGAGGTCTTTTAACCCTTGGGCGCCAGATGCCTTTTTAACCATTAAAGCGACACCGTCAGTATAATAGGGATCAGAGAAGTTGTAGCTGTTCTTACGCTCTTCGGTAATGGTAAAGGTGGCAAGTACAACGTCGACATCGCCATTATCAAGCAGTGGACCCCTGGTCTTAGCAACAGTACCTATCAACTCAATCTTGTTTTCGTCACCAACGATTTTTTTAGCTAACGCTTTAACCAGATCAATTTCGAAGCCCTCAACGTTGCCTGTTTTAGGATCTTTATAGCCAAACTTAGGCACGTCTACTTTTACGCCGGCCTTGAATACGCCACGGTCTTTGATGGCTTTAATATCAGCGGGGACTTCTTCCTTGGATGCAGCCGGTTGTGTTGACGAACCGCCGCAGCCAGCCAGGAATAGGCTGAAAGCCAGCAACATAACAAAAGAAATGAATACAGATTTTTTCATAAGCTTCATAATAAAATCGCCTCCGTATTTTTTTATGTTAAATGTTAATGCAAAATGCGGCTCAAGAACAGTTTTGTACGATCATGATCGGGATTAACAAAAAAATGTTCCGGCGTTCCTTGTTCCATAATTCGTCCTTCATCCATAAAAATGACTCTATCGGCAACCCTGCGGGCGAATCCCATCTCATGAGTGACTACAACCATGGTGATGCCCTCGTTTGCCAAGTCAACCATAACGTCAAGAACCTCTTTAATCATTTCCGGGTCTAGAGCAGAAGTGGGTTCATCAAACAACATTATTTTAGGGTGCATGTTCAGGGCTCGCGCGATAGCGACCCGCTGCTGCTGACCGCCTGACAATTGAGACGGATAAGCAGAGGCCTTTTCTTTGAGGCCTACCCGTTCAAGGAAGGCCAAGCCTGTTTCTACAGCTTCTTCTTTCTTGACTCCTTTTAAAAGAATGGGAGCAAGAGTTAGGTTTTCCAGTACCGTTTTGTGGGGATAGAGATTAAATTGCTGGAAAACCATAGCGGCTGACTGTCGTATTTGATTTACAGATGAGTTAGGTGCGGTGATATCTACCCCGTCAACGATTACGCTGCCGCTATTGGGGCGCTCTAATAGGTTCATACACCTGATCATTGTGCTTTTACCAGAGCCGCTAGGCCCGATAACGACAAGCTTCTCACCGGTTTTGACAGTTAAATCAATGTCTTTTAGTACGTGGTTGTTTCCGAAAGACTTATTTACCTTAGCTAAGGTAATCAAGTAGCATTCCTCCTCCCTTGTAAAAATTGGTAGAAAAAAGGCGCTCAATCCAGATATGGATTGAGCGCCTTTGCTCAGCCTAGTCGTGATATGCTGCTGATATTTCATAATTATATATTCATATCACCCGGAAATCAAGCTGTATTATATAAAAAGTGTAATATTTTAAGCGAAATAGAGGAAATGTGTCCAATTGGCGAAAACTATTTTATCGTAAGCAAGAAACAAGATTTAGTAAACAGGATAATAAAAATGAACAAGATTTTATAAAAAATCTATATGTAGATGATATAATAGATGGTATAATTTCCTAGTACAAGGATGAGTTTAGCTCCATATATAGGTATTGTAAGCGGTGTAGATTTCATATATTTCCGGTCAAACTATTTGAATATTAGGGGGGGGAACACTGATTTCTAGGCGTGTGAAATCAGGACTGAATGAAATTAACATTAACAAAAAAAATGATAGGGTATTTTTTATTAGTCATTTTAGTAGCGACAGCAGGGTTTACCTATACTATTTATTTGAGCAGTGAGTCTGAAGATAAAATCAATGCTCTAGGTAACTATGATATTCCCCATTTGGAGATAATTAACGAGATTGCATTTAATGCAATGGCAAAGACTGCAAATGTCCGGGCTTACTTTATATATGGAGACGAACGTTATCTCAATGAATACAAACACGCAGCTGAATTAAATGCTAAACTTGAGGAGGAAATGATTGGGCGGGCCCGTACCGAAGCAACACGGCATTTAATAACCGAAATTAAAGTGCTTGATGACAAATATTCTGAAGTTGCCGATAAAAAGGTTATTGCATCAATCAAGAGGGGGAATAAAGAGGAGGCAATGCGTGCCCTTGTTAATGAATTAGCACCTTTAGCCGGTGAACTTCTTGCAAAGATCGATGAAGCCAAAAAATCCCGGAAATCAAGTATTGGTCAAGCAGTAGCCGGGACAGTAACAAATGCTCAACAAGCCAAGTCAGCGGCCATCATAGCAGCAACCTTAGCCACAATTGTTGGAATTGCTGTTGCTATATTTGCTGCTCGCCGGATTACAAGGCCGATAAAAGAACTACAGGGCTTGATGGCTGAGGCCAGTAAAGGAAATTTGTTAGTAACAGCGGCTGTAACGACACGGGATGAGATCGGACAGTTGTGTGAATCATTCAATACGATGATTGCGTCAGAGCTCGAGATTGTCAGAGCGGTGAGAAACAGCGCGGTTGAGTTGGCTGCGGCGTCGCAACAGATGGCCGCGTCCGCCAATGAAGTTTCAACAGCGTCAGCAAATATTTCTGAAGAAATTCAGGATGTGGCGCGTTCAATGGTAGAGGCTTCAGATTCAAGTACCGATACTGCCCAGATCTTAGTCCAATTATCCTCACTTATCCAAATCGCCAAGGATAAGGCAACATCGGCCACTAATAATTCACACATTACGGTTGAGACGGCCAGGGGCGGTAAGGCAGTTGTCACCGAAGTAAAGCAAAGTATGGACACAATTTACACCAAGACGATAGAAGCGGAAAAGATAATTACTCTTCTGAACAAATATTCACAGCAAATAGGCATGATTAATGAAACTATTACCGGTATCGCAAAGCAAACTAATCTCTTAGCGCTAAATGCCGCGATCGAGGCTGCCCGGGCCGGGGAAGCTGGTAAAGGGTTTGCTGTTGTTGCTGACGAGGTCAGAAAATTGGCGGAACAATCCAATACCGAGGCAGGGAGTATTACACAGCTTATTAATAAGATTATTGAGAACACAGACAGTGCAGTGGTTGCTATGAAGCACAGTTTGGCCGAGGTGGAAATAGGTGTGCAAGCTGTTAATAAGGCGGATATGTCACTTGAGAGCATATTGGCGGCTGTCGCGGAAACAGTCAGTGACATCAGCGGAATTGTCAGAGTAACTGAAGATGAAATTGCTTCATCTGACAAGATTGTGCAGCTTATCGAGGTTGTGGCGGAAGACATTGAACGAACAGAACGGGATGCCCAACAGGTTTCAGCGTCTACTGAAGAAACTACTGCAACAATTGAAACAATAGCAGCAAGCTCCGAGCAGACAAGCGCGATGGCGCAAAATCTGCAAAACCTAATTAGTAAATTTCAAGTATAAAGCAGAGGAAGGATGCAGAAAAATGAAACATTCGCTTAACGTTAGCGGTAATTATGCCACTGTATCGTTAGACGGGAAGATATACGCTCATGATGCAGGAATAATTCGGGATGAGCTTTTGGAAGCAATAGAGCAGGGTGTCAAAGATATTCGTTTTGATCTCTCTAAACTTAATTACATAGATAGCTCGGGGCTAGGGGTATTAGTAACAGTTCATAAACGTACCATAGAGAAAAACGGCAGGCTTGTGCTCACCGGTGTTCAGGGGATGGCTGCCGAAATATTAAAGCGAACCAGGCTTGATAAGGTTTTACATATCGAATAGAGTTGAATTTATATAACGGTTAAAATAAATAAGCGAAAGTAATAAGGCTCTAGGCTGATGATTAATTTCAGTCTAGAGCCAAACTTATTAAATCTTGTACAGTTGATTTAGGGAGAGGTAGTGCCGTGACGAGTAAAAGATTAGAGCAAGTACAATTAATATTTGATACGATGCCTAGTATGGCCTGGATGAAAGATTGGGACGGGACATATCTTGTAATAAACAAGCGCTTTGAAAAATTCGGTATCAGGAAAGGGTTTAAAATTATCGGAAAAACCGATTTTGATATTTTCCCTAATGACATTGCGCTTCAATTCCGGAAAGGCGAAGAGGCAGTAATACAATCCCGGAAATCACAGTTTACAGATCAACTCTACGAAAGCCAAACAGGTAATGTATGGTACGAGACGTATATTGCGCCGGTTGTAGAGGATAATGGCACGGTTAGTGGAACTATCGGTTTCGCACGGAGAATCTCAAGACGAAAACAGCTTGAGCTAGAACTAAACAGGCAAAAAGAATTTTTAAAAACTATGATTGACACCATACCGGATTTTATATTTTATAAAGATGTTAACAGTAGCTTGCTAGGATGTAACAAAGCATGCTTGGAAAGGCTTTACGGAGTAACGGAGGAGGCAGCTGTCGGCAAAACCATTTCGGATATTGTAAAAAATCATGACTTTGCGAAAGATTGCCTGGAACACGATCGGGAAGTGCTAGCAAACGGGACCATGGTGAAAAATGAAGAAAAGATGGCGTTAGTTGATGGTACTATACTTGAGTTTGAAACAATTAAGAGCCCTTTTTTCGATGATGATGGCAAAGTAGCAGGGCTTATAGGCATCTCCAGAGATATTACCGCCAGGAAAAGGCTTGAACGACAGCTAAAGGAAAGTCAGGAAAGATATGCTGCCATTGTAAATAACGCGCCGGAAATTGTCATTATCCATCGCGATGGTATTATTAGGTTTATCAATGATGTCGGAATAAAGACCATAGGATATACTCGAGATATCATTGTTGGCAGCCATATAAATTGTTTTCTTACTAAAACATCGATAGCGTGTGTTGCTGAAGCCATGAAAAAAACATCCAAGGGAGAAGCAGTTGCTGCCTATGATATTGAATTTAGGGATAAATTCGGAGATATTAGGAACGGGCTTGTGAAAGCCGCAAGAATAACATTGGGGGGTGAACAGGCCAATTTAATGGTTTTAATTGATGTGACCGAAAAGAAAAAAGTAGAGGCAAAGCTGCGGGAAAGCGAGGAAAGATTCAGGCAGGTTGTCGAAAACATCAATGAGGTTCTAATGATTAGGGATGAAGAAAAATTTCTCTATGTTAGTCCGGCGTACGAAAAATTAACTGGTCACTCTATACAGAGCTGTTTAGACAATCCCATGGCGATGACTGAGATCGCTCATCCGGATGATCGTGAAAAAGTGCGGGCCAATTTGATCCAAGACGGTCAGCATATGGATGAATCCAGCAATGAGGAGTTTAGGTTTTTTCGGTCAGACGGTGATATACGATGGGCATGGCTGCGGTCGTATCCTATTCTTGCCGGGGTAGGAAGCGGAAAGCAGAAGGCGATTACTATTGCTGATATAACTGATCGCAAACGCATAGAAGAACAACTTCGCCAGCGAGATGAACAAACCCAGCGTGAACTTAATTTGGCGGCTCGGGTGCAACAGGATGCTCTACCGCAGCCATTTAACGGGACAAAAGTTCGCGTCAGCCCAATTTTTCTGCCCTACCATACTGTCAGTGGCGACCTTATTAACTATCAGTGGTTTGAAGAGCAACAAAAACTGCGGGGCTATATTGTTGATGTGAGCGGACACGGTATGGCTACGGCACTGCAAACAGCCACGGTTAAAATGCTGCTGGATCAGAGGCTGCTTGGCGGCAGGGCGATTAATGAGGAGGACTTCCAGCATATCAACCGGAGTATGGTACAGTATTTATACGAAGAATCTTTTGCCGGTTTAATATACTTTGAATTTGACTTTAGTTCTTTCATGCTTAAAGTTATTACAGGCGGTATACATTTTTTCCTGGGAGCAAAACCGGATGGGTGTGAATTAATATCTGTATTTAGTGGCTACCTGGGGATGTTTGATAAGGCTGAGGTCCAAACAATGACAACGCCCTTTAAACCGGGAGAAATATATTGCATGATGAGCGATGGCGTATCAGATCTGATCGAAACACATGGCATAAGCAGGCAGACAGGGTTTATCCGGTATAAAGAATGGTTGGAAAAACTAGCCCAAAGCCCAGAGCGGAGTGACGATTTCTCTGTTGTTTGTATCGAAATTCTTGAGAAAAGTACGGGGATAAGCATACGCGATATCCAAAAACAGGACGAGGTTGAAAAGGCTCAAGAAATGATTGCTGAATTTCTTGAGCACAACGCGCCAACTTGTGCTGGTCTGCTGGAGGTAGCCGTTAATGAAGCCGTCAACAATGGCCTATGTGCCGGTGGACGGGTTGATGTCAAAATGAGACGGGCAGGTGGTAGAATTATCGTAAGGATCAAGGACACCGGTCCTGGTTTTAGCCCTGGAAAGATAAACACTCAATTAAAAAATGACTTAGATAATGAGTTTGACCAGTTAGGGCTGGCAGAAAGAGGCCGAGGGATGATGATGATGAAAATGTTTTGTGATCAACTGATCTATAATGCTAAGGGAAACGAAGTTCTGCTGATGAAGAGGATTTAAATAGCTACGTACTTCATCCTTCCCAACACGGAGCGGTGTAAAATCGTCATTAGCCGCGCGCTGCAGATATATCTTATTGATTCTTGCATATATTTAGCCATGAAGTGAAATCCGCTAGGATAAAACTGGCCGAATCGATTGCTGTAAGTATTAATAATGATTAAGTGCGGCTAACTGAAAGGGGAGCTCCTTGTGAAAAGACGTTATTTGATGGTTTGCACGATAGCCCTTACTGTAGCTTTAGCCAGTGTGTCTGAGAAGCATTTATCAGACGACGCTCAGACAATCTCTAAGGTTCCTACTACTCATAAAGTAGTGGCATTGACTATCGATGACGGACCTAATTATAAGGCAACACCGGAGATTTTAGCAGTTCTAAGAGAAAAGCACGTTAGAGCAACCTTTTTCGTTCTTGGACAGAATGTCGAGCGCTTTCCAGATTTTCTGGCTCAAGAAGTGGCTGATGGTCACGAGATTGGCGCTCATACTTACAGCCACCTGTCATTACCTAAATTGAGCCCCCAAGAAATATCAGAGGAATTTGACAAGGCAGAGAAGGCAATTTTAGCGATAGCGCCTAAGCCTACATTATTCCGGCCGCCTGGAGGTTTTTACAATACCCAGGTAATTGAGATAGCCCGCCAGCGAGGCTATACTGTAGTTCTATGGTCAATTGACCCGAAAGATTGGAGTTGCCCACCTACGGATAGAGTTGTTGAAAAAGTGTTAACAGATATTAAACCTGGCAGCATCATCTTGCTGCATGATGGTCAGTACCCGTTACCTACACCAAAAGCACTAGGGATTATCATTGATCGTCTTCGCGAACGAGGCTATGAGTTTGTCACTGTAAGCGAGCTATTTCAGTACAATGAAGTTCGGCATTCGTTCAGTTTGGTCAACGGGAGTTTCTGATAAGCCGTTCATAAATGCTGTAATACGGCTGCCACTATGGCAGAAAGGCTGGTTGCTGGTCAATCTAGCTGGAAGTATGGGCAGCAAGGAAGGAATTTAATCAAAAAAATGCAAAAATAACAAAAAAAAACCAGTTTAGCCCTTTACTTTTATTTTGAATAGAAGTATAATGAAATAGCCCAGTTGAAGGCCCAGTTAATTGATCATTAGTCCTTCTCATTAAGAGAAGCCCAGTGAGTAATTTACGAAAAGCTATCCGGGTACAATCTTAATTTAGGAGGAATTTTATAATGAATCAAGACAAAAACTTAACCTGCCGTGACTGTGGTGCTGGATTCGTATTCACAGCATCTGAGCAAGATTTCTTTGCAGAGAAAGGTTTCACCAACGAACCAGGCCGTTGCCCTGAGTGCAGAGCAGCTCGTAAACAACAAAACAATAACCGCGGTGGTTTCGGCGGCCGCAGCAATAACTTCCAACAACGTGAAATGCACAATGTAACCTGTGCAGCTTGTGGCGTACAAACCCAAGTTCCGTTCCGTCCAAGCAGCGATCGTCCTGTTTACTGCAGAGATTGCTTCACTCAAAACAACAACAGATACTAGAATTTTCAACTCCCCTGCGTTCAGCAGGGGAGTTTTCTGTTTAAGGCAGCTTTCTAGAGACAAAGAGTTGCAGAATAGCTTGTCCCGGCCATGCCGGCGGCATTTTGTAAATTAGCATTTGTCAGGTTAATGATAACTAACGGTCTATCGAGTTTAAGAAGTTTGTAACTATGTCTTGATAGTCATATTTTCGATCCAAAACAGCGCGGCCATGTTTAATACCAGGAAATGTGTGTAGCTCCCGGTAACCTCTTGTGGCTTGGTATAAATCAAGGCTCATTTCTACAGGTACAACTGCGTCCGCTTCACCATGAAGATATAAAATGGGAGTAGTGACATTATTCACTGCGGTAATAGGAGATATCTCTTCGTAGGAGAAGTCAGACTGAATATAAGCAACGAGGCTGGCGTATTTCAAAAGTATATTTATCCACAGCGGGTGATGTGACTTGGTGTGTTTAGCGAGCTGTTGGGCTAGCAACTTTGATAGTTCACTATAGGCACTATCAGCAATATAGAATTTCACACGCTTTGAGGATTCATTCAGAGCTGCATGCATTAACGCTGTTGCCGCACCCATTGACACACCATGTACTCCGATGATGCCGTCAGGGTGTTTTTTTTCGAGCCAGTCGACCCATTTGTCAAGATCATACTGCTCATAATAGCCCCATGTTACGCAAGAACCGCCGCTTACGCCGTGGCCGCGAGAATCATAAATTAGCAGGTTGTACCCTCTGTTAAGGTACATCTCCAGACAGTGTATCCCCATGGCTTGAGTGGCCGCTATCCCATGGACAAAGATGATAGTTTTGTTCGAGGGTTTTGAATTTGGTATAAAGGTACCTTCAAGAACATAGCCAAAACGCGAATTTAGGCTGACAGTTTGCCAGCCTTTAGTTTGTAGTCCTTGTTTTAGTCGGGCTTGTACATTGGTATAATGTATGAAATCAACCCTTGTGTTCAATACACTGAGCTCATTGTGGAGTATTAAGCCAAGAAAAAGAAGTATAATATTTAAAATGACCAGGATCAATACTGAAAGAACTATGAAGGTGTTGTAATAAACTTTGCGCTTGTGTGCTTGTAGGGCAGTGTCCATCCGCAGTAACCTCCGATACTGTAAAAGTATTTCACAAATCGGCGGCGAATATGTTGTCATTATCCAGGCGGAAAGTTATACTTCTAACAGGATGAAAAAAACACCGTAAATCAAAAGAGCCCTACATTCCTTGTGGATTGTAGGGCTCTAATCGATTGGCAACTGCTCATTTTTCATGCTAGGACTTATAGCAATAAAGATCAATAATATCCTGGGAAACAACCAGTTTTATTCCCGGGGCCAGTGTCGGGAGGAGTTTTGCAGGTTGAGAATACCCCATAATTTGGCCAATTGTATTAAATATTGTATTGCTATTCTTTTTGTACAGATGCTGCCATAAATTTGGATAATGCAGGTTTAATGCATTGATGGCAAAAATCGAATTTAATGCTGCTTGCCAACGCTCGCGAATTTCCGATTCGGGTCCGGCGGTGCACACTACAGTTGGTTGATCTGGCTGCAATGACCAGATAATGGTGGGATCATGAACAACTCGCAGAAAATGCGAAGAATTGCCGATTGCTTTGGTCGTGCCTGCTTTTGGGTCAAAGGCCAGACCGTGAATTTGGTCGACAACTTGTCCAGATGGGTCAGTAAGGGCCCAAAAATTGTGACTAAATGGCGTATATGGAATTTTGAAGGCCCGTGCTTGAATACTCCACAAGCCTGCGATATTTCGGTTATGCATACGCCCACCCTTGTTTGTTTACTACATGATATTCTTACAAAAACGTTCCTGTTACGAAAAAAGTGCCTCTGGCTTTAACGATCAGGTTATGTGTGCCGTCAAAAATATCTGCCTCTGCAACCATCGTCTGGCTGCCATTGTGTATTAGGGTACCAACAGCGATGATGGCTTCTTGACATTCGGCGCTGCGGATATAATTTAGATTCATATCTAGTGTAACTACTTTTTTACCAGTAGTTACACAGGCCATTCCCATGGCGGTATCTGCCAGAGAGGCCAACGCGCCGCCGTGGGCCATATTGTAAAAGTTAGTATGTTTGCCATCGATCACCGGCATCGACAATTTTGCCATACCTGCTTCCAGTTCTACTATTTCCATTTGAAGCAAGGTTACAAAAGGGTTGTGCGAATAAAGTGTAGTTACGTGGTCTTTTAGCAGCGAAAGTTGCTCTGTCATATTCTGCCTCCTATAAATTAGTGATATTATTTTACCACAATCTTGCACGCTCCATATAGAAAACGGAAAATATTACGCTTTGCCCTGTAGCGCTAGGATAAAGTATACTAAGTATTGTCTTATAAACTTAGTAATTGGCAAGGATGAGAGTATGAAAAGAGCAATATCGATCCCCACCACATTGGCGACTGTATTACTGCTTATTTTATTGTTAGTGGCGTCACCAGTGAACGCGGCAGCTAATGATGCGCGAACTCAGATTACTGGTACTTGGTGGTCTTTGGAAAGTAGGCAACCGTCTACATACCCCGCAAATAAACAAATATATCAGTCCCGGAACACTTCACTTCAAAGCAAACTTATTGTGGTTGATCCTGGCCACGGCGGCAGTGATACCGGGGCGATTGGTCCTAATCATGTTATGGAAAAAAATATTACACTGGCGATTGCCCAAGAACTGCGTAATTTGCTTACAGCCGATGGCGCAACCGTAATTATGACCCGGGCAGCCGATCAGGATGTGGCTTACTCCGGAGCGTCTGATAAGGAGGAATTGGCAGCCCGGATCGGTATTGCCAATCAAGCTAAAGCGGACTTGTTTATCAGCATCCATGCCGATGCTTTTGACGGGTCTGCCGGTGGTACGACAACCTACTTTTATGATGCAACGGAAAGCGACGATGAACTTGCCCGTGTAGTGCAGAACAATATGGTTGCAAAATTGCAGCTATATGACCGTGGTGTCCAGCAAAATGACTATCTTGTTCTCGAGATGGCCAACATGCCCGCTGTCTTGGTTGAGGCAGCGTTCATCTCTAACCCCAAAGAAGCGAAGCTACTCGCCAACCGTAGTTTTGATAAAAAAGTGGCAGCAGGTTTATATAACGGTATTAGTCAATACTTTTTAACACAATAAACTATACCTCCATGAAGAGTGTGGGAACTGGAACACTGGGCGATCTGTGAAAGGGTCGCCTTTGTATTTGCAAGAAGGAAGTGATTGGATTCCAGGCTTTAAATCTGGATTTTGGTGTTGCTATGGCGAAAGGTAGGATATTTTCTTCCTGCCGCGAATAGTACCATTCAGGAGGGAATTCATATGTTGAAGAATATGATAAAGGCTCTCTACAACCGGAACTACCGGATTTTTTTTGCCGGACAGGGACTGTCAATTATTGGAACATGGATCCAGAATATTGCCTTAAGCTGGTTGATTTATCGCCTGACTGATTCAGCTTTCATGCTGGGATTAGTGGCTTTTATAGGGCAGATCCCAAACTTTGTTCTGGTGCCCTTTGCCGGAGTATGGATTGACCGGTGGAGCAAACGCAGTGTCCTTGTTGTCACTCAGCTGCTCAGTCTTGTTCAAGCTTCCCTGTTAGCCTGGCTTACCCTCGGAAACAGGCTGGAGATTGAGCATATCTTGCTCTTAAGTCTATTGCTTGGTTGTGTTACTGCTTTTGACGTACCGGCCCGCAATGCTATCTCTGTAGAGATGATGGATACCCAGGACGAACGCCAGAATGCCATTGCTTTAAATTCGGTTACATACAATATGGCACGACTGCTTGGTCCCTCGGCAGCAGGCATCCTTATCCCTATTATCGGCGAAGGCTATTGTTTTCTGCTGAATGTCGCCAGCTATTTTATTTCGGTTATATCACTCGCTGCCTTACGGCTGAAGGTAAGTAATGACGAAAAGCAGCATGATAATATGCTTCAGCATTTTCAAGCAGGCTATGCATATACCTTTAAACAACTGCCACTGCGAAATATCCTGGTACTTCTCGGTATTATCAGCCTGACCGCTATGCAGTATACGGTACTGCTGCCGGTTTTCGTATCCCAAAAATTAGGAGCGAGCGCGGGAACTATGGGGTTCTTAATGGCGGTTGCCGGCTGTGGTTCACTCGTTGCGGCTATCGGAGTTACCGCCCGGTCTGAATTTCAGGGGCTGGAAAAGCTATTAGTGGTGGCAGCGGCAACCATTGGCTTCGGATTGATTAGTTTTATGCTACCCGGCAGCCTCTGGTTTTCTAGTGTGCTGATGTTTATTCTCGGTGTAGGTTTTTTAATTCTGGTAGTCGGCAGTAATACCTTGCTGCAATGTATGGTAAATGATTCAATGCGTGGCAGGGTAATGAGTTTTTATACTATGACTCTGATGGGGGTGGGGCCGATCGGCAGCCTGCTTGCCGGTTTTCTGGCAAGCCAGATTGGTGTAATCTATACCCTGGCGATAGGGGGTGTGTGCTCTTTAGCAGGTGCGGCTTACTTTGCAAGGCATCTGGCAGTGTTCCGTCTTCAGGCCTGCCCTATTTACGTCCAGTCAGGCAGTCTATCCTCACGTGATGAATGTCGTTTTTAAAATGATATATTGCTGGATTTGCACAAAGCAGCGATGATTAAAATAGTGGCAGCTGGTAAAGTATATATTGCTGGGTAGTAACAATTCTTTAGGTTTTGAAGTAGCTAGGGATTCATAATTTCATATGTGAGGGGGATTGACTAATGAAGAAACTATGGCTTGCAGGAGGCTGCTTCTGGGGAGTAGAGGCATACTTTCAACAACTCAAAGGCGTTTTGGGCACAAGGGTAGGGTATGGGCAGGGCAATACGGACAAACCCACTTATGAGCAGGTATGTTCGGGGAGAACTGGACATACTGAGATATGCGAAATAGTTTACGATGAAGATCTGTTGCCAACCAGGAAGGTGCTGGAGAACTTTTTCCGGATCATCGACCCAACCAGTCTTAACCGTCAGGGCCCGGACCGGGGAACACAGTATAGATCTGGTGTGTATTATAATGATGAAACAGAAAAGCAAGTCATAGTTGAATTTATTCAGACAATGCAGTCTCAATATGAGGCCCCAATTGTTGTAGAAGTCGGGCAGTTAAAGAACTTTTACCCTGCAGAAGACTATCATCAGGATTACTTGCGGAAGACGCCTGGAGGGTACTGCCATATAGACCTTGGCTTAGCCAAGCCTGAGGAGCGTAAATAAGAATACCATTTCTAATAGAATTTATGGCGCGCAATATTATGTGTAAGCACCTGTTCCTCGCAGAACAGGTGCTTAAGTTTTTTTATATGGCCTATTAATAGTGTTAGGGATAGGTTAATACTTTAATTCAAGTGCTGCTATTGCAGGAATTTAGTGATGGTCTTAGAATTCTACAACAATAGTATTCGGTTTATGTATGGATTCAGTGTGAAAAGGATTTGGAGAAAAGCAGGAAATTGCTTTTTGCACAGATAGGTGGTTGTTGTAAATGTTTAGAGACAAACCGGCAGACATGCCTAGTAAAGATTTGGTTTGGAAAAAGTTTATTAATAATGGAAAAATAGAAAGCCAGATCATCTTGCCGGAGATTGCAGACTCGTGGGTAAGATGCTCCCAGGTAGGTCTTAATCCCGATGATGGCAGAGCTCAAAACGTTCTGGAACACGCAGATGTCTGTAGATTATTGGAAAAGAATCAGGAGATTATTAATATAGCAAAGCCGTTTATGGCTAATATTTACGAGTTTTTTCGCAACTCAGGATTTATTGTAGTGTTGGCTGATGTGAACGGTTATGTAATGGAATGCTTTGGCGATAGAGATTCTTTAACAAGCGCGAAGAAGTTGCACTTTGTACGGGGAGCAAGCTGGCGGGAGTGTGACGTAGGAACAAATGCAATTGCAATTGGGTTAGCTACCGGTAAACCGGTACAAGTTTCTGGTGCAGAGCACTACTGTGCAAAGCATCACTGGTGGACTTGTTCTGCTGCACCTATTTATGGGGCTGATGGTCAAATTGTAGCCTTTCTCGATTTATCAGGACCGGCTCAAGCAGCCTACTCTCATACATTGGGTATGGTTGCGGCTGCAGCAAACGCAATTAGCATGCAAATCGGCATTCAGCAAAAGAATTACGAACTGTCTCTGATGAATAAGCACCTATCGAGTATATTTAACACAATGTCAGATGGTGTAATTTTATTTGATCGATTAGGCTTAGTAAAAGAGTACAACCCAATTGCAAAAAAACTACTGGGACAGAGCGGAGATATGCTCTGTGGAGCTTCGGTGCAGACAATTTTCAAAGGCAATAATCAATTGATACAAAAGTTGCTAAACGGCAAAGAGACACACTCTGAGATAGAGTTTCAGACTGTCTTTGATTCAGGGCCAAACCGGTGCGTCATCTCGGGTGAGTCCATAGTTGATAAACAAGGCTGCATCAATGGCGGGGTTATTATCTTGCGGCCTGCTGAAAAAGTACATAGCTTAATCAACAGGTTAAGCGGTCATTATACGACTTTTCAATTCAAGAGCATCCTAGGAAACAGTATTGCGATTTTAGAGGCTGTGCGTCAAGCGTCCGCGGCTGCCGTTACCGCATCTAATGTCATTTTGCAGGGGGAAAGCGGTACTGGAAAAGAGATGTTTGCCCAGGCAATCCACAACAAGAGCGCAAGGTGTAGCGGTCCTTTTATTGCGTTAAACTGCGGCGCCATCCCCAGAGAATTGGTAGGAAGCGAATTGTTTGGCTACGAAGACGGCGCATTTACCGGGGCAAAGCGTGGTGGTAGGCCTGGCAATTTTGAATTAGCTTCAGGTGGTACATTGTTTCTTGATGAAATTGGTGATATGCCTTTAGAACAGCAGGTTGCTCTACTCAGGGTACTGCAAGAAAAGAAAGTTGCCCGTATTGGCAGTAATAAAGTTATCCCTGTTGATGTGCGAATCATCTGTGCCACTAATAAAGATTTAAACAAGCTTGTTGAAAACGGGACTTTCCGGCAAGATTTATACTACCGTCTGAATGTATTTAAGATTGAAATTCCGCCTTTACGGCAGCGTCGCGATGACATCGAATTACTGTTTCGTAGTTTTGTTAATCAGATCGCGAGTGAGCAGGGACATGAGTATACGATCAATGCAAGTGTAGTGGATCTGATAAACCGGTATAATTGGCCAGGGAATGTTCGAGAACTTCACAATGTAGCCGAAAGAGCCTGCAATATGGCAGAAAACGGTGTTATTTCAATTCTATGTTTGCCGCCTGAGCTTTGCTGTTCCCGCAATACCGGAAACCCGGCAATAGCAGGCAATAAGGAGATAAAGCGGGGAATACTTGAACAGGAGATCGAGGAAATTAGAGCCTTACTTGAGTCAGAACGTGGGAATATAAGCAGGGTGGCAGGTATACTTGGTATTGCCCGCAGTACGCTCTATCGCAAAATACGGAAACACTCAATTAACTAATGCTACACCATTGTTGCAAAGTGTAGCGTGTAGTACGTGAACGCTACAGCGTGCTACAATCAACGCTACAGTAACAGATATATCAGTACTGTTAGCGGAAAACAAATAGATATTTCAGAATAGTGATAATAAAAGGAACTGAAGCTCCTGAACGGGAGATAATCAGTTCCTTTTTTATTGTTGGCATAAGATTTGCAATTATAGTAGGTTGCATGGTCATTCTTGCAGCTACAGTATAAAGAAGACTTAGCTTCAGGTGGGGTTTTAACCCCATCTGAAGGTTAGTCGCCCTTATCCAGGGACTTAGCCGCTCTTAACTCCCATTGGGAGTCTTAGAGCGGGTTAGTCATCGGATAAAACTTTTTTGAAACGGAGGTGATAGGGTGAAACGCAAGCGATTTATTGTCGAGATAGGTATGGGCGCTGATTTGCATGGAGGAGATGTCACTAAAGCCGCTCAGCGGGCAGTAAAAGACGCAATGTCAAGAAGTTGTCTCTGTGGTTTATTTGATATTGCTAAAATCAGTGATCCAAACCAGATGCATGTTGAAGTGAGGATCGGTTGTCCGCAACCGGAAAAAGTCAAACGCGATGAGGTAAAAGGGATAGTACCATTTGGCTCTGTAACTGTGGAAACTGTATTAGGGGGGATTGATGTAAAAGGCCTACACCTGCCGGCATTAGGAGAAGGGGATACCATTGTTGTTGCTGTAGCAGCACTTACTGTATATGTTGAAATGCCTCAAACTGTTTAGGTTTAGTACCATGTACTATCAAAGAATAGAAAAACGGGGGGAGAATTATGGAACTTACGAAGGAGAAATTGCTGGGGTTTTATGAAACCATGCTCACAATCAGAGCGTTTGAGAGCAAAGCGGTAGAGTTGTTTGCCGACAATCAACTGCCGGGGTTCGTGCATTTGTATCTTGGTGAAGAGGCAGTCGCCACCGGTGTCTGTGGCAGTTTAACAGATAAAGACTATATTACCAGTACGCACCGTGGCCATGGGCACTTGCTCGCCAAAGGCGGCAAGGTTGACCTGATGATGGCTGAATTGTTTGGCAAGGCAACCGGCTATTGCAAAGGCAAAGGCGGTTCCATGCATATCGCTGACGTTGAACTGGGAATTTTGGGAGCTAACGGCATTGTTGGCGCCGGACAACCGATTTCGGCCGGTGCGGCGTTTGCCTGCCAGTACAAGAAAACCGACGCTGTGGCCGTATGCTTCTTCGGCGATGCTGCATCCAACCGCGGTACTTTCCATGAAGCCTTGAATATGGCTTCCATATGGAAGCTGCCGCTGGTCTTTATTTGTGAAAATAATATGTACGGTATTTCCAATTGTCAGCGGGATCATATGCGGCTTACTGATGTCTCAGATCGGGCCGGCGCTTATGGCATACCGGGCGTGACGGTGGACGGCAATGATGTGATTGCTGTTTACGAAGCGGCCGCTGAGGCTATTGCACGGGCAAGAAAAGGGGATGGTCCCAGCCTGATTGAATGCAAGACCTGGAGATGGCGCGGCCACTTTGAGGGCGACCCCGGCGCGTACAAAGACCCGGCAGAGCAAGAAGCCTGGATACAGAAAGATCCCATTCCCCGGTTTGAACAAAAACTGGTGGAACTTAAATATGCTACCATTGCTGAATTAGAGGAAATCAAGGCCAAAGTGGACGCTCAAATTGCTGCGGCTATTAAATTCTCTCAAGACAGTCCGTATCCTAACCCGGAAGACGCTTTAACCGACGTATACGCAGAATAATCTAATTTAGGAGAGGGTGAAATATGATGAAAGAAATGACTTATTCTGAAGCCATTAGAGATGGAATGCGCGTTGAGATGCAAAGAGATCCCAATGTATTCATTTGGGGCGAGGATGTGGCCAAGTTTGGCGGCTGTTTTGGCGTGACAGGCAACTTGTTTGCAGAGTTCCCCGGTCGGGTTCTTGACACTCCGATCAGTGAAACGGCCATTGTCGGGGCGGCCGTAGGCGCGGCTGCCGCCGGTCTTCGTCCGATTGCCGAAATTATGTTTGTAGACTTTATGGGCGTTTGCATGGATGAGTTATTCAATCAGGCGGCAAAGATGCATTATATGTTCGGCGGCAAGGCCAAAATTCCTATGGTGCTCAGAACTCCTTGTGGCGCCGGTATGGGCGCGGCAGCTCAGCATTCGCAGTCCATGGAAGCCTGGTTTACTCATATTCCCGGCGTAAAAACGGTTATGCCTTCGACCCCGGCTGATGCCAAGGGCCTGATGGCTGCCGCTATCAGGGATGACAACCCGGTGATGTACATTGAACACAAACAGCTTTTAGGTGTCAAAGGCGATGTGCCTGAGGGCGAGTACATTATTCCGCTCGGCAAGGCTGATATAAAGAAAGCCGGCTCTGATGTCACTATCGTGGCCTGGTCGTGGATGGTACAAAAAGCCTTAGCTGCCGCCGAAGCTCTCGCGGAAGAAGGCATTAATGCTGAAGTGCTTGATCCGCGTACCCTTATCCCGCTTGATACCGAAAGCATCTTACAATCGGTAGGTAAGACCGGTAAACTGGTTATCGTCCATGAAGCGGTTAAAACCAGCGGCTTTGGTGGAGAAATCGCAGCGATTGTTGCTGAAGAAGGAATGGATCTTTTGGATGGCCCGATTAAGCGGGTTGCCATGCCTTTTGCCCCTATTCCGTTCAGCCCGGCGCTGGAAGGCACTGTTATTCCGAGCGAAGAAAAAATTATTGCTGCAGTTAAAAGCTTGTTCTAACTAGCGGTACAAGGTGGTGAGGGAAGTATGGGGCATGTTGGTATAATCGCTAACCCGGCATCTGGTAAAGATATCCGGCGGCTTGTAGCCTATGGAACTGTTGTGGATAATCTTGAGAAAGTGAATATTGTCCGGCGCCTGATCTTAAGTCTAGCCGCTACTGGAATTACCAAAATCACGTATATGCCTGAGTACTATGGCATTGTCCCGGGTGCGGCAGAGAGTATTTGCAGTCAGCACCGGCCTGATATGGAATTTGTTGCGGCAGACATATGCATGACAGGTACACAGATTGATAGCTTTCATGCCGCAGACTTTATGGCCAAATGCGGGGTTAGCTGCATAATTACGCTGGGCGGTGATGGCACGAACCGAATGGTGGCAAAGGGATGCCGGGATGTGCCCATTCTTCCTATTTCCACTGGGACTAACAATGTTTTTCCCACTTTGGTCGAAGGCACAATCGCTGGTCTGGCGGCCGCAGTTGTCGCTAAAGGGTTGATCGCTGGAACTCCGGCGATAAACCCCAGTAAAAAGTTGAACATCTATAAAAATGGTCAACTGATTGATATTGCAATTGTTGACGCGGTCGTACTTAATGAACCCTTTATCGGCTCAAGGGCAATCTGGGATGCCGCAAAAATAAGGCGCATCGTAGTGACCAGAGGAGAGCCGCACAATATAGGAATATCTTCGATTGCAGGTAATCTGGCACCGGTATTGCCTAGTGACCCCAGAGGGGTTGATATTGAAGTCGGTACAGGCAATATTCAATTACGCGCACCGATTGCACCAGGCCTGATTGAACGTGTACCGGTCCGGAATTATGGATATATCGAGATTGGTCAGGTTATTGACGTCAGTGAAGCTTGTGTAATTGCTTTGGACGGAGAGCGGGAAGTTGAAATCCGTGAAGGCGAAAAGGCACAAATTGAGCTGACTTTTGACGGGCCTAAAGTGATAGATGCCGAGGCGGCGCTACGGGCAGCCGTCACAAAAGGCTACAGTAACGTAAACATCAACTGAAAACAGTTCAACTATGAGGAGGAGCAGTAATGGCAACAGAAATAAACATGCCGAAACTAGGCCTGTCCATGAAAGAAGGCACTGTCGGCAAATGGTTAATAAATGAGGGGGACACAGTCAAAAAGGGCGATGCTCTGCTCGAAGTTATGACAGACAAAATCGCTAATAAAATTGACGCTCCTGCGGATGGGGTATTGCTGAAGATTGTTGCTAATAAGAAAGCTAAGCTTCCGGTTGGCGGTCTCTTAGGAGTCATCGGCGCGGCAGGTGAAGATATTAGTGAATTGCTGAAAGCTTCTGCCAGTAGTTCTGCCAAGGCGGCGCCGTCTGCTAAGGGGGCACAAGCCAAAGTCGCGAATAAGACTGTCGTAGCCGTACCGGGAGCAAGGGTTAAGATTTCTCCGGCAGCCCGGGCGTTGGCTGAAGCAAATGGAATTGATTACACCGTGATTGCAGGAACAGGTCCCGAAGGGCGGATTGTCAGAGAAGATGTAGAACAGGCCATAGCTGACCTGAGTGCAGCAGCAGACGACCGCGCTGTCATCGAGGTCATTCCCTATGAGGGAATGCGTCAGGCTATCGGTGAAAACATGGCCAATAGTTGGGCTGTAGCGCCTAAGGTTACTCACCATGTCGGCGTTGACTTATCTGCACTGCAGACTTTGCGTGCCACCATCAATGCCGATGTAAAAGATACCGAAAAAATCTCCGTCACCGACATTCTTGTTAAAGCTGTTGCTAAAGTGCTGCAGGCTTACCCCAAGATTAACTCGACCTTGAGCGGGGATGAGATCAGAGTGTTGCAAGATATCAATGTCGGGGTTGCTATCGCTATTCCGGATGGATTAGTCGTTCCGGTCGTTAAAAACGCCAATCAGAAGAGTTTGGCCGATGTAAGCAAGCAAGTTAAGGATTTTGCTAAACGAGCCCGGAAAAATAAGCTGGATCCTGAAGAGATGACCGGTGGTACCTTTACGATTACTAACCTGGGAGGATATGGATCAGTCGATTACTTTACTCCCATCATCAATCAACCTGAGTCGGCCATCTTGGGTGTTGGCAGGACTGTCAGGCAGCCTGTTGTCCAAGGAGAACAGATTGTGATTAAACCAATCATGGGTTTGTCGCTCGCATTTGACCACAGGGTGATTGACGGTGCACCTGCTGCCGAATTTTTGGCCTTGTTAATTAAACTTATAGAACAACCACACAAAATCTTTATTTAATCTTTACTCTGAAAATAAAAAAAGAAAAGGCAGGGAGATACAATGGCAGGAGATTGCATGGAATTAGTGAGTGAACTACAGGCTGGAATGGGTCAAGTGCAAGCTGAGAGCCCGGAGCTTATGGCCGCGTTCGTGCAGATGGATCAGGCAGCTTATGTGGAAGGGGAATTAGAGCGCAAGTATAAAGAACTGATTGGTATAGGCATCGCCCTTGCGGTACGCTGCGAATATTGTATGAATATTCATGTTAAAAATGCCTTGGCCGAGGGAGCTACCAGAGAGGAAATCCTGGAAGCGGCAGCTGTTGCAGTAGCCTTTGGCGGGTCACCGGCAATGGCCTACTTATCCACCACTATTATGAAAGCGCTTGACGCTTTCGAGTAGTGGACAAAACTGCCGGTATGCATACAGACAGACCACAGTGGTTGACTTTGCCAGTTCCTGAAGAACTGGCGCTCAACCGTATGAAAGAGCTTCTGGACCAAGGCCGGTTACATACCGTGTGTGAAAGCGCCGACTGTCCCAATATCGGCGAATGCTTTGGCAACAAGACATGTACGTTTATGATTTTAGGAAACCACTGTACCCGGAATTGCCGCTTTTGCGCCGTGAACCACGGGATCCCGGATGCGGTAGATAGTAATGAACCACACATGCTGGCGGCGACTGCTAAGCATTTAGGGTTAAAACACGTTGTTATTACATCGGTAACCCGTGATGACCTCTCTGATGGGGGGGCTGGGCAGTTTGCCGCTGCTATAGGGGCGGTGCGGGCGCAGTTGCCTAAGGCCGGTATAGAGGTACTTATTCCGGATTTTAAAGGAAGTATGGAAGCCTTGCAAACAGTGCTCCAGGCTAAACCCAACATTCTTAACCATAATATTGAAACTGTTCCTAGACTTTATTCGGTTGTTAGGCCGCAGGCGGTCTATTCGCGCTCATTGGAACTAATAAACCGGACCAGTCGAGTTGGTTCAGGGATACTGCCAAAATCAGGATTGATGCTGGGACTAGGTGAAGAAATCGCTGAAGTAGTTGAGGTAATGAAAGATTTGTATAATTGCGGCTGTAAGATGCTGACCCTTGGACAATATCTTAGCCCATCACCAGATCATTTACCTGTTGAGGAATACATACATCCCGATGTATTTAAATGGCTGGGGCAAGAAGCTCAAAGAATCGGCTTTTCTCATGTGAGTGCCGGACCGATGGTGCGTAGTTCTTATCACGCCGGTTATTCTTTTGCCGAACTTAGCCAGGCGTGAGACAACCAGTTTTATCAGTATTCATTAGGAGGGACACGAATGCTTAAAGCAGCCTTTGTTTTTGTTGCGCCTGAGGCCAACAGCAAGCAGCATAGGTCGGTCATAACTACCCCTGCTGTGGAATTGACCGTTGTGGGGGTAAGCGATGTTCAGTCTGCTGTTGCGGCAGTGGAAGAGCTTGTTGAACAAGGCATAGGAGCTATTGAATTATGCGGTGGTTTTGGACATCAAGGGGTGGCAGCCGTTAAAAAGGCGGCTAATAAGAAGGCGGTTGTCGGCGTAGTACGGTTTGATGTTCACCCCGGACTTGATGGAAAAAGCGGCGATGATGTTTTTTGAGAGAGAAGATTAGACGTAAAGCCTGCAAGTTATTACTGTTAGGACGCATTCCTTACACTGAGGCGTGGCAATTACAACAAGAGATTGCAGCGGCACGCCGCTGCGGCAGCGGCAAAGATACCTTACTGCTTGTTGAGCATATGCCTGTGTACACGATGGGAAGGTCTGGCAGTAAGTCAAATATTAAGGTCTCAGATGAGGTCCTGTTAACAGAGGGACTTGAGGTCATTGAAGTTGATCGGGGCGGGGATGTCACTTATCATGGCCCCGGTCAACTGGTAGGGTATCCGATTTTGGACCTCAGAGGATACAAACAGGACTTGCACCGCTATTCAGAGATGCTTGAGGAAGTCATTATCAGGACACTGGACCAATATGGGATAAAGGGCTTCCGGGAAAATGGATTAACTGGGGTATGGACCGATAGTGGAAAAATAGCTGCTATCGGCATCGGGGCTCGTGGCTGGGTAACCATGCACGGTTTTGCCTTGAATGTAAATCCTGATATGAATTATTTTGGCTTAATTAATCCTTGTGGTATAACCAATCGACCAGTTGTGTCAATGCAAGCGCTGGGTGTTGATGTGACCCTTGATGAAGTTAGCAAAAAGATGGTTGAGCAGTTTGCCGATATTTTCGGTGTAGAGTTTTCGTTAATAAAGCGTGATTGCTTACACGCTGGGCCGGGAAGCCGGTACGGAGGGTAATGAATGGACCTATATCGGCTGGGGGCTATACCGTGGGATGAGACACAGGCTATATATCATGCATTGGCACAAAATCAACAAGAAGGGTTGGTCATCTGCCGCCCTGCCGGACGATGTGTTTGTCTGGGGCTGCATGATGACTTGCGGCAAGAAGTCGACACGAACTATTGCCAGGGAAATAATATTCCAATCATCAGGCGGGATATCGGCGGTGGTATGGTGCTGCTGGCCGGGGAGCAAATCTTTTTTCAATTGGTACTACGTGCCGGTAATCCGCTCCTGACAGGTCGGAGAGAGGCATTTTTTGTACAGTTTTTACAACCTGCCATAAAAACATTAGCAGACTTTTCGATCAAGGCTTCAATTAAACTTCCTGCCGACATTGTTGTTAACGGTAAAAAAATTTCCGGGAACGGTGCCGGCGATATTAATGGTTTTTCAGTGTATACAGGTAATATTCTACTTGCCTTTGACCGAACAGCCATGGCCAATGTCCTCAATGTCCCCAGCAGCCGGTTTCGAGAGCAGCTCAGGTTGTCTATGGAGCGGAATTTAACATCTATGAGTGAAGAACTTGGTTATATGCCGGACTACGAGACAGTCGAAGACTGGTTGGTTTATCATTTTTCAGCATGGCTGGATCTAAAACGGGGTGAATACTCCGTAGATCTGCAGAAAGCCGTCAGTAAGGCGTCGAAGTACTTAACCAGTCAAGAGTTTTTAAATCTACCCGGCAAGCAGACCAGGGTACGTCAGGTAAAGATCAATGAAGGAACTTATGTACGCCTGCATCCATTTCCCCAATGCATCAAGACAACCGTTGCCGGTCAAAGTGGCTGCGGCAACAGGCTCGGCGGGCCATGCTCAGGTTACGCTATCCTAGTGGTCCAGAATAATAAAATAGTTGAATTTGAGAGTCATGAGCTAACATGCCTGGAGGAATACAATTTAAACTCGCTGGCAACCAGTCTGATTGGCAGCTATTGGCACGAGCGTGATGTCAGGAATGCTTTGGCGCAATGGCTCCACAATGATGAGAGTGGCGCAGTTAAAGTTTTTAAAGATACACTAATCGATTGGATACTAGCTAGATAGAAAATAGGAGTGATTTTTAGTGGCACAGTATGAGATTCCGCAAGGACTCTATTATACAAGCGATCATGCGTGGGTGAAGGTGGAAGGGAACACAATTCGTATTGGCATCACCGACTTTATGCAAAAATTGGCTGGAGAGATTACCTTTATCCGGATTCCCCGTGTGGGAAAAGCACTTGCGGCCGGTGCAACGCTCAGCTCAATCCAGTCAGGTAAGTGGGCTGGCAAGATTCAGGTGCCAATGGCGGGAAAGGTTCTTGAGGCCAATAGTGAATTGCCGGGTAATCCTAAGCTTTTAAATAACGACAGCTATGGTGCGGGTTGGATTTGCGTTATGGAACCCGATAATCTGGCTGAAGGGCTGCAAAGCCTAATTCACGGTGATGACGCCGACAAATTTTTTACTGAGGAACATGCAAAGTTTGTAAAAACAGAGTAATATTAATGGCTAAATCCAACCTTTTCTAAGGAAGGAGTATAGATATGGACGCTCAAACAGTGGAAAGATTAAAGCAAACATTTGGAGATCGTGCTACTGCAGATTTATTCGAGCGAGGTTTTTATGAGCGGGATCTGGCACCAGTACCGGATTTTTTAGTTAAGCCAATTGCGGATACACTGCCGGATATTGTAATAAGACCCAAAACCACCGAGGAAGTAGCTTTCATCGTGAAGACGGCTGCTGAGCAGCATATTCCGGTAACTACAAGGGCTGGGGGATCTACCGTCTATTTCAACACTGTATGTACACGTAAAGGCATAGTTGTAGACATAAACGGTATGGACGGCCTACTAGTGGTTGACAAAGAGCACAACCTTGTCAGGGTGGGGGCAGGATTGACTTGGTGGAAACTGGAACGTGCTCTAAACAGAGTTGGTTTGGCTACTTGTTCCTACCCGAGCAGTGCTCAGTCAGCTACTGTTGGTGGCTGGCTGGTTATGATGGGGTATGGGCTTGGTAGTTTAAAATACGGTTCAGTAATGGAACAGGTCATTTCAGCACAGGTAGTCATGCCTGACGGCAGTGTCAGAGAATTAAATAAAATAAGTCAACCGCCAGTTTCCTGGCTTGCCGCTTCTGAGGGAACATTAGGCATTGTCACCGAAGTCGAATTGCAGGTGCGGCCGTACCCTGAAAGTGAGTGGCATGGATTAGCGGAATTCCAGAATGCCGAACAAATGCAGAGTTTTATTGAAAATGCTGTAGCATTAAGTAACAAACCCTTTAACCTGCACTTCAGCGATCCTGGTTGCAACTCGCTCAGGCAGCGGCTGGGGATGGCAAGTGAACGTGCCGCTGCTGCCTACACGGTTGCGTTCGATATAGATGGCTCAAAAGCGGAAACCGATGCGGCGTGCCTTGACTATCAACGCTGTTTACAGAGGGCAGAAGGTTGTGACTTAGGTGAAGAAGCCGCTCACGAGTGGCAGCACCGTTTCTTTTCTTTAGTACTAAAACGCGAAGGTCCATCATTATTAGGGGCAGAGATTTGGCTGCCCATTAAAAGCCTGGATGGCTATTTGTCAGATGTGGCTGTTTTTGAAGGTAAAAAGAGTCTGGGCCTAAAAAGCTACGGGCATATTGTATCAGCAAGGCATGCGATGGTCATGACCATGTTTAATGCCGATGAACGCGATACGATTGGCTATTTGCAAGGCTTGGCTTTAGTAAAAAAACTGCATGACATCGGAGCAAGGCATGGCGGCAACCCTTACGGAATAGGCCTATGGAACACACCCTATTTGAACAGATGCCAAACGTCTGAGGAACTTGCTGAACTTAAAGGGCGGAAGAAGTTGCTTGACCCCAACAATATTATGAATCCCGGCAAAAGATATCAGCCTCCCTTGCTGCTACAACCGGCACTTTTTGGTTTGGGCATGGATTTGTTAGCAGCCACTACATTGGTATACAAGGGTAAGGTTGGGAGGGAACAGCTATGAGCTCAGGCAGCTTTTATAAAAATCTAATTGATGAAACCCTAATCTGTGGCCGATGTGGCAATTGTCGCAGTGACTGCCCGGTATACCAGGAAATCGGCTGGGAGTCGGCTGCGCCACGAGCTAAGATTTCGATGGCTCGCGAGTTATTTGCCAGACAGGGCGATGCGAAGATTAGTGCGGAATATGCCAAACGGATTACACAATGCACTATGTGCGGTGCTTGTACCCGGGCTTGTGCCGCCAGGATTGATCTGCAAAGCCTATGGAAGGATCTACGGACAAAATTAGTAACAGCAGGCAAGGCGCCCGAAGCCTATAATGCTATGATCGGGAATTTAAAGACCAGAAAAAATATTTCTAACTTCGCGAATACAACCAGACTTGACTGGGCTGAGGACCTCGATGAGCTGCCAGATTATCTCGACCAGGAGCAAGGGGCTGAAATCGTCTATTTTGTTGGTTGTGTATCTTCCTTTTTTCCTCGTGCCGCACAAGTGCCTGTTGCCATGGTGCAATTACTGGAAAAAGCAGAAGTTAGCTTTACAACATTGGGGCCGGAAGAATGGTGCTGCGGGTTTCCTATGCTGGCTGCCGGACATGGGGATGAGATCGCTGAGTTTGCCCGGCATAATGTAGAAAAGGTGCGGAGTCTTGGTGCGAAAACCTTAGTCACTGGCTGTGCATCCTGTTATCACGTATGGAGCCATGTATATCCGGAAATTTTGGGAGAAAGTCTTGGGTTCCGGCTGGTTCACGCGACAGAAATGTTATCTGAGTTGATCAATGAAGGTAAATTAGTTCCCAATGAGTTAAATAAAACGGTTACCTATCATGACCCCTGTGATTTGGGGCGTAACAGCGGGGTTATACATGCGCCGCGAGCTATTATTAACAGTATCCCTGGAGTTAAGTTTATTGAAATGGCTACTTATGGTGAAGAATCCACCTGTTGCGGCGGCGGGGGGAATTTACAGGGAGCTGACCAAGGGCTGGCTGAATCTATTGCCCAAAAGCGTATCAAAGAGGCTGCCGCAACAAGGGCGTCGATTGTAGTATCAGCATGTCAACAGTGTGAACAGATGCTGGAGAAAGCTGCAAGAACGGAAAAACTGCCTTTACAGGTGATGGATGTTTCCGAATTGTTGTTAATGGCTATAGATGGGTAGTCTTGTTAGGTGGTAAGAAAGGAGTATGACCGATGAATGCAAATACGTTGAATTTCCCTGAAGAACTATTATATGACACACATTACCAGTGGATTAAAAAAGCTGGAAACAAAATTTTATTCGGATTGACTCCTTATGGCCTTGAGATCACCGGGGATGTTTTATATCTATCTTTACCACCGGTTGGAACAGAGGTGGATGGCGGCGGTACCTGCGGTTCACTGGAGGCAGGAAAATGGGTAGGTCGTGTATATGCCCCGGTAAGCGGCAAGGTAACCACCGTAAATGAAGCAGTACTTTGCAGCCCTGCTCTTATTAGCCGTTCTCCTTATAGTTGTTGGTTTGCGGAAATTGAGATATCCCGGCCTGAGGAGCTTGGTGAGCTGATGTCAGCTGCCGATTTGCGCAGTTGGCTAGCAGAGGATATGAAAGCAAATGCCTAGCGTGGACAACAGTACCGCTTTCCGGGTCTTGGATTCTGCGCCTTATACTGCTGCTGAACATATGGCTTTGGATAAGGTAATCATAAGTGCCCACAGTCAAGGCATCATTCCTAATACGATGCGGTTTTTGCAGTTCAAACCCTGCGTTCTGGTCGGGGCGCATCAAAACACGTTTTTAGAAGTAAATGTCCCCTATTGTCTGCAGAATGGCATTGAAATAAACCGGCGGATTACTGGAGGGGGAAGCCTATATTGGGGCCGGCTGGAATTAGGCTGGGAGCTGTATGCCGGTAAAAATACCCCTGGCATTCCCCGGAAGGTAGAAAGCATGTATCGTCTGTTATGTGAGGCAATGGCACGGGGACTAAAGACAATAGGACTAGATGCTGCCTATAGGCCGGTCAATGATATTGAAATAAAGGGACGTAAAATATCCGGTACTGGTGGAACTGAATTAGCGGATTCTTTTGTATTCCAATGCAGTTTGCTGGTTGATTTTGATGTGGATCAAATGTTGCGGGTTTTGCGGTTCCCTCTGGAAAAACTGGGCGACAAAGCTGTCAAATCCATGAGGGAGCGGGTAACCTCGATTAAAGAGCAACTAGGCTATGTCCCTGAAGCTAGTTTAATTAAGCAAGCAATCTTACTAGGTTTGCAGAAAACCTTGGGTTATGAATTTTCTCCCGGCGGCCTTACTTCGCAGGAAACCGACATGCTCACTGAATATTTGCCGTACTTTCAGAGTGAGGCTTGGATTTATGGCAAAGCCGACAGTGTAATAAATACTGTTGATTGTATAGCCAATTATAAGGCGCCAGGAGGTTTGATAAGGGTTCAGATGCGCTTGGATGAAGGTGTCCGCGTCATCAAATATTTGATTATCAGCGGTGACTTTTTCGCTTACCCGGCCAGGGTTATCAACGACCTTGAGGCTGCTCTTAAAAACACCCCTATTGGCGAACAGCGTATTACTGACACTATTAAGAATTTTTTTCTTACCAATCAGGCTGAGATTCCTGGTGTTTCGCCTGAACACTTTGTTGAGGCCGTCTTGCTTGCTGTAGAGAAGGCCAAAGAAGCTCACCTGGCAGAGAAAGTCTCGACGGAGGTTTGCTGTGAAAACAACAAGTGAACACTATGACGTCATCGTTGTCGGGGCGGGACCGGCTGGATGCATTGCTGCAAAACGTCTGGGGCAGGGTGGGCTGAAAGTGTTGATGATTGAACAACGCAGGGTAATCGGCAGTAATGTCCAGTGTGCGGAGTTCGTTCCACTTACTATTTCGCGCCATGCAGCTTTGCGGGCAAGCGATATAGCCCAGCATGTCCAGGGAATTAAAACCTTTATTAATGGTAAGCTGGTAAGTACACTTCGTGCCCCAGGTTATGTACTTAATCGGGTGTTATGGGATGAATATCAGGCACAGCTGGCAAAAGCAGCAGGAGTTTCAATTATGACCGCAACACGCGTCAGTGGTATTGACGGTAAGGATTTAAGAGTATCAAATGGTGCTCAGTCTAGGGAGATTAGCGCAGACTTCATTCTTGGCTGCGATGGCCCGCGTTCTATCGTCAGCAAAAAGTTGGAAAATGAACCCCAGGAAATGTGTGTTGCACTACAGGTTGAAAGGATGCTCACTAAGCCATTGGACCATGCTGAGATTTACTTTGACCCGGCCTATTACGGTGGCTATGCCTGGGTTTTTCCAAAAGGCAAAACTGCCAATGTCGGAGTGGCCATCCATGCTTCTTATAAAGATAAATTGAAATCTGCATTAGCGGATTTCTGCCGGAAAACTGTTAGCATGGGGGTAATACAAGCTGGGGCCGCTTCAGTCGCAACAGGTGGATTGATACCGGCGGGCGGCTTAGTAAAAAATCTGGCAAATGACCATATGCTGGTAGCTGGTGATGCTGCCGGCTGTACTCATCCAATTACCGGTGCCGGCATTATGAATGCTGTTGTCAGTGGTGATTTGGCTGCCAGGGCAGTGATCTTGCAAGTTAGCAGTAGCGGTAGAGAGCAGGTTTCCAAGAATTACACACGCACGTTACTTGAAGAGTACGGGACACAGTTTACTATTGCAAGTGACCGATTGATGAGCCGTAACCAAAGGTGGACAGATAACCAGGAAGAATTCAGTGCGCTCATAAGGCGCAGTTGGATTGCTTTTCCGGAGTACTATATGCAATAGTGAATTTCATAGTAAGAACTATTTAAGTTGAGGGGGTTCCGGTTCATGGACAATATTGGCAGACTGGAAAGCCCGGATTATGTGCAGACCAGCTTGGCTGGTGCTATGGCGTTAGGTCTGGAACCAGGAAGTTTTTACCGTAACGCCTATCCGGGAAGCTTGAATTTATTAATGACATATCAAGACGGATGCCGGGCCAATTGCAGCTACTGCGGATTAGCCAGAGAACGGTATGCTGAACCTGATAAAAATACCTTCATCAGAGTAAAATGGCCGGTTTATGAACTTTCAAATATAATTGATATTTTGACACGGCCACCGCAGGCTGCGGCCGCTAAAGTTCAAAAACTAGGCCGGATTTGTATATCGATGATTACTCATCCCCGCGCGGCGGATGACTGTATCGATATTGTTAAACGGTTAAGTGCTTCAACTCAGTTACCGATTAGTGTACTGGCATCACCAACCATATTGCAGGGAGCGAGTGCCTTTTTTAACAGAATTAAATCTGCCGGTGCAGACCGGGTGGGGATAGCGGTAGATGCTGCAACCCCAGAATTGTTTTTTGATATGCGGGGGCAAGCTGTAGGAGGACCTCACCGGTGGGAGACCTACTGGGAGGCAATCGAACAAGCCGTTATGGTATTTGGTCGCGATAATGTAAGCGTACATTTGATTGTAGGGCTTGGTGAAACAGAACAAGCGATGGTACAGACAATATCTAGAGCTAATCAATACGGTGCGCAGGCACACTTGTTCTCATTCTGTCCGGAACCTGGCAGCAAGTTGAGCAGCTATAAACCGCCGTCATACGGTCAATACAGGCGTATTCAATTGGCGGCATACCTGCTTAATAAAAAACAAAGTACAATTGATGCTTTTGAGTTTAATTCTCATGGGAAAATAGTTAGCTATGGTAGCCGGTTGCATGAACTATTAGGTGATGATCTGGCAGCAGGCGAGCCCTTCAGAACCTCAGGCTGCCCTAACAAGGAGGGCTGTGTAGCTTGCAATCGTCCGTATGGAAACGAACGGCCAGGCCCTGTTTTGCGTAACTATCCTTTCCAGCCGGAGGACAGTGATATAGATACCATTAAAGGACAGATATGGGATGAATAATATTGCGTTTTATGCGCCAGGAGTACGGCACTATGACAATGGCTTATATCAAAATAGCGCAAACTCTTTTGTTAACATAAGTATCACCGGCTCCGAGTGTCAATGCCGCTGTGAACACTGCCAGGGACAGTTGCTAAATAGCATGCTATCAGCTACAGAGCCTGAACTGTTAGTGGAACTGGCCGCTGATTTACGGAGGCGTGACTGTCGCGGTGTGCTCATAAGCGGTGGGGCCTGCCAGGACGGCAGTGTGCCGTTACTGCGTTTTGCCGGAGCACTAAAAGAAGTTGCCAGCATGGGTTTGGCGGTTGTAGTTCACCCAGGGCTGCTGACAGATGATCTGGCAAAAGTATTGGCTCATTCAGCGGTAACGCGGGTAGCCCTTGATTTAATTGGGGATAGTGCTACAATTCGCGAGGTATATCACCTAACGCGTACCCCTGAAGACTATCAGAACAGCTTGCGAGCAGCACGTCTCGCAGGTCTGAAGGCTTCACCGCATATTGTCATCGGACTTCATTATGGTGAAATTCGCGGAGAATATGAAGCTCTTAAGATGGTCGCAGCTGAAGGGGCGGAAAGTTTGGTCTTAGTACTACTGAATCCCTTACGGAGTACCCCAATGCGAGATGTTGTTCCCCCGCCGACCGAGTCGGTAGCTAAGATTTTTAAGACTGCCAGAGAGCTATTGCCGAATACCCCGATTGCTTTAGGGTGTGCCCGCCCGCCAGGACTATATGCCCGAACGGTAGAACGGCTGGCGGTAGAAGCCGGTTTTAACGCGATTGCCTATCCGGCCCGTGAAACAGTAGATTATGTACATTCACTCGGATACACTGTGTCCTATCAGGAGACCTGTTGCGGCATATTGGCATAAGTAGGATATTACCAGAGAGTCCCGGCTTCGAACGGCGTAGCCGGGACATTCGTTTTGGAGGGAGATTAAAAGATGAGACCAGTGCGCGTAATAGACACTGGACCCCGAACGAGCGCTCAAAATGTGGCATTGGATAAGGCTTTGTTAATGGCTTGCAAAGAACAATTAATTCCCGACACGCTACGTTTCTTTCAGTTTACGTCTGACTGTGTTTTGCTTGGTTACCATCAAATAGCCGAACAGGAGGTCAGGCTAAGCTTCTGTTACGAGCAGGGTATTGAGATTAATCGCAGGTTGACAGGCGGCAATACTGTTTATTGCGATGAATCCACCCTTGGTTGGGAGATTGTGGTGTATCGTGAAGGCTTGGCTACAGGTGAACAGCTAGAAACATTGACGATGCAGCTTAGTGTGGCTATCACCCGGGGTCTTAACATACTTGGGGTAGATGCCCAATATAAACACCCTGGCACTGTAGAAGTGGCTGGACGTGAACTCTGTTGGGTTGGTGGCACCCGGCACGGGAACGCAGTTCTTTATCAAGGCTATATTCGCGTTAAGGATGTTAATATTGAGAGAATGCTGTATGCCTTGCGTATTCCTACGGAAAAGCTAAAAAACAAAGAGGTTGATTTGTTCAGCAAGAAGTGTACCAGTCTTAAATGGGTGCTCAGTGAACCTCCCCCGCTGGCTAGCGTCAAGTGGGCGATAGTTGAAGGTTTTTGCGAGGTTTTTAATGCTGCTGCTACTCCGGGGAGACTTAAAGACATCGAAGACAACTATTATTCGGCGGCATATAGTGAGGCTTCTTCGCAAGAATGGGTTTCCGGTCAATCTGAAGTCATCAATCCAGAGCATTACCAACTTCGGGATACCTCAAAGGAACAGGCTGTAGTTACAGTTTCGATAGCTATGGATGTCCATCAACAACGGATTGACGCTGTATCCATAGCTGGAGACTTTTATGCTTATCCCCTTGAATTAGTTAAAGAGCTAGAGGGGGGGTTATGTGGTATTATGGCTAACCCTGGTTTAATCAGAAAAACAGTGAATGATTGTTTCAGCAAACACCAAGGCTATGTACCGGGATTAGTACCAGACCGTTTTAGTCAAACAATAATTAGGGCTGCCGAAAAACTACGATTCCTTGACTGGGGCGCCTATCCCGAAGAACTAAACGAGATAACGATAGTTGGTGATTGTATAGCAAAAGATATTTTTAAGCAACCGGTAACGCCTTTGCTTATTCCTTACTGCGCAAAAGATAGAGGCTGCAAATTTCGTTATATAGAGGGCTGCGGACGGTGTGGAAAATGTGACATTAGCGGCGCTTACATACTGGCAGAACAATACGGCTTGGAGACGATTACCATCCAAAATTACGAAATGCTTGAGGAAAAGTTGGAAAATTTAAAGAAGAATGGCTGTAGGTTTTTTATAGGAACTTGCTGTGAATCTTTTTGGGTCAAGCATGCCAAGGATTTCGAGCGAATTGGATTACCAGGTATACTCGTTAATGTTGATAACAGTACATGCTATGACCTTGGAAAAGAGCAAGAAGCTTACCAAGGCAGCTTTGAAAACCAGACTAGGTTAAAAAATGAGCTGCTTTTACGAATTTTGCAGGGTCTTTCAAACTATAGCGGTGAAGCGTTACATGGTTTCAGTTAGAAATTACTGTTTGATATCCCGGCTTAAATGCCAGGGGTATTTTTTTGTGTGTAGCAAAGGTGATCGGCAGGGCTACATTTATGGATAATTATGGAACACAATAGAACAAACATATGTTTTGAATATTGCTAATTATAAAAATATTAGGCCAATTTTATGGCTTTTTTGCTGTTAAATATAACGCTTCATTATGGCACGTTTTTTGCAAAAGTAGAAACTGTGAGGATATATATTCCTTTACTATAAGGAGGAGTTTGAATGAAAGCAGCGGTATGGTATGGTAAAAAAGACGTGCGGGTTATGGATGTTCCCGAACCGCCCAGCCCGAAAGAAGGCTGGGTCAAGGTAAAAGTACAGTGGTGTGGAATTTGTGGCTCAGATCTTCACGAATACCTCGCCGGTCCGATTTTTATTCCTGTAGATGAGCCACATGCCCTAACCGGTGGTACAGCCCCAGTAATTCTCGGTCACGAGTTTTCCGGCGATGTAGTAGAGGTTGGACCTGGGGTAACAAACGTAAAGATTGGTGATCGGGTTGCTCCTGACGCCTGTCAGGTGTGCTGGGAATGCCCGCGTTGCAAAGAGAATCGTTACAGTCTGTGTGAAAAACTTGCCTTTACCGGGCTAATGACTGACGGGGCTTTCGCAGAGTATGTAAATGTACCGGCCTACACAATATACAAGATTCCGGACGACATGTCCTATGAGGTTGCCGCACTCATTGAGCCGTTGGCGGTAGGGATGCATGCCGTACGACGCGCGCCCCTGGTTCAGGGGGATACTGCAGTAATTATGGGGGCGGGGACAATCGGTCTTGCTACTTTAATGTGTGCAAAGGCCGCCGGTGCCAGTAAGGTATATACGGTAGAGGTTGCCAAGGCAAGGAAAGAGTATGCCTTAAAGGCTGGTGCTACCGCTGTTTTAGACCCTACGGAAGTCGATGTAATTGCAAAAGTGAAGGAACTTACCAATGGGGGTGCTGATGTAGTATTTGAGTGTGTGGGAAGTGACAAAACTGCCCCTGTTGCCATAGAACTTGCCCGTTCAGCAGGGAAGGTGGTCATTGTGGGTATCTTTGAAAAAGCCTCTTCGTTGAATTTCAATGCTTTGTCTTTCACGGAACGAGAAGTTGTGGGATCTTTGGCCTATTACGGTGAGTTTGCTCCGGCTATTCAACTTGTTTCTGACGGCAGGATTGACGTTGAGCCGTTGATTACCGGCAAGATAAGCGTTGATGACATTGTGGAAAAGGGTTTTGAGGAGTTAATAAATCGCAAAGAACAAAATATCAAGATTATAGTAAAACCGTTTTAGGATAGAAGTAAGGCCATAGAATGTAAGTTAGAAAAGAAACTTACATCCTATGGCCTGGTTTATCCGATGACTAACCTTCAGATGGGGTTAAAACCCCACCTGAAGCTAAGTCTACTTTATCGGTTATAAGTTGGCATATTTATTGCATCAAATAGAAATGTAATGGTGTAAGCATGGTTATCTGAAGGAGGTGAACCCTTTTCTCTCAATCCGTACTACGGCAACACTTTAGCTTATGATAAGTAATTTCGGAGGTGAAGTATTTGACAGTCAGAGGGGTACGCGCCGGTTCCACCCGCATGGAAGGAATCGGACTCAACATGTTTACCTATGATGAGCTCTATGATATCCATCTTGCCACTCTTGATGTTCTTTGGAACATCGGTGTCAAAGTCGAGAGCGAAGAGGCCCGCGAGATTTTTTACAGTAATGGTTGTACTTTAAACCGTGAGACCAATATTGTTAAGATCCCCGCTTACTTAGTAGAGGACGCCCTGCACTCTATTCCCAAAACCTTTCGGGCTTGTGGGAGAAATCCTGAAAACGATTGGTTGAATGAGGGTAATCGCACAGGTTTCGTCAACTTTGGTGAAGCAGTGCGCATGATCGACCCCTATTCCCGTGAATTGCGCAAGCCATTTAAAAAAGACGTCGATGACGTTACCCGCTTCTGCGAGGCGATGGATCAAATCATTATCTTTGAACGGGCCATTGGCCCATCAGAAGTAGATCCTGATGTTGCTCAAGTCCACATTGCCGAGTCCTTCTATAATTACTCAACAAAGCATGCCTACATCGGGATGAATCGTCCTGAGAATATGCGCGCTGTTGCCAAGATGGGGTATGTGGTCTCCGGTGGCGAGGATAAGTTCCGCGAACGGCCGCTCTTCTCACAAAGCACTGACCCTGTCAGTCCTTTAGTTCATTCCAAAGGAGCGACAGATACGCTGCTCGAAGCCATTCGCTGTGGAGTCCCAGCGAAAATCAACTCGATGGGCTTAGCAGGCGGAACCACTTGTGTCCACTTAGCAAGCACCCTGGTGACACATAATGCTGAGATCCTTAGCATGTTTGTACTTGCCCAGTTGGTGAAAAAGGGCTATCCAATGGTCTATGGAACTTCCACGACCATGATTGACCTCCGGACGACAGTTGCCTGTGTGGGTACCCCAGAGCTTGCACTCTTTAGTTCTGCGGTAGCCAAACTCTCCCAGTTCTATAATTTGCCGAGCTGGGTCGCCGGGGGATAGACTGATAGCAAAGTCCCTGATGCCCAAGCAGCCCATGAGTTTACTCTAACTGCCTTATTACCAGCGTTAGCAGGCGCTAACATGATTTACGGCTTAGGGATGCTCGAAGGTGGCCTCACGTGGGACTATGCTCAACTCGTGATGCAGAATGAAATGGCCCGCATGATCCTGCACACAGTTAAAGGAATTCCTGTAACAGATGAGAAAATGGCAATCGAAGTTGTTCGCTCGGTAGGACCCGGCGGAGAATTTATTAGCCATGATCATACGTTCAAGAATTTCAAAGAGCTTTCGAGATCACAATTGCTTGACCGCAGAAACCGAGAGGCTTGGTTAGCTGATGGCGGCAAAGATATCGTCGAAACCTCTTATACTAAAGCGCAAGATATTCTCGAAAACTTCAAGAATCCAAGCCCACTACCCGAGAGTATTCAGCGGCAACTCCAAGAAATTGTTAAAGAAGCTGAAGCCGAAACCACTGAGATTAAGGCTAAAGAAAAAGAGGCTTCCAGGAAAAAAGCGAAGTTCTAAT
>NZ_DATMYD010000099.1:0-4607 GCF_035561155.1 Sporomusa sp. | reverse complement strand
TCGAAAACTTCAAGAATCCAAGCCCACTACCCGAGAGTATTCAGCGGCAACTCCAAGAAATTGTTAAAGAAGCTGAAGCCGAAACCACTGAGATTAAGGCTAAAGAAAAAGAGGCTTCCAGGAAAAAAGCGAAGTTCTAATCCATCGTTCAATTCAGTGAGGGAACCCAAAGAGGATTTGGGTTCCCTCACTTTTTTGGGAGCTTGCTTCATTGTAAAATCTCATACATAAAGTGAAGAGGCTATCCCAATAAGAGATAACCTCAAAAAATCCGGATTTTTTTATTGTTATTTCGCAGCAACCATTTCTTTGCAAAGATCTGTTGCCGTAGCGGCATCAGGAGCATACCCGTCAGCACCGATCGAAGTAGCGAATTCTTGCGATACCGGCGCTCCCCCAATGATGACTTTAACTTTGTCTCTAAGTCCTTCTTCTTCCAAAAGCTCGATTGTGTCTTTCATTGCCGGCATCGTCGTTGTCAACAAAGCTGACATCCCCACAATATCCGGATTATGCTCTCTAACTGCTTCAACAAATTTTTCTGGAGCAGCATCGATGCCTATGTCAATGACTTCAAGACCACCACTTTGCATCATCATCGATACAAGATTCTTCCCGATGTCATGAAGATCCGCTTTTACCGTACCTATGACTACTTTTCCCCGACTTTGAATATCTTTTTCAGCAATCAGAGGTTTAACCAATTCGAGACCAGAACTCATGGAACGAGCAGACATCAAAACTTCAGGAACATACATATCTCCTGCTTTAAAACGGGCTCCAACGACATTCATTCCGGCAATTAAACCTTGATTGACGATCTCAACAGGATCGGTTCCACTGGAAATAAGCGATTTAACTTGTTCTTTTACCTGATCTACGTTACCGGCAATTACGCTTTGGGCAAGATTGTTTAAAGATGACATTCTTCTTTTCCTCCCTGGATTTTATTATTAGTTTTTTAATTAATTTGCCCCTTGCTTACGGTCATTGAATTAGTATGAATTAAAGCTGTAAGCGCGAGGAAAGTTTAATCTACAAATGTATCCCTGAATCAACTAGCCAATGCTTGCAGTGCTCGATCAAGTGTTCCTTCATGGATAAGCTTATAGGCTCGGTTATATCGATTCAGGCCATAGGGCCAGTAGTCCTCGTAAGCTTTACCTGTTGCAATTTGGAGTACAGCCCAATAAGACCAGAGTGCATCGCAAAGGAACTTATTGATGATAAGTGAGCCCCACTGCTTTTCAGTTAGATCACCACCAAAATACTCTCGCAGCAGATAACGTTCCTGTTCGTCAGTTAAATCCGCTTCGATGGATAATGCTCCTAAATCAAACATGGGATCATTCATGCCACCATATTCCCAGTCTATAAGGTAAAAATTCTTCTTGTCATCAAGCCAATTCTCACATAAGGGGTCGTTATGGCAGGGGGCTGATTGGGCTGGGTATTTTTCAAGGAGTGCCTCGATCTCATCCAATTTCTGGCTCATCAATTCGGAGCCTTCATAAAAGCCATAATTTTTCTGTGTTAAAAGATTACGGTAGGTTCGCGTCTCTCGAAGCGGGTTGAATTCTGAGATAAACTTCTTCCCACAGGTATGGTAATTCCTAAACACTTTCGCGGCAAGTTGAATATAATGATTCTCCTGGAAATGTTCAGGGTGTAAGGTAAGACAATCATCAATATATTTACAAACTTGATTTCCTGTCGTCTCATCATAGTAAATAATCGGAGCACTTACAGAGATATCGGCCATAATCTGGGCATTATGTTTTTCTGCTGGACGGTTTAGATACTCCATCGTTCCGGCACCTGCTAATCGCAGTGCATATGTAACTTCATCAATAGTTACTTTGTAGTTGTTATTTGTCAGGCCGCCCGGGAGCACTTCAATTCGGCTAATTCGTGATTTTTTCTCTTGAAAGCAGGGAATTGAACTAACCATTTTAAAAATCCTGCCAATATGCTCCAAGGAAATAGATGCCTCAATCTCAACTTTCTCGTACATTCTCTCATCCCTCCAACGTTTTTAAAAGCTAAGTCTTACTTTATGTTTTAAATATTAAGTAACATTTTGAAGCGATTATGATTAGATGTTTAACCGAACACCATCCAGATAAGTTAGACTTCTAGCCATACTTTGGACATTCTGTGTCCCTTCGCGAATCATAAGGAGCCGCTCTAACCCAAAACCAATGCCAACCCAAGGATCGAATATTCCCCATTTCTCATCCAGAAAATGAGGCCCCATAGCGCCGGACCCAAGCTCTACCTCACCTTTCATAACATCCACTGTATCTCCGTAGACCACAGAAGATTCGGTAAGAAGCCCATAACCTTCAATTCCCGCTGCCGCCATCACCCACTCTGCCATTTCCTCCAGCCGCTGATGTCGCTCTTCGAGCGGGGTGCCCAGCTCTGTTAGGTTAAGCATAGTAAATTCATTGAGGTGTTGTGCGCCCTGTGATTCTTTTCGATAGCAGGTTCCGATTTCAAATATACGAATGGGTTTATCCCAGAGACGTATCAGGTCTCGCCACAGTGTATAAAGATTTGGGGCCAGCATTGGCCGCAGACATCGCTTGGCATCTAACCAAAAAACTTGTGAAAATAGTGGGTGATCATCTGAAATTGTCATTTTTGCTAATGAGGATTTCGAAATAATCGTCGGCGTTACAACTTGAACAAATCCTTGCTGGCATAATGTGTTTGCCAATCGCGCTTCCAGCTCTACCAACGCTGGGCGACGCTTTATCTCACGTAATTTGTCCAAATGCAATTTTCCATCTTTAACTAATCGATGTTCGACTTCTTGAAACGCACGGTCGCGTGTTGATGTTTCAGTAAAATTCATTTCCAGTATCTCAGTGGCTGCATTGAGTTCTTTTAACCGTTGCAATTGGACCATCGTCCAGGAGATACCCATAAATGTACCCCTCCTTGTCAAGAGTACAAAGATATACAATTGGCGGGGAGTACGGGAGTCTCACCCGCCTGCACGAATTTAGAGTCCGTGTGATCCATTCGATCTACCCCCCATGTATATTACGCCCTCACCTATTTATTGGGTTTTGTTAAGAAATGCGCGTTAATTTTACCCCACTCACTTGCGCGTGAAGGATTTGTTTTAAGAGGTCCACAAGATGGGCTCCTGCTTCTGCCGGAGGAATACCCCCACGGTAAATGTTCGATACTACAGTGCGATCGGCTTCTACCGTTTTCTCATTAGGACGGTAAATGATGTAAGCACTCAAGCTTTCCGCGGTTCCCAAACCGGGTCGTTCTCCAATCAAGGAAATCACCACTTCCGCATTTAACAGCTTAGCGATTTCGTCCTGAACCCCAACCCGGCCATGCTTCACAAAGAAGGTGTTACCTACTTTAATTCCTGATGCTTTTAAACCTTGACTCAGAGCCGGCAGAATGTCTGCAACATTGGCTTCAATCGCAGTAGAGCTCAGTCCATCGACCACCAGAATTTGCACTTGAACATCTTTTTCACAGTACTGGAGCACCGTTTGGGCTGCCTCTTCTGAAAGACGACGCCCTAAATCCGGCCGGGTAAGAAACTGCTCCTTAGTTTCAGCCGCTGTTTGCACAGAAAATAAGTTCATGCGCTTCAAGAAGTCTCCGGAAACATCCACAAATACCGCATCCTGGGCAACTGCATGGTCGGCTAGCAGCTTTAACCACGATGCCGTTTTAGGCCGGGCTCCCGCTCTACCGATCCCGATCCGTGCTGTTGTTACTTTTTTCATTGCTTTTATGGCATCCAGATTGAACGGTTTATCCACGAGGATCTCATCCGCTGAAACAAGACTCACCATTTTTTCTTCAGCTACAGGAGAAACGGTTGTATTCATAAGCGCTGCAGACATGACATGCTCTTTCACTGCCGCGCTGTTTAACCCTTTCTTCATTAACTCTGCCAATACATCCTGAACAATTTTTTCTATTTCGTTCGTTGCCACCGACAAACTCCCTCACCTCACTCTTATTTATTGAAGATGGATGGGTCTCCAGCACGTTCGGTAAGGCGGCCATTTTCCATGATTCCCATCTTCTCCAGCCATTTTTCAAATTCAGGAAGCGGTCGTAAACCCAGAATTTCTCGTGTTGCAGCATCGTCGTGGAAACTGGTATCCTGGTAACTCAGCATAATATCGTCCCCGCCTGCAACACCCATAAAATAATTGGCACCGGCCATGGCACATAAGAGTGTTCCTATCTCCTGATCATTCTGATCTGCTTTCATATGATTTGTATAGCAGGGAGCAATTCCCATCGGCAGACCATGCAGCTTACCCATAAATAGGTCTTCTAAGTCGGCACGAATGACTTCACGTCCGGAATAGATGGTCTCCGGGCCAATGAATCCGGAAACATTATTCAGCATAAATGGTCGATACTCGCGTCCGAACCCATATGTCCGGGCTTCCAGTGTCATCATGTCCACACCTTGGTGGGCATCGAGCGACACTTCTGAACCCTGACCTGTCTCAAAATACATGAGGTTCGGTCCGGTAGCCGTTCCTTTACGCTGTACAAGTGCAAAAGCTTCATCGATCATTTCTTTGGTAATTCCAAAGGCCTCATTCGCC
>NZ_DATMYD010000098.1:0-25831 GCF_035561155.1 Sporomusa sp. | reverse complement strand
ACTCAAAGACAATCTGATCATGTTCTAACAAGCGGAGTTATCTCCAAACCGTCCCTCGATCTTTTCCTGCTTATTTGAGTATATCACAATTATCTTTGTTTTCATTGGTTCTGCTGTGGCCAGTATTGCCATGGCTGTTCTCTTGAGTCGATTGCGAGCGCTATGCATCGTTGTCATCCTGCGGCCTGTCTATTCTTATGCCAACGTATTTTTTAAGATTGTTAGGATAGCCTATTCTGTGTAGTTTAAGTAAGGCATGGGGGTATTCTGATATGAAGAAAGAATATGAAAATACGCAAGTGTATTTTGTGGGCGGAGGGTTAGGCTCTCTTGCAGGCGCTGCTTACCTTGTTAGGGATTGTGATTTCCCCGGCAAAAATATTCATATCTTAGAAGGAATGCATATCTTGGGGGGAAGTAATGATGCAGCGGGGAACCCAACGGACGGATTTGTTGCCCGAGGTGGAAGAATGCTAAACGAAGAAACTTACGAAAACACGTGGGAGCTGCTTTCTTCCATACCATCAATGGATTATGAAGGCATGAGCGTAACCGATGAAATTCTTGCATTTGACCATGCCCATCCAACTCATGCGAATGCGAGACTTATCAATAAAGATCATGAAGTAATTGATGTTTTATCCATGGGTTTTAACGATGCTGACCGTATGGCGCTTTTTAAGCTAATGGTTATCCCTGAAGAAAAACTCGACAACCTTCGTATCTCCGACTGGTTTGCAAAGACACCACACTTCTTTGAGACAAACTTTTGGTATATGTGGCAGACCACTTTTGCCTTCCAAAAGTGGTCCAGTTTGATTGAGTTTAAACGCTATATGCACCGGATGATTTTTGAATACTCCCGGATCCATACACTTGAGGGGGTAACAAGATCGCGATATAACCAGTATGAATCAATTATATTACCTATGAAGGCGTATTTGGATCGGGCTAGTGTTGATTTCAGCCTGAAATACACCGTGACGGACCTGGATTTTGAAGACGGGGAAGGCATTACCGTTACAGCAATACGCTATGTGCATGGGGGAAAAGTAGGCATCATTCAACTTAATAAAGGTGATTTGTGCATTGTAACCAATGGCTGTATGACTGATAATTCACGACTGGGTAATCTGAATACTCCTACTAAAATGGATGTGGAAAACCCTATTTCGGGTAGACTCTGGGCAAAAATTGCTGCCAAAAAAGAGGGGCTTGGAAACCCGAATAAATTCTTTGGCAGTCCTGAGGAGACTAACTGGGCATCCTTTACGGTCACCTTAAAAGGCAACAAGCTTCTTAAAATGATTGAAAAATTTTCACGCAATAAACCAGGCAGCGGTGCTTTGATGACATTTCGGGATTCTAACTGGCTGATGTCGATTGTGGTTGCTGCACAGCCTCACTTTAAGAATCAGCCGGAGGATATTACAATTTTTTGGGGTTATGGCCTTTACACCGATAAGGAAGGTGACTATGTAAAGAAGCCTATGCGGGACTGCACTGGCGAAGAAATCCTCACTGAACTCCTTTACCATCTGCATTTTGAAGAGGAAATGAATGAAATCATGGGAACCGTAGTTAATGTGATTCCATGTATGCTGCCTTATATTATTTCAATGTTTCAGCCTCGTGCTAAAGGTGATAGACCGGAGGTAGTACCTGAAGGTTCAACAAACCTAGCCTTCATTGGTCAGTTTGTTGAAATTCCGGAAGACATGGTATTCACTGAGGAGTATTCTGTCCGTACTCCAAGAATCGCTGTCTATTCCCTGCTTGGGTTGGAGAAAAAGGTCCTTCCCGTCACTCCACATCGATATGATATCCGGGTCATGTTAAAAGCATTAAATGCCTCATATAGATAATAGTTCAGGTCTTAATCCTTACAGGATAGGAACAATTAATGAAATGGGTATAACACCAATAATAAAACCTCATGGCTCAATAGATTTTGGCCTTCTTGATGGGGTAATATACTGCCCGTTAGAATCGAGCACTAAGCTTGATGATGCCCAAAGTATAAAAGCAAAACCTAAAGCGGAGTGGATGCAGCTATAACACACTACTAACTGGTATGCGCTTATAAGGTAACTTAACCAATATTTGTTCAGTAAGTTCCTCGAAAATAACATTTGCATTCGTATTAACACTTTCAGCTTCTCTTTCAGCTTTAACTACTCTGATTACCTCATGTTTTTTTGACAGGGTAGAGTAAGCATAACACTTCAACACTATATCAGACTCAATATACGTGTCATCAAGCCAAGGCGAATAAATCCGATTCATTCGTACTTTCGATAACTCTACAACAACTACAATATCTGCGGAAAGTTTATTTGCAAGATCTGACATGGCTTTCTCGTCGGACAACTTGAGGAACCTATTATCAACTAAAAAGGTTTGAGTTGTTTTTTCAACCGTATCCGATGGGATCAATGTATAATAGGGGTATTTGAATGGCTTTTTTATAGTGTCCTGGATTATCTGAACATCATCTACGTACTTGTATTTTGCTGTATTGATTGGCTGTAAAATAGCCACATTGAGTGGTGTAATAGCATAGGCAGGAAGGGTAATATTTGAGACACAAAAAATTAGGAGCAGTAACAATACTTTCTTAAGCAGATTCATTTAAAGCATCTCTTAATTACTTGCAAAAATATATACTGGCTAAAATATCGATAAATCCACGCAAGCAGCAATGAAATTTTGGTCTGTGAACGTGGTTCTTCTTTTTCGGCACCATCTTTTTTCCTGGAAAATTGCAGGTACCGTCAAGAGTTGCTTACAGCAAATTCAGATATTATTGTCCAGGCAAAATAGTGTTTTGCACGTGCTATTTAGCCGAATAAAAAAGAGGGTTCGTTATCACTAAACGCCCCTCGAAGTGAAATGTTCAGCTAACGTAACTCGATCATGCTGAGCTTGGTCAAAGCTGCCTTATTGCGTGTACCTGGGCTGTTAAGCATGTGCCAGGCGGTGTACTGTTCGGCATACGCGTCTTCAGCGGACATCCCATCTACAGGCAGAATCACCTGGTAACCTCGAATAGCAGCTGCAGTGGCGGTGTGCAACACGGCGCCATGGGCAGCAGTACCCACGATTACCACCGATTTAACCCCTCGTAACTTTAAAATAAAATCCAAATCAGTGTTATAAAATTTATCTACACTTGACTTTACAACAGGATCACCGGGGAGGGGGGCGATCTGGCTCACAATGTCAGCGGGGGTAGCAGTGGAGGTAAGACTGTAAATAACCGTCATACCCTGTTCTCTTGCTTTTTTTAGAAAATCTGCGATCCCAGGAACGGAGGCCGCACAGCGAGGTCTCTGTTCACTAGTTTTAGTCTGAATATCAAGGATCAAGAACGCTGTGGAAGATACATCAACGACGACCGGCTTTAGAGAAGGGGGAGTGGGGATAGAGATGCTTGTCCACTCGTCGATAATTGTCTTGTCGCTGGCACATGCCGGAAGGCTCCATAAAACCATAAGTGCTAACAGACATAAGAATAGGGCAAAACGTAACCTCAATTTAATCATGATGCCGCCTCCTTGTAATCGCATTAGAAGTGTTCGGTAAGGCCTATATCAGTCCTGCACGGAAACCGGCAAAACTTAAAAAAATGTAGAATGCAAAGGCAATCTATAGCCTGTCACTCCTACTCATCCTGTCGCCAATAATCGCGGGGACGATAGCTTATATTATTATATTCTCCAACATATTGCCCAAAGATTGTTTCGTTAACAATGCGTGAATTAGTGTGTAGTATTCCGGTAAACTATCCTTTGACCATTTTAATTCTATCTGAAGCATATCAGATGTAATTGCTGTTAGATCAAATCCAAAAGAATCTAAAGAATATCGCATTTTCTCCGGATACTGGCAGGGTAAGTTATCACATCTTCTGCAACGCTCACATATGTGGCACCCTCCAGATGCTAAACTAATGCTATCCGGAATTTGCCGTTCTAAGTCAAGCAGTATATCTGATAGTTTATTTTTTACTTCTCGTAGAGATTGCGTGGTAATTTCTTTGATTTTATCACTTGTATTGGCTAACTCAATGGTTTCTGCATCGTATATTACCTTGGCACCAATAATGTAGATATAATTAAAGTCTAGTAGAAATTGATTAGCATCAAATTGCAGAGGCGGGCAAGACCAAAGTGTATTATAATTATGACAGTCTTTGCAAAAAGCCATGAATTTTTCTTGATGCTGATATTTGCTGATAAACTCATGCAAATGTTCCGAATTAATACTTGTGGTGGTATGATACAAGTCAATTACCTCATTTCATAGTAAGCTTAGCTTAAATATTCACTCCGCACCAAGAACCCACCGATACTTTGCCCAATGCCATTTTGAAATAAACTACGTCTAATTCGTTCTAGGCATGAATTTTTTTTAGTAGCCATGCCATGTTTTGACCAATATTCTTTATATTATCTATTCCTTCTTGGTCTTGATTAACTTCTCCAATTTCCCTGCCATAAACCATATTCCAGTAAGTTGAGCCTACCAGAAACATCTCTTTGCTATGTAGAAAATGATGCAAAGTGTCTACCGCGCTAATAGCACCACCACGACGAGCGGCTACTACTGCGGCACCAACCTTATGCTTAAGCAGCCCCTTGTTAGCAGCCAATACAATAGCAGCTCTGTCAATTAGCGCCTTAATCTGCGAGGTAACACCAGCGGAATATACGGGAGAGCCTAGTATAATACCATCAGCAGCCACCATCTTAGCAAAGCACTCATTAAAATTATCGTCTACTACAATACATTTTTCATTCTTGTGTGCTACACAACCCCCGCATGCCACACAACCCTTGATCGTAACATCTGATAGTTGTATTATTTCAGTATCAATACCTTGCTCATTTAATTCCTCAAATATAGTCCTAATTAATATTGCTGTATTACCATCTTTTCGAGGACTACCGTTAATACCTAGAACTTTCATAAGCACACCCCCAATTTTACTTACCTCCACCAAACACTACATAAAGCATAAACAAAAAACCTATGGCGATAATCCAATCTTTAACATGTGAAGTTTTTGGCTGCTGCTTTCGAGCACGTTCAGCCTCAATACGTTCACGGGCTTTAATACGTTCGAGTTCTTCCTCATAGATTTTTTTCTTTTGTTCTTTGGTTAGTGCCATAGGAGATCACCTCTCAGGAGAAAATGGTATTTCCATGTACCCTAAATAACCGACTTCGCACTCTTGCAGCTAAGTTTATTGCTGACAGTCAGCCTTGTCATCTGTGCCGCCATCAATTGGGATATCCATGTATTGACTGTTACCGAATAAAGCCCTGGGGCTATGACATGTCCGGCATCAAACACTTTAAATTCCGCAGGGCGGATTATGTCAGTAGAGGATTCAAAGATTATCCTAATTATACCATTTGGTTACTTAATGAGGTATTCAAATTTTAAATAAAGAGGAAAATATGTCTGCTTCTATAGATGACTTCCCCGGCTGTCTGAGGTGCTATGGAGAACCGTACCATTGGTAACGGTAATAATAAGCTACTGAATCTTTGTCTAAAATGATATCTACAGGGATAGTAATTAAAAGGCACTTTTGTGATAATGACAAAAGTGCCTTTTTAAAATGGAGAAAGAAGGCCCTGAAGCGTGTGTCGGGGCTTTCGAAGTTTTTGGCAATACATTAATTTTCGACAAATTTTTGCAAATCAATCCATTATAATTAGACATATTTATATTGATTGGAGTGATTTTATGAGAAAGCTGACCATTATTACAGTTCTATGCCTACTCTTAATGTCGGTTAATATTCTTGCTGTGTCAGCAGAAGAAGAAACTCAACCATCTATCACCAAAGCAAGTATTGCAATAATCCCCTATATTAATTCTACGGAAGAAACAAAGGGATATATAAAAGAAATTGTTGACGCAAAATATACAGAGCAGTATTCCAACAAAAACTTTCAAATAATTCCTTTAGTAGAAACGCAAAAAGCCTTGAATATTGCCGGTTTTGATACTTCTAACAAAGAGCTTCCCGATAAAGATATTTTAGCAATTGTTGCCGAAAAAACCAATGCCGATTATGTCATTGCAATGGAAATATCACAATTAATAACCACAAGACATATGAGTATGTTTCAAATGAAAGTAGTAACAAAAGCAAAATTACGGTACAAGGTTTATAATGTTAAACAGAGTAAATTAGTTACATTCCAAGTCACAGGAGCATCGGAAAACAAAACTGTATTTGGAGATGTTGGATATAGAGATCCAATTACTAAAGCATTGAATCAGGCTATGGATGAGGCTAACGTAAAAATATTGAATAGTTTATAAAAAATAAAGACACTCCAGATTGTGTTGTGGAGTGTCTTTATTATTTCTGTTGTATGTTTCAGGAATTGTGCGAGAAGTGTGATGGCAGAAAAAATGATTCAGCCCCAATAAATGATAGTTTTTTGTTGAATTAGAAACTACATCGGCGTAAAATCAAACTAACCGACAAGTATCCGGATTCGCCATCCGGATAATCCGGAATAGTGCAATTTTAAAGAGAAATTTTATGGAATACAAGAAAAAGTAGGGAATTTTGATACTAGGGGGACGTATTTCATGATTGCTCAACCAGATTTAATGGTAATCAACGCTCGCATTTGGACAGGTGAACCCTCATTGCCTTATGCTGAAGCTCTGGCTATAAAAGATGATTTGATTTTGGCTATTGGTTCCAATGATCAGATTCGTTCTATTCGAGGTCAACATACAAAAGTATTGGATGCGGCAGGGCACTTGGTTTTGCCTGGTTTTATTGATAACCATACCCACTTGATGGTAGGCGGGTTTCAACTTCTATCACTTGACCTTCGCGAAGTAAAAAGCAAGGAAGAGTTTGTTCAAACCATTGCTGCTCGTGCAGCTAACATACCGAGTGGGCATTGGATTACTGGCGGAGGCTGGAATAATGACCAATGGGCGCAGTCCCAAACGCCTGTAAAAGACTGGATTGATTCTTTTACATCGCATATTCCTGTTTTTATTACCCGTAGTGATCTCCATATCGGTTTTGCCAATAGCGCTGCCCACCGCTTAGCTGAAATTGACCGGACTACTGCTAATCCCATGGGTGGAGTCATTGAAAGAGATCCCTATACTGGGGAGCCTACCGGTATTCTCAAAGACAATGCTATGAAACTTGTGCAGCAGTGCATTCCTACGCCTTCCAAGCAACAGTATAACGAGGCACTTATGGCAGCGATGCAGCATGCAGCCCGGATGGGAATTACCTCAGTTCAAGATATAACAGCATGGAGAGATTGGAATGATTGGGAAACTTTCCTACGCTTCCAACAGCAACAAAAGCTTACCCTGCGGATTTATGCCCGCACACAAATTACTGAGTGGAAAAAACAATTAGTACTGATGGAAGCGGGTTTTTGCGGTGACGCGTGGCTACGTTTCGGAGGGGTAAAAGGGTTTGTGGATGGCTCCCTGGGATCAGGTACGGCGCTGATGCTTGAGCCTTATGACGATGTGCCCGGAACCGCCGGCCTGCTGGCAGACCAGATGTACCCCGAGGGAATAATGCGCGAGAGAATCGCCGCTGCAGATAAGGCAGGGCTGCCTGTTTCTATTCATGCTATCGGCGATAAGGCGAATCATTTGCTGCTTGATATATTTGAAGCTGTCATTAAAGAAAATGGGCCGCGGGATCGGCGGTTTCGCATTGAACACGCGCAGCACCTTCTGCCTGATGATATTACGCGGATGGCGCGGCTAGGAATTCTGGCTTCGGTGCAGCCCGGTCACGTTTACGAAGACGGGTGCTGGGCCAAGAAACGAATTGGTGATAGACGCTGCCAAATGGCGTATGCTTTTCGCTCACTTTTGGACGCCGGAGTTGAAGTTTCTTTTGGTACCGATTGGCCTGTTGTGCCGTTGAATCCCTTTTTTGGTATTTATACAGCGATAACCCGACAGACCCAAGATGGTCAGTATCCTGACGGCTGGGTGCCTGAGCAAAAACTTTCCGTCAGAGAATGTTTGCAAGCCTATACGAGCGGTAGTGCTTATGCTGAGTTTAGCGAAACCATGAAAGGGACGCTTCGCGCAGGAAAATTTGCTGATCTAATTCTGGTTTCAAAGGATGTTTTGTCAGCTCCGCCGGAAGATATACCAAAGACAAGGGTATTATGGACAATCGCCGGCGGCAAAATTGTCTATCAGGAGTAGTTCACTTATTTTACCCATGCGTCGTTCGCATAGCCTCTACTCTCCCAGTAGCCAATATGGGGCTCCTGAATTAATTCGATGGCATTTAACCATTTGACGCCTTTATAAGCATACATTTGGGGGATAATTAATCGTGCCGGTCCGCCCAGGTCAGAGGGAATCGCCTCCCCATCAATCAACACGGCAACCATGACGTCTTTCATCAGTGCCTGCTCCAAACTTAATGCACTTGTATAGACCCCATCACTTGAGTAGAATTTAACATACTTTGCGTTGGGTTGTAAGCCGGCCAGGGTCAGCAGCCGCGAAAGCGGGATTCCCTCAAAAGTACAATGTGTTACAGTCCAGCCTGTAATGCAATAAAAATCACTAACCTGCACTTGGCGCGGAATGTCGAGGAATTTTGTCCAGGTTAAAGTCAGGGGGTTATCAACTAAACCAAAGACTCTAAATTGCCAGCCAGCTGATGTAGCACAGGGAATCTGTGTTACGGTGAAGACTTCGAAGTTGCCTTTATAGCCGCCGCCAATAGGGGGCACTGAGCCGAGTGAAGGCACCGGCAGCGGGTCCATTTTATTGCAATCTTTATATTTACCCTTTACCCCGGGAAGAGTAGTATCTTTGCTAAAAAGAAACCATTTAGCCAATACCAGGCCACTAAGTAATGCACCGGCAGATGCTGTCCATCGAATGAACACCCTTCTGCTGCTGATGAATCCTTTGTCTGCACTGACAGGGCCGTCCACGCCGGCTTGCCGCGTTATGGAGAACCAGCCGGTAACTGCGTGGTAGAAGACAGCCGGGATGCCTATTATTGCAAGTATTCTATGTAGGCTGAGTGCTGAAATATCTAGTGAATTTTGTAAATCGGTGTACGTAAGGAGCAGAATACCGGTTAAGGCTAGGCCTACGGCCAGTGTAATTGCAGTTAGATTCATCAGTTTTCTGTCATATTGGCCTGAGATTTTCCCCCAAGTCCTTGTTAAAATGACGCAATAGGCAACGATACTAAAAATAAATAAAATGCCGGCGAAAATGTGTATGTCGCGCACGTAACTTCGGAGAGACGATAATATTCCCCGTAAGAACTGACTGTATAAAATCAGGCCGGTAAGAATTAATCCAAACGTTACTACGGTGTGCAAGAAATGCAAGTTACTAATTTTCTTATTCATATAACCTCCACATTTAGATATCATTCCCAAATCTTTAGATGTTATATTGTGGTAGTTATTATTTGCTCCATTAAGGAAAAGCACAGGACAGATGGGAGGTGAACATTTTTGGTTGAATGTAGAATACGAGAGTTGATGCCGGAAGATTATGAAGCTGCAATCGCCCTTTGGCAAAAGACGCCGGGGATGGGATTGAGTGATGCCGATTCCCAAGAGAATATTGTGGGGTTTCTAATCCGGAACAAGGGAATGAGTTTTGTTGCCGAATTCGGTAATGAACTTATTGGCACCATACTATGCGGACACGACGGACGCCGGGGGTTTATTTATCACCTAGCGGTACACAACGACCAGCGAAAAAGGGGAATAGGACGGACGTTAGTAGAACGTTGCTTAACTAAGCTTAAAGAAGCCGGGATAACAAAATGCCATTTATTTGTGATGGCAGATAACGGCCAAGGAATGGATTTTTGGGACCATATTGGCTTTCATAAAAGAGAAGATATACATATCTACTCAAAAAATGTAAGCCACTAGTTCTAAGAATGGGAGTATTAACTATAATGAGTTCAAAAAATATAAGTTTAATACAGATTCATGTGGCAGTTTTATTATTCGGTTTATCAGGCTTATTTGGAAAACTAATATCATTACCTGCAATAATAATAGTTCTGGGAAGAGTTTTTTTTGCAAGTATTTTTTTATTTGGTGCCCTGCTTTATCTAAAAAACGACATAAAACTGAAACAGCAAAAGCATTATTTTTATTTGGCAATAATGGGAGTGATTTTAGCAATCCATTGGGTTACTTTTTTTGAATCTATTCAGGTATCTACTGTCGCGATAGGATTACTTACGTTTTCGACATTCCCTGTTTTTGTTACTTTTCTGGAGCCATACTTTTTCAAAGAGAATATCAAGTTATCAGATATTATGGTTGCATTCATTACATTCTTAGGGGTAGTGCTTGTGATTCCGGAATTTGAGTTGGCAAATAATTCAACTCAAGGAGTTTTATGGGGAATAGCATCCGGCTTTACTTATGCAATTTTATCTATGCTAAACAGAAAATATGTAAACGAATATTCTAGTTTAGTCATTGCATTCTATGAGCAATTGATAGCTACAATTATATTAATCCCTTTCTTCTTTCTGCAGAAGCCCCTATTTCATTCTAGTGACATATTTCTCCTTATTCTATTGGGTATCGTTTTTACTGGAATTTCACACTCTTTATTTATTAATGGTTTGAAAAATATTAAAACACAGACAGCAGGGATTATTTCCAGCCTTGAGCCAGTGTATGGAGTCATTTTTGCTGTTTTTTTACTGAGAGAGATACCAACGTTAAGAGAAATCTTAGGAGGAATTATCATTGTAGGTACTGTTTTATACGCAACTATTAAATCCAAATAGTTGGAAAGACTCCATCACAAGAAATACATAAAAAATCCGCCGTTTCCATAATCATCGGAATAACGGCGGATTTTTTGCTTTTCTTTATGACGTCTATAGTCATTTTTTCGGTCGATCCAGATAGGGGCCAGTTTAACTTCCGGGGTCATTGCCCGGTTAGGCTTACCGGCGATTTTTAATGTGTTCGGGTTGATGGTGCCACATTTAATTGTTTTTGCGTTTTTGGACATGGATAGCACCTCCTATGCTAATACCATTATAATCGACTGGATGAATATTGGCAAATTATCATTGGTTTCCCTAAAGGAAGGTTACTAAATAAAGGATTATTATAGCTCCAGGCGAATTCTTATTTGAAAACATAGAAAGAAGGGTCCTTTTCGTATACGAGAGGAGAATGAACTTGAATTCTAAAGACTTATTTACCTATTGTCTCAATAAACCCGGTGCCATCGAAGATTATCCTTTTGGTCCTGATGTCATTGTTATCAAGGTTGCAGGCAAAATATTTGCCTTATTGTCACGTCGGAGCGGACAGGATAATCTTTCCCTAAAATGTGATCCTAATTATTCAGAGATATTAAGGCAACAATATCCAAGTATAACTCCTGGATATCACTTGAATAAACGCCACTGGAATACGTTGCTGCTTGATGGCAGCATTCCAGAAAAAGAAATCAAAGGGTTAATAGATCATTCTTATGAATTGGTATATAAATCACTTCCGCGGAGGAAAAGGGCAGGAGACCAAGGCGAGTGGTAATTATTCTATGGGGTGAGTAAGATGACAAAGGTCAAGAAAGAAGAGTATATCAAGGAATTGAAAGAACATTTCGGGTCAGACCAGCGCCGAATCAACCACGCACTTAAAGTGCTTGCTTATGCCGAAAGCATCATGGACGGAGAGGGGGCTGATGAGAAGACTCGCAAGATAGTCATCATCACTGCTCTTCTACATGATGTGGGTATTAAGATCGCTGAACAGAAATACAACTCATCTGCCGGTACCTATCAGGAAATTGAAGGTCCGCCCATTGTGACGGAAATAATGGCTCGACATAGTGAGCCTGAAGACATTATCCAAAGAGTAGCTTATATCGTCGGTGGACATCATACGTCAGCCAAGAACAACGGTTTGGACTTCCAGATTATTTGGGAAGCTGATCTATTAGTAAACATTGAGGAAGAAGGGTTAGATACCCATACTGAAAAGCTGCCGTACATTATTGCAAAAAATTTCAGGACATCAACAGGAACCCTCATTGCGAGAGGACGATACCTTGGTTAGTTCTTTATGAGCTCCGCTGCTGCCTTCTGGCGGCTAAGGCGGAGCTTTTTCGTGTTGGTTCTCTCTCGAATACCCTGCTGGAAATCTATAGCATAGCAACTGCGGTTAGTATAAAAAAGTTGACAATGTCAAAGATTTACTTGACTGTGTCAACTAAATCTAATATGCTTGTAATATAAGTCTAAGAATCGATTTAGGAGGAGTAACTATGGATAATCCTACTAGACTACGAGTGGCGGAGATTAGGAAGTTTAACCGGTTCTATACCAACATTATTGGTGTTGTAAACCAGACTATTTTGGAGAGTCCTTACTCTTTAGCAGAGGCAAGGGTATTATTAGAAATTGTTAATGCCACCCAATGTACTGCCAGTGATTTGTCGGAAATTCTTCAAATTGACCCTGGCTATCTCAGCCGTATTCTCAGACGGTTTAAGAAAGAGGGGCTAATTGAAACAAATAAATCAGTAACAGATGGCCGGTCACAAATTCTGGCTATAACTGAAAAAGGCAGAGAGACTTATAGTCAGTTGTCAGAAGCTTCATCCACTCAGCTTGTCCACCTGTTGGAGCAAATACCACAGGGAGCGCAACAGAAATTAGTTAACCATATGGCCGCTGTACAAAATATGTTATCAGGACAAAGCGATACCGCAATCTCGATTCGTAACCATAGGCCAGGTGATGTAGGTTATATTGCATACCGGCACGGCGTGTTATACGCGCTAGAACATGGTCTGGATACTCAAGTATTTGAAAAATACGTTTTGGAAAGTCTGGTTAAGTATTTAGATAACCCGTTGGCTGGTAAAATCTTTATAGCGGAATGTTGCGGTACTATCGCAGGCTTTATTGGAATAGTTGAAACCAGCCCAACAACCGCACAACTACGATGGTTCTTAATAGAGCCGGAATTCCGGGGTGATGGCCTGGGACGCAAGCTGGTTGCAACTGTGATGGAATACTGCCGGCAGCAAAATTATAAACATGTATTTCTTTGGACATTCAAAGGCTTAGACGCAGCACGGCGTTTATATGAAGATTTTGGATTTAAGCTTACTGAAGAAAAGGAAAACAACTCATGGAAAAACCAAATGATTGAGCAGCGGTGGGATGCTACTCTAGATGGCTAAATTATAATGTCTATGTTCAGTTACTCTCGCAAAGAATTATTAGAAGGTTGCCATGACTGTTTGCCATTGTTGGTAGGAAGTATACCGTTCGGTTTTACCTGCGGCGTTATGAGTGTAGCTGCCGGATTTACACCATTCGAAGCTATACTTATGTCGATTGCAGTGTTTTCCGGTGCGGCGCAATTCGCTGTAGTCTTAATGTTGCAGTCAGGTGAGCTTGCCCTAAATATGATTATGGCCGTTACCTTGATGATGAACCTGCACAACCTATTACTTATAGCTTCATTAAGTCCCTATATGGCTAGTATTCCTAAGCTTATTCGTTATGTATTGGCTTTTTGTATGACTGACGCAACCTATGCCATTACGATGAGCCGTATTAGCCGGTATGGATATAGTGCCTCCTATCATATAGGAGCTAGTGTGGTAATGTATATGTCATGGACATTTGCTACTGCAGCAGGTGCCCTATTCGGACACTATGTACCAGACCCCTTGTCATGGGGGTTGGATTTCACATTGATAGCAGTGTTCATAGCAATATTAGTACCAAAGCTCTCTGATGGTCTTACCGCATTAGTAGCGGCAGTAGCAGCTGTAACGGCACTGACTGCATCGCTTACGATGGGCGGCAAATGGTATATCCTACTGGCCTGTATTGTCGCTCCGACTGTTGGCTTAGTTTGGGAAAGGATTGTTAAGAATGAGAACTGAATATCTCCTCATTATATGTGTTATGGCACTTGCGGCGGCCTGTACCAGGTTAGGCTCCATTATCCTTTTCGATAATGTTACGCTGCCGTTATGGGCGCAGAAGTGGCTGAAGCATCTGCCTGCCTCTGTTTTTACCGCTCTGGCTATACCGGCCATACTTCTGCCCAAATCTCATCTAGACATATCCTTTGACAACCACTACCTCTTAGCAAGCATTATAGCTGTAATTATAGCATGGCGATATAAAAAATTTGTATTGACTGTTGGGGGTTCAACAATTGTGATGCTTTGTTTACGCTGGTTAAATCTATAACCGTCTGCGTATCAATCGGTTCTGGAAAAAAACCAGCGACGTTGGTAATGTCTTTTGCTGGTAGATAAATTGGTAAGCCTTGACAAATATTGTAGAGCCATGTCAAAATGAACGTATGATTTACCGGACTCGCTGTTGGCACTTAAACGTACTTTTGCATTTTTTAAGTGTCTTTATCAGCGCTTTCTTTTATTTTGGATATTACCAATATTCTGCAGGCGGAACGGACAAAGAAGGCTTAATGATGAATGTATTATGGAGGCTTTAGTCTGTGAAAGAAGCGTATGACTCGCTGGTGTTTCGTAATCTTTGTAAGCAATATACTGATTTGGACCTGAGTGAAATAGCGGATCTTGAGAAGATGGTCCAGCAGTTGCCGATTATTGCCGAATTGACAGGAACGGATATTTTTATTGATGCCTTATTAAAAAATGGCGTTGATTCGATTGTCCTGGCATGGGAACATCCTCCGGGGCGTTCGCTGTACAAACATTGTGTGGTTGGAGAGATTGCTTACGCTACTAAGGAACCTGCAGTATTCCAAGCTTTCTCCCGGGAGGGGATTGTCCGAAATGTGCGGGGCTTGAGTCAAGAGGGCGTTCCCATTGACCAGACTGTTGTACCGCTTCGCAGCAGAGACAATAAAGTCATCGGTGTAATCATTATGGAAAAGGATATTTCGGCAGAGATTCGCCATGAGGAACAAGTCGAATTTCTTAGTCAAACGGCAGAACGGCTAAGCAGCACCTTGATGTCATTGACGTTTACTGGTTTCGCCTGGGAAGAGTGGGTAGGCAACGGTATCTTTGTCCTTAATCAAAAAGGTGAAATTATTTATGCAAATAAGAATGCGACACGGATAGGTAAGGCCTATTTTCCTGATTCACCATTAGGTGCAAATTTAATGAAAGCTTTATCCTTTGCGTCAATGCAGGATATGTTGGATAGTCTTGCCTCGCCGATGGAGTATAAAGTGGATAATTCCCATTTTCTTTTTCGCGTTCACCCGCTAGTGAATTATATGGAGTTATCAGGCTGTGTCGTCTCTATTCAGGATGTTACAGAATTGCGGCAGAAAGAGCGCCAGTTAGATGTGCAAAGTGCCATCATTAGAGAAATTCATCATCGTGTGAAAAATAATTTGCAAAATGTTGTATCTCTCTTAAATTTACAAAAACGGAGAATGGGATCAGAGGTTGTGAAAAAAGAGTTCGAAGCCTGTGTAGCCCGAATTCTCTCCATTGCACGGGTTCATGACGTATTTGCGCATCAGAGCTGGAATTCCCTGAATCTTTTGGATTTGGCTGGCTATATTGCTGAGAATTTGGTAGACAACTACACTTTATCAGATCAGAAAATTAGAATATCTGTACAGGGGCAAGAAGTAAGAATCCCTGATAGCCAGGCTGTTTCTGTCGCATTAGTTCTAAATGAACTAATCACAAATAGTCTAAAACATGGCATCAAGGAGGTAACGGACGGAGAAATCAGTATTTTTGTAGAAGAATCTGATGGAATTGTTCACATGATGATTGCAGATACAGAGAACCAAGATAGCGACATAGTTCTAAGTATAAAAGGTGATGGTCTGGGGTTGTATCTGGTCAAATTATTGGTTTGTGAGCAAATGGGCGGCACATTCCAGATCGAACGCCGTACCGGCTCAACAATAGCGAAGGTCTCATTTCCATTGTATAGGAAGGAGGAAGATTATGACTCCACTGTCGATACTGATCGCGGAAGATGAAGCACTTACCCGGGTAGATGTTAAAGCAATGCTTGAAAATGCAGGTTATGTGGTATGCGGAGAGTGCTCCAATGGGCGTGAGGCTGTTGAAGTCGCGAAACGTACTTCACCAGATTTGGCTATTTTGGACATTATGATGCCCAACCTTGATGGGTTAGAAGTCGCAAAAATTTTTCAGGGCATGAATATTCCGGTGATTATGCTTACTGCCTACAGTCAAGCTGGTTTTATCAGTCGTGCCGAATGTGTGAATGTTTGTGGTTATCTCGTAAAACCAACCTCGGAAAACGGTCTTTTGGCGATGGTCCGCATAGCGTATGCAAGGTGGAAAGATACCCAAAATATTAAACAAGAGTTAGCGGCGACAAAAGATCAGCTGGAGAGTCAGCAAACGATTGCCCATGCTCGTGTTATTTTGAAAGACAGACTGGGTATTTCGGAACAGGAAGCTCATCGGCAATTATTGCGCCAAGCCATGCGGGAACGGTTAACGTTGGTGGAGTTGGCTAAACGAATTATTGTAAACCAAAAAATGAAGATGAGTTCGGGGCAACCTTAGTTTGAGCAATTTTTTTATATTTTTGAGCAATATCTTGCAGGAATTACTAAATATAGAGCGAATCATCAAAACTATAGATTTATTCAGAACTGGATAACTTTGTAATACGCGCAGTTCAGCAAGGCAATTTAGGGCAATAGCGCCCTTAGCAAACTGCCGAAACAAGGTTTATGAGTAAAAGACATACCGGTCGGTGCGAGTTGGAAGCAGACAAGGGAATACTGGGTAATAGCGCCCTTTATGACTGTTAAGCAAGATTTAACAGTCATAAAGGGCTTTTTTTATATGCTAAACAGTAACATCCAGCCTTACGAATCAGAAGTAAGATGATGGATGAACTGGATAAAAAATCAGGAGGTAGGGGGGGAGTATTACCAACTAGGGTCTTTGTTGTTGTATTACAAAATTGTCCGATTAGTAAAGTAAGGGGGAGCATGTAATGAGTAATTTGGAAAAACCGGTAGTGAATAGTGCTCATGCCAGCGCCGGTGGAGAGAACACTCAACTTACGCGAGTGTTGAAACCCATCCATCTCTGGGCCTTGGCTGTAGGACTGGTTATTTCGGGAAACTATTTTGGCTGGAGTTATGGTTTTGGCGCAGGTGGGGTAATCGGGTTAGCCATTGCGCTTGTCCCAGTTACTATTTTTTATGTGACATTTATTCTCTCTTATTCAGAACTGGCAACGGCTATTCCGCATGCCGGCGGTCCATCCGCGTACGCGCGACGGGCCTTAGGCAAGTTTTGGGGTTATATGAGCGGGGTAAGCTGCCTCATTGAATTTGTATTTGCGCCGCCGGCCATTGCCTTAGCGGTAGGTGGGTATATCCATAATATCCTGCCTGATATCCCGGCGATGACAGCGACAATAGTTGCGTTTTTGTTATTTATCTTTATCAATTATTGGGGAATGAAGGTATCAGCCACATTTGAACTGATTGTAACAGTAGTAGCACTGATTGGCCTAGTGATTTATTGGGCTTTAGCTATACCTCATTTTGAAATTTCCCGGGTAATGGCCGAACCGCTCTTGCCGAACGGCTATAGTGGAGTTATGGCGGCAGTTCCTTTTGCTATTTGGTTCTACCTGGCCATTGAAGGCGGCGCCATGGCGGCTGAAGAAATGGTCAATCCGCAAAAAGATATTTCAATCGGCTTTTTGAGCGGCATGGGAACTTTGACAGTAATGGCCTTTGCGACATTGTTCCTTACTGCCGGTATTACTGATGTCAAATTGATTGATGCCGTAGACTTTCCGCTGCCATTGGCTTTAAGCAGTATTTTTGGTGAAGGTTCTTTTTGGGTTATGGCCATCAATTTTATTGGTTTATTTGGCTTAATTGCTTCGCTGCATGGCATTATTGTCGGTTATTCCCGCCAAACGTATGCTATGGCTCGTACCGGCTACTTGCCGAAATTCCTGGCGTATGTTCATCCGCAACATCATACTCCTGTATGGGCACTGATCCTGCCGGGACTAGTGGGGCTGGGTGCCGCATTGACAGGCTTGACAAATGTTGTAATCACCATATCTGTATTTGGCTCAGTAATCATGTATATTATCAGTCTGGTAAGCCTGTTTGTGCTGCGGTCTAAGGAACCAGGAATGAACCGTCCCTTTAAAGTTCCGATGTTTCCGACTGTGCCGGCCATCAGCTTGGTTATTGCGGTATTTTGCTTAGTCAGCCTTTTTGTGGCAAGTGTTGATAGTCTAATATGGGTTGCTGTGGCTTACATCGTGGCGATAGTCTATTATTTCATCTGGGGCAATAAAAACATCCGGCCTTTCGAAGAGGAATTCGGTGTGTTGGATGAATTGGATAAGCAGTAGAACAGTGAATCATTTTTAAGAAAGGGGCAATAAAAGATGTCATACAAAGATGGATTAGTTGCTTTAGGTATGGTTGAGACAAAAGGGGTGGTAGGAAGTATTGAGGCTGCCGATGCCATGGTAAAAGCGGCTAACGTTCAGTTAATCGGCAAAGTAAAAGTGGGCGGAGCACTGGTAACTGTGATGGTACGTGGTGACGTCGGGGCTGTGAAAGCAGCTGTCGATGCCGGTGCCGCTGCTGCTGAACGTGTTGGCGAACTTGTCAGTTGTCATGTTATACCCCGGCCACACGCGGAGCTGGAAGCCATATTACCAAGTATGCCGGCTGAAGAAAAACCGGCTAAAGCAGCAACAAAGCCTGCTGACACCAGCAAGTGATCATGAAGCATTATGACAAAGGAAATCACGCTTACCAGTATCGGAATTGATATTGGAACGACTACTACCCAAATGGTGTTATCCCAGCTGACACTGGTTAATGTTATGCCGGGAACTCAGGTTCCTAAAATCGAAATCACCCGCAAGAGCGTGGTGTATATGGGCGCTGTGCACTTTACGCCCTTTCTGGACCGTAACCGGGTTGATGGAATCGCTTTACGCAATATTATTGCGCATGAGTATCAATGTGCAGGCATTCAACCCCAAGATGTTGACACTGGGGCAGTTATTATCACCGGAGAGACAGCTAAGAAAGAAAATGCATCAGAAATTGTTCATGCCTTGGCGGAATTCGCCGGCGAATTCGTGGTAGCGACCGCAGGTCCGGATTTAGAAAGTGTAATTGCCGGTAAGGGCTCAGGCGCTGAAGAGATTTCCAAGCGGCAGCATATTCGGGTGGCCAACTTGGATATTGGTGGTGGTACCTCCAATATCGCGTTTTTTGACCGCGGTGTTTGCATCGGAACAGCTTGTATAAATGTGGGGGGGCGACTATTTGAAATTGACACACTGTCGCGCCGGCTTTCGTATATTAGCCCCCCGGCGCAGAAATTGGCAAGCTGTTTAGAAAGTCAATCAGGCAGGACACTTTTTCCTGCTTGTTCACCTGGGGAAGAGCAGGCTGCCATTAAGGCTTGCTTAGCTGAAATGACACATTGTGTGGACCGTGTTTTGTTCCATCAACCTCCGTCAGCGGGGGATGGGGCTTTGGTGATGACCAATCATCTGCCGGCTGTTGCCTTAGATGGCATCGTTTTTTCCGGTGGCGTTGCCCGCTATGTTTATCAACCGCAACCGGAGAAGTGGTGGGTTCACGGCGATGTCGGGCCTCTACTTGCCGAGGCTTATCGTGACAGTATGGCTTTTAAATCGCTGCAGGTTTATCAGGGAGAAGAAACCATTCATGCAACCGTACTCGGGGCAGGCATACATACTGTAAATGTATCCGGGTCGACTGTCATGGTCAGTAAGAATGTTTTACCGCTCAGAAATATCCCGGCAATCTACCCTGAGCAGAGGTCTGACGGGGCTTGGACATGGGTCAATCTCGCCCGGAATTTTGACAATTCTCTGTACCGGACGTTTGCCTTGGTGGTGCCACCGCTGCCAGACACTAATTTCACTACAATCGTCGCCTTGGCCAAGCAGCTTGCCACAGAGTTGATGCAGCTAGACGGTACTCCGAAAGTAGTTGTGACGCAGCAGGATATAGGCAAAGTCTTGGGACAAAGCCTGCGCTGCATTCTGCCTGAGCAAGAAATAGTATGCCTGGACGGCATAGAACTAAAGCTGGGTGATTTTCTCGATATAGCAAAGCCCCTGCCTTATGAAGAAGCAGTTCCGGTCATTGTAAAAACCCTGGTGTTTGCTCGATAAAGTGTGCACCAGGCAAAGGAGGAGTGAAACGCGTGAAGCTGAAAACGAGGCTTATGGGCCAAAGCTTTAGTTTTAAAAGCGTTAAAGAGGTTCTCGCAAAAGCCAATGAGATAAAGTCTGGCGATATTCTGGCAGGCATAGCGGCAGAGAATGCTGCCGAGCGGATTGCTGCTAAATATGTGCTTTCCCAACTAACGCTTGAAGATCTCCGTAACAATCCGGTGGTGCCGCTGGAAGTGGATGAGGTCTCAAGAATAATTGACAATGACGTGAACGAGCCGGTTTACCGGTCGATTAAAAATTGGTCGGTGGCCGAACTTCGGCAATTTATCTTAGCTGCGAACACTGCACATGATGACCTACACCGCATCAGCCGCGGTCTAACATCAGAAATGGTGGCGGCGGTTGCTAAGTTGATGAGCAACCTTGATCTGGTAGTGGGAGCACGGAAAATTAAAAATACTGCCCACTGCAATACAACTGTTGGTGTTCCTGGCTGTTTGGCCGCTCGCCTTCAGCCCAACCACCCGACAGATGGGGTCGATGGAATTCTTGCCAGTGTCCGCGAGGGATTAGCCTATGGTGTGGGAGATGCTGTAATCGGGTTGAATCCGGTTGATGATACCCTACCGGCGGTTATCCGCAGTTTAGAAACACTGTATCAGTTTGTGCAAGAATGGGAGATTCCTACACAAATTTGCGTGTTGGCTCATATTACTACCCAGTTGCGGGCAGTACAAAAGGGCGCGCCGGTTGATCTTTTGTTCCAGTCAATTGCCGGTACTGAAGCTGGCAACAAGGCCTTTGGTATTGACAGCCGGATTTTGGATGAGGCTTATGCAGCAGGCCTGAAAGAGGGCCGGGCTACTGGCCCTAATATCATGTATTTCGAGACAGGACAAGGGTCTGAACTGTCGGCGGAGGCGCATCATGGTGCCGACCAGGTTACGCTGGAGGCGCGTTGTTACGGTTTGGCGCGTCATTATAAACCTTTTCTGGTAAATACAGTGGTCGGTTTTATCGGTCCCGAGTACTTGTATGATACCCGCCAGGTAACCCGCGCCGGGCTGGAAGATCATTTTATGGGAAAATTGACAGGCCTGCCAATGGGTGTAGATGCTTGCTATACCAATCACATGAAGGCAGACCAGAATGATATTGAAAATCTGGCTGTTTTACTAAGTGCAGCAGGTTGTACCTACTTTATGGGGATACCGATGGGCGATGATGTCATGCTGAATTATCAGACCACCAGTTATCACGACATTTCAGCTTTGCGTGAGGTGTATAACCTTAGGCCGTTGCCGGAATTTGAGAATTGGGCAGAGCGGATGGGTATCATGAGAGACGGCAAGCTTACGCCCAAGGCCGGTGACGCTACCATCTTTACGAAATAGGAGGCAGGATTTATGGTGGTGGAAAATAATATCCGTCTGATCGTGGAACAGGTGCTGGCGGAGATGAATAAAACAGCGAAAGGTGCTGTTGAATGCAGCGTAACTCAACGGCAGCCAGTGACTTCTGGGGAACAGGCTGAGTATACGGACGACTATTTGGACGACCTGGCAGAGATAGATTTGCAGAAATATCTACAAGTCCCTGAGCCGGTAAATTCAGAACTGTATAAGGATATGAAACTGGCAACACCAGCACGCATCGGTGTATGGCGTACCGGTGTACGCCCTTTGACAGATACCTTGCTGCGTTTCCGGGCTGATCACGCCATGGCACAGGACTCTGTATTGGGAGAGGTGCCAGAGAAATTTGCCGCACAATATAACATGGTACCGGTAGTAACGAAATGTTCTAGCAAAGATGAATACTTGACGCGACCGGACTTAGGCAGGCTGCTTGATGCTGAGAATATTGAAATTTTGCGGCAGCGGTGTGAAAAAGGAGTCAGAGTACAGGTTGTAGTCGCCGACGGTTTGTCCAGCAAGGCAGTGGAAGCTAATATTCCTAATTTGCTGCCGGCTATGATTCAAGGGCTAAGCAGCATGGGAATCGCGGTGGGAACAACCATCTTTGTTAAGTATGCCCGGGTGGGGATTATGGACGTAATTGGCGAGGAGCTTAAACCGGAAGTCGTGATTGTTCTCCTTGGGGAACGGCCGGGTTTAGGGACTGCGGAAAGCATGAGCGCCTATATCGGCTATAATGCTCGCCGCGGGATGATTGAAAGTGAAAGAACGGTAGTAAGTAATATCCACAAAGGTGGTTTGCCGTCGGCGGAAGCCGGGGCGCATTTGGCGGATTTGTTAAAAAGAATTCTTGATGCCAAGGCGACAGGAGTTAACTTGAAGTGAAGCTTAGATAGTGTTTGAAAAGGGAGGCTATGAAATGATCGAACCGATTAAGCCGAAGGTTCTTGCTGTACGTTTCATCCCCAATGTTGCACCTGATTTTGCTGAAAAACTGGGATTAGATTCGTACCAAAAATCAATTGGCCTAATTACTGCTACGATTGACGATGCGACCTATACCGCTCTTGACGAGGCAACCAAAAAAGCCGAAGTAGATGTTGTTTATGCAAAAAGCTTTTATGCGGGCGCAGCCCATGCCTCAGGACCCCGGTCTGGCGAAATCATCGGCATATTGGCAGGGCCGTCACCGGCCGAAGTAAGCGCCGGTATGGACGCTTGTATTAGTCATTTGGAAAATGAAGCCGTTTTTTATACTTGTGATGGTGGGTCTACAGCTTGGTTTGCTCATACCATATCCAGGACCGGCAGTTATCTCTCCAAAATTGCCGAAATACCAGCTGGTGAGCCATTGGCCTATCTGATTGCGCCTCCGATTGAAGCAATGTATGGAATTGATGCAGCATTGAAAGCAGCTGAAGTAGAAATGAAAGTGTTGTATGGACCTCCGACTGAGACCAACTTCGGCGGGGCGCTCTTAACAGGGACGCAAAGTGCTTGCCGGGCAGCCTGTGAAGCTTTTCAGCGGGCTGTAATTGACGTGGCAACCAACGCACTGAAGTTCTAACTGGGAGAGAGGTGGATACAATGGAACTTGATCGGGATTTAGCATCTGTGCAAGAAGTACGTAATCTGCTAAAAAAGGCCAAAGAGGCTCAAAATGTCCTGAAAAGTTTCTCACAGTCGCAAGTCGACGATATTATCAAGGCAATGCGGAATGCCGGAGAAGCTGAAGCGTGCAGGTTGGCATCAATGGCGATAAATGAAACCGGCATGGGTAAGTACGAGGACAAGTGTTTCAAAAACTATTTTGCCGCAAAGCATGTGTATGACTATATTAAGGACATGAAAACAGCCGGGATCATCGAGACACGGGAAAAGTTGTGGAAAATTGCCGAACCTGTTGGCGTAATTGCCGGGATTGTACCGACAACAAACCCAACTTCTACGGTCATATACAAGGCAATGATTGCCCTCAAGTCCCGCAATGCGATCGTGTTTTCTCCACATCCGACAGCAGCGCGTTGTACCGCTGAGGCCGCTGCCGTTATGAACCGTGCGGCTGTTGCCGCCGGAGCCCCTGAGGGCGCTGTTGGTTGCCTGACAAATATCTCTATGGAAGCCACTCAGGAATTGATGAAAAATCCGATCACATCAGTCATCCTAGCCACTGGCGGCAGCGCCCTGGTGAAAGCTGCGTACAGCAGCGGCAAACCGGCGCTTGGGGTTGGGCCTGGCAATGTCCCGGCTTTTGTTGAGAGAACAGCAGATTTGGCGAAGGCGGCTGAGTATATTATTGCAGGCAAGACTTTCGACAATGGTACAATCTGTGCGTCCGAGCAGGCAATAGTAGCTGAAGAATGTATTGCTGGAGAACTGATTCAACAATTAAAGCGCTATGGCGCGCATTTCCTTGAACCAGAGGAAGTTGAGAAGGTCTCTAAGGTTGTCATGTTGCCGAACAACAGCATGAATCCCCGGGTGGTCGGGAAAGATCCGCAAGTAATTGCGAAAATGGCCGGCATTAATGTACCGCAGCATGCCAAGTGTTTGGTGGCTCCGCTGAATGGAGTTGGACCACGCTGGCCACTGTCTTACGAAAAATTAACTACCGTGTTAGGGTTCTACCAGGTAAGGGATGGGGAGGAAGGCTGCGAAAGGTGCATGCAACTATTGGATATTGGCGGTATCGGTCATAGCCTGGCCATCCATACCAATAGCGAAGCGGTAATTCGCGAATTTGCCCTGAGAAAGCCAATTTTCCGTGTGTTGGTAAATACCCCTTCAGCATTAGGCGGTGTTGGCGCTACAACTGAACTGGCCCCCTCGTTTACCCTGGGTTGTGGAACATGGGGCGGTTCCAGTGTTTCAGAGAACGTAACGCCATTACATTTAATCAATATCAAACGGGTTGCCTGGCATGTCAATATCCCCGAACGTCCAGCCATTCAGCCCGCAGCCGGAGTACCATCCATTAGTTCTCCGAGTTCTGTTGATGCGCAGATTGTAAAAGCCGTTGTTGAAGAAGTCATGAAGGCAATGAAGTGTACTTTGAATTGATAGATACCATTAGAAGAAAACACTGAGGAGGAAAAATAAAATGGCAGAAGTACGCAGTGTAGTTGCGTTAGGAATGATTGAGACCAAGGGGTTAATTCCGGCCATTGAGGCTGCTGACCAAATGTTAAAGGCCGCCAACGTTACTTTGTGCGGTAAAGAGCATGTATCTGGCGGCTATGTGGCGGTGATGGTGCGCGGTGATGTCGGGGCAGTAAAGGCCGCTATCGATGCAGGTGCCTTGGCGGCCGAACGTGTCGGCGAAATTGTCAGCGTGCATGTCATCCCACGGCCTCACGCCAGTGTGGAATATGTTTTGCCTGTTGGCGATAATAAAGCTTACGGCAATTAATCAATCACCTCTTAACCAATACCATCTGAAACAACCGGGAGGTGATGCGTGTGATTATATCCGAACATGTACTTAGAGCCAATTGGCATAAGACGAAGTCAACTACCATAACCATTCCCCAGGGGAGTATCATCACACCTTCAGCGCGGGATTTCTTGCGTTCACAAGGAATACAGGTTCAGTATGAAGGGGAGACAGTATTAAAGGCGGAGCAGGAGAATGCTCCCGCAGCAGGGGTAACGCTGTTGACAAACCAGGGCAATGCTGCCAGCAGAGCTTCTGCTGGCGGAACCCCATCCCCAAAGCCTGAACATATGACTCACTTACGGGGCAAGGAACTGATCCTGAAAACCCATCCGGTTATTGCCTGGCGGGGACAGCTGGATCAGTTTGGCTGTGACTTGGTGGAAACGCAAACTATGCTAGTAAAAGCAGGCGAAACCAAGTTTGCCGCCCAGCTGGAAGAAGTGGCCCTGCGGGCCCAACAGCTTATGGTCGCGGAAGTCCGGGAGCAGCCCATCGAGTTCGGTACGTTGTTTGGCTGGAAGGCAGACGAGATCCGGGAAATGTCCCACCATCCGGACAAATATTTTGGTATACCGCATACACCCATGAGTTATCAGGATGGGTGGGTGGTAGCCCGGTTAAACAGTCTGCGCTCCAAGATCCGGGAAGTTGAACTCTATGCGAATCGCGCCTTTACTGCCGAGGACGGTACCTGCAGCCGGCCGGATATCATTTTACAATTGAACCGGCTATCAAGCCTGTTTTATATT
>NZ_DATMYD010000097.1:0-28136 GCF_035561155.1 Sporomusa sp. | reverse complement strand
CCTAAGGAAATTAGGCTTTATCACCATAAGTGAAAGATATTCATTAATACACTAATTCTATTGAACCGCCGTATACCGAACGGTACGTATGGTGGTGTGAGAGGTCGCTGAGTAAATAATTACTCAGCTCCTACTCGATTAGATTTGATAAAGGAAAGTATTGCCAAAGATGCGGGAGTGACGGCGGATCTAATGGCAACTTAAGGGTGAGGAAATGCCGGCTTTGCGCAGTATCGAGCAGATTGTTCAAAGAACAGCCGAAGCGTTAAAGGAAGTATTAAAAATCGATGTCGAGGTTGTCGACACCGATATGATTCGTATTGCCAGTACTGGGCCTTGTCAGGGTCTGCTGGGACAAGTTATGGTGGAGGGATTTGTCTATCAGCATGTACTGAAGAGCCGCCGTACTGTTGTCATTGAAAACGCCGGTATGCACCCGTTGTGTGACCCATGTCCCCGGCGCGGGCAGTGTGCAGAGGATGCGGAAATGGCTGCGCCGATCATGTTAGCCGGTGAACCCGTGGGGGTAATTGGACTTGTTAGTTTTGACCCGGTGCATACTGATCGTCTAATGAAGAACCGGGATTGGATGCTGCATTTTATTGAGAAGATGGCTGAACTTATCGCCGGCGAGCTGGCTGGCCGGCAAGCGGCCAATGGATTAGCAGCGGCTGAGCTAAGATTAAATAATCTAGAAAAAGAAACTATTTTAAAAGTGTTGGCCAAAGTCAACGGCCAGTCACGAAGCAAAGAGAAGGCAGCTGAAATGTTAGGTATCAGCCGCGCGACATTATACCGCAAGCTTAAGGTATATAAAATTTGTTAGAATCAGTTCATAACCACTAGACAACAGTCTCATTATGAGATACAATCATGACAAGCAAAATACAATGTTGAGCACAGACGCTTTGCAGTCTTCTATTGAGACGCAGGGTGTTTTTTTTCTGCTCAAACCTTCCTCATAAAGGAGAAATTACATGAAAACTTTCGTTCAAAAGTCATGGATGATTCAAAGTCTGGTACTGTTTAGTGCCATTATCGGGGCATTAGCTGTAGGCGCAATATTTATCCTGTTGGCTAATTCCAACCCGCTAACTGCTTACGGGGTGATGATTAGCGGTCCTTTTTCCAGTAGTTTTGGCTTTTCCGAAACAATGGTACGCTGTACACCGCTCTTGCTGGTCGGACTGGGGATTATTGTCTCATTCCGTACCGGTATCCTGAATATCGGCGGTGAGGGGCAAATGTTGATGGGCGCTGTCACGGCTGCCGCTATCGCGCTTGCGTTACCGGATATACCTACTGTGCTGCTATTGCCGCTCGTTCTCTTAGGAGGAGCAGCGGCTGGTGGCGTATGGGGCGGGTTGGCCGGTTGGCTGAAAGCTCGGCTGGCAGTTAATGAGATACTAAGTACTGTGATGTTGAACCAGATTGCTGCGCAATTGTACCTATTTTTAATTAGGATCTTTTTAATCGATCCGCAGGAAGTGGCTTTAGGGACAGGGGTTCCGCAAACAGCGCTTTTGCCCCACACCCTGTGGTTGGAGCGGATTATTCCCGGGACCCGCCTTCACAGCGGATTTTTGTTGGCCGTAGTCCTTGCTATCCTGGTATATATTTTTTTGTGGCGCACGACGGTGGGGTACCGTATGCGGGCAGTAGGTGCAGGCCCTGACGCAGCGCGCTATGCAGGGATTAAGGTGGAACGGTATCTGGTACTGGCCATGCTGCTGGGGGGTGCTTTTGCCGGACTGGCAGGAGCCGTGGAAGTCGTAGGCGTTCATCACCGGGCACTTGAGGATATTTCGGCCGGTTATGGTTTTAGCGGGATTGTAGCAGCACTCTTTGGCCGCCTGCATCCGCTTGGCGTTATCCCTGCATCGGTCCTGTTCGGTGCTTTGATTCTGGGGGCCGATATGATGCAACGGGCCGTAGCCATCCCCTCGGCCATCGTTTTGATTATCCAGGGACTGGTTATATTGTTCATTGTTTCGGCAGATATCGTACTGCGCAAGCCTGAAGTTGTAAGTAACATTTTCAATAAATGCTCCCGCAAGGTAGTAAAGGAGGGTTAACTCAAGTGGATAATACGATGGGGCAAGGAATCATTCTCGGCATTGCAGCGACCGGTATTCGTCTGGCAACGCCGTACCTGCTGGCCGCTTTGGGTGAGATGTTCACTCAACGGTCCGGGATATATAATCTGGGGCTTGAAGGGGTCATGCTGATAGGTGCCTTTTTTGGTTTCTTTGTAACCTTAACAACGGGTAATCCCTATATCGGTCTGGTGATCGCGATGGTCGCCGGTGCCGTCATGGGTCTGATCATGGGGGTGGTCAGCATTACACTGAAGGCCGAGCAGGGAATTAGCGGCATTGGCCTATATTTACTTGGCTGGGGCATAGCCGGTTTGTTTTACCGGTTATATGTCGGCGGCATTACCACCATCAAGGGTTTGGAACCAATCAGTATTCCGGTGTTAAGCGATATCCCGGTCGTTGGACAGGCTTTTTTCTCGCACACTGTTATCGTGTACTTGGCCTTTCTGCTGGTACCGGTTTGCTGGGTGGTGCTGTTTAAGACCAATTGGGGTCTTAAGATACGTGCGGTTGGCACGACTCCGCAAGCGGCCGATACCCTGGGCGTCAGTGTTAGCGGCATTCGTTATCAATGCCTGGTTTTAGGCGGAATGATGGCTGGTTTGGCCGGGGCGGCGCTCACTGTGGGCAATACCCATATGTTCGCCGACAATATTACGGCCGGTCGTGGTTTTATTGCTGTCGCTCTGGTCTATTTCGGCCGCTGGAGCCCGTGGGGGATACTGGCGGGCTCACTCCTATTCAGTATGGCTGACTCTGTGCAGCTATGGGTGCAGGTTCTGGGGATTAATTTCCCCTATGAATTGGCGGTTATTTTACCCTATGTCGTTACCATTGTTGCCCTGGCTATGACCTACGGGCGCATCTGGGCACCGGCGGCACTTGGCCGACCCTATGATCGCGGTGCCCGGGGGTAGCATATAAAGTAGACTTAGCTTCAGGTGGGGGTTTAACCCCATCTGAAGGTTAGTCGCCCTTATCCAGGGACTTAGCCGCTCGCCTGTGCCCTTTGGGTATAACTCCCACTTGTATACCCTAAAGGGCACAGGAAAGATGGGAGTCTTAGAGCGGGTTAGTCAGCGGATAAAATTATTTAACATTTAGGAGGAAAAACAATGAATCGTATCATGAAACTGACAAAACTGTTGCTGATGGCCATCGTGGCTGTCTCATTACTGCTCGGCGGTTGTGGCGGCACCAAGCCCACGGCACCGGCGGCAGAAGCGCCAAAGGCCAAAAAAATTAAAGTTGCCTTGATTATTCCGAGCACAATTGACGATTTAGCCTGGTCTCAATCCATGTACGAAGCCTTAAAAAAGAATGACCAAATTGAACTGGCTGTAAGCGAAAGAATGGGCAAACCCGTAGATGCCAGTGCCGCTATCCGGCAATACGCGACCCAAGACTATGACATTATTATTGCTCACGGTGCTCAGTACTATGGTATTTTAAAAGAAATTACCCCGGAATTCCCCAAAATTACCTTTGCTTATGGCACAGGAGCGCAAAGCGGACCGAACATTTTCGCCTATGAGCCTCAAGCCCAGGAAGGCGCCTATCTGCTTGGTCTGATGGCCGGAAAAATGTCTAAATCCAAAACTGTAGGTATTGTAGGCCCGGTTGAAGCCGGCGATGCCATCAAATATAACAAAGGATTCCAGCAAGGGGTTGCCGCCGCAAATGCCGATGTAAAACTCCGGATTGCCTACACTGGTTCTTTCGGTGATCTGGTAAAAGCAGGCGAAATTGCTAAAACCCATTTGGACGCCGGCGCGGATATTCTGACTGGTTCTTCCCAGCAGGTACCGGGAGCTATCAAAGCTGCTGCCGCTAAACCGGGAACATACTGGTTGTCCACCGACATGGATCAAAGCAGCATCGCTCCTGAAACGGTGCTTGCCGCGCAAACCTATAACTGGGAAAAAATTGTGGGTAAAGTGATTGAACTGCGTAAAGGCGGTACAATTGGCGGTCAAACCATGGTGCTTTCTTTTGCCGATGGGACCCTGGAACTCAAATATAACCCCAAATTAGCTGACAAAATTCCGCAAGACGTAAAAGATGCTGTAGAAAAGGCTAAGAAAGACATTGCCAGCGGAGCGCTGAAAATTGACGGTTCCAAATAATAAAAAGGATGACCGGGGAGAGGTGGACACTGTGACCCAAACAATTGAACATTTGGAGATGCGGGATATAACCAAACGATTCCCGGGCGTACTCAGTAACGACAGGGTAAGTATTGAAATCCGGTCAGGTGAAGTACTGGCACTGCTGGGGGAAAACGGGGCCGGAAAAACTACGTTGATGAATATCCTGTACGGTTTATATCAGCCTGATGGCGGCGATATTTGTATCAATGGCCGGGCGCTGCAGATTGATTCCCCGCGTAAGGCCATTGATGCCGGGATTGGTATGGTTCATCAACATTTCATGTTAGTGCCCACGTTAACTGTGAGTGAGAATATTGCTTTGGGGTTGGAGTCAGGTTCAGGACCGTTTCTTGATCTTAAGTCGGTGGCTGCCAAAATTCATGAAATTGCTGCTACCTATGGTTTGGCCGTTAATCCTGACGCCTATATCTGGCAATTGAGTGTTGGCGAACAGCAGCGGGTAGAAATCGTGAAAGCGCTGTACCGGGGCGCGCAACTATTGATTCTGGATGAACCAACAGCTGTATTGACGCCGCAGGAGGCTGAAGAACTGCTGGTGCTGCTCCGGAAAATGGCGGCTCAAGGGCGCTCGGTCATTATTATCAGTCATAAATTAAGTGAAGTTATGGCGATAAGTGACCGGGTGACCGTACTGCGTGACGGTCATGTAGCTGCCACCTTGCAGACAAGAGATACTTCACCGGAACAACTGGCTTGTCTCATGGTTGGCCGGGATATGCAGGTATTTGAGCGGGATTACAGTGATTGTTCCGGTGACATAATGCTGGCTGTCCGGGATCTGGCCGTAACCGGTGATAAGGGAACACCTGCTTTGCGGGGCATATCACTCAATGTCTGTGCCGGGGAAGTTCTGGGCATTGCCGGCGTATCCGGCAATGGTCAGAAAGAATTTGCTGAAGCCGTCAGTGGGTTACGCAAGGCAGAGTCTGGCAGTATTTTTCTTGGCGACAGCAATATAACCAACCTGGAGCCACGCCGGATTATCGACCAGGGATTGGGCTATATTCCGGAGGACCGGCTGCATGTAGGGACAATTGCCTCTTTTTCCATTTGGGAAAACATGATTTTAAAAGATCACCAACTGTCGCCGTACTCCCGCTCCTGTTTCCTGCAAAACGGGGCGATCCGCTCCCGTAGTGACGAGCTGGTAAAAGAATATGGGGTAAAGACTCCGCATCTGGATGCGCCGACAGGCAGAATGTCCGGCGGCAATATCCAGCGTTTGATCCTGGCCAGGGAGATAACCCGCAGTCCCAAAGTGCTGATCGCGGCTTATCCAACCCGGGGTCTGGATATTGGAGCTACCGAGTATGTTCATACCATGCTGTTAAAAGCCAGGGAACAGGGCATGGCTGTTGTGCTGATATCAGAGGACCTGGAGGAGATTGCAAAGCTTAGTGACCGTGTGGCCGTTTTCTTTGACGGCCGCATTATGGATGTGCTCCCTGTGCAAGCCGCTGATGAACACCGGCTGGGTATGCTCATGGCTGGTATGCAGGAAGAACTGCCTGCTGCAATGTGAGTCAGGTTGCTTATAAAAAATAAGGAGCCGTGTTGAAACTTTTGTTTCAGCACGGCTCCTTTATTTTTGCTATGTAGTTTTGTTGTGTTTAAAACTTAAAGGTTGCGCCAACACCCACACCATTCTCGTTGCTGCCTGCATCAGGCATGAAAGAATGATAGTTGACATTTAAATCAACATTGCGGGTTAGATTGAAGTTGGCGCCAACTTGCAATTCTTTAAAGTTGCTGCTGCCGATAAAGGAGGCATAGCCAGCGGCATTGGGAGACAGTGGTCCGTTTAATCCGAGTCCTAAATACATTTTGGAATCAGAGCCGAAATCCCGGCTGCCGACAATGCCTCTGAGCTCGTTAGTCATCTGAAATTGACCGTAAATATCGTCGCTGCTGCCATACCGTCCACGGTCGACATCCTGATAACCTAGCGTAAAGTTATTGGTGAGCTTGTGTTCAAGATAGAACGTGTCACTGTCAACGCCAATGGCGGTTTGGCCAGTAGTCAGGTCATTGAGCGGGGCCGCAAAGGCGGAGATAGAGTTGACAAGTAGTAAAGCGGAAAGCGCGATTATAGTTTTTTTCATGGAAATCCCTCTTTTCTCACTAAATGCACAAGTGATTTTTTTCATTTTATTTAAAGTCGGCTATGTACCGCGTTGCTGTTACCCATATTTATCATATCATTTCTAAATAAGCGGTACTATGACGACGATTAGTAATCATAATACCGTACAAATATGACAAAAGTGTGACATTCTGGAGGGACTTAAGGCTCATTTTTGCCTATCCAGGCTTTTTTATAAAAACCGGCCACTGCTGCCATACTGACCAGGAACTTATAAACGAACAGGACGCTCCTGCCGGGGCGGCCTGTTCGTTTTTTATTTTTTGCAGCAGCGAGCCCCTTTTTTAGCATGCTTGTTTAAACGGATCATAGCATAAATAATTTCCTTATATTCGTCTGGCAGGTTGGGGACTTCTTCCGTAAGATCAATTGGCGTTGAGGTTGATACCTTCGAGCTGTAATCATCCACGATGCCTAGTAAATAATCAGAAGAGGTTTCATATAAGTTTGCTAAAATTACTAGTGTATTCAGATCTGGAGCGCTGACATTATTTTCATAACCGGACAAAGTTTTGTTGTTAATCCCAGTGAGTTGATAGACCTCAACCTGAGTCATCTTCTTGCGCTCCCGGGCGAGTTTCAACCTTGCTGCAATTTTGGGATTCAATAGTACGCCTCCTTTATTCTGTATTTTAGCTTTAATTACAGTTCAATGGGATGCATTCTTAGAAATTCTGAAATTATTATTGACATTCCTAATTTCAAAGAAATATAATTATAAGTGCAATACTTGACGAAATAAAGCAATTTATGTTGAATTTTCATATAGCAACCGACATATTTAGGCTATTCATGCAGGCAGAGGCTTTTTTTTGATAATATTGTTCTTGTGGCAGGAAAAACACAAAAAAATGCTGGAGGATTGGATGGTGATCGTAAGATGCGGTTAAGTTTGGGCGTTAAAACGATTGGCTTTTTTTTGCTAGTCGTGTTGATAAACGCGATCGGTTCAGGAATCACAATATACAAAGTCAGTCAAGCCGATCAGGCAATTCAACTGATTCAGGAACGCAATCTTCCCCGGCTGATGCAAACGAACCAGGTGGCTTTTAATACTGCTAACCAGGTCAGTGATATTCGGGCCTATTTATTGACCGGTAATAAGTCAATGCTTGATGAGTCCCGGCAGGCTGGACAAGAGAACGAAAAATTGACCAGGGAGTTATTGGCATCTGCTAACGACGAGGAGGGCCGCAGGCTTGTTGCTGAACTGCAAATATTAGCCGGAGCCTATCAGGATATTGCTGAAAATAAAGTAATTCCAATGAAAAATGCCGGTAATGTAGAATTTATTGAAGTGGCCGGCCGTGAACTTACTCCTGCGGCCCGGGCGCTGATGAGCAAGGCCGATGAATATGCCGACTTCCGGGAAAAACAGATTCAGACAGTTTTCTCACAGACAATTGATGATATGAACTCTACCAAAACGATCAGCATAACTGTTAGTCTGCTAAGTATGGTTATCAGTATTCTGGTCGGTTTCTTTAGTGCTCGGTCTATTACCCGACCTGTCGGTGTTTTAGCCGCAACAGCGGGAGAAATCGCCGCTGGTAAGCTTAATCACAGCATTGACGTGCAGTATAAGGACGAGATCGGCGATTTGCAGCAGGCTTTTAAAACCATGGTGCAAAACCTGCGGGATGTAGTACATAATGTCCAGTCGAATGCAGAGCAGGTCTCCGCTGCTTCGGAGGAACTTACAGCCAGCGCCGAACAGGCGGCTAAGGCAGCTAACCAAGTGACTGATTCTGTCATGAATGTAGCTCAAGGGGCGGAGCACCAACTGGAAGCAGTTAATGAAACGATGTCAGTGGTTGAACAAATGTCGGCAGGGATTCAGCAAATTGCGGCCAATGCCGACATGGTAGCCGCTACTTCAGCCCAGACTGCTCAAGCCGCGGTCGGCGGTAATCAGGCGGTAGACCGCGCCATCAATCAGATGACCACGATTGAAAATGCCGTCAAGCATTCGGCTAACGTGGTTGCCGGCCTTGGCGAACGTTCCCAGGAGATTGGGCAGATTATTGCTACTATTTCTGGTATTGCTGGACAAACCAATCTGTTGGCTTTGAATGCCGCTATTGAAGCGGCCCGTGCCGGTGAGCAAGGCCGTGGGTTTGCGGTGGTGGCTGAAGAAGTCCGGAAACTAGCCGAGCAATCCCAGGAAGCGACCAAGCAAATAGCGGCGTTAATCGGAAAAATACAGGGAGACACCGATAAAGCCGTTATGGCAATGGAAGCAGGTACACGGGAGGCCAAAGCAGGTACGGCAGTCATCAATACCACGGGAGAAGCCTTCCGCTCAATTGTCAGCTTAATTGAACAGGAATCTTCTCAAATCAGGGAAATTTCGGCGGCAATTCAGCAGATGGCCGGCGGCAGTCAGCACATTGTCACCGCCGTCAGGGAAATTGACAATGTAAGTAAGGCTGCGTCCAGGCATACGCAATCGGTATCGGCGGCTACCCAGGAACAATCGGCAGCAACGGAAGAGATCGCCGCCTCCAGTGAGGCATTAGCAAAAATGGCGGAAGAGCTGCAAAATACAATTAAACGGTTTGTAGTCTGACAAAAAAGACAAATGCCCTACCCTTATATGGCAGTGAATCGTTCAATACTTTGTACAGATCGCTCCAAAACTATGTTAGCGGTAAAAATCGACTATGATTTTCGTCCCGCTGAACAGGCAATGCCTTATAAAAACACAATAATCCGCACTTGGTGCGATAGTCCAGGGGGATAGTCTTTACGTGTATTACTTCAAATATATAATAAGGTACGGAAAGCTTCAATAGTATGTTGCGCCTGTAACTATTTATTGGATAAGTTGATTGAAAACACGGGGCTGTGGAAAATCTTAGAGATAAGTTTCCGCGGCCCCGCTTTATTTTTTTTCTATAGTTTTCACCTCCGCGCCCAAATAAAGTCAAGTACATTTGTTGGGAATGTGATGTAAAAGAAGACATATTTTGTCCACTACCAGGAGAGGAATCAGATAATATATGGAGAAATATAGTAGAAGAGGTGGACATTTTAAGTTTGGCCAGAGGAAGGTAGCTTGGGGGTGTGTGTATGGCGAAAGTACGTAAATTAATCACCAGGAATGAGTGGAGTATCAGTAGCCGGGAAATGCAGGATATTTTAAATTCGACCCATGATGCCGTCGTAGCGGTCAATAAAAAAGGGATAATCGTACTCTTCAACACGGCGGCTGAGCGGCTGCTGGGGATCGCGGCGTGGGAGGCGTATGGCGAAAATGCACGGGATATTATTCCCGGTTCACGCCTGCACTGCGTGCTGGAGACGGGGCTGCCTGAGCTTAACCAGCGGCAGGAGACCGGCGATACCTGTATCCTTACCAACCGTGTTCCGGTTCGGGACGAAGATAACCGGATTGTTGGTGCGGTGGCCGTTTTCCGGGATATGACCGAAGTCCGTCATTTAGCTGAGGAAATGACTTGCATCAAAGAAATGAAAAAATTATTGGAAGCCATCATCAACACTTCGCAAGACGTCATTTCGGTCGTGGACGACCAAGGGAAAATCATACTGGTCAATCCGGCCTATACGCGGTTGATCGGGATGCGCAAGGAAGAAGTCATGGGTAAACCGCCTACTGTGGATATCCGCCAGGGGGAAAGTGTTCATCTGCGGGTCATGCAATCGATGGAGGCAGTGCGGGGAGTGCCGCTAAAGGTGGGCCCTGACAATCGTGAGGTCATTATTAACGCGGCGCCGCTAATTGTCGATGGCCGGTTGCGCGGGAGTGTGGCAATGGCGCATGACATCTCGGAATTAAAATTTCTCTCAGAGGAACTTGCCGGTGTGGAAGCGCTGATGGACCGGGGGCAGGCCCGCTATACCTTTGAAGATATCGTGGCCCGGGGGCCGGCGATGCAGGCGGCGGTAGAGAATGCCGGCCGGGCTGCGCTTACGCCTGTCACAGTGCTGCTAACAGGGGAGAGCGGGACAGGGAAAGAGTTGTTTGCCCATGCCATTCACAGTGCCAGCCAGCGAAAATACCGGCGGTTTGTCCGGGTAAATTGTGCTGCGATCCCGGAAACGCTGCTGGAAAGTGAGTTATTTGGCTATGAGGCCGGGGCGTTCAGCGGGGCTCTTAAAAGTGGCAAGAAAGGCCTTTTTGAAGAGGCTGATGGCGGTACGCTGTTTCTTGATGAGATTGGCGAGATTCCGCCGTCTATTCAGGTCAAATTGCTGCGGGTGCTGCAGGAGCGGGAGATTATGAGGGTCGGTGGCGTCAGGGCGTTTGATCTTGATCTGAGAATTATTGCCGCTACCAATAAGAGCCTGGAAGATGAGGTCAAAAAAGGCAATTTTCGCAAAGACCTTTATTACCGGATTAATGTTTTTCCGATAACCATTCCGCCGCTGCGCCAGCGGATCGGGGATCTGCCGGAATTAGCCCGGCATCTGTTGACCAAACTCAACCGGGAGTATGGCCGCAGCGTGCAGGGGATTGAAGATGATGCAGCAGCCCTGTTGGCCGAACACGGCTGGCCGGGTAATGTGCGGGAATTGGAGAATGTCCTTGGCCGTGCCCTGATTAATATGCATTTTAATGAATATACGATTATGGTGACTCATTTACCGCCACTTTCGGCCGTGACCAGGTCAAGCACAGAGCATAAAGCCGTAGAGAGCGCTGTTGTGCCCTGCAGAACACTGTCAGAAACGCTGGAGGAAGCGGAACGGCGGGCTATCGCGGGCGTGCTTACCGGGTATGGCGGCAACCGGGCTGAAACCGCCCGTCATCTTAATATTTCTTTGCGTACCCTATATTATAAATTGGAGAAATATGGGATAAGGGGCAGCACGGTCTGACTGCAAAACAGTTCACTGCAGGATTTTGCAATTAATGCAAAGTCTTGCAGTGATTTTCTTTGTCTGGACGGTTATTACCGGTTCTGACGGGTACTCTTATGCTGGCATATTTCTTGCGTTTAAGTACTACCAGATGGAACAATAAATTTTTACAGGGGGGATTTGTAAATGGGGATTTTTAAAAAGATGGAGCAGCATGGGTACGAGCAATTGGTTTTTTGCCACGATCCGGCCTCCGGTCTAAAAGCCATTATCTGTATTCATGACACCACTCTTGGTCCTGCGCTGGGCGGTACCCGTATGTGGCAGTACGAGTGCGAAGAAGACGCGATTACGGACGTAGTGCGTCTGGCCAGGGGTATGAGCTATAAAAACGCAGCCGCCGGTCTCAATATAGGGGGCGGCAAAGCCGTTATCATCGGCAATTCCAAGACCGATAAAAGTGAAGCACTTTTCCGGGCATTCGGCCGCTTCGTCCAGAGTCTGAATGGACGGTACATTACCTCTGAAGATGTCGGCACCGCCGTAGAAGATATGGACTATATACACATGGAAACCTCCCATGTGGTTGGCCGTGGCGTGGCCGATCCCTCGCCGGTCACTGCTTATGGTACCTGGAAAGGCATGAAGGCTTGCGCCGCGGAGGTTTGGGGAACCGATTCGCTCCAGGGAAAAACAGTGGCTGTGCAAGGTCTGGGGCATGTGGGTTATACCCTTTGCCAGCATCTTCACGAGGAAGGGGCTAACCTCGTTGTGACAGATATCAGCGAGGAGAATATCAGCCGTATCGTCGCTGAATTTGGTGCCAGAGCCGTCAGCCCCCATGAAATCTACGGGGTTGATTGCGATATCTTTGCGCCCTGCGCGTTGGGCGCCATAATCAATGATGAAACATTGCCCCGGTTAAAGTGCCGGATTATCGCCGGTGCTGCCAACAATCAATTGAAGGAAACTCGGCATGGCGATATTCTGCAGGAAAAAGGCATTCTCTATGCTCCTGATTTCATTATCAATGCCGGCGGTGTTATCAACGTGGCCGATGAGTTGCAGCAAGGCGGCTATAACCATGACCGGGCCATAAAGAAAGTAGACGGCATTTACCATAATATTGAACAGGTCATTGCCATTTCCAAACGGGAGGGGATTCCGACCTATAAAGCCGCCGATATTCTGGCCGAAACGCGGATTGCCCTGATTGGCAAGGTGAAAAAAACGCTATTACCGTAATTTCTACTTCCCCTCCCGCACCGGGATAGTTGCTAAGAGTACCAGAAGTATAGTTGCCGCTACACGGTGGGGAGGGGATCGTTGTGTAAGTAAAAGTAGAAAAATAGGAAAATTTATCTGAATTTTCTGATGGAATAGGGGGGTAAAAAAATGAGCTTATTTCGTAAGAAGAATATTGCGGAACTGATCCGGGGTAGTGAAAGAAATGGCTTGAGGAAGACTCTGGGTGCGACAGATCTAGTTTTATTAGGAATCGGGTGCATCATCGGCACCGGAATTTTTGTGCTTACCGGTGTAGCTGCCGCCAAATATGCAGGGCCGGCAATTATGCTGTCATTCGTTTTATCAGGTCTTGCCTGCGCTTTTGCCGCATTAGCCTATTCCGAGCTGGCATCCATGGTGCCGGTAACTGGCAGTGCTTATACCTTTGCTTATGTCTCAATGGGTGAGGTGGTCGCTTTTGCGGTAGGCTGGGCGCTGATTTGTGAATATACGATCGGGTCAGCGGCGGTAGCGGCCGGCTGGTCAGGCTATATGGTCGGGTTACTCAAATCGGCCGGCATTGTCTTGCCGACGGCGTGGACGGCTGTCCCTGCTGATGGCGGTATCCTGAATATACCTGCGATTTTGATCACGCTCATCCTCACCTATTTACTGATGCTTGGCACCAGAGAAAGTGCTGCTCTGAACAGAATCCTGGTATTTATCAAACTGGCATGTATCGCTTTTTTCCTGTTTGTTGCCACTCCTCATATTGAGCCGCTAAACTGGCAGCCGTTCCTTCCGTATGGTTGGGGTGGGGTGGCTACCGGCGCCGCGATCGTGTTTTTTGCCTATATCGGGTTTGATACTGTGTCCACCGCTGCGGAAGAATGTAAAAATCCCAACCGGGATATTCCGATCGGAATTGTCGGGTCGCTGGTTATCTGTACCGTACTTTATATTGCCGTCGCAGCTGTTTTGACAGGTGTTGTGCCTTATTCAACCCTGAACAACAGCGAGCCGGTAGCCTACGCGCTTCGCGCCATTGGCATGAATTTCGGCAGCGCTCTCGTGGCGCTAGGCGCCATTTGCGGCATTACCACCGTACTGTTGGTCTTTATGTATGGTCAGACCCGCGTATTTTTGGCAATGGCCCGTGATGGGATGATTCCACAGAGTCTGGTGAAGATCCACCCCAAATACGGTACTCCTCATACCATCACTCTGATTGCCGGTGGCGTAGTAAGTGTGCTAAGTGGTTTACTGCCGATCAACATCATTGCCGAACTCTGCAACATGGGGACACTCTTTGCTTTTATTTTAGTCTCAATAGGTGTGTGGGTGCTCCGCAGGACCCAGCCTGACGTACCCAGGCCGTTTCGCTGCCCTGCCGTCCAGGTGGTTGTGCCGCTGGCCGTGCTCTTGTGCGGCTACCTGATTGCTAATCTGCCGGTGGAAACCCTGACCTTCTTCGGGATCTGGTATGTAATCGGCATGATCGTGTATTTCAGCTATAGCCGCAGGCATAGTACCCTGGCCTCACAACCTGCTGACGTTTCGCAGGATGAATGAACTGCAATTTACGAGCAACAACGATCCATTATCTATCGTATGTAAAACCTCAACCAGGCAAATCCTAAATGGTAGCAAAAAGCCAGATTGGCAAAACTTATTAGATGAGGAATAGACGACGAAAACGTGAGCCCTACTTTTAAGCCCAAATACACATTGGATGCCGTAAAAATGACCGTAATTAACATTCCCAGCAACATTCCCCGAAACGTAAGTTCAGGCACGTTTAATTCATGACTCGTAAAATCTACTTGTTTCATATGTATACTCCCTGCGGCAGTTATTTCTATGGCCGTTTTGAAGATGTTTAAAGATTCCAATGTCTTGGAAAATAATATGGTTCAAACTCAGGCCTCGGCAGCAGGTACCCTTTCGGCGGTTATATTTATTATTCCCGGCTTACTGATGATCGGGTATTGGCAGGGGTTTGCTTTCTGGCAGACCTTGATGATTTGTGCTTGTGGCGGCAGTCTTGGCGTGCTGTTCACTATTCCATTGCGCCGTTCTATGTTTCGGCTATTATCAGTTTGTGTACGAGTGGTTTTCAAGTTATTTCATCGGAAGTGCACTATTGGTTCACTTTCGGCAAAATTACATCGCAGTTGCCTATTGGCTTTTCTTCTGCTTTACTGGGAGCCGGCTATCTGATTGGTATCGCTAGTGGTATGGCAATGTTAGTGGGTACTATTCTGGCGTGGGGCGTATTTGTGCCGTATCTTACATCTGTAATGTCATCGGCAGTTGGGCAAAGCGCCAATGCGTTTGCAACCGCTGTCTGGTGTCTGGGCACAAAAGGTACGGCTTATCGGTGCTGGTGCGATTGGTATTGCCGCAATATGGACACTGATTATGTTAGTAAAACCAATCATCGAGGGTATGCGCATTTCGATACAAGCTATGAGTCAGTCGGAAACAGGAAAAAATTTGCACCGGATGGATACAGATTTGTCTCCTAAAGCGACAGGGATGGTTTTAAGTGTTATTGTTATCGGTTTACTGGGAACATTTTATTCCTTTATTGCGGACGCACATCTGTCAGCAGGTACCACATGGATTTTTGTTCTCGTAGGTGTTACCATCTCCATCTGCATGGGATTTTTTGTGGCTGCTGCGTGTGGCTACATGGCCGGATTAATTGGTACATCGGCCAGCCCGATTTCGGGGATAGGGATTTTGGGAATAATTATATCCTCTCTTGTCGTATTGGCAATCGGAACAGCGGTCAGTCTTTTTGACACGGAAACCGGAACTAAATTCGCTATTGCGTTAGCTATTTTTATGACAAGCGTCATTGTCACATTGCTGCTATTTCAAACGACAATCTGCAAGATTTAAAAACAGGTTATCTCGTCGGTGCTACGCCTTGGAGACAGCAAGTGGCCTTATTGCTGGGCTGCATTGTGGGAGCTTTTGCCATTTCACCAGTATTGAATTTATTATATGAAGCGTATGGTTTTGTCGGGGCTATGCCGCGCGCTGGAATGGACGAAAGTCAAGTTCTTTCTGCACCGCAGGCAACTTTGATGGCTACGATAGCCAAAGGGATTTTTAGTCACAATTTGGATTGGAATTATATTCTTTTCGGCGTAGGAGTCGGAATTGTGATCATTAGTGTAGATTGGCTACTGAAAAAGAACTCGGAAAAATACTATCTGCCGCCGTTAGCTGTAGGTATGGGGATTTACTTGCCGCCTACATTGGAAACGCCTCTTATCCTAGGTACTGTCATGAGCTATTTTGTGTATCGGTATCTACATAATCGGGCGATAGAGCGGAGTCCGAAAAACATTGAAGAAGATGTGGAAACTTGCAACCGCCATGGTGTACTATTTGCATCTGGGCTTATTGTTGGTGAAAGTTTAATGGGGGTTATCATTGCCATCATCATTGTATTTTCAGTAACCGGCGGCGGCAGCGATTCGCCGCTGGCACTCGTAGGCAAGGAGTTTGGCCCCACAGCGGATTGGCTCGGATTGATCGTATTTATCGCCATGATTGCCCTATTTGTTTATCGCGTTGTTAATGTTAATTAGAGGTTTTGTACGGCAAAAGGCTCAACATGCAGCGGAATACTGCCTGTTGAGCCTTTAATTATTTAATTGCCTGGTGTTGGTGCCTTTAGCTTTTGGATCTGCCGGTACAGCTCCAGTTCCTCTTCTGTCAGGTTTGTTGGAATATCAATACGGATTTTGAGAAAAAGGTCGCCGTTGCGGTTAGGGCCTTGCGGCAGGCCTTTACCTTTCAGCCGCAGCTGCTGCCCGGAACGGATGCCTGGCTGAACCTTTACCTGCAGCTGACCATGAGGAGTGGCTATAGGTATTTTAGCCCCCAGGACGGCCTGTTCGGGCAGAAGGGTCAGTTCCATTGTCAGGTCGGCCTTGTTGGCAAGCTGCCAGGACGGGTGTGGAGTGGCTTTGATGTGGAGGTATAGATCGCCGCTTGCGCCGCCGCCGTGGCCTTGGCCGCCCAGGCCTTTAAGGCGTAAGCTGGCACCGGGGTGTAGGCCGGGTGGGATTTTTACCTTAACGGTTTTTGTTTCCTCGGTCGTACCCAGCCCGCCACAGACCGGGCAAACGCCCTGTCTGGTGAAACGTCGTCCGGCGCAGGCGCTGCAGGCATTAGGCGTGGTCAAATGCAAGTCTTTTTCCACACCATTCAGTAATTCTTCGATGGACAGGCTGATTTCGGCATCGATATCTTCGCCTTTGAAGCTGGTTGGCCGGCCTGCCTGCCGATGGGAAAAATCCTGGCCGAACATGCTGGAGAAGAAATCGCTGAAACCAAAACCGCCTAAATCAAAATCAGCTGTGTTGTGGACGCTGTAAGAAAAGCCGGTGCCTGCAGGTTCGAAGTCCTGGCCTGTCTGCCAATTACGGCCCAGTTGGTCGTATTTGCCCCGCTTTTCGGGGTCACCTAATACCTCATAAGCCTCGTTGATGGCTTTAAATTTTTCTTCGGCGGCCTGCTTGGCATCCCCCTGGTGCAAGTCTGGGTGATGCTGACGGGCCAACTGGCGGTAAGCCTGCTTAATGTCTTTATCAGATGCTGTCCGGGGTATGCCCAGCACTTCATAGTAGTCGATATATTTCATCAGCATCGCCTCCTTTACCGGGGATGTTTTGTTTTACTCATATTCGGCGTCGATAATATTGTCGTCGCCGGCAGGCGGAGATTGTGTAGCCGCCGGGGCGGGTTGATACTGGCTGGCCTGGGTATAGGCCTGCTCCAGTTCAGCTTTGACTTGCTGCAATTTATCGATCGCGGCGTTTTGCTCGACAGCCGCCTTGGCCTGGGTTACAGCGTCGCTTAGGCGGCCGCTCAGATGGGCAGGCAGGCCGGTATTGTTTGTTTCCAGGAAGGTCTTGGCCTGATAGCTGAGGCTGTCCAGTTCATTCTTTAATTCTACCTGCCGGCGGCGCTCTTTATCTTCAGCAGCATACTGCTTGGCGTCTTCCACCATTTGGTCAATAGCCGCTTTATCAAGATTGCTGGAGCCGGTGATGGTGACAGATTGCTCTTTGCCACTGGCCTGGTCTTTAGCGCTTACAGTCAGGATACCATTGGCATCAATATCAAAGGTGACCTCAATTTGCGGTACACCTCTGGGCGCAGGTGGTAAGCCTCCAAGTTTAAACCGGCCCAGAGTCCGGTTACCTGCCGCCATTTCCCGCTCGCCCTGCAGGACGTGAATCTCCACTTCAGGCTGGTTATCGTCAGCTGTGCTGAATACCTGACTGTGGCGGGTAGGAATAGTGGTATTCCGGTCAATAATCCTGGTCATAATGCCGCCCATGGTTTCTACGCCCAGAGATAACGGTGTTACATCAAGCAGCACTACGTCTTTGAGCTCGCCGCTCAAGACACCGGCCTGGATGGCGGCTCCTACGGCCACTACTTCGTCCGGGTTGACACTTTGGTTGGGGGTTTTGCCGGTAATGGATCTGACCAGGTTTTGTACAGCCGGAATGCGGGTGGAACCACCCACCAAAATGACTTCATCCACAGCGGCAGCGGTTAGTTTGGCATCAGCCAGCGCTTTTTCTACCGGAATACGGCAACGTTCTACCAGTGGGCGGGTCAGTTCGTCAAATTTAGCCCGGCTTAGTTTGGCCTCCAGGTGCTTGGGTCCGTTAGCGTCGGCAGTGATGAAAGGCAGGTTAATCGTGGTTTCTAACACTGACGACAATTCAATCTTGGCTTTCTCTGCCGCTTCGGTCAGCCGTTGTAGTGATTGCTTGTCAGCAAGTAGGTCAATGCCGTGATCTTTTTTGAATTCAGCGGCCAACCAGTCGACGATAACCTTGTCAAAATCGTCACCGCCAAGGTGGGTATCGCCGTTAGTGGACTTGACTTCAAAGATACCATCGCCCACTTCCAGGATGGAGACATCAAAAGTGCCGCCGCCTAGGTCAAAAACCAAAATGGTTTCATTTTTCTTTTTATCAAGCCCATAAGCCAGCGCAGCCGCTGTTGGTTCGTTGATGATCCTTAGCACGTTGAGCCCGGCAACCCGGCCGGCATCTTTAGTGGCCTGACGCTGGGCGTCGTTAAAGTAGGCCGGAACGGTAATAACGGCTTCTGTGATTTTTTCACCCAGGTATTTGCCGGCATCATCGACTAGTTTACGCAGTACTTGGGCCGAAATTTCCTCTGGTGCATAGGCTGTGTCATCGACAATAAATTTTACGGCGTTATTGGCATCTGCGCTAATTTTATAAGGAACCAGTTTTGCTTCGGCCGATACTTCATCATTACGACGGCCGATGAACCGTTTGACTGAAGAAAAGGTTTTAGCAGGATTGAGCACTGCCTGACGTTTGGCCAATTGACCAACTAAGCGCTCGTTATCCCGGAAAGACACTACTGAAGGCGTGGTACGGCTGCCTTCCGCATTGGCAATGACTGTAGGGCGTCCTCCTTCCAGTACAGCAATAACCGAATTTGTAGTACCTAAATCAATACCAACTATTTTTGCCATGATAATACGCCTCCTGATTTTAATATAAGATAGCTATTCGCGTTAGTAACATTGAATTACCAATCTTTACAATTACATATTACCAGATAATCGTTATTCTTTGGAGGGCGTAAATGGCTGATTTTAGGTCATTTTTGGCAGTTTAAGGCAATTTAACAAAATGGTGAACTCAGGACGCAGGCAATCTAACTATTTTTGACTTTTTGACTATTATTGACTTTTGAATAGTGCAGGATATGCTTTTAGAAGCGGGAAGAATGGCTACAAGCAAAATAATTCCGAGTATAGTCACGATAATATAAAACGGTCTGAATCCCCGAGTGAAGAGATTCAGACCGTTTTGTATTTGTTTTGTTACTTAGCGGATATTTTTCCTCTAATGATTTCGCGGCCAGCAATATGCATGTTCATACCTAATTCCTCAGGCGTAAGACCGAGAGCAAGCCCTACTAACTGGGCCAGATGCAGTACCGGCATCTCCTGCTGACAGCCTACAGCCGCCTGACCTTCCGGCTGATTCATGTCAAGTGACATTTGGCACAGCGGGCACGGCGTAACAATGCAGTCCGCACCGGCTTTTACTGCACTGTGGTTAGTTTCACCGGTGATGCGGATCATGTCTTTTTCCGCAGTATAGGTAGCGTGGAAACCGCAGCACTTAAGTCTTGCATCATAGTCAACAGGTTGAGCGCCGAGAGCGCGAATGAGGTTTTCGAGAGACTGTGGATTAGCATGGTCTTCAAAATCCATTAGGGTTGGGGGGCGGAGAATATGGCAGCCATAGTAGGCAGCTACTTTGAGGCCGGTTAATGGGCGTTTAACCAACTGCTTCAGCCGATCAAGACCGTAGTCGCTAAGCAGTACCCAGAGTAAGTGGGTAATATTGCTTGTGCCCTTATAATTAAGGCCGGCAACAGCTAAGAGAGCATTGACTGTTTCTTTTTGGCCGTTGTCCAGCTTGGCTTTGGCTTTGCGCAGCATTAAGGTGCAGGTATTGCACACGGTTAAGAGCGGCAGGTCCATTTGTTCAGCTAAGGCGATATTACGGGCGTTAATGGCAGTTGCCGCCAGGTCGTCTACGTCTTGCACATGGGACGCGCCACAGCAGGTCCAGCCGGGGATTTCGAGAAGCTCAATACCAAGCGCTTTGGCGACAGCGGTAGTGGCTATATAGTTTTCTTTGGCCGCTCCCTCAAGAACGCAGCCCGGGAAAAATGCATATTTCATTATTTCTCACTCTCCCTTACTGCTTTGAGGATGGCCTTAATCTGCTCATGCCCTTTGACCTTGCCAGGGAAATGGAAAGGATTGAGTTTGCCGCGACGGAGGAGGCGGAGCGCAAACGGGAATTTGGTCATTGAGCCCAGCATGCCGATACTTCTTACCGACAATTTGGTTTCATTTAAGCGGCCGGTATCTTCGATATCCTGTAAGAAAGCCAGCGCATGGCGGGCGCCGGGATTATCGGTATAACCGAGCTTGATGGATAATTGGCGCAGCCGGGCGATATCTTCGCCGGGAGCTAAACCTTTTGGGCATTTTGTACTGCATTCTACGCAGTGCAGGCATTTCCAGAGGCCTTTGTCAAGTACCGCTTTGATGCGTTCGGCTGACGACTTGTCCCGGGTATCGGCAACAAATTTCCACACTTTAGAATAGGTGAAAGGTTCAAGGAAATCCTTGTTATCCGCACTGAGCTTGGAACATTCGGAAGCACAGGCACCACAGAGAATACAGCCAGCCTGGGTATTGATTTTCTTAAAGTCGGCAGCGTTTTGACGGCAGCCTTCTTTGGCGTTAAATTCATCTTTGGGTGCTAACCAGGTGCTGTTTGCCATTAAGCGCTCGGCTTTGGGTTCCCAGTCAACAACAAGGTCGCGAATGACTTTGAAATTTTGGATAGGACCGATGGTTAAAGTATCACCGAAGCGATCCAGGATACCGTCAAGCGGGGTCTCACAGGCCAGGAAAGCCTGACCGTTGACACGCACGGCGCAGGCACCGCATACCGCTGCGCGGCAGGCTGCTGTGAAAGCGAGCGTGGGGTCAAGCGTTTCTTTGATGTTGATTAGACCCCAGAGAATGGTCTTACCCGGCTGATGGGGGAAGGTATATTCTTGTACGAAGCTTTTTGCTCCGTCAAACCGTTCAATTTTATATGTTATCTGGCGCATCAATATTTCCTTTCTGCTGGCGGGTATTTGGTGATTACGACTGGCCGGTAAGATATATTGTACGACTGGCCTTCCTTGGACACGATGGTGTGTTTCAGGAAGTTGGCGTCATCACGGCTGGGGAAATCGGCCCGGCAGTGACTGCCGCGGCTTTCCTGACGGTTAAGAGCGCCGAGGACGACCGTTTTGGCCACTGTAAGCATGCTGCCAAGTTCGATGTAGTTCACAAAGGCAGTGTTGTAGATCTTGTTTTGGTCAGGCACCATGATGGCTTGGTACTCCTGGAGCAAGCTGTCGACTACTATGAGCGCTGCTTGCATTTCGTCACCGGTGCGGAACACGCCGACATTATTCCACATGACTTCGGCCAACCGGTCACGGATCGATGCTGTAGTAACGCCGGTGCTCCTGGTGGTTACAGCGTTATATTTGGCCTCCCAGGCCTGGGAGGCTTGGTCAACAAGACCTTGATTGACGGCCTGCCGCTGTTTTGCGCAAGTGGCAGCACCTTGACCGGCGAATTTCCCAAAAGCAACGATGTCAGCCAATGAATTGCCGCCAAGGCGGTTAGCCCCGTGGACTGAGATGCAGGCAGCCTCACCGGCAGCAAAAATGCCCTCAACAGCTGTTGCACAGGTGTGGTAGTCGATTACGTCAACGCCGCCCATGGAATAATGACAGCTAGGGCGGATGGGAATAGGCTGTTCAATAGGGTCGACCTGCTCAAAAGTGATCGCCAAGTCACGAATCTGGGGCAGACGTTCCATGATTTTTTCCCGTCCTAAATGGCGTAGATCTAGTTGAACATAGGCGCTCAACCCTTCGCCGAAGCCGCGTCCCTCTTTAATTTCTGTCTCAATGGCTTGGGAGACAAGGTCGCGGGTAGCAAGCTCCATCTTTTCCGGCGCATAGCGAGACATGAAGCGCTCACCTTTGTTGTTGAGAAGATAACCGCCTTCGCCACGGGAGGCTTCTGACATCAAAATTCCGGTACCGGCCAGGCCGGTAGGATGGAACTGAACAAACTCAGGGTCTTTGACCGGAACGCCGGCATCAAAGCAAGCGGCAATACCATCACCGGTCGAAGTAAACGGGTTGGTGGTGCGGAGCCAGTACATGCGGCCGGCGCCGCCAGTAGCTACAACAACGGCTTTGGCCGCAATGGGAACAATGCGGCCGCCCTTTAAATCATAGGCGACAACACCGCATAGTTTGCCCTGATCGGTAACAATTTGCAGCAGATACCATTCAGTCAGAATTTTTACACCATGCTTCAGGCACTGTTCATAAAGAGTGTGGAGAATAACATGACCGGTTACGTCGGCCGAAAAACAGGTCCGGGGTGAGGATGCACCACCGAAGTTGCGCTGGGCTATCCGGCCCTGGCCGTCACGGGAGAAGGGTACGCCAAAGTAATCCAGTTCCCGAATGGCATCAGGCATGCTGCTGATAAAGTGTTCAATGGCATCCTGATCGCCGAGATAGTCGCTGCCTTTTATTGTATCAAAAATGTGTTTTTCAATGGAATCGCTCGGATCGGCGTTCTGCAAGGAACCGTTAATGCCACCCTGAGCACAGCCGGTGGCCGAGCGGGTGGGAAACATTTTAGTCATCAGGCCGACCGAGAGGCCTTCCTGCCGAACGGCTTCAAGGGCGGCCCGCATTCCGGAGCCGCCACTGCCGATAACTAGTACGTCAAAGTTAAGCATTGTTCACCTCAATGATGTTATTTGAAGTCCAATAAAGATTTTCTTTTGGCATGATGTTACTAACGCTCCACCGCTGGCGCTTAACTTACGCTTATACTAACATCATGCCAGTAAATCTTTATTGGAAACTATATAGTTTGGGCTATAGGCTAATCTTGGCGGTAAGCCTTTTGTCCTTCATGATAGACGTTTTTCCCTGTGCTATCAATCGCCACGATGGCCGGAAAATCCTCTACTTCCATACGAGCCAGTGCTTCGGGGCCAAGATCGCCGTAAGCCACTACTTCATAGGACTTGATTGTTTTTGAGATAAGAGCGGCTGCACCGCCGGTGGTAACAAGATAAACAACGCCATGTTTCTTCATGCTGTCTACAACCGCGTCAGAACGGTAGCCCTTGCCAATCATTCCTTTTAGGCCTTTGTCCAGGATACGCGGCGCATAAGCATCCATCCGGCCACTGGTGGTAGGACCGGCAGAACCGATCGGTTCGCCCGGTTTAGCTGGCGAGGGTCCGACGTAGTAAACCATTTGTCCTGTGAAATCTACCGGCAGTTCTTCGCCCTTGTCGAGGGCCTCAACCATACATTTGTGCGCCGCGTCGCGCGCAGCATAGATTACGCCGGTAATAAGAACACTATCCCCGGCTTTTAAATTCTTTATCGTTTCATCGGTAAGTGGTGTAGTGATACGAATTTGTTCAGCCATGTTTTTTCCCCCTTACAGTACTACTTCAGCATGCCGGGTGGCATGACAGTTGATGTTTACAGCTACAGGCAGGCTGGCAATATGGGTAGGATACCATTCAATGTTGACAGCCAGGGCTGTGATGCGACCGCCAAGACCTTGGGGTCCGATACCGGTTTTATTAATAAGCCCTAAAAGTTCGCCTTCAAGCTTGGCATAGTCAGGATGGTCATTTCGTTTGGTTAACGGACGAATCAGGGCTTTCTTGGCAAGATAGGCAGCTTTCTCCATAGTGCCGCCGATTCCTACACCAACTACAATGGGCGGACAGGGGTTAGAACCTGCATTCTCAATTGTTTCAACAACGAACTTCTTTACTCCTGCCACACCGTCGGCTGGTATCAGCATTTTAAGGGCGCTTTTGTTTTCACTGCCGGCCCCTTTGGGAGCAAGGACAATTTTGAGTTGGTCGCCGGGAACGCTTTCGACATGAATGATAGCCGGGGTATTGTCGCCGGTATTTTTACGGTTGAACAGCGGCTCGGCAACGGCCGATTTGCGTAAATAGCCTTCGGTATAGCCTTTGGCCACACCGGCATTAACAGCTGCTTCCAATGTGCCCCCTTCGATGCAGACATCCTGACCTAATTCAACAAAGATTACTGCAAGTCCGGTGTCTTGACACATGGGTTTATCTTCATCTCTGGCGATACAGGCGTTTTTAATAATCTGGTCAAAGATTTCTTTGCCAAGCGGCGATTCTTCTTTTTCTTTGCCTTCAACTAGTGCATTAAAAACATCCTCAGATAAATAGTAATTGGCGTCAATTGCCAATTTGGCAACAGCGTCAGTGATTTGCTGTGACTGGATTGTACGCATGTAATAGCTCCTCTCTACTCTTAGGAAATCATTTTAAATGGATTCGGTTATTACCAAAGACCGAGAACTTTCCACCAGATAGAACCTAAGCCAACCCAAATAATCAAGTTGATGACAGATATAATGAACCCAAGCCGCCACCAGGTGCCTTGGTCGACATAACCTGCGCCGAAATAAATAGGCGACGGACCGGCCGCATAGTGGGTCAGTGACATACAGAGATTGGACATAAAGGCCAGCGACAGGGCTACCAGATAGGCAGGGGCGCCGGCAGCTACGGCTACCGCGATAAAGGCTGGGTACATGGCTGTGATATGAGCAGTCAGGCTCGCGAAAGCGTAATGCGCATACAGATAAACGACTGTGAGGACAATAAATGCCTGCAGCCAGGGGATGCCTACAATGCTTGCTGCCATTGTTTGGGCAAACCAGGGAATGAAACCAAGTTTCGAAAGATAATCAGCCAGGCCGACAAGGGCACCCATCCAGATCAGGGTATCCCATGCGCCTTTTTCATCAAGGACATCTTTCCATTCAAGTACTTGGGTGACCAGCATGACAACGACAGCTAAGAGGGCGACAACGGTGGCATCCAGTTTGGTATACTGGGAGGTACTCCATAGAATAAGGGCACCCACAAATACCATGGCGACAATTTTTTCGCCCCATGACATAGGACCCATGATCTCAAGCTCTTTTGCCGCCAGGGCTTTAGCCTCTGGCGTTTTCTTAATCTCGGGTGGGTAGAATTTGTACAGGAAGTACGGAACTACAATCAGCGAAATAATACCCGGGACGACAGAAGCTAAAGCCCATTGACCCCAGCTAAGCTGGATATTCAGTGTTTTGGCGGCAAGTAGAGCGATTAAGGGGTTCCCGGCCATTGAGGTAAGGAACATGGCAGAAGTAATGGTATTGCCCTGATAGGCCGTCTGCATTAGATAGCTGCCGACTTTACGGGCAGTCGGTCCTGGCTCAGAGCCAAAAGCTGTGCAGAGACTGCGGACAATCGGGAAAAGAATGCCACCGGCGCGTGCTGTGTTCGAGGGGGTGGCCGGGCTAATAATAAGGTCGCTGAGGACTAGTGTATAACCAAGTTTCAGCGTACTGTCCCCGATGGCTTTTATTAGCATAAAGGCAATGCGGCGTCCTAAGCCGGTTTTGATAAAGCCTTTGGCAAATAAAAAGGCGGCAACAATCAGCCAGATGGTGGTGTTAGAGAATCCACTGATGGCTTCGGCCGGTTTTAACACGCCGGCAAGGGCAGTGAACGTCACACTGATGAGCGCTACAGCGCCAATGGGCAACGGCTGGACGATGAAGCCAAAGATTGTTGCGACAAAAATGGCCATTAAATGCCAGGCTTCCGGCTTAAGCCCCTGCGGGATGGGGATAAACCAGATGGCAGTACCTACGGCGACAGTCGCCAGGGCTTTTACAACTTTGCTGTTCATGAAAAAGTAATCCCTCCTAGTTAGTTTTTAGATGATTTTGATAATACCCTATCTATACTTTAGCACCGCTACATAAGTAATTAAAATATCGATATTCTATGGTACAATAGGTAATGACTATTAAAAATGGGGGGAATTACGGGTGGAATTGCGTCAACTTGAATATTTTGAGGCCGTTAGCAGGCTGCAGAACTTTACAAGAGCTGCCGAAGAGTTGCATGTAGCCCAGCCATCAATCACCAATGCCATCCAAAAGCTTGAAGAGGAACTTGGGGTGTTCTTGTTTGATCGCAGTCAAAAAAAGATTGCCATCACAGCTGAGGGGCAAGCCTTTCAGATTAGAATAAAAAAGATTTTGTTTGATATCCGCCAGGCCGTCCATGAAATGGAGGATTTTCGCAAGCTAAACAGGGGGAGTATCAAATTTGCGGCGCCGCCAATGATCGGAGCCTATCTCTTCCCTAACATTTTTAACCTATTTAAGAGCGCCTATCCTAATCTTAATTTGGTAGTTTATGAAGAAGGTTCACTGGCGGCCCGGTCGATGCTGGAAAAAGAAGAACTGGATTTGGGCCTGATTATTCTGCCTGAATCTTCAACCGTGCTCAATACCATTCCTATTACCCAGGAAGAAATTATGCTTTGCCTGGCGCCTAACCACCATTTACATACAGCAAAGTCAGTTAGTTTCAGTCAATTGCGTGATGAGCCCTTCATTCTTTTAAAAGAAGAATTCTTTCACCGTCAGCTCGTGCTTGAAGAGTGCGCGCGCCACGGCTTTACGCCTAATATTGTGTTTTCTTCCAATCAGATTGAAACAATCAAGGCGATGGTCGCAAGTAATGTCGGTATTTCCTTTTTAATGAACATGGTGGTTCGCAACCATCCTAATTTGGTCGGTGTGCCGCTTGCTGAGCCTTTGTCAATCACCATCGGCCTGGCTTGGAAAAAAGGAAAATACCTGTCAAAGGCCGCACAGGCTTTTAGCGATTTTATTGTTGCTTATACCAAGTCCCCCAGTTTCCGGGGGACGGTAACCAAGCGCGAATAGGTTATTACCGAGAGGCAGTTGTTGTCTTCTTCCGCTCTTTTGCATATATATGTTATAAGACGCGAAAGGAGGGTAATAATGACACATATAGAACCATGGGAGCGGCCGCAATATTGTACTGCCGGCATCAGCGCCGGCCCGAAATCTATTGTCGTCCGGCAGGTATTGGGTGAAAGAGAGGTTCAAAAGTCGTTGGATGTGCATGTGGTTGTGCCGCGGCACAAACCAGCTATTGAGCAAATTGTTGATGTCTTTGTTAAAAAACTGGAAATTAACAGCGTTGATATCATACCCAACAAGGTTGTTGTCAGAGGGCAATTTGAGGTTAAGGCTTTATATGTTGCCTGCCGGCCGAGGCAGCCGGTGCACGCTGTTGAAGTATGGCCTATCAGATTTACTGCCTACGCTGATATCCCGGGAACACGGCGGGGGATGGACGCTGACGCCAGCGTCATGGTTGAGTTTGTCGATTATGATTGTGATGTACACACTCGAGCCCATTGGCATAAGAAAAAAGGTCATGATTGCGACGATTATGATGACTACGATGATTATGAGCATGACTGCGACGATGATTATGATGATTATGACGATTGCGATGATGACTATGACGATTATGACGATTGCGATGATGACTACCATCATAAGCATAAGCCCCACAAAAAACATAAGTGTAAACCCGACTGCGACTGCGGCCACGAGCACGATCACCATTGCAAACCGCATAAAAGACCGCGCCGTTGCACCCGGAGATTTGATGTATCGGTCGTGCTGAGAATTACTGTGAAAGTAATGGCTGACCGGGAAGTTATGTTATATCAGGGTCCGCCCCAGGGACTGCCGTATAAGCCAAAGGGATAAGTACTGATCTATATCCTCACAAAAAGCACTATGTGAAGCTCTTAGAGCTCAGGTAGTGCTTTTTTTTGATGTATCAGAATTTATAAGTTTAGAGAGGCTACGGCAGGAGAAATGGCGCGGGTTTGCGGAAATACGGAGGCATGAAGAAGAACATCTTATGGCAGATCTTTTGATGCAAAACAGAATTGGAAGCGGTTCGTCGAGAAATATGGAAAACGGATTCGACCTGTTGTTCGCAAAGAGGTAAAAAAATTTGAACATTGTGGAGATCCCAAACAGGGATTTAAGCTTTTTGTTTGTGAAGGTTG
>NZ_DATMYD010000096.1:0-92197 GCF_035561155.1 Sporomusa sp. | reverse complement strand
CTTATCCCCTGCCAAAAACCTTAATTAACCCGTTCTGGAGGCTGAAGTTCTCTAGTCTACATCTGACCGCAAATACCTCCTTTCTCAAGACCTTTATCGTAGCGCAAAGAAAAACAACAAAAAAGGACTATGTGATCCAATCACACAATCCTAAATGTCTTACCTGATGGTGCCCGGGGCCGGACTCGAACCGGCACGGAGTTGCCCCCGAGGGATTTTAAGTCCCTTGTGTCTGCCATTCCACCACCCGGGCGGAATAATATGGAGGCGGCACCCAGATTCGAACTGGGGGATAAAGGTTTTGCAGACCTCTGCCTTACCACTTGGCTATGCCGCCATTTGATTATGGAGCGGATGACGAGATTCGAACTCGCGACCCTCGCCTTGGCAAGGCGATGCTCTACCACTGAGCTACATCCGCAAATATGGTGCCTCAGGGCAGAATCGAACTGCCGACACGAGGATTTTCAGTCCTCTGCTCTACCGACTGAGCTACCGAGGCATAAGCAGCGAACCATGTCGTCGCGAGCCGTTAGGCGAAACGAACAACATACGTGAGTCGCTTAGTTCTGAACGTAGTGAAGAACATCCACTACATGTAGGTAAATTGGCGACCCTGAACGGATTTGAACCGTCGATCTCCGCCGTGACAGGGCGGCATGTTAGACCGCTACACCACAGGGCCGCTTTTACTAACAAATGTTATTATATATTACGTCAGATTATTAGTCAAGCAACTATACATAAGTAATTGTCGAATTTCGCGTCCAATCCGCAGCCTTCCACAATACAACTACACCTTATGTTTCATCCACAAATTACCAATTCAAGGCCAAATTATAACACAATGTGCCCACAATAGTGAGCTATATTTATAGTTTTTTCTGATAATCCCGTGGAATATAAAGGAAATATCCGCTCTACGCCGAATACACTCCGATAGACTTAGCCGGAGGATTATATGACTGTTTTTGCGCTATTAGAATTGTTTAGCGATTTAGCCTTCATTGCCATGACAGCCTATTTAACCGGACGCAGCCGGTTTATCATGCGCTGTATCCGCAGACCTTTCAATCCTTTAAGCCAGTTTGTTTTAGTTGTCTTATTCGCCTTTTTGGCAATAACAGATGCCTTTAACACAATTCCCTGGGGCGCAGCACCGCTCATCACCGTTCAGCTCACCGGAGTTTTACTGGCTGGCATTACTGGCGGAACTGCGGCCGGCTGTAGCGTCGGCCTTATCATTAGCCTGTTTATAATCTTGGCTGACAACTCAGCAGCAATGCTTCAAGCAATTTTCACTATAGTGGCTGGAATACTGTCCGGCACAATTAGGTTTCGCCTCGACATTCATCAAATCAGTCCAGCAATCGGGGCCAGTTTGGCTGCGATTGCCGAAATAAGCCAAGTATTGTTCATCATGCTGGTTTCACCGGCGACCGAAGTTAAACTTACAGCAACTGCTCTCAGCATACTAATGAGCGCGTCTAGCGTAGCACTGTTTCTCTGGATTATCAATTGGATAGAGGCAGAGCAGGATATCTACGGTGCTAGAGCCGCACAGTTATCACTAGATATCGCCAGCCGCACGCTTCCGTATCTTAGGCTCGGTTTTAATACTCACTCAGCCACAGTAACCGCGCAGATCATTTTTGAACTCACCAAAGTAGATGCTGTCTCTATCACAGGCCGGTACAAAATCTTAGCCTTTGTCGGACAAGGCGCTGATCATCACAAACCCGGCGATCCAATTATTTCAATAGCCGCAAAACAGACGGTGGCCAGTAAGGTTATGAAGGTCATAAATTGTCCCGAAGACCGAGATTGCCCTGTTCCTCACTGCCCCCTCAGATCAGGAGTGGTTGTGCCCCTCTTTTCCGGCAACAAGGTAATTGGGACTATTGAGCTGGCCAGAGTCAACAACGAAGCACTTTCAGAACTGGACATTCGTATTGCCGATGGATTAGCTAATTTGCTGTCAGTGCAAATCCAACTGGCAGAAATAGACCAGCAGCGGAAAATGCGGGAAAAGGCTGAGTTAAAAGCACTGCGGGCGCAAATTAACCCCCACTTTCTTTTTAATACTATCAGTATTATCATGTCTTTTTGCCGAACCGACCCAGACAAAGCCCGCACACTCCTCGGAAGTCTTGCTACCCTAATGCAACAGGGGTACTCGCATAAAGGCGACTTTATCCCTCTAGAAGATGAACTAGCAGCTGTGGACGCTTATCTGGAAATCGCCAAGTCCCGTTTCGGCGATAGGCTGGAAGTGGCAGTCAACGTAGAGAACAGCGTTATGGACTGCCTTATACCGGTTTTATCGCTCCAACCATTAGTTGAAAATGCACTCCATCACGGTCTTTTTCATAAGCTCGGCAATTGTCTCTTATGTATTGACGCCTACCGCGAAGGTGATACGGCCATTATTAGCGTGACAGACAATGGGGTGGGCATTCCCCCGGATAAATTGGCCCTCATTGAGGCATCAAAATCAGACGGCGTGGGCATCAACAATGTTCGCAACAGGCTGTCCAGCTTCTACGGCTCCAAATATGGGTTGACTATTACCAGCCAACCCTCTGTCGGCACTGAGGCCAGGATTTGTCTACCCATAGATCAGATACTTCCTGAAAAAAGTGGGGAGGTAAGCAATGCTAATGAACACCAAAATTAGAGTGGTAATCATTGATGACGAACAACCTATTTGTGATGAGATTGAGTATCTGATAAGTCAGCACTCCGATATTGATACCGCAGCAAAGTTCACCAACTGCGTTGACGCCTTAGTATACACCCTTGAAAACAAGCCTGATCTAGTATTGCTCGATGTGAAAATGCCTGGTATGACGGGCCTTGACATTGCACATAAATTGGGAAACACCAAGCAACCACCCTTCATTGTCTTTATCACAGCTTTTCCCGAACATGCAGTGGAGGCTTTTGATACCCCAGCTGTTGGTTATATTACCAAACCTGTGACCCAGGAGAAATTATCCAAAGTATTAACAAAAGTCCGCAACCTTTCGGGTAAAACACAGCCGGAAAAACGAACACAGATTTCTAAAGTCTGCGTACTGTCAGGCGGCAAAATTGTCCCATTAAAAAAAGCAGATATTGTTTTTATCTATGTCAAGGAGAAAGACGTCTTTGTACGCACCCGGACAGGTGAGTGTTCAGCCATGCTGACGCTGCAGGAGTTTGATAATTTACTGACTGAAGCGAATTTTCTCCGCGTCCACCGCCAATATATTATTAATCTGGATGAAATACTTGAGGTCACTCCCTGGTTCCATGGCTCATATTATTTACGCATGAATGACCCCCAAAAGCAAGAAGTTCCGGTTAGCCGCAACCGGGTAAGACATCTTAAAACTGCGCTAGGCCTAAAGTAGGTTGAGGGGGAGATGTCATGCAGGTTGGCCTGAAAACTAAAGTTACCGTATGGTTTCTCGGTATGGTTCTCCTAATCTGTCTCGCTGTCGGCATTATGGTCATTAGAGACATGAAGATTCAAATTGACTTAGCGATTGCCGAAAAAGCCAAGTCTGACCTGGCAACAGCTGTCGAGATTGTCGACCATATGTACCCCGGCCACTGGCAGGCTAAAGACGGCGTACTGTACAAAGGTACTACAATAATTAATGACAACACTGCTATGGTTGATAAAATCGGGAATCTGACTGATGATACTGTTACCATATTTCTAGGCAACACCAGGATGGCTACTAACGTTATGCGTGATGGCAGCCGGGCAGTAGGCACGCATGCGGCGCCTTATGTGGTTGACACGGTGCTAACCGAGGGTAAAATCTACCTGGGCGAGGCTGAGGTTGTCGGCATCAAGTATCAAACCTGCTATGCGCCACTCAAAGACGCTTCCGGCCAAATCATTGGTATGTTCTATGTGGGTGTATCTAAAAAATTTGCTGACCAACTGCAGCAGAGCTTTACCGCCGTAGCGGTGCTGTCAGCACGTATTGCTCTTTTGTTCGCCTTAGCCACTACCTGCTTTATCCCGGTCGACACCTGGTCGACCTCATTTACCACCAAGGCATCTTCCCGGTGATCACCCACGCAGCCACCTAAATAAGCAAAAAAGACCGGCATAAAGCCGGTCTTTTTCATAATATTACCCTTCTGTACTACTTTACTGTCTTTCCATGAGTGGAAACCGCAAGGGCTTCCTGGTCAGCTCCATTTGGATCGAATTTCTTATTACTCAGTGCAAATGTAATGAGCAGGCCAAGCAGCAGCAGTACCGAAGCGGACACGAAGGTATACTGGGTAGCCTGACTGGCAAAATTGTCCTTCAGAAAAGCTACGATCTGGGGACCCACGATTCCACCGCAGCCCCATGCGGTGAGGATGGTGCCGTAGACAACCGGCATCAGTTTTTGGCCGAAGACGTCGAGGACGAACGAAGGCATGGAGCCAAAGCCGCCACCGTAGCAAAGCAGGATGTAGCAGACGAGCACGCCGAAAACGAGCGGGCTGCTAACAAACATCAGGGCAATGAAGACCACCAACTGACTGCCGAGAATGAGGCGGAAGGTCTGAACGCGGCCGATTTTGTCGGACAGCCCACCCCAGAAGAAACGACCTACGCCGTTAAAAATAGAGCTGACGGCAATCAGGGTAGCACCCGAAGCCGCTAGACCAGCGACCACTTTCGGATCGGTCAGAGTGGCCGGGTCCATAGTCTTTTTCAAAAGGTCCTGCAGCAGGGGAGATTGGAAGCTGATAAACATGATGCCGGCTATAATGTTGAAGAAAAACACAGTCCACATCATCAGGAATTTACTGGATAGGACACACTGTTTAGCGGTAATGGCATCCTGTGAGGCCTGAGCCGCAGCAGAAGTTGCAGGAGGAGTGTAACCTTTCGGTACGAAGCCAGCGGGTGGGTTAACCAGGAAGTAGCCTGCCGGCAAGGTGATGATAAGCATGCTCACGCCTACATAGGAAAACACCATGACTAGATTACCGCCGGTGATGGACATGAAGATCGGGGCAAGAACCTTGGACATAATGAGTGCGCCGAAACCGAAGCCCATGACGACCATGCCGGTAATGAATCCTTTTTTGTCGGGGAACCACTTGGCAGCGGTTGCTACCGGTGTTACATAACCTAAACCCAGACCAATTCCGCCGACGAGGCCGTAGCCAATATATAGGAGCGGAAGACTTTTGATATCAAGCGCATAGGCAGCGATCAAATAGCCAAGGCTGAAGAGGAAGCCGCCTGTCATGGCAAGCTTACGTGGTCCGTATTTGGGAAGATTAATACCACCCCAGGCTGCAGCCAGCCCGAGGAAAAAAATAGCTAGGCTAAAGGCCCAGGCAGCCTGGGAGTTGGTCCAGTTGTTGGCAGCCATGACCGGATTCTGGAAAAAGCTCCAGGCGTAAACGGTCCCTAGACAAACCTGCAGTAAAGTTCCCATGATGGCTACCAGCCACCGGTTTGGCGTGTTTTGTAGTTCTTTTCCCATAGTCTCGTCTCCTTTTTTTGGCATATTTCGGGAAGGCTTATATAGTTAATAAGACCGGACACGTGAAAAAATTCACCTGAATTCTAATAAGTAATTGATTTGCTAAAAGCTGAAGAAACAAATTGGGATGGCTGTCTTTTTCAACACACTTGTGACCAGCTCTCCTGGCCATAAGACTTTTCACCCTTCTCGGAATGCGAAAATCATGCCGAATATTCGCACTAATCATGCGGCACGCTCCCGGCGCCTCAGAAGCATACCATCCCTGCCAGGGAGGTCTCTTTCACACTACTATTATAAACACCAGCAAAATAATCTTGCTACATTATCCTGCTGAAAGGTAAAAACTAGGTGCCGAAATGCGGTATTTAATGTTTAAAGTGTAAAATAATACCAATCAATACAAAGAATATTTTTACATTTCAGTCATAATAAAAAAAAATAAGCCTCGAAATTTCGGAAGCTTATTTTTTGTGGTGGGCGATGACAGGATCGAACTGCCGACATCCTGCTTGTAAGGCAGGCGCTCTCCCGGCTGAGCTAATCGCCCGAATAATACTGATTTAGGATGTTCCTGTATAGGATGTTCTTCGCTATCGCTCAGAACTAAGCGATTCGCACAAGTTTCCGCGTCACTTTCGCTCCTAAAAACTTGGCTCTCTGCTTAAAGCGACTTACTCAGGTTCTCATTTCGCCTATCGGCTCGTGAGAACCTGGTCGCTGCTTATGGTGACCCGTAAGGGAATCGAACCCTTGATACCGCCGTGAAAGGGCGGTGTCTTAACCGCTTGACCAACGGGCCAAAAGTTGGTGATCCACGATGGACTCGAACCATCGACACCCTGATTAAAAGTCAGGTGCTCTACCGACTGAGCTAGTGGATCATCTTCACAAGATAGAATTATACAAGATATTGGCGGGGTTGTCAATCACATTCTACTTAGTTTCACACCATTCGACAAGGCAAGCGGGTATAAAGAAAACACGGCTTGCGCCGAGCCTTTGGCGAAAGCGGAAGCCGATGTTGCCCTTATCCAGCAGAAAGTTATACTTTCTGTCAGGACAATAAAAGCAACCTGCGACCATGGTCGCAGGTTGCTTTTATTGTATAGTTTTAAAACATATTTTCAAGAATAATGGTCTGCTCGCGGCCAGGTCCAACCGAAACAATGCCAATGCCAATACCGCTAGTCTCACTTAACCGCTCAATATAGCGGCGAGCATTAACCGGAAGGTCTTCATATTTGCGGATATCAGGTGTAGGCTCATCCCAACCTGGCAGCTCTTCATAGATCGGTTCTACCTGAGCCAGTACCTTGAGACTGGCAGGGAATTCATTTAAGATCTCACCTTTATACTTATAGCCGGTACAAATTTTGAGGGTTTTCAAGCCGTCAAGAATGTCCAGACGGGTAATTGCCATATAATCAATACCGCTGACATAACCCGCATAACGTACCACACAAGCGTCCAGCCAGCCGCAGCGGCGCGGTCGGCCAGTTGTTGTACCATATTCATGGCCCCGCTCACGGATGGTCTGACCGATCTCATCATGAAGCTCAGTTGGGAACGGCCCCTCACCCACTCGAGTTGTATAGGCCTTAACAACACCGATAACTTTATTGATTTGCGTTGGTCCTACCCCGGCACCGATACACGCCCCACCAGCGATAGGGTGTGAAGAGGTTACATAGGGGTAAGTTCCATGGTCTAAATCAAGCAGTGTCGCCTGCGCACCTTCAAATAGTACTTTTTCACCATTCTTGATAGCAGCATGCAGCACTGCCGCAGTATCTGTTACATAGGGTTTAAGCTGACGGGCATACTCGAGATACTCTTGTTTCACTTGCTCATAATCAAAGCCCTCAACACCATATACAGCCTTGAGTAAATGATTTTTAGCCTCTAAATTATATTCAAGCCTTGAGCAGAATTCTTCTTCATCCATCAAGTCAACCATCCGGATGCCTGCACGGGAGTTTTTATCCATATAGCAAGGGCCAATGCCCCGTTTGGTTGTGCCAATTTTACGGTCGCCACGGGATTCTTCTTCCACTTCATCAAGCAACCGGTGATAAGGCATAATTACATGTGCACGGTTGGAAACTTTAAGTCCTGAAGTGTCAATGCCTTTATCCTTCATGCCTTGAAGCTCTTTAAGCATAACGGCCGGATCAACGACTACGCCATTGCCAACTACGCAGGTTTTACCGGAATACAGTATCCCAGACGGTAAAAGATGCAGTTTAAATTCAGTGCCGTTAACAACAACCGTGTGCCCGGCATTATTACCACCCTGATAGCGGACAACAACATCGGCTTGTTCAGCCAAGAAATCAACAATCTTGCCTTTACCTTCGTCACCCCATTGAGTGCCGATAACAACTACAGAAGACATATAATCAATCCTTTCATACGCAATTGTATATAAACGGCCATCTGCTTCGTTGCTCCTCAAAACGTTTGCTTGCGTACAAATAGTACGCGGCGCTGCACATCTTTCCGGTGCGCCTCGCAACGACCATTTCTATCCAGTTGCGGCGGTGTTCACTTATATAATTACATACTACATTGGCTGGATGAATTCTCTTCTACAACCCGAAGCGGGCCATGATGGTATCTACATGCCGGAGATAATAGGTATACTCAAAGCATTCTTCGATATCTTCGGCTGTAAGATATTTTTTAATATCAGGATCAGCGATAACATTGGTCTTAAAGTCTGCGCCTTCCAACCATCTGGCCATGGCGTTTCGCTGTACCCAGCGGTAAGCGTCCTCCCGCACGGCCCCTTTATCAACAAGCTTTAATAACACGCGCTGACTGAAAATCAGGCCACCGGTTTTTTCAATATTGGACTTCATGGCTTCAGAGTAAACCAGCAGACGGTCAACAACGTCAGTAAAAATTCTTAGCATGTAATCAACCAGGATGGTACTATCAGGTAAAATAACACGCTCAACTGAAGAGTGGGAAATGTCCCGTTCATGCCACAGTGGCATATCTTCGAGGGCAGCCAGCGCATGACCGCGCACTACCCGGGCCAAGCCAGTGACGCGTTCGCACGTAATTGGGTTGCGTTTATGCGGCATAGCCGAGGAACCTTTTTGACCTGGATGGAAGTATTCTTCAGCTTCCCGGATATCGGTACGCTGCAAATTTCTGATCTCTGTAGCAAATTTGTCCAGCGAACCGGCGACAATGGCCAGCGTGGTCAGAAACTCCGCATGACGGTCGCGCTGAATAACCTGGGTGGCCAGCTTAGCAGCTTTAATGCCCATTTGCTGGCATACATGGGTTTCTATGTATGGATCAATATTGGCATAGGTGCCTACAGCCCCGGACAGTTTGCCAATGGCTACAGCGTCCTTAGCCCGTTTTACACGCTCAATATTGCGTTCGGTTTCGTCCATCCACAAAGCAAACTTCAGACCTAAAGTAAGCGGTTCGGCATGAATGCCATGCGTACGGCCAATCATGGCCGTGTACTTGTGCTCTGCCGCCCGGCGTTTTAGTATATCGCGAAACTTAATAAGATCGTCAATGATAATATCGGCAGCCTGTTTCATCATCACGCCTAAGGCTGTGTCTTTTACATCACTTGAGGTCAAGCCCATGTGAATGTATTTAGCAGGCTCACCCACATTTTCAGCCACAGCGGTCAGAAATGCTAAAATATCGTGGCGGGTTTCCTTTTCAATCTCACGTATGCGTTCTACCGAAAACTTAGCCTTTTCCTTAATAACCGGTACGGCTTCAGCCGGAATTTGCCCCAGCTTGGCCATAGCCTCACACGCCGCGATTTCAATGTCAAGCATTGTTTGGAATTCATTTTCGTCAGTCCAGATACGTCCCATCTCGGGATACGTATAACGTTCAATCATGATACCACTTCGCTTTCCGAACTGTTCTGAGTGTTAGCAGCCAGTCCTATATTTTTCACATAATCAAAATAAACACTTCTGATTATTGCAAGAGTAACCCTATCTAGTTTTTCCCCTTTTTTCCCTTGTTTATCATAGCATTAGCATATAATGACTGTCAATAAAAATCGAATGATTATATTAATAACAAAATTAATGTTCGGAAAATCAGCCAAGCCTGCAGTATCCATTACTGCAGGCTTGGGTTACTGATTATTGCCGGGAAATATATTCTGCCATTAGGCTGCGAATCGCTTTGGCGTCTTTCATAATAAGCGCTTGATTGAGCATTTCCCGCGCTTGGCCGTTTTTTAGCTTACGGATTACCCCTTTCACCCGGGGAATTGAGGGAGCGCTCATACTAAGCTCGTCAATCCCCATCGCGGAAAGCAGCGGGGCAGCCAATGGATCGCCGGCCATTTCTCCACACATACCGACCCAGATGCCATACTCATGACCGGCTTTGATCACATTTTCAATCAGTTTGAGCACTGCCGGGTGAAAATGACTGTAAAGTGAACTGACTGCCGGATTTCCCCGGTCAACAGCCAGCGTATACTGCACCAAATCGTTGGTGCCAATACTGAAAAAGTCACATTCAACAGCCAGTTGCTGCGCCATAACGGCAGCCGCCGGTGTTTCAACCATAATACCCACCGGCACATTGGACGCAAATGTTTTACCCTCTCTCGCCAGCTCGGCTGCCGCTTGCTCTACACACTTTCGCGCTGCTGTTATTTCCGTTGCGCTGATAATCATCGGCAACATAATAGCAACCTTGCCAAAAGAACCTGCTCTCAGAATGGCCTTAAGCTGAGTAATAAACAAATCAGGCCGCTCCAGGCTAATGCGGATGGCCCGCCAACCCAGAAAGGGGTTTTCTTCTTTTTGTATATTCAGGTAGTGCAGCGGCTTGTCACCGCCAATGTCCATCGTCCGGATCACGCACAGATGTCTGCCACATTGCTCCACCACTGCTTTATAGGCAGTAAACTGTTCCTCCTCACTCGGCGGAACCTCCCGCCCCAGAAATAGGAACTCGCTTCTGAACAACCCTACACCCTCTGCGCCCTGCCTGACGGCCATCGGCATATCTGACGGAGAGCCAACATTTGCTGCCAGTTGAATTTTGCTGCCGTCTAACGTGACAGCAGCAAGGGCAGCCAGCTCACTGTCAAGCCGTCGCTCAACCGCTTCAGCGTCAGCCTTACGCTGATACTCTGCCACTTGCTCAGCAGTAGGCTCCACCAGCACCTGCCCTGCGCTGCCATCTACAATAAGAGTAGTGCCGTCGGTGATGCTGCTTAAGGCATTGCCCAGACCAGCAACAACCGGTATCCCGCGCGCTTTAGCAATAATAACAGTATGGGATGTTATGCTGCCCTGTCCCAATATAATGCCGAATACTTGGCCTTCAGGCATACTGGCGGCCACTGACGGCTCTATCTCCTCTGCACACAACACAATTGGCTCAGCACCGTAATCTATGTGTCCCGTCCCCAGTAGAAGCCTGGCAAGCCGGCGGCCTACGTCCCTCACATCTGCAGCCCGTTCTTTTAAATAGGGATCAGGCATTGAGTCAAACAGGGAGGCAAACTCTTCTGCGGCAGCTAAGGCTGCCTGAGGTGCAGCTGTCTCTTGCTCAATTTTTCCGTGCATATTGGCGATAAGCCCTGGATCATTAACCATAGCATAATGGGCATCCATAATATCGGCCTGACTTTCTTGACCGGCCTCTTTAGCAGCTTTCTTTAAGTGAGCAAGTTCTGCTGACGCTGCTTTAATCGCCTCTTCAATTTTCCCTGACTCGATATCCGGCGTACCGGCGTTATATTTAGCTAAGTGTCCTGTCAGGTCATTTGATAATACCATTGCTTTGGCGATGCCAATGCCTGATACTGCTCCGATTCCGCGCAAGATTTCTCCCATTTTTTATCCCTCGCCAAAATTGCGTTCAACCAGCGCTTTTAATGCTGCTACACATTCGGCTTCATCCGGGCCGTCAGCGTTCAGTAAAAACGTAGCACCCTGCCCCAGGCCCAGGCCCATTACTGCCAGAATGCTTTTAGCATCAGCGGACTTGCTGCCAGCCTGAATAGCTACCTTGCTTTTAAAGGCTGCTGCTGTTTGGATAAACTGCGCAGCCGGCCTGGCATGCAGCCCGGCCGCATTGGTTAACACCAGTTCAAGTTCTATCATATATGATCCTCTTCTCCGAAACCGCTTCAAGCTCCAGATGCTAGGCGGTCTCTTAGCGTTTTCTTAGATCGCGGGCACCTTCGGCAGTCGCCAGCACCGCCACAAGCGGTTGACCGACAGAGGCTTCCACAGTAGCAGCAATCGCCCCTTCGAGAATGGGTGCATCGGCAATTCTCACTTGCTCTTTTAGCTCTTCGTTCAGCAGATCCAGTGCCAGTTCGGCGCTGAGAACAGCACTGCCCAAATCCACTATGACAAGGACCCCATCCCCGGTATTGGCCGCTTCGATAGCTGCCTGAATCCGGATGGCATCTGTGCCGATACTTCCGTCAGTCATGCCGCCTGCGGCAATCAGTTTTTGTCCGGGGGCCGCCATCTGACCGGCCAATTCGCATATTCCCTCGGCGACTTTGGCACTGTGCGAAACCACAACAATTCCTACCATGGCTTACTCCCCCTGACTATGTTGCTTGGCTAACGCCGTTAGTGCCGAAAGCATAAGATAGCACGAAGTTGCCCCTGCATCCTGGTGTCCGATACTACGTTCTCCCAGATAGCTGGCCCGCCCTTTAGTGGCAATGATTGTCTTGGTATATTCGATACCGGCGGCGGCGGCTTGCGTTGCAAGCTCCAAGCACTCCGGCAACGCTTCACCTTCAGCTATCCCTTGAGTAAAGGCTTCATAGGCAGGCTCTAAGGCGTCAAGCATAGTTTTCTCGCCGCGAACGGCCTTACCCCGGTCTTTAATACCGCCAATAGCGGCCTTAAGCATTTCAGCGGCTGTATTAGTATCGACAACTGCTTGACCTTGCGCAACAGCCGCCGCCCGCATAAACGCAGTTCCGTACAGTGGGCCTGAGGCCCCCCCAACCGTCGATATCAGCGTCATACCCACCAATTTCAGTACAGCGCCGATATCCTCCGGATTAGCTGCAGCCAGCTTACCGCGCACAGCTTCAAAGCCCCTTGCCATATTGATCCCGTGGTCGCCATCACCGATAGCGGCGTCAAGATCAGTCAGTGTTTCCTTGTTGGCTATTATTACATCTGCCAGTGCTTCTATTGCCGCAATTACATTTACCATCTTTTACTTCCCTCCGCTTAGAATTGCACCAACGCCGGGGTATCTGCCGGGGCGAAGAGCAGTTCCTTCAGCTCGCCGTCTAGTTTCAGAACAGACACTGAAAAACCAGCCATTTCGAGCGAAGTCATATAGTTGCCGACAAACGTTTTGGCGATTTTGATATTTTTCTCAGCAAGCATGGCTGCTACTTTGCGGTTAACAACATACAGTTCCATAAGCGGCGTACCGCCCAAACCATTCACCATGACAGCCACTTCATCGCCAGCAGCCAGCGCAATATCGGCAAAAATCTTGTTCAATAAATGCTCAGCTGTTTCGTCGGCAGTACGGAGGGTCTCACGATGAGTACCGGGTTCACCATGGATGCCCATACCGATTTCCACCTCGTCCTCAGCCAGGGTAAAGCTCGGTTTACCAGCTGCCGGTACAGTACAAGGTGATAATGCCATACCCATTGATCGCACGTGGGCAATTACTTTTTCGGCAGTTTTTTGCACTTCATCCAAATCAGCGCCGGTCTCGGCCTTGGCACCGGCGATCTTATGCACAAACACAGTACCGGCAATACCGCGACGGCCGGTAGTCCACGTACTGTTTTCTACTGCTACATCGTCATTAACAACGACTTTGGCCACCTTGATACCATCAGCATCTGCCATTTCCGCAGCCATTTCAAAGTTCATTATATCGCCGGTATAATTTTTGATAACCAAAAGAACACCTTTGCCGCCATCTACAGCCTTAACAGCCTCATACACCTGATCAGGTGTCGGCGAAGTAAACACAGCCCCGGCAACTGCACCGTCTAGCATCCCGCGTCCAACATAACCGCCGTGCGAAGGTTCATGACCACTGCCGCCGCCTGATACTAACGCAACTTTACCTTGTACCGGCGAATTCGCCCGCACCAGCACATCAAAACCTTGCACCCTCTTAACATATTGGGGATGAGCTAGTACAACCCCTTGCAGCATTTCCTCAACAACTTGCTCGGCATTGTTAATTACCTTTTTCATTCAATTACAGCCTCCTCACTATCAATTGGTGTATCGGTATTCGGTTGATACCTTATGTATAAAGCAAGAAACGTGCCAGCAAAGAAAGAGGCAAGGGTACGCTTCCCTTGCCTCTTTCTTTCGCGCTCTTTGTACAAAAGTATCAACAAGGCTCAACATCATTGATACTTTTTACCATATTGTCACCATTTTCCCAAGAGACTGCTTTTACTATACCGTATTTCTGCGCCTTTGCCGCCACTGTTTTATGTGTTAGACCCAGCGCTTTGCCCGCTGCATTGAAACTGCCGTATTTAGCCAGAGCCACGGCTATGATTTTCTTTTCATATTCTACCCAGGGCAGGATGGCCGCTGGGCTTACGTTTGATAGCAACACCACATCTTGCTGTGCTGGGGCTTGCGTAGCTCCCTTGCCACCTTCCCGGAGATACAGCGGCAAATCTGCAACGGTTAACAAAGCACTCTCCGCCAATGTGACCATCCGTTCAATGACGTTTTCCAGTTCGCGTACATTGCCAGGCCAGCCATATCCCATCAGTCCGGCAAGCGCCGCCTCGGTAATGCCGGTAATGTCTTTTCCCTGCTCGGTAATGACCTTATGTAAAAAATGATCAACAAGCAGTGGTATATCTTCTGCCCGTTCCCTTAAAGGCGGCAGCAAAATAGGTATGACATTGAGGCGATAATACAGGTCTTCACGAAACTGTCCTTCGGCCACCATCTGTGCCAAGCTGCGGTTAGTGGCGGCAATAATCCGGACATCGACCTTAATAACGGCCTCACCGCCCACGCGGGTAAATTCTTTCTGTTGCAGTACCCGGAGCAGCTTGGCCTGCATGCTTTTATTTAGTTCACCAATTTCATCAAGAAATAGAGTACCCTTGTCAGCCAGACTAAACTTGCCGGGTTTTTGCCGTACAGCCCCGGTAAAAGCCCCTTTTTCGTGACCGAAGAGCTCGCTCTCCAGCAGGCCTTCCGGAAGTGCGGCGCAGTTAACCCGGATAAAAGGTCCAGCCGCACGGTGGCTGGTATAATGAATGCCTTCAGCCACAAGTTCTTTGCCTGTACCGCTTTCCCCGGTAATGAGTACGGTTGCCCCACTACCAGCAGCCTTAGCGGCAATAGCCAGCGATTCGCGCACCTTGCCACTCTGACCAATAAACCGCTTAAACGCCGGACCCGGTTTCTGCGTCCGCCGAAGTTCTTGTTCCAGGTATTCAGCCTTAGCTGAGACCTGGCTCAGCTTATCTGTTAACTTATGTACTTCGCTGAGATTTTTTACAACAGATACTGCGCCGGTTAATTCGCCGTCAACCACAATAGGACTGACATTAGCCACCAGCGTTACCCCGCCTGGCTTGGCGGCGATACTACCGACCACAGGCCTTCCGGTTGTTAGCACCTGGCTGCGAGCACCCTCGGGCGACAAATTGCGTACATTCTGCCCGATCAGCTCGCTGCGCGACTGGTTGACAAGCTCTACATAAGCCGGATTAACATAAGTAATTAAACCGTCTTTATCGACAACACAAATACCATCCTGCACTGACTCGAGTACCAGTTGCAGGCGCTCTTTAAGTTCTTTTACCTCCTTAAGCTCGCCTGTTACTGTTTCCAGCACTGATATATCTTCAAAAATGGCCATTGCGCCACATACTTGCCCATCAGCAATAATCGGGGTACGGTTGGTTAGGATAGTCAGCTGGCCGATGGTCTGACGGAAACCTAGTTCAGGCTGTCTGGTTTTGGCAACAATATGCAGTCGCGAACCCGGAATAATATCCTGGGCCATCCAGCCGATGGCTTGGTTTGCCGGAATGCCCAAAATCCGCTCAGCCGCCGGATTTAATACTGTGATTACATCGTTTGCATCAGTCACCATTAAGCCGTTAGCCATGCTGGTAAATATCTGTCCGGCAGTAAGGGCGTTATCCTGCAGCAAATTGTCAATTTGACTAATAGTAGCAGCATCAGCCAGCAGAAAGTCACTCTCCAGGAAAGCTGCCATCTCGGCAGCTGCCGTCTCGGCCGACCGGCCTACAGCCTCCACCCAAACTGTATCACCCTGCTTAACCCTAAGGGACACCAGCGGCATAAGGCTGACTGCCGGAACGGCCGACCCGCTCTGATGCCGGAAATATAGTTTACTCTGCCATTTGCGTTCAAGCTCATAGGCCTTTTGCACAATCATCGCCGCCACCCGGGCATGTAACCCCTTGTCGTGATTTATAACAGCTTGCTTTCCGGTTTCCACTCTGTCACCCCATCTTGACCTGAGTTCTATCTTAGCTATATTCTTCGAATAAAACTCCGTTACCTCTAATGAGCACATTCATTTCTTCAAGCATACAATAGAATAACTATACCTTTAAAAAGGGGGAGTTTTTATGGATTTACGGCAAATCTTTACCGATGAAGAAGACAACTTTTGCGATAACTTGATTTGGATTATTATTATCGTTCTCAGCTTTATTTTCTTATTCCGTGGAGACCGCTCAGCTCTCTAGTGTCTACCATTGGTGTGCCTGCTACCACTTCCCCGCAACCAGAGTAAACTTATACCTCCTTTAAAATAAGCTTAGCGACTCTGTAGTTTGCTGAACTCTTGTTTTTCTTGCCAACGTTACTTACATTTTAGGTAATCACTTCTTTCTTTTTTCGAGTAAAAAAGTGGGTTCCTATTCTGTGGTGTTATGCGGGGTAGTTACCGATTGTAACATGAGTATCAGATGTCGAATAGTATAGAGTAGAATTATTTAAGTTGAGGAAATAAGGAGGAGTTAGTATGTTTTTTGGGAATACTAATAGAGAGTTATGGTTTATCGTTCTTGTTATCGCCCTATTCATCTTATTATTCCCTGGATTCTTTGATACTGATATTGACTGTTCTACCACCTAATCTTTCATTAATAAACGTTCTGAATAAGGAAGCTGTTTACCGTCCCTCCAGAGGATCGCTACATAAAAGAGGCCGCGCTGGAACTTCAGCGCGGCCTCTTTTATGAACCGATTGTGATAGGGAGTATATAGCAATAGACAGTTATAAAATGACAAACACTCCCAGACAAAACAAATAAATGCCAAACTGCATGATTATAGGGCAACCTGCGCCAAAGGTAGAAACCAGCACCTACCGTGTAGAAAAGCCCACCGGCAACTAACCACCCAATCCCCATAGTTGGCAGAACAAGCACGAGCGGTTTTATGCAGATTATCATAAGCCATCCCATAACAAGGTAGCATATAGTAGATAGAATCTTAAACCTCTGAGCATAAAAGATTTTATAAAGGACTCCGATTAAGGCGAGTCCCCAAACCACACCAAAAATGGTCCATCCCAGTACACCGTGAAGTACCACTAGTGTAAATGGCGTATACGTACCGGCAATTAGCAAATAAATTGCAGCATGATCGATAATCTTAAAGATATACTTGAGTTTTTCGTCGGTGAAGCTATGATAAAGCGTTGACGCAAGATATAGCAATACCAGCGAAACGCCATAAATGCTAAAGCTTACCAGGTGCCATATACTACCATACAACTGAGCTGCGGCAACTAGTACTACAAGTCCGCCAACAGCCATTGCTGCTCCTACACCATGCGTTACAGCATTCAATTTCTCTTCCATTCAACCCTCTCCATTTCCCAGATTTCTAGATATAGGCTTCTTCGGCCTTTACGCTTAACAAATGCTTTCTCCATCCATTATACACCCCTCCGATGTATTTGAAATACTTTAATTTATCCCACCATTAATTATCAACCTATCCTTAGTGTTCCATCATGTTGCTTAATTCTATGCCATGATCATCTCTTGGTTCTGGGCCAAGTGATGGAACATTAGTATTAGCCAAACATTAGGGGTTATCCATCAAAAAAAACACTATCCACCGATAGTGTTTTTTTATTTGAAATTATGTCTCTGATTCAATTCACCCTTAACCAGGCATCTTAGATAAATCACTAAACTTAGTAAATTGCTTATGGAAAAAGAGCTGGACACTATCAACAGGCCCGTTACGGTGTTTGGCCACAATAATATCTGTAATGTTCTTACGCTCGGTCTCAGGTTCATAGTAGTCTTCGCGATATATGAAGGCAACAATGTCGGCGTCCTGCTCGAGTGAGCCTGATTCCCGGAGGTCACTCAGCATTGGTTTCTTTACCTGGCGGGATTCTACGCCCCGGCTGAGCTGGGATAAAGCGATGACAGGCACTTTGAGTTCACGGGCCAAGGCCTTTAAGGAACGCGAGATTTCGGAGATTTCCTGTTGGCGGTTTTCACTGCGGGAACTGCCTGCACTGCCCTGCATGAGCTGCAGGTAGTCGATGATAATGAGCTTTAAATCGTGCTCAATCTTAAGTCGCCTGGCCTTAGAGCGCATCTCCATGACTGTGATACCGGCAGTATCATCAATAAAAATCGGGGCCGCTGCCAAACGGTCGGCAGCTCGTACCAGCTTGTCCCAATCGTTGTTTTCCAACTCGCCGATCCGGAGACGCTGGGCGTCAATTGGGGCTTCAGCGCATAGCATCCGCTGTACCAATTGTTCCTTAGACATTTCCAGGCTGAAAAAGGCGACTGACTGCTTTTCCTTAATGGCGATATTCTGCGCAATGTTGAGTACAAATGCCGTTTTACCCATACTGGGGCGGGCAGCAATCAGAATCAGGTCTGATGGCTGCAGGCCTGAGGTCAGCTTATCTAAATCTTTAAAGCCTGTCGACAGCCCGGTAATCCCGCCTTTTGAGGAATACAGCTCAGACACTTTGTCAAAAACATCAAAAATGATATTTTTAATCGAAGCAAACTCCTGCCCAGCCTTGCGGCTGGATACTTCCAAGATCATTTTTTCAGCCTTGTCCATAATGACAGCCACTTCTTCGTTGGCTTCATACCCCATACCGGCTACATGGGTGGCTGTATTGATTAGATTGCGCAGTAGCGCTTTTTCTTCAACAATCCTGGCATGGTACATCACATTGGCAGCGGTCGGTACACTATTGGCCAAAGCGGAGACATAGGCTATGCCACCGGCCGGTTCCAGCTTTTCGTCACGACGCAATACTTCTACTACAGTTACCAGGTCGACGGCATCGTTTTTATTGAACAGCTCCAGCATGGCTTTATAAATGAGGCGGTGGGCTTCCCGATAAAAGTCTTCCGGTCTTATGATTTCAGAAACTTTAGAGATAGCCTCGCGTTCAATCATCATGGCGCCCAGCACCGATTGCTCGGCTTCTACGTTTTGGGGGGGAACGCGGTCGATCATGTAATTTTCTCCCTCACTTAAATACCGCGCTCGCCCAGGAAAGTTAAATCAATCCTTACGGGCGAAGCGCGGCAATATATCTTACTTTTACGCGCTGGCGGCCTGGTTTTCATCAAAAAGTATGGCCAACGCTTCTTCTACTGTTGTAACCGGACGGATGTCCAGACCTAAGTGGCCTTCTGGGATATCTGCCTTATTTTCGTGGGGAATAATCATGGTAACAATACCGGCCTGTTTGGCTCCATATGCTTTTTCGAATACACCGCCGACAGCCTTAACCCGGCCTTGGATGGAGATTTCACCGGTAATAGCAACATCCTGACGGATAGGTTTGCCAGTAATAGCTGAAACAATGGCCGATACTATTGCTGTACCAGCTGACGGACCATCAATGCGTCCGCCGCCAATAATGTTGACATGCAAATCATAGCTGGCTAAATCCTGACCTGTCAGCTTCCTGACAACAGCGGCAGCGTTAAATACAGAGTCTTTCGCCATGCTTCCGGCCGTGTCGTTAAACCGGATGCTGCCTTTGCCCTTTTCAGCAGGGAAGGCGACTGCCTCAATCTCCAGTACCGAACCAAGATAGCCGCTTACACCAAGGCCAAATACCTTGCCGGCTTCGAGCGTTGCCGACGCCTTGCGATTAACATAGGGCGACAGGCGGCTGACTTGCGCCACCCGGTACACATCCTCACTGGTAATTATGACAGCTTCCTGGGCATTACCACCACGCAGAAGTGCCATACTGTACGCGTCAGATAAGATATTCACCGCTTTCCGGCCTTCAATGGTGTAATCACTGATGAGGTGCGGTACTTCTGGTTCAATGACTACATCCAGCTTGATAGCTGCGTTATAGACTATTTCTTCGATATGCTTGGGGGTCAGCGGTTCGAAATAAATCTCAGCGCAGCGCGAGCGTACCGCAGGCGTAATATCGCCCGCCTCGCGGGTAGTCGCGCCAATTAAGACAAAGTCAGCCGGCGCGCCCTCTTCAAACAATTTTTTAATATATTTCGGCACACTGGTGTCTGAAGGATCATAATAGGCGGAGTCAAAAAAGACCCGCTTATCTTCAAGTACTTTTAATAGCTTGTTTTGCAGCATGGGATCCATCTCGCCAATTTCGTCAATAAACAAAATGCCGCCAGTGGCATCTGTCGCTAAACCAGGCTTAGGTTCAGGTACACCGCTTTCGGCCAAATCGCGGCGTGCGCCCTGGTAAATTGGGTCATGCACTGAGCCTAAGAGCGGGTTGGTAACATCACGCGGATCCCAACGGAGGGTTGTGCCGTCAACCTCGATAAACGGAGCATCTTGGGAAAACGGTGTATTTCTTAGCTTCTTGGCTTCTTCTAGCACAAGGCGGGCGGCAGTTGTTTTGCCGACCCCAGGCGGTCCGTACAGGATGAGGTGCTGCGGATAGGGTGAAGCTAGTTTGGCTCTGAGTGCTTCAACTGCCCGTTCCTGGCCGACAATCTCATCAAGGGTAGCCGGGCGCAAGAGCTCCATGGCTGAGCGGGTTAATTTGCGAGTCTCCAGTTTTTCCAGGAGCGCATATTTCTTGAGTGTCTGCGGATTCTCAGCATTGGCATCGCTTTCTTCCTTGATGACCTGCATGCGGATTTCCTGCACATATTCCTGATGGCGTTCTTCCATCTTCTCGGCAATTTTCTTTTCAATCCGTTCTTCCAAAGTGCGCCGGGCGCACAAGTCAGCCAGTTCTTCCTCAATATCTCCTAAAATTCCAGGAATGTCTTGAGCAGATGGCAACGTATCGATGGTAGGATCTTCAAACACCAGCTTCTGTAACGCCAGTACTCGTTCAGGCAACTCATTGGAGCGCATAAGTTCCAGTGCTCCCAGTTTGCCGGCTTTGAGTACAACTTTTTCTGCGCCCATGACACCGGTGTACAAACCGTACAGCGCGGCTACTTGGCGTTTGAGCTGATCTTCTTGCGTGCCGAGACCGCTAGCAGCGCGTTCCCGGCTGCCACTACGTACAAGTTTGTTAAAAAAGTCTTTCATTTTATAATACCTTTCTAATTTTAAGGTTTGAACAGCCGCAGGAGTAACAACGCAGATGAGCGTTCTAATACAGCAGTTACTCAGGCTTAACTGTTACTTGGATCTGGGTACCAACTTCCTGATGCAGTTTAATGGGTACAGTAAAGGTTCCCAGTGACTTGAGCGCATCTTTAAGCTCAATTTTACGTTTATCAATCTCAAGTTTGTGCTGGGTGGCCAAGGCATCGGCAATGTCCTTGGCCGTTACTGAGCCGAAGAGTCGGCCGCCTTCCCCCATTTTTACAGGGATGGCAACAGTAATTTTGGCCATTTGAGAAGCCAGCAGTTTGGCCTCATCCAGGATGCGCTCTTTTTTGCGCTCCTCTGACGCCTTTTGCTGGGTGGCAGTATTGACATTATTAGCAGTGGCCGGAATAGCCAGTTTTTGCGGCAATAGATAATTACGGGCATAGCCCTCAGACACTTCAAGGATCTCACCTTTTTTACCGAGTTTTTTCACTTCTTGCTGCAGAATTACTTTCATGTATTACACTCTCCTTTATGTAGCTATCGACTATTTCAATAAGTTTAGCTTTAACTTCATCAGCATTGACGTTTTTGACTTTGGCCCCGGCAACTGACTGATGTCCGCCGCCACCCAACTGTTCCATAATGACCTGGACGTTAATATCACCATGTGACCGCGCACTGACACCAATGCCGTCTTCAGTTTTAAATAACACAAAGCTTACGCGCACACCTTCGATATTAAGCAGCATATCAGCTGTCTGAGCAGCAGCCACCTGAGCGTTTTTAACTTCGACCGGACATACGGCGATGACTACGCCTTCGTGTGGCATATCGGTATTCTCAATAATGGCTGCCCGGCTTTTGATTGTTTCAAAATCTACCCGGAACAAATGCCGGACCAGAGTGGGGTCTGCGCCTGCCCGGCGCAAATAGGAAGCAGCCTCAAACGTGCGTACGCCTGTCTGCACAGCAAAGTTCTTGGTGTCTACAACAATACCGGCATACAGTGCTGATGCCTCTAAACGATTCAATTCCAGTTTATCATCAAAGTAGCCCAACAGTTCGGTAACCAGTTCACTGGCTGACGAGGCTGACGGTTCAAGGTATACAAGCAGGGTGTTAGCGATAATGGTCTCGGCCCGGCGATGATGGTCAATAATAACCGTACGCTCGGCTCTGGCTAAAACATCAGGAGCCGCTGCCAGTTCTGGGCGATGAGTATCCACAACAAAAACCATAGTTTTGGCATTAACTAACAGTGCCGCCTGCATCGGGGATATAAATAAGTTGCGATATTCTTCGTAGTCGAGTAAGAGCTCTGATAATTTATCAATAGCCACTCCCGGCTGACTAACAACAATATGCACTTGTTTCTTCATATGGCGGACCATTTTGGCAACACCCAGTGCTGCTCCCAAACTATCAAAATCTTCGCCGGTATGACCCATAACAACAATACTGTCCGCCTGCTCAATGAGTTCCCGGATAGCCTGAGCCACAATCCGTGCCTTGACTCTGGTATTCTTCTCGACTGCCTTGGCTTTGCCGCCAAAAAACTGCACCTTGCCGCTGATATTGACTGCAGCCTGATCGCCGCCGCGGCTTAATGCCAAGTCCAGACCTGCCTGGGCCCGCTGGCCAAGCTCAGCTACCGAGTTTTCTCCTGTAGCTGCACCAAGGCTTAACGTCACAGGGATCTTATTACCGGCCTGGATACTACGGATGCGGTCCAGAATATCAAATTTGTCGCCTGTCATTAATCGTTCAAGGGCACAGCGGTTTAATACCGCTATATAGGTGTCCTCGCTGTATTTCTTGAGGTACCCGTCAAGCTCGGTGATCCAGTCTGCCAGCAACCGGTTGACTTCACCTAGAATCGCCGTTCGCTGACTTTCACTCAGCCCTGTCAAAGCATCATCATAATTATCAATCTGGATGTATGCCAGCACTGTCTGGACGCGGCAGCTTGCCGCCCTGTCAGATTCATGTCCGGTAACATCGGAAAGGTAAAGGACTGTCCGCGCTTTATCAACAGCGCGATAGATGATATCAAAGTGACGGTTCCCAGCCTCAAACCTGATCTGACCATCTTTATCGACCATTTTCTCGATAGGCAGTGCCGGCCAAATTTTGGCAAGCGACTGGCCCGGTTCAGTCGAATCAGCAACCCATTCTGTGAGTAACTGATTGCGCCACTGTATAATGCCCTGCTGATCAATGATCACGATGGCCAGCGGCAGGTTATTGAACGCCTGGGCCGCCGCGGTATCAACGCAGCGTCCGATTGTGTCCAGGTAGTCGTTAACCGCTCTTTGGCGTGCGGTGGAACGCTCCCGCCCATATAAATAGAGTGCATACAATAAGACCGCCCCCAGTGCGGCGGCATAGAAATTATAGTAACTGATAATAAGCAAAAAAGTTGCTGTTACTGCCAGGTAAATACGGGTGTCAAACCAAAATGATGGACCTTGAGGCATTGCAATTCCTCCTGTTACTCCAAACGTGGCGCACGCAGTTGACGATAGTCGAAAATCAGATCGAAGGCGCCGCCGATAATAATGGCCTGCATGAAGATCCCGTTAGAAAAGATCAAGAATAGTATAATCCCTCGAACCAATCTTGACAAATTGTATTTATCGGCAAGAAAGTAAAAGACAGCCATTCCCTGGACGGCCAGCAGCATGGTAGTAATTACCTGAAGGTTCATGCCGGCATTATATAAGAGTTCAAGCTCGCGGGATTTCCCCCAATAGAGGGCGACTAGTGCTACCGCCAGAGCGTATAATGTAATGCGGGGCACTGACCAATGACGAAACGGCGGGAATGGCTCGATGCGCTGCCCGAGTCTTCCTAATACAGCCTTTGCCACCTGGAAGTTTAGAAAAGTATCGACAACAGCTGCCAGTACAAAACCAGCAGGTAAAATGATCTTCATAAGATCAATCATCGGTCGCATAGTTGCTTCCAGCTGGGCCAAGTCTTCGGCCTTCATTCCCATGCTCCGGTAAAATTCCATTGCTTGCTCAAGTCCTTTGACCATGGCCTCAGTCTGCAGATTGAGCGGATTAAAGCCCATAACCGCCGCACTGATCGCAATAACGGCAGCTTTTGACACAAGTGACGCCGCCGATCCCAAAGCAAGCGCCTTAGCGGGGGAAAAACCCTGCCTGAGCGCATATCCCAGCGCAATACCGATTAAGCCAAAGCCAACGACGACTGAGATGGCGGTAAGCGGGTGCATAAGGAGTGCAATAATAATACCTGACGCCACTACAGCCAAAATACTCCATTTATAGCCATGCCGTACCCCGAGGAGTACGATAGGAACAGGCCAGATTAGGTTGACAAAGGCCCCAATAACAGGCACGTAGGTGCTGATAAGAGCAAATAGTATAGCAACAGCGGTAAGTACCCCGCCTTCAACGATCGGTCTGACTGGAGCTTTTTGCATAGTTCACCTCTTCTGGCGGAGATGGCGGCGGTATTCGCTCATATCTCCAAACCAACGTTCTACTTCAGGTTCCTGGTTTATATTGTGTCCAAGCCTGGTATTTACAATCTCATCCATTTCAGGATAATCAATGCCCAGCCTGCGCCCTAAAACGTAAGCTGAAATAACTACTTGGGCCAGCGCATCGCCGATAGCCTCCCGCTTGTTGCGGGCCATCGCCTGATATAGTTTACCCACTTCGGCCAAAAGATCAGCTTTTAGCCCTTCAATTAACCTCAGCTTTCGCAAGATATCCGATTCCTGGGAGAACACTAAACCCCCTCCTTAGTCCATCTTATTATATTCGAAGGAGGCGGCGTTATTTCCTTCTTTACAACTAGGGAAAATCAGTTAAAGCCCCGGCGTAAGCACCGGGGCGTAATATAAATAGATGAATTATACTATAATTGCCAAATACATAATTAATGCTTATAAAATTAAACCAGTTCTTTATTAAACCTTACATATACCGTAGTGCCTTTCGCACTTGTTGTTACGTCAATTTTGGCATTGTGCCTGCCGGCAATTGCATAACATACGGCCAAGCCCAGGCCGGTCCCATTGACCTTACTGGTTAGAAACGGTGTACCTAATCGGGTTATAATATGGGTGGGAATCCCCTCCCCCTCATCTTGTACAACCAATACTACTTGCTCTTTTTCCTCATATGTCTTAATCGTGATACTGCCTGTTCTCGGCATAGCCTCCAGGCCATTTCGCACTAAATTAAGCAGCAGCTGACGAATTTCCTTTTCATCTAAGCGCAGATTGTGAACAGCGCCCAGTTCTAACACTACATATTTACTTGAAGCCAAGGCATCGGTTGTTAGCAGTGGTTCAATCGCCCGGATAATGTTGTTTATATTTGTCTCTATGCAATCTGACTTCCTGGTCCTAGCCACCGACAAAAACTCGGAAATGATCGAGTTGGCGCGATCTAGCTCGCTAATCATGAGTTCAAAATATTCTTGATATTGTAGGCAGCCGTCTTTCTTCATCAGCATTTGTAAAAATCCCCGAACAGTAGTCATCGGATTTCGGACTTCGTGGCTGATACCTGCTGCCATCTGCCCGACCAAATTTAACCGGTCAAGGTGTTGCATCTCTTTTTCCATAAGTTTTATTTCAGTAACATCGTTAATAAGCGTAAGAATATGGGCTTTTCCATCCAATACTATGCCTTCGGCTGAAAACAAGCCAGTCCTCGCTTGCCCATCTTTTGTACAGAATTGCATCTCTCTATTTTTTAAACGGCCTTCCTGGCGGAAGCCTTTTCGGACCTCATAGACAAACTCTGGTGAACAAAGGTTAATTTCCGACATGGTCCGCCCGATGACTGCTGCTTTACTCCACCCGGTTCCCTTCTCAAAACCGGCATTGATATCGACAATTTTTCCTTCCCTATCATGAATCGCCATCAAGCTGGGACTGGCATTAAATGCAGTATAAAAACGTTCATTGGCACGCAGGAATTCACTGGTGCGCGCCTGCACAAGCTGCTCTAGTTTTCTGCGGTATTCTTCCAACTCGCTTTGCAACTGGACATGTTTAGAGACATCAATGCCTGTCAACAATAAGCCAATGGGCACACCATCTACCTCGATTCTCTTTAACACCCAGTCGCTATAATAATTAGAAGTCAGCGACAAATACGCATTAACCGCATAGGTCTCGCCTGTTTTAAGTATTTGCTTGTAGATGCCAGTTATTTGCTCAGCGGGGGCGTACCCCAGTTTCTCTGTGGCCACTTCCCTGACTGTACGGCCAATAAGCTCATCCGGGGTTGTTTTCAGCCTGTCGGCAATCCACTGGTTCACCTGAGTATATCTCATGCTGGTGTCAAACAGAGCTATCCCCATAGGAGCTTGGTCAAGAATCGCCCGGAAAGTAGCCAAGTGTCTTCTATCTTGAATCTCGAGAACAACATTAGTTAAGAGTGGTTCAACAAACTCAATCGCCCGTTTGGCAAACTCAATTTGGGCTTCACTAAAGCCTACGGTTAAGTTATTAAAAAATAAGCAGCCTAGCGAGCACTCTCCTTGCACAAATAACGGCATAACCAGAGTAGAGCCTGTAGCACGGCCATGTGTAACAAAACTATCAGCCGACTCAAATATATCTCCACGCTTAAACACTACCGGCGTCCGCCTAAAAATTGATTCCATTAGATGTGGCATAATACTCTTAGGTAGGTTTCCTCCAATGATGCCCGGTGGCTTGTTGCAAACATACTTTATTTGCCAACTGTTTTGCTCATATTTGCAACCCACTGCTGAATGACAGTCAAGCCCTTCCATTAAGGCAGCAATAATTACCTGGATAAAATGATCCATATCGGTTATCAGGTCTGAGGATTTCCTGATACTATTTAAGGTTTCATGTAGCTTGCGCAAATATTTCTCGGTAGTAATATCATGACAAAATACTAATAGTCCCTCTGGGCAGGGTACAGCCCTAACTTTTACCCATGAATTGTCGGACCTGACAAAAGCCTCAAACTCAACCGGCCGTCCTGTTGCCACAGCCTCCTGATATTTGGGCAGAAAAGGGGATTCCTTACCTTCTCCCAACACAACGAAGATATCCTGTCCAATAAGCTCATCCCAGGTTTTTCTCAACAGTTTTTGCGCTTTTTCATTGATGTACGTAAACCGCCAATTAGTATCTAGGGCAAAATATCCATCGCTTATGTTTTCAAGAAATTTAGCCGGATTGACATACTGCACAGACTTTCCTCCCCTGGTACTGAGCCTGCCAGACATTCTTGCTGAGCTATGCCTAGCCTAGCATCAACTTTTGCCATGGATATATATTCCATATTACTTAACATATTCCTTTTTTTTTGCTCAATAAAAAAAGAGCAAGAAGCCTTATCGAAAGGCGTTCTTGCTCTTTTATGACACTATTATCGTTCTGTTTATTCTGCAGTAAACGGCAGAAGAGCGATATTACGAGCCCTTTTAACAGCTAATGTCATTTGACGCTGATGTTTGGCGCAGTTACCAGAAATGCGGCGTGGCAGAATTTTGCCCCGCTCGGTGGTGTACCGGCGCAGTTTCGGAAGATCTTTATAGTCGATAGAGCTTACTTTATCAACACAAAAGCTGCAAACTTTTTTCTTCGGTTTACGGCCTCTTTCACGTTTCATAGCCATTTGTTTACCCCCCTTTTAAAATGGGATTTCCTCGTCAGGGAAGACATCTTTGCCGAAAGAATTTACATCTATATTCCCAGCGTCACCACTTGACGCCTGTTTACGTTCCAGGAATTCGATGGACTGCGCCACCACTTCGGCGATGCGACGTTTCTGCCCATCATTGGCTTCGTACGAGCGAATCTGCAGACGGCCCTCGACTAATACCCTCTGACCTTTAGTGAGGTTGTTGCCACACGTCTCGGCCAGTTTCTCCCAAGCTACAACCGGGATAAAATCGGCATTATTTTGCCCCTGAGCGCCACCGCCAAATCGATTGACGGCCAGCGAAAAGGAAGCAACAGCTTTGCCGCTCTGGGTATATCTCACTTCTGGATCTTGCGCCAAGCGGCCGACAAGGATGACTTTATTCATATATCCTCACACCTCCTGGCTACAAAATTAGTCTTCCAATCTAATAACCATGTGCTTAAGAATTTCATCGGTAATCTTCAGCACGCGCTCCAGTTCGAATACAGTAGCTGGCTCAGCAGTGAAGTTAATCAGGGTATAATACCCTTCCATGAAATCTTTTACTTCATAAGCCAGACGCTTTTTGCCCCAACGGTCAACCTTGTCGATTGTGCCGCCAGTGTTCTTAATAATATTCTCGAACTTGGCAAGGGTTGCATTAGTAACCTCTTCGTCACTAGGCTTAACGATAATCACGACTTCGTATTTTCTCACGAAATCACCTCCTCCTTTGGACTATTGGCTCCCATTATGGGAGCAGGGAAGGTTTTGAATAACAAAACCAATGTCACACTATGTATCGTTGCGACTAAATTATTATATCACTAGTTGTCTCGCAAATGCAAGAAAAATACCGGTTAAATTGTTAAATGTTCAAGATTTGATTACTAACAGGCTTCTTTTCTGGCTGTGGGATGGCAAATGCCAAAATAAGGGCCAAACCAAGGGAAAAGAGCGACCACATCAACGCGCCTTCAATTCCAATACGATCTCCCATTGCCCCCGTTATCGCCGCACCGACACCACCCAATCCAAAAGACAGTCCTAGCATCATACCTGATGCCATAGCGGCATTACCGGGAATAAGCTCCTGAGCCCAAACAACCGAGGTTGGCGCGGTGCTTTGGAGCAACGCACCGCTAAGGGCAAGCAGGCTGTAGCTTAGAAGCGACGGGCTCAAATCAGATAAGAACAAGTAGGTAACAGGTATACACAGTATCAAGGACCCAATAAAACCGGCCTTACGGCCGATTTTGTCGCCTAGCCAGCCGCCAAACAGCGCACCGCATGCGCCACTTAACAAAAATACGGTAAGCATACTGGCGGCTACAGCAGGAGGCTGTCCGGCTCCAGCCAGAGCTACAGGCAAAAAGGTAGGCAAAGCAACTTGCATCCAAGACCGCAGAGCATTCGCAACGTTCAGGAGAATAAGGCCACGTGACTTATACCACGGCTCTGCCTGCTCATTAACAGCCTCTTGCTCGCGCGCCGCTGCCGGACTTATATCAACTTTGTGCAGACCCGCCAAGTAAGAAGCCCCTGTCACAAGGAGACCAGGGAAGATTAGCCAGATCAGGCTGGCTGTACCGGCAGCGTTCAATAAATACATGATAACAGCCGGTGCCACGGCATAACCGACATTGCCGCCAAATACAAAAATGGACATGGCCGTCCCCTTCGTCTCTGCCGTTACCACTCTGCCCATTAGGCTGGCAGCCAGCGGATGGAAGACAGAGGCCCCCAGCCCTGCCAAACCTACCAGGAGAAACAAGGTAAACTTGCTGTCAGCTAAACCTGCCAAACAGATAAAAACTGCACTTACAGGAATAGTAACAAGAATAAGCCAGGCATAGCCGCGCTTATCAATGATATAGCCGCTGATAGGCTGCAATACACTTGAAATTATCGAATAGGCCATGACCAGCATTCCGCTCATGGTCAGTGATAGCCCCAGCTTAACCATAACAATCGGTAGTAGGGCCGGTAAAAAATTAGCATAAAAATCACTAAAAAAATGCCCGGCCCCCAATAAAGATACGTTAAAGAAAATTGAGTTGTTCATTCTTTTACTCACGCCGATACCTCCAAAAAAGGAAAAGAGCGGTAGGCAACCGCTCTATACGTTAAATCTAAAGTAGGTTACATCGCCGTCCTGCATGACATACTCTTTGCCCTCAAGACGCACCCATCCTTTTTCCTTAGCGGCGCCGTGTGAACCGGCTGTCATCAAATCAGTATATGATACAATCTCGGCCCTGATGAAGCCGCGCTCAATGTCGCTGTGAATTTTCCCGGCAGCTTGCGGCGCTTTAGTACCTCGCACAATAGTCCAGGCCCGTACTTCCTGCTCGCCTGCTGTAAAGAACGTCATAAGCCCTAACAGTTTGAAACTAGCCCGAATCAGCTTATCAAGACCAGATTCCTCCAATCCCAGATCAGCTAAAAATTCGCTGGCTTCCTCGACAGGCAGCTCGGCGATTTCCGACTCGACTTTAGCTGAAACAACAATCACTTCAGCCCCTTCGCGAGCGGCATATTCTTGCACTTTAGCCACATGCGGGTTGGCGCTGGCGTCAGCCGCTTCCTGCTCACTCACGTTTGCAACAAACAGAGTAGGCTTTAAGGTCAGCAAAAACAGATCGCTGAGCAGTTCTGCCATATCCCCATCGTTTACAACACTGCGCGCAGGCTGGCCATCTGCTAAAGCATGGTGCACGGTTTTCAAAGCTTCAAGCTCGGCCTGGGCTTTTTTATCGCCGCCTTTAAGCATTTTTTGGACACGGTCAATGCGTTTCTCGACAGTTTCCAAGTCAGCCAGACACAGCTCGGTATTGATAATCTCAATATCTCTTAGCGGGTCCAGACTGCCTGCCACATGGGTAATGTTATCGTCAGAAAAACATCTGACTACCTGGGCTACGGCATCGACCTGACGGATATGTGATAAAAATTTATTGCCAAGCCCCTCACCCTGGGCTGCGCCCTGTACCAGACCGGCAATGTCCACAAACCGCATGGCTGCAGGCAATGTCCGCTGCCTAGGTTTATACATCTCGGTCAGCTTTATCAGTCGATCATCGGGAACGTCAACCACGCCGACATTAGGTTCAATAGTGCAGAAGGGATAGTTTGCCGCCTCGGCCCCGGCTTTGGTAATAGCATTAAACAGGGTACTTTTGCCAACATTAGGCAAGCCGACAATACCCACTTCAAGATTAGTGCTCATGAATGTTACTCCACCTTTAAGGCTGGTTAAAACTTCAGCCAGAATGTTTAAATAAGAACAGTTAACTTATATATTGTAAGATATTGCCGGATGAAATACAAGTATAGCCACACGTATCTTACGTTATTTGCCTGCTGGTTGACCTGCCGGAACAACGGCCTTGACACCCTTTTCAAACTTAGGCCGCGGAATCATGACCTGCCGGCCGCATTGCAGGCATTTAAGGCCAAAATCGATCCCGGTACGGGTAATCTCCCAGCGATCACCGCCGCAGGGATGCGGTTTTTTCATTTTGACAATCTCGCCGATTTTATAGTTGTACCTCTCGTTCATGTCATCCTCCTGTCTTGGCCGCTGTTATTGGGGGCAGAGAACTTAGGTTCAATGGCTGCGGCGGGGGAATCTTAGCTTCGGTAAACCGCTCTTTGATCAAGCGGCGCAACGTCGTTTCCACTTTTACCTGCTCTAACGGCACCGTTTGGGCAGTTATACGGATAACCACCTCTCCCGGTCTGAGATCAACCACACCTACGACATTCGGCCCCACTATCACTTCCGGCATACTTTTGCCGACTGTAATGCAGGCCTCCTCCAGAATGTTAAAGATCTCGCCAATATCAGCCTCATAGGGTACAGGCACATTGACGACAGCCTGCATATGCCCTCTAGTGTGATTGCTCACCTTGATAATGGAGCCGTTAGGTACTATGTGGAGTATGCCATTCCCATCCCGCAGTTTGGTAACACGAAAGCCTAGCTCCTCGACGGTACCGGCCATATCGCCAATAACTACATAGTCCCCTACACCATACTGGTCTTCCAGAATGATAAAAAAACCTGTAATAAAATCTTTTATCAGGCTCTGGGCGCCAACGCCTACGGCCAAACCGATAATGCCGGCGCCTGCCACAATCGAGGTTGTATCAATTTTGAACTCCTGGAGTATCATTACCGCGACAACAAAATAAATGGTGTACCTGATAATACTATGCAGAAGACTGCTTAGCGTCCTGGCCCGCTTTTCTTCCAGGTATATTGTCTTAGCCCCTGGCTTAGGGATAAAAAATTGTTCGACAACCATATTGGTAAACCTGAGCAAAAGGAGGCCACCTATACCAATGGTCACCAGTCGGATGATTTTCACAGCCATCCCCAGCCAAAATTCAGGTGTCAGCAGTTGTTCCACACTAACCTCCATACTCAGTTATTTTTTCAAAAATATACACGCTGTCGCCCGCCGAAGTCCGGCTAAACAGTTTAGACCAGCGAACCTTGGTGGCGGCAAACAGGCTAAGCAGCGTGTCTTGCTGCTTAGCCGCAAATAGCAGGCACTGGCCGCAGCTAATATCGATCTCACGGGGTGTCGGCAAAGCATAGCTCGGGATACCGTTTTGTGCTAATATCTTTTCGGCCTTGATTGCCTGATGTATTGACGCAAAAGAAATCAGCCGGTCATAACTCTGATATGTAATAAAATCACCTGCTTACAAAGTCACCGTTTTAGAGTTTGAGATTGTCTCAACAATGGTATACATATTAGTTACTTCGCCTACTGCCAGATTGGCTTTGACCTGATAATAGTCAAGGCAGGTGCCGCACGATAGGACGGTGACACCCCGCTCAGCCAGCGTTTGCAGTTGCTCCAGCACCGGTGAACCTTGCACAGTCAGCCTAACGCCGCTGTTGATAAAGAGCAGCGCCTCGGGCTGAGGCTTGGTCTCAAGCACGGTAGTCATAAAAGCCTTCATCAATACGGCTCCCAACTCCGGCGCTCCATGGCCTAAGGTATCCTGAGTAATCAGGTACACCTGACGGCATGGACCCGGACCAACGCCTGCTGCCGGTTCCGCAGTGGGCGCTAGCTGCTGGCTTGTACCTTTAATGATCGTAATGTAGTAGTGCCCGCTCTTTTCCTCTACGGCCGCGCCCAGACCATTGGCAGCAGAAAACTTAACGACATTGGTCTTAGCCACATCATTGTCAACAATGATGGTAATCCGGCCTGCATCGGCTGCTTCAATTGCCTTTTTAGTCTGAATCACCGGCTGAGGACAAACCAGGCCTCTGCAATCAACAATTTTATCTGACATAAATCTCTCCCCTTTCGTCTGCCGTAACTTGTCCAATCAGGCTGGCTTCCACCAGGCCTGCGGCCTGTAGGGCAGCAGTTAACGCTTCCGCTTGATTTCCCGGTACGGCAAACAATAAACCCCCCGAGGTTTGCGGGTCAAAACAGATGTCTCTGATATTCTCCGGAACATTCTCAGCAAAGGTCACTGTCTTTAGATAGTTCCGGTTAGCGTAAGCGCCGCCCGGGACCAGCCCCATATTAGCCGCTTCGGCTGCTTCAGGCAAAAGCGGTAATGCAGCGCTATCAATGGTTATTGTCACGTTACTGCCTGTTGCCACTTCGTAAACATGTCCCAATAGTCCAAAGCCAGTAATATCTGTGCAGGCATGAACACTAAAGCCTGCCGCAATTTTCGCTGCCACAGCATTAAGTGCCGCCATACTGGCCGTTGCGGCTGCTACACCGCGCGGGAATAATGAGGCTCGTGCTGCTGACGCCAAAATACCGGTGCCTAGCGCTTTTGTTAATACCAGACTGTCCCCTGGCTGCGCCCCGGCATTTGTCCAAATCTTGTCCGGGTGAGTAAGGCCGGTGACAGACAATCCATATTTAGGTTCATTGTCATCAATGGTATGCCCGCCGATAATAACGGCCCCAGCCTCAGCTACCTTGTCCTGGCCACCTTGTAAAATAGCCAATAGTACTTCTCCCGGAAGCTTGCAATTGGGGAAAGCCACTAGATTGAGCGCTGTTAAGGGCGTTGCCCCCATCGCATAGATATCACTCAAACTATTCGCAGCGGCAATTTGCCCAAACATATACGGATCATCCACAATGGGTGTAAAAAAATCCACAGTCTGCACCAGGGCTGTTGTTGCATTTAGTTTATATACCCCAGCATCATCTGACGTAGTAATTCCAACAAGCACATTGGGATTATGCATTACCGGCAACTGATTCAAAATTCCGGCCAGGTCCCCTGGCCCCACTTTGGCAGCTCAGCCGCCGCGCTGAGTGTACTCTGTAAGTTTTACCACAGGTAATGCACCTCCTTTTGTTAATATCTTACTATATTATATCCTAGATATATTATAACCTGCCTAGACAAAATCCTTCTTCACTCATGCTTACAGTTTTCTCCGCATTCTGGCGGGCAGAAGCCAAAGCCGTCGTTGTAGTCACATGGTTCCAAATGGATAATAACATCACAGGGAGCAAACTGCGTTTTTATTGTTACTTCAATCTCATCACAAACGTCATGCGCTTTGTCGAGATGCATATCCTTTTTTAGCACGATATGCATGTCAATCAGCCGGAAGCTGCCTGACCGCCTGGTTCTAAGCTTGTGAAAAGCAATGACTTCCGGATGCTGGTGAACAATCGCTCTAATTTCTTCTTCTTCTGTTTCAGGCAAAGTGACGTCAGTCAGTTCATAGATACTTTTCATGGTCATAGTAAAGCCAGCCTTAAAAACGATAACGGCCACAGCAATGGCAATCATCGGGTCAAGCCAGTATAGACCTGTCAGCTTGATAATCGCCAACCCGACAAAGACGCCTGCACTTGACCAGATATCAGCCCTCAGGTGGAGCGCATCCGCCTCTAAGGCATGGGAACCGGTAAGGCGTGCCACATAATAGAGTTTATTCGACACCCAATAGTTAACAGCCACCGACAGGGCCATTACGATTAGGCCATACTCCAAATACTCCGGAGCATGCGGATGATTTATCTTGTCTACTGACTCGTAAACGATCCATAGCGCTGCCAATACAATAAGTACAGCTTCTAATGCCGCTGACAGGTTTTCGATTTTGCCGTGACCGTACGCATGCTGACTATCAGGCGGCTTGCTAGATTTTTTAACAGCGAAATAGGCCACTAATGCTGCAATTAAATCAACGGCAGAATGAGCAGCTTCAGAAACAATACTGACCGCCCCTGTAAATAAGCCGACAACTAGTTTAAGAACCACTAAAAGCGTATTCGATATAACCGATAACCGCGCCGTTTGCTGCTTTAGTTGGTTATAATTAGTTTCCAAGGCTTTCCCCCCAAAAAATAAAATAAACATAATAAAAAAACCTGCAGGCCTGATAGGTCCCGCAGGTTTAACCTGCTGCTTGCGCTGCCCGGCTGCACCGACGTGGTCGGCCGCCTGTTCCTACGCTTATTATATTAGCACAGCAAACAAAATGTGTAAAATTCAGGGGCAGGTTTAGACAAAATTTAGCCGATCTGAGCGACGTGCTGCACAGGATAGCCCAGAGCCGCTAAGCGATCGGTCAATATTTTGACATCGTTAATCTCGGCACGAATAACCACTTCATATTGACCATCCTCAGTTGGGAAGCTGACAAAACTGCCAATACTGACGCCTTGCTCCTTAAACACACCGGAAATATCATTGATAACACCTAGCCGGTCCGGAACAATCAGGCTCAGGCGAGTTTTACCCTGAGGCAGTCCCATAGCGTCAACAAAGGCCTTAAATATATCGGTCTCTGTCAGGATGCCGACAACGGCCTGATTGGCGTCAACAACGATTAAGCCCCCGATTTTATTGTTGTACATTAAGAGCGCCGCTTCTTCCACAGTAGCGTCTGCGCTTATTGTCAGTACCTTCCTGGTCATGATGTCTTTTACCTGCATTTTGGCCAAGAGGTAATTTAGTTCAAAGACGGAAAGCGACGTCGCCGGCGAAGCCGATACTTCCCTGAGATCTCGATCAGTAACAATACCAACCAGCTTGCCATTATCCACCACCGGCAAGCGGCGGAACTTGTTGCTGCGCATAATCTGCAGCGCATCCACAATGGTCATGGCTGACGTAATGGTAGTGGGGTTGGCTGTCATTCGTTTGGATACGATCATGCATAACACTCCCCTACATATAGATTTCTGATGTTGGATTTTAGATATGTATTGGGGCGGTTGTTAGCCGCCCAGATATGCTTTTCTAATCTCTTCACTCTCAGCCAGTTCCTTAGCATCACCTGATAAGATAATGCGTCCGGTCTCCAGTACATAGGCTTTATTAGCAATAGACAGCGCCATATGAGCGTTTTGCTCAACTAAAAGAATAGTGGTACCTGTCTGATTGATGTCTTTAATAATCGAAAATATTTCCTTTACCAAGAGCGGTGCCAAGCCCATAGAGGGTTCATCCAAGAGCAAAATACGCGGACGGCTCATGAGCGCCCGTCCCATAGCCAGCATCTGCTGCTCGCCACCTGACAGTGTACCCGAAAGCTGGCTGCGCCGTTCGCCCAGACGTGGGAAGCGGGTAAATACTTTATCCATATCCTCTTTTATTTCTTTAGTATCAGAGCGAAGATATGCACCTAATTCAAGGTTCTCAAGTACCGACATATGTGCAAATACGCGGCGCCCTTCAGGAACCTGCGAAATACCAAGTTTAACAATATTCTGTGCAGGCACACCGGCAATATTTTGCCCCTCAAAAGTGATTTGACCTGTTTTAGGCTTTAGGAGACCGGAGATAGTCCGAAGCGTAGTACTCTTACCAGCACCGTTAGCGCCAATGAGCGTAACTATTTCGCCCTGATTTACCTCAACACTGATCCCTTTAAGTGCATGAATGGCACCATAATATACATTGATGTTATCAACTTTTAACATAACCATGATCTAAACCTCCTCACCGAGGTAGGCCTCGATAACCCGTGGATTATTTTTAATCTCCTGTGGCGTTCCTTGAGCGATAATACTGCCATAATCGAGTACATAGATCCGCTCACATACACCCATTACCAGGCTCATATCATGTTCAATCAGCAGGATCGTCAGGTTAAATTCCTTCTTTATCCAACGAATCATTTCCATGAGCTGCTGAGTCTCCTGCGGATTCATCCCTGCTGCCGGTTCATCTAAAAGCAGTAGTTTGGGTTGAGCTGCCAGGGCCCGGGCGATTTCCAGACGGCGTTGTTCACCATAGGGCAGGTTTTTAGCAATCTCATCTTTCTTGTCTGCTAGTTGGAAGATTTCCAGAAATCGAATAGCCTTCTCTTCAATCTCAGCTTCTTCAGAATGATAGCCGCCAATACGGAAGAAAGATTCAAGCAAGCCGTACTTTACGTGAAAGTGATACGCAATCTTAACATTGTCAAGGACAGTAAGGTCGGCAAACAGCCTGATATTTTGGAAAGTACGTGCAATACCGCGCTGCGTAATTTGGTAGGGTTTAAGACCGACAACACTTTTGTCGTCAAACTCAATTTGCCCTTCCGTAGGCTCATACACACCGGTTAAAAGGTTAAATGCTGTTGTCTTACCGGCACCGTTAGGACCGATTAGACCAACTAGCTCGCCAGGAGCAATTTCAATGTCGAAATTTGAGACCGCCCTAAGGCCGCCAAAGACTTTCGATAGTTTAGTTGCTTTGAGTAGAGCCATGTTTCTTACCTCCTGTCAAGCGGCCTAACATCTTCAGGCTTAACTCTTTATTGCCAAACAAGCCCTGAGGCCGGTACAGCATCAAAACGATAAGCATTAGCGAGTATATAATCATCCGCCACTCGGGATAGCTAGCCAGTGCCGCTGACACAAAGGTCAGTAAAACAGCTGCCGTGATGCTGCCAGAGATACTGCCGAGGCCCCCTAATACCACCATTGTCAAGATATCAAATGATTTCATGAAAGTAAAGGACGCTGGATGGGCAATATAAAAGTAGTGTGAAAACAGAGAACCGGCCACACCGGCGAAAGCCGCCCCGATAGTGAAGGCCAATACCTTGTATTTTGTTGTATCAACCCCCATGGCTTCGGCAGCTATTTCATTTTCACGAATGGAAATACACGCCCGGCCATGCGTTGAGTCAATAAAGTTTTTAATGACAAACACAGTAAACACCGTAATCGCAAACACCCAAGTAAAGTCTGTAAAGCGGGGAATACCCATAAACCCGGACGCGCCGCCGACATATTGAATGTTTAGAATACAAATCCTGATGATTTCGCCAAGCCCCAAAGTCGCAATGGCCAGATAATCGCCATTTAACCGCAAAGTCGGAAGTCCTATCGCAAAACCCAAAGCACCAGCGGCAAGCGCGCCGCCAAGAATAGCAGCAATAAATGGTAACTGCAGCTTTACTGTAAGCACGGCGCTTACATACGCGCCGACAGCCATAAAACCGGCATGGCCAATAGAGAACTGGCCGGTAAAACCGTTAATAAGATTAAGGCTGACTGCCAGAATAATATTGATACCAATTAAGATAATGTTAAGTTGCCAGAAGGGGCCGATCACATCGGCTAATATCAGGCCTTGAATAGTGGCGTAAGCTACTATACAGGCCACTAACCCCATAATATCTGTTTTAGTTTTTCCTCGTAAACTCATGGCCTGTCACCTACACTTTCTCCCGGATATTTTTACCCAAGAGACCAGTCGGTCTCCACAGCAAGATAATAATCAGTATCCCAAACGCTACTGCATCCCGGAAGGTTGAAGACCAGAAACCGCTGACTAACGCTTCAATGACTCCCAAAATTGTGCCGCCAAGCATGGCGCCGGGAATGCTGCCGATACCGCCTAGTACTGCAGCAACGAAGGCTTTGAGTCCTGGCATAATCCCCATCAGTGGGTCAATCGAGTTGTAGTATACGCCAACAAGCACGCCGGCTGCGGCAGCCAGTGCTGATCCAATACCAAAGGTAAAAGAGATTACCCGGTCAACGTCAATACCCATAAGCCGGGCAGCATCTGTGTCAAAAGACACGGCACGCATTGCTTTACCGATTTTGGTTTGGTGTACGACATAGGTCAGAATGACCATTAATAGCAGGGATACCACTAAAATAACAACTTGCTGACTGTTAATCACCAGACCCCAGACATTATATACCTCGGCGTTAAAAACCGCCGGGAAGGTACGCGGCTGAGGTGACACCAGCAGCATTCCGCCGTATTCTAAGAACAACGATACACCAATAGCCGTAATTAAGATGGCAATTTTTGGTGCGTTTCTCAGAGGACGGTAAGCCGCTTTTTCAATAGCCATACCGATCGCAGCAGCAGCAGCCATGGAAAAAATCAGCGCCGGAACAAATGAAAACTTAAATACAGATGTGGCAAAAAAACCTGCATAGGCGCCCACCATGTAAATGTCTCCATGGGCGAAATTGATCAGCCTGATTATACCGTAAACCATGGTATAACCCAGCGCAATGAGCGCATAAATGCTGCCCAGGGAAATACCATTAATTAATTGCTGTCCTAATTGTACGATTAAGCTTGAGGAATCCAATGCGCTCTCCCCTCTCCATTTCAAAAAATATTATTATATGTTGAAGGGCCGGTTGGTCCGGATGGCCGGGATATGATTACCCCGGCCACAGGGGACGCAACTCACCCTTAATTAGGGATTTACCTTCTCTTTAAAGGTTTGCTTGCCGTCTTTCATTTCAATGATTACGGCACTCTTAACCGGATCATGGGTAGCATTAAAGGTAATTAAACCAGATACTGCCTGATAATCCTTGGTTTTAGCCAATTCGTCTTTAATCTTTACAGGATCTGCACTGTTTGCGCGCTTCATGGCTTCGATCACCATCATGGTGGCGTCATAGGATAATGCGGCAAAAGCGTCAGGAGTCTGATTGTATTCTTTCTTATAGGCTTCAACAAAAGTTTTCACTGCCGGGCTGTTATCGTCAGGCGAGTAGTGATTGCTAAAAAAGCTGTTGTTTAAAGCCTGTGCGCCGCCGATTTCAGGCAATTTAGCCGAATCCCAGCCGTCGCCGCCCAGGAAAGGAACTGTAAGACCAAGCTCACGGGCTTGTTTAATAATCATACCAACTTCCTGATAGTAACCAGGTACAAACACTACATCAGGATTTTGAGCTTTTATTTTGGTCAGTGTGGATTTGAAATCAGTGTCTTTTGCTAAATATGCTTCGTTGGACACAATTTTGCCGCCATTTTTCTCAAAGGTTTCTTTGAAAAACTGGCCTAAGCCTTTAGCATAGTCACTGGAGTTATCAATATATATAGCAGCCGTTTGGGCTTTAAGTGACTTTTGGGCAAACGAGGCCATTACCGAGCCCTGGAACGGATCAATAAAGGCAGCCCGGAAATTAAAGTCACGCACCTTGCCACTGTTAGGATCAACAGTCACTTTAGGGTTCGAAGCAGTCGGGCTGATTGCCAGCACTTTGTTGTCGGCGTTAACCTGAGCCGATGCAATAACACTGGACGAAGCAATCGGGGCAATAACAGCCACTACTTTATCTTGAGTTACAAGTTTTTGCATAGCATTGGCCGCTTCAGCCGCTTCACTCTTATTGTCAGCTACAACCAAGGTAAGCTGTTTGCCAAGCACGCCGCCTTTGGCATTCACTTCTTTAATAGCTAATTTGGCAGCATTGGTCGCCGATTGGCCAAAAGTGGCGTTGCCGCCTGTCATTTCCAGGTTAGCGCCAAGCTTGATTACATCTGCCTGCTGGCCACTACTACCGCCGCTGCCGCCACAGCCTGCAACAAGACCTGCCACCATAAGCACACTCACCATTACACTTACCAACTTAGTAAATCTTGCTTTTGACATGGTTTTCCCTCCCCAAATATCAAAACTGGATACCGTGGTACAGAAATTGTATGTACAGTATCGCCCCCCTACGCCTTGAGGTCCAACCAGCCGAAAAGGCTCCAGACCTCAACTGTTGTTAGTACTTTCGTGTCCACTAACAACAAATACTTGTGTGTCATACAGTGTAATTATAGGGGCCTTGTCCATCGCTGTCAATACTTCCTGCACAGTACATCTTACTTTTTGTCCACGGTGGGGAGACTTTGATTGTATTGTTCTTAGTAAAAAGGGATAAGGCCTTAGCCTTACCCCTTGCACTACATTGTACACTGGTAGAGTTAATTACCACTCTATTCAATTATTTAGGGGTTAGGGATTAATCTTTTCTTTAAAGGATTGCTTACCATCTTTCATCTCGATTACTACAGCACTCTTAACCGGATTATGGTCGGCGTCAAGAGTCAGGATACCGGTACTAACTTGAAGATTTTTGGTTTGTTCCAGAGCATCGCGGATTTTAGCCGGATCAGCGCTGCCTGCGCGTTTGATCGCATCGATAATAACTAAACCGGAGTCATAACCGAGAGCTGCCAAAGCGCTAGGCTCTTGGCCATATTCTTTTTTGTAGGCTTCAACAAATTTTACAATGTTAGGATCTTTATCCTGTGAGGAGTAGTGATTGCTGAAGAAGCCATTGTTGAGCGGAGCAGCGCCGGCAATGTCTACCAGCTTGCTGTCATCCCAGCCGTCAGTACCTAACAGAGGAATATTGATCCCAAGTTCGCGGGCCTGTTTAACGATTTTGCCCACTTCTTCGTAATAAGCCGGAATAAAGATTACTTCAGGATTAGTGGCCTTAATCTTAGTCAGTGTAGCTTTAAAGTCGGTGTCTTTCTGCAGGAAGCCTTCTTTAGCTACAATCTTGCCGCCGCCTTGAGTAAAGGCAGCTTCAAAAACGTCAGCCAGACCTTTGGAGTAATCAGAGCTGTTATCAATATAAATGGCGGCAGTTTTTGCTTTTATCGACTTGCTGGCAAAGTCAGACATTACTTTGCCTTGGAAGGGATCGATAAAGCAGGCGCGGAATGCATAAGGCCGTACTTTGCCATTATCAACAGTTACTTTAGGGTTGGTCGCGGTAGCAGTGAGTACCGGAATTTTGTTGTCTTGAGCGATTTGAAGGGTAGCCAGTACGTTAGAGCTGGATACAGGGCCAAGCACAGCGACGACTTTATCTTGGGTAATCAGTTTGGTAATCGCATTAGCAGCCTCTGCTGGTTCTGATTTGTTGTCAGCTACTACAAACGTAAGCTGTTTGCCGAGTACACCGCCAGCTGCATTAGCTTCTTTAAACGCCAGCTTAATACCATTGGCTGTCTGGTTGCCAAAATTGGCAATGCCGCCAGTCATTTCAAAGTTACCACCGATTTTAATATCTTTGGCATCAGCAGGTTTGGATGCCGTTGAACCGCCACAGCCTGCCACCAAACCAGCCAGCATGGTGAGCGCTACTGCTAAACTGATAAACGTTAACCACTTTTTACTCACTGTAAATTCCCTCTTTTCTCCTCAATATTCGTCTGTGTCATGCACCAAAAGCACTGGGTCTAAAAGCTGCCTGGGTTACTGTTAAAGAAAAGTACATACTATTATCTAACGTCCCTAATCAGCCTCCTCCGGTTTACAGTCGTTTTGTAAACTCTGCAAACCACATGTTCCCCAGTCACAGATATTTGTGTGCATTTGTCTATGAATATTATTATATTGGCAAGTCATCCGACCTGTCAATACGATTTTTTTGGTACGTGTAATTTTTCTGTTTTCACACAATGGATCTAAGTCTTCAAAACGAAAACATCTCTGCCGACTGTCCTGCCAGCAGAGATGTTTTTACGCTATCGGTAAAACTTGATCGGTTCGGCGTTAGTATCCATGTTCCAGACACCGCAAGGACAAATACCAGCGCAGATGCCACAACCGATACATTTATTCGAGTCTGACGTATATTCAGCGCCGGTTGCGCCGACTGTGCGTGTAATGGCATTCTCCGGACAAGACTTGAGACACATATGACAATCACGGCAGGTACCACAGCTGATACAACGGCTGTAATCACTAGTAGCCTCAGGTACATCACAGCTATGGCATTTTTTGAAATAGGCTGTGCTCATCCGGTCTGAGGGAATTTTTGTCTTCTGGGTTACGGCATAGCTACTGCTGCTTAAATAGGCATTGGCAGCGAGTGCTGCTTCGCGACCAGCCCCGATGGCATCTACCAATCTTCCTGGACGAATGGTGTCACCGGCAGTAAAGATACCAGGTGCCACACTATAATCGGCAGCCGGCTTCAGGCAGCCACGGTCAAATTCAAGGCTATCTGGCATAAAGCCAAGATCTGGCGACTCGCCAATAGAGATGATGACCGTATCCCCTTTAATTAGCTGACCGTCTTGGGTGACAACTCCTTCAGCCGTAACCTCTTTTGTAAACACTGGCCAGAGAATTTCACCGCCCAGTGCTTTTACATGCACCATTTCCTGTTCAAACGCTGCCGGGCGTTGAACATCGATACAGGTTACCTGTTCAGCTCCCAGGCCATAGGCGCCGACAGCCACATCCATGCCGGAGTTGCCACAGCCAATAACAATGACCTTCTTGCCAATGCTAGGACGCTCGCCCCGGTTAATGGCTTTGAGGAAGTCTAACCCTTTGACAACACGTTCATAGCCGGGCCAGGTAATCACCTTTGTTATATGGGCACCTGTAGTAACTACAACAGCATCATGGCTATCTTTTATGGAGGAAAATTTTTCTTTATCAACAGTAACGCCTGTTTTAATGGCGACACCCATTTCTTCGATTCGGGCGATTTCCCGCGTTAGTGTCTCCTGAGGCAGACGGGAACGGGGAATAACCTGCTCCATTTTGCCGCCAACCTTGGCATCAGCTTCAAATACCGTTACATCATGCCCCAGCCGCGCTAACTGCCAAGCCGCGGTAAGACCGGCCGCGCCACCGCCGATAACAGCTACATGTTTGCCTGTTTTAGCTTCGGCTTTCGGCAGCTCAGCCTCTGTCGAATATCTGCCCAGTTTGCCGATTTGCGCAGAGATGTCAACGGTTTTCCGGGTACAATCATCCATACAGAGGTTCGGACATACGGCGCCGCACACTGAACCCGGGAACGGCGTATACTCAAGCACCAACCGGTAGGCTTCATCAATCTTGCCGTCCCGCAGCAGGTTAAAACGTTGCTGGGAGGGTATTGAGGCCGTACAGTTAAATTCGCACGGGGCACTATATTTGGCATTTTCCCAGACAGGTACACGACGACGGTATGCACCGGTGGCAATAGCACCGATAACCGCAAAATCATCGTCACATACATCGCCGAAGATGCTGCCCGGCACCCAGGTGCCGGTACGGTAAGAATTAAGATTCGTGTTAGCTTTTTTGGGGCGCTCATCATAAGAAAGCGGCACTACTTTCTGCCACTCGCTCCATGAAGTTAACTGACTGCGTATTTCCGGCCGCCCGATCGCAGTCAGGAAGTCATCCATTTTGCCGTCAAGATACGCAATATCGTCGGCATTTAACGCAAGTATCTTAGTGTCTTTAGCTGATATACCGTTGGCCCTGCCCCGGAAATAGACAATACCGCCAACCATACCGGTACAGGCGCGGTCACCCAAGACGGATTCGAACTGTTCGCTGTCATAGCCGCACACTACAGCAATACCGCCACCCATGAATTCGAAGGCAAAGCTGCCGACATTCTTCAGCACCCAAAACTCCGGCGCTTCATATAGTGGGTCATGCTTCATGAGCGACCCCGAGCGGGTTCCTGCCCGGCCGCCAACATAGATGCTGCCTGCAGCCGCACAATGAGCGGTGGTATCACCACCATCGCCCTTAACAATAATCCGGCCGCCGGCATTAAGCCAGCCGACATCGGCAGAAGCCGAGCCTTCAACAACAATTTCAGTTCCTGGCAGGCACATGGAACCCACGCGCTGACCAGCATTTTTTACATAGAATTTGAGAGGCTTGCCTTCAGGATGCCATAGCGGACCGCCAATATCATGCTGGCCTGAGGCTTCAATATAAAACTCCGTCTCACCTTGCGCCAACGCCGCATTTACACTCTCTAAGAGGTCTTGCGTTGACATCCGGTTGTTGCCGTCAATCGTATTTATTTTAAACATGCGCATTCCCTCCTAGCATACATATTGGATAGCCAGCTTGTCAGCAATGGCTTTATCGGTAGTTACCAGAGCGTCAGAACGTCCGACAGGCAGTGAGCTGTTACCGACAGGCGCCATGAGCTTTTTAAGTTCGCTGTCTAAAGCCAGCATGTAGTCAACAATGTTTTGCGCTGCTTTATCAATATCCAGACGCTTTACCAGACGCGGGTTTTGCGTACAGATTCCCGCGGGACAATTACCGGTATTACATGCGTTGCAGCGTCCAAGTTCGTTACCCACACAGCCACACAGCTGAATGAGTATCTTGCCTAAGAATATGCCGTTGGCACCAAGACAGATCATTTTAAATGCATCAGCCGCCGCGTTACCAGTCAAGCCGACACCGCCGCCTGCCCACAGTGGGATTTGCCCCTGGCGCCCTTGTTTAACGGCAGCTAGATAGCATTCACGGGTTTTAGATACCACCGGGTGTCCGGTATGATCAAGTGAAACTTCATTTGCTGCGCCGGTACCGCCCTGAATACCGTCGATGAAGAAGCCGCCGCAGATTTTGTAAGGATCTCTTAAGAGGTTGTTATACACAGATACCGACGTGGCTGACGCCGCACATTTAATGGCAACAGGAACGCGGAATTTAAAGGCTGCGTTCATTGACATGAACATTTTTTGTACTGATTCTTCAATAGAATACAACCCCTGATGGTTAGGCGGTGATAAGAGGTCGGCCTTAGGAACGCCCCGAATGGCCTGAACCGGCTTGGATACTTTGGCTGCAGGCAACAAGCCGCCATCACCGGGCTTGGCTCCTTGGCCGATTTTGATCAGAATACCGGCTGGATCAACCTTCATATGCGGCATGGCTTGAACAATACGGTTCCAGCCAAAATGCCCTGAGGCAATTTGCAAAATCATGTATTTTAGGTACTCGGACCGCAAAAGCTTTATCGGCATACCGCCCTCACCGGAAGACATCCGGACAGGCATCTTATGCTTTTCATTCAGATAGGCGGTAGCTAAGGCTACAGCTTCCCAAGCCCGGGTAGAAAGAGCACCGATTGACATATCACTGAATATGACCGGATAAATCCAGTTTACAGGCGGTGTGTGGCCAGTTAGCTTAAGCTCGTTTCCGTCAGAGGTAAGTGGCAGTTCATGGGGCAGCAATACGCGGCCAAACGGCGCTAAAATGTCAAAAGTATGGCGTTCTGAGTCTAACGCCGGGTCAGTCATCTGCGAAATACGGCCAACAACAATTTTATCCAGTGTTCGCTCGCTGCCGCTGAGGTTATTACGCCCACCGCGTTTTACCGGGGAGCCGCCGCTTCGATTTAGATAGTTTATCCGTGAATCGGGGTTGCGCACTGGTTTGATCGCGTTATTAGGGCAGACCTTTTCACACATGCCGCAGCCAACACAAGCATTGGCAACGACTGCCTTTTGTTTAATTACAGGTATCGCCAGGTGGCGCTGGCTGGGTTCGGGCTGATGTCCTGTTGAGACAGTCACCGACCGCCTTTCCATCGCTGCCTCAATGGCATTAAAGGTACACGCGGCCACACAGCTGCCACACATAGTACATCGCTCACTGCTGTACTGCAATTTCCACGGCAGGTCATTGACACTGACGTCTTGTACTCTTACTGCTTCCATCGTTCTACCTCCAATTCCGGGGTAATAACCACAACTTCCCGTTCATTCGGATAAATATCATGCTCCTGATTGCGGTTCGGCATAATCTGATTAAGACCGCAGACTTCCGACGATATGGCAATCGTAGTGCCATCACTGCCCACCACGACCGGCCGCAGTTTTTTGGAGTCACAGCAGGTCACCATACGCCCGTCAGGCAGCATGGCGATAATAGTATTAGGCCCATTGATTTCAAGATGCCCTAACGACTGGCGGATGGCTGTCAATTCACGGTTATCAGGACGTCTGGCTATTTCATCAAACGGCAGTGGTGTAATGACATGCTTATAATATTTTATCGGCCACTTGAGCACGTTAAGAACATAGTGCAATGTATAAAGGAAGTTTTGGGAATCTGATTCAAAACCAATATACCCGCGATGGAGTGGCTTTTGGTATTCCTTATTTTTTGTATAGAAGGTATTTTCGCCATTCGCACACAGCGTATAGCCCTGCAGAAAAAACGGATGGGCCGCATAGCGCACGATTTCATAGTTGGTATTCTGGCGGCACTGAACAACAACATTCTTGGCCATTAGTTCTCCGGTATTGTCCCACAGTTTAAAGTAGACAGCAATATCGCGGGGATCGCCAATTTCTTTCAGTGTCAAAACGTCAGGCCAGAAAGAATAAACATAGCCCTGATCTTCATTCTCCAGTAACACCCGCAAGGCCAGGCGCGTGTCTAGCAGCAATTCTTCTTTGGCTTGCTGGGTAGCGGTACGGTAGTATTCAGGATAGTCATACGCCCGGAAAATATAGTATGGCATGGCTTTAATATCTAATCCCGGTTGCCGGACGCCACGGGGAATCCATTCATATACCGGCGTAAAGTTGTTGGTTTCCATGAAGTGCTCCACCATCGCCGCACCTTTCTGCGTACAGGCCATGGACAATAGTGGTTTATCCTTATATTTGGCAAAGACCCCATCGAGATCTTGCATGACCATTGCGAACCCGGAGTTGTCGTGCCCCTCCTGCTGAGGCAGCATCAAATGGAGCGCCAGCGACGGATGAAATGCTACTTTGCTTTTTATAGCCCCTATTCTACACATTCTACTCTCCCACCCTCTTCTATCGGCTGCTGCTAACGCCCATCTGAACATTCTAGCCAGCCTTATATTTAATAAGGAAACAAAAAAAGGCCCAGCGCGAAGATACCCTTCCCTTGGGACCTTCCGCCGGGTCTTTTATACCCACGGTGTAGTGCGTGCCACGCTGCACCTGTGCCGCTTGGTCCAGACCGCTAAAATAGCGCGGAACCCTAGACACACTCCCTCAAAACATATGTACACCTCCAAAATACCGAAATGTACATTATCTGTTTTGAGTTTAATTATAGAAACGAATCGTTTTGCTGTCAATATGCAAAATTAAAGTAAGTTTATTCTGATAAATCAAGGGTTTTCCGGCTAGGACGGCGTACATCACCGTCTCTAACTGTATATTTATGCATATCAAGGTATTCCATAATAGGCAGGGCAATCTTTCGAGAAGTGTTCAATATATCCCGTAACTCTGCCACTGTGAGCGTCTCATTGTCCTTAAAATAACGATGAATAAGCTGTACAATGTACTGAATTGTTTTGCTGTATACAAACATATCACTGACCTTCACCAGCACTCCTGACCGCACAAGCGCGTCATGCGCTGCTTTGGCTTTGTCTGCTGGCAGTGCAAATTTTTGCGCTAGCAATGCCGGATCGACGTTTTCTAGCCCAATATTTTCCAGTACGATAGAGGCTTTATCAACAAGATCCTGCTTCCAGCCGCCATGCTTGTCAGCATGGTTTTTTAGCGCAAGATCGCCGTTGTTAATGACCAGCATGCCGCTGCTCAGCCATTCTGAAAGAAACGTGTCAAAACTCTTTTCATCAAGCACCAACTTTTGCCTGATTACTTCTTTAGATAAGCCGCTCCGTTCAGGCTGCGCTTTATGATACTCTTTCAAGATACCGGTGACGGCTCGGGTAAGCTGATCAAACATCACGGCTGATACATATACCCCGTCCAGGCAGTGCAATCTTTTTTCTAAAGTCAGCCTATCGACCGTTTTATCTACTGTTTTATCGGGAAGATACCCGCTATGCCTTCGGATTTCTTCCCGCGTCAGCACCAGGCGGCTCTCGGCTACGCGGTGATAGATAGCGGCTGGTTGATCTGCCTTACCCAGTGCCTCAGCAAGCGCAGCCCGGCCGCTTGTCAGCCGTCTGGTAGCCCGTCCCGGGGCTAATAAAGTAACACCACCCAGCAGGTGCTGCGGCGAATACAGCCTTATAATGCCCCGGTCACCAGTACCGGCTGCTAGCGGCTGTTCTAAGATAAGCCTCATCGTGCGATGTGAGGACTCTTTAAAGGCATACATCCTGCCCAAGAGCTCGCCTGTGCCCAGATGCAACCTGACGCGTATACCGCTCTCCACTTCCTGCTGCCAATCGGCCACCACATCCCAAATCTGGCTGACTTCACCCCGGCTAATTGCGCTAAGTGCCATACCCCGGGAGATTTGCTCCATTTCCAGCCCAGCCAAATTAATGGCCGCCCGCTGCCCGGCAATAATCTCGTTTACTTTTTCACCATGCCACTCCAGGCCACGCACACGCACAATATTTCCCGACGGATACAATCTTACATTGTCTCCAACCTTAGCCTGTCCACTTAACACCGAACCTGTCACTACAACGCCATGACCTTTAATAGTAAATATCCGGTCAATCCAAAGCCGAAAAGGCGCGTTACGATCCCGGACAGGTAGTCTGCCAGCCAGATTTGCCAGCGTTTCTCTAAGTTCCTCGATACCTGCACCAGTGAGCGCAGATACCCGGCAAAATGGAGCATCTTTTAAAAAAGTATGGTTAACAAACTCTCGTATTTCGCTCTCCACAAGCTCCAGCCATTCATCATCTGCTTTGTCTATTTTATTAACAACAACTACTCCGTGCCTGATTCCATATAGTTCAAGCATGGCCAAGTGCTCTCTGGTTTGGGGCATCACACCTTCATCGGCGGCTATAACCAGCATAACCAGATCAATCCCGCCTGTTCCGGCCAGCATATTTTTTAAAAACCGCTCATGCCCCGGCACATCGACAACCCCGGCAACAAGGTCAGTGCCAAGCGGCAGGGAGGCAAATCCCAAATCAATCGATATACCCCGTAATTTTTCCTCTTTCAGCCGATCGGTATCTGTCCCTGTCAGTGCTTTGATAATGGCTGACTTGCCATGGTCAACATGACCGGCCGTACCAATGATAACATACTTCAATATGCCCTTTCCTCCCTGACTAAGACATTGTATGCAGAGCCGCAGCAATCTCAGTTAGATCCTGCTCAGATAAGCAACGCACATCAAAAATCACCTTTTCTTCTTGTATCCGGACAACAATCGGAATATCCCTTTGCCTGAGCCGGCTTTCCAAGCTCCCGGCACTCACACCGGGCAGGCTTACCGCTACACCATAGCCAGGTAACGCTGCTGCTGGCAAAGCCCCTCCTCCCGCCGGGGAGTTTAGAGGTACTACATCGCTGGCAAAACCTCGCTCGTTATGTTGATTAATTAAATTATGTAGCCTATCAGCCCGCTCTTTTAACTCCGCTTCCGGTATTGTCAGCATTGCAAGCACCGGAACATCCCTGTAAGGCTCGCCTAACACATACTCTTGCAGAGTTCCCTCAAGTGCGGCTAATGACAGCTTATCGATACGAATGGCCCTGAGCAGCGGATGTTTTTTCATTACATCAATATACTCTGCTTTGCCGGCAATGATGCCACCTTGTCCTGCCCCCAGCAGCTTATCACCGCTAAAGGTAACAATATCGAAACCCAAGGCCAGCCGCTCAGTAACTGCCGGCTCTGTTTGTCCCCCTACCGCTAGCGGCATAAGCGTGCCGCTGCCCAAGTCTTCGATAACCGGCAGATTGTGCTTATGTGCTAGCGCTGCAAGCTCTGCTCCGTCTGGCTGTGACGTAAACCCGATAATGCAATAGTTGCTGGTGTGAACTTTTAAAATAGCTGCAGTATTAGGGCCGATTGCCTGTTCATAATCACGCAGGTGTGTTTTGTTGGTTGCACCAACCTCAACAAGGGTAGCGCCACTTTGCTTTAGAACATCCGGGATGCGAAAAGATCCGCCGATTTCCACAAGCTCACCGCGGCTAACAATAACCTCCCGTCCCTTTGCTAATGCGGATAAAACTAACAGCACCGCGGCCGCATTATTGTTAACAACAAGTGCGTCTTCGGCCCCGGTCAGTTGGCGTAACTGTTTGGAGACATGGGCGTACCGGCTGCCTCTTTCGCCTGAGTCCACATTATATTCAAGGGTACTGTACCCTTCCATGATTTGGGAAACATTAGCTATAGCCCGCCTGCTGAGCGGTGCCCGTCCCAGGTTAGTGTGCAATACTACGCCGGTAGCATTAATCACCCGCTGCAAGCTAGAGCGGGTCTGTTTATCAAGCAGGTTCCTGGCAATCATAACAAGCGCCTCAGGGCTGGCATCTACGGCAGCCCCCTTGAGTAGCGCCTCCCGCACATGATCTGCAGCCTTACGCAAGCACGCAATAACCAAATTACGAGGATATCCATTCATCTCTGGCTCAACTGCGGCAACAGCCAGCAGCCGGTCAATAGCGGGTATTGACCGTAGCTTATTATTATCGGCACCCATCTATTTAGTTCCTCCCAACCGATATATTCTGCATAAAAGAAGTTGCGCAGGTTTAACGATTCTTAGAATATGGAATGTGGAATATGGAATATAGCCGCTACTATAATCATTGTTAAATATTTCATATATTATTCCTGTTAATCCATGAAAATTCCTTCTGCCCGCGTATAGATTGCCCTCAATTTACACATAATGGTAATAACAAATATCTAACAGGAGCTATGGCATGCTAAATAACATCTTAAGTTTCCCGGGACTAAGTAAATTGTCCCCTCTTAAACCACCACCGACCCCTGAACCTACGCGAGAGTCGAGATTTAATATTAACCAGCCAAGTGCTGTCTACGACTTGGCGATGTCGGTTCGCAACCTTGTTCAAAGCGCCAAGACCGATGGACATGAAATTGTCGTATTATGCATCGGTACTGACCGTTCGACCGGCGATTCCCTTGGCCCGTTAACTGGTACTAAGCTTAAAACTATCAATTTATTCCCGCATATCTATGGCACCCTCGACGACCCGGTTCATGCGACTAACCTTGAGACCATGCTTAAGTCTATTAATGCCACATTCACCGCTCCCTTTGTTATTGCCGTAGATGCCTGTTTGGGCAAACTGGAAAATGTGGGCTACGTCACTTTAGGACAGGGCTCAGTCAAACCTGGCGCTGCCGTCAATAAAGACCTGCCGCCTGTCGGCAATGCATATATCACCGGCATCGTTAATGTCGGCGGTTTTATGGAACATTTAGTACTCCAGAGCACACGGCTTAATTTGGTCATGAAAATGGCAGACACAATTGCCCATGGTTTATCATTCGGCCTAGGCCGCCCTCAAAACCATTGACAATATAACTAGGAATACTGGAAAACCCAGGATACGTAAAAGTATCCTGGGTTTTATTTTCCGGGTTAGTTATTCATTATCTTCGCTGCCTGACAGCTCCTTGAGCATATGGCAGGCACCGCGGAATACCGCTCCCTCATTAATAGTCAATGTACCTACCGTGATATCGCCGCACACCTTGGCAGTAGGCAGAAGTTCCAATTTGTCTGAGACTTCAATATTGCCGTTTATCGTGCCAGCTACAATTGCATTACAGGCTTTCAAGTGAGCCTGCATCCGGCCGCTTTCTCCAACAACAACATCCCCGGCAGTGACAAGTTCTCCTTCGTGCTGGCCGTCAATGCGAATAGTGCCCTGGGAAGTGATATTGCCCTTGAAAGAGGTATCACGTCCAATAATGGTTCCCACTTGATCACTCATGCTGATTGTTTGCTTTTTACTACTGCCAAACATGGCTGCGGTTTCCCCCTCTATAAGAAACTTGACGGATTAACCGCCGTACCGTTAACGCGGATTTCGTAATGACAATGCGACCCGGTGCTTATACCGGTGTTTCCCATATAAGCAATGATCTCACCTTTTTTGACGTGTTGACCTGGCGTTACCAGCAGCTGAGAATTATGACCATAAATAGTAACAATCCCGTTACCGTGGTCAATCTCAACCATTTTTCCATAACCGCCATACCAGCTGCTACTGGCAACAACGCCATCAGCAGTAGCGACAATCGGCGTACCGGTGTCGTTTGCAATATCAATACCAGGATGCCAGTCGCTGCCCCAGCCCCAGGGCGAACTACGCCAGCCAAAGCGGGATGTTACATCACCACTTGTCGGCCAAATAGACGGAGTGGCCGCAAGGCGCTCATTTTTCTCTGTTAGAGCATTTTTTAAGTTTATAAGGCTTTGTTCTCTTTCTTTGGCAGAGGCTCCAAGCTCTTTGACCAGATTGCTCAGATCATTAATACTAGGCTTACTTTCAGGACCGCCCTGGCCGCTATGATTTCCAACCCTAACAGGAGCCGAACGGGAGGTTGCTGCTGATTCTTCACTATTTACCATGCGGCGCAGATCAGCATCCAGTTGGTTCAACCGGGCCATATCTTCCTGCAGTTGCGCCGTTGTTTTAGCCAGCTCCTCAAGCTGTGAATATTGTTTGTTGTTTACTTCCCTTAGCTGAGCTAACTCCATCTTTTCTTTGGTGGCGACATTAGCCTGATAACGATAACTAAGCATTGTGCCTGTAAGTATTGTAAGGCAAATACCCAGCGTTACGGCTGCATATTTGACTGCTTTGATAGGTATGCGGATACTAAAAACAGATTTGGCGTGATGGGGCACAATCATCAAAGTATATTCGCGCCTGTCAGGCTTTGGCGTTTTTTGATTCAACAACATCACCTTCTTTGTTTCGACTTTTACGCCTAACTATGATGCTATTCGCCAAAACCCGCAAAATTCCTGCCAATTTATGAACTTTTTTCCAACGCTTTTTTTAGCGCACCCTTTTCTTCGTCAGTCAGATAATAGGTAGATTCTCCTCCAACCACAGGTTTAGCGTAGACCCGTGACTCACTCCGGCCATAAATACTTGACAGTACAACCCCATTCTTTTTGCCATCAAGTAAGGCAAGAGCAAAACTAAGGTCGCTGCCGGTATCCTCAAAAGCGTTAAAACGGACTACACCTAAATATTGAATAGACGCTGACGCAATTGTATCCAGGCGCCGATACTCTCCTTCAAGCTGATTCACTTTGTCCACAGCTTGGCGGACTTCTCCAACATGGTGGACGAGAAGTCGTTCGATGTTAACACCGTCCATACCTGACATCATTTTTTTATAGCGTCTATTCAGCCTGCTCATTTTAATATTAATGTTGATAAAAACGATAAGTGCCACGAAAATCAATGCAGTCAACCCAAGCAATATGTATGGGAGGTTTGTTGTAATGAATACTGTATACTGAGACAAATCCATGGTGGTCATTGTATCACCTTTCCTCTAATCTGCGAAAACTAGTAAACTTTTACTACATTACGGGCCAAAAATAGGCGATGGCGGCGGCGGCAGGTATTGCTGGTAATAAGTTTGCCAATCTTATCTTTTTTAGTTCCAGCATTAGTATGCTCACCCCGACGATAAGAATGCCGCCGGTTGCTGTCATTTCCTTAATTACATTCTCAGACAGCACCGCACTGAAAAATCCGGCAAGCAGGGTAATCAACCCTTGATAAATTAGAATCGAAACACTGGAGAACATTACCCCGATACCCATGCTGGAAGTAAATACAATTGAAGTAATACCGTCTAACAGCGATTTAGCATATAACGTACTGGTGTCACCGGTAAGACCGTCTTGAATTGAACCAACAACAGCCATTGCCCCAATACAGTATACCAGGCTGGCAGTAACGAAACCGTGACCAATGCTGCTTTGCCCGGCTTTTTCCTGACTGCCGAGTTTTGACGACAGCCACTCGCCAATTTTATTGAGCAAGCCGTCAATATTAAGCGCTTCGCCAATTACTGCACCGACCGCCAATCCTAATATAACGACAAGCATGTTCTCTGTCTTAAATGCCATCTGTAAGCCAATAACACCAACAGCCAGCGCCATGCCGTGCATAACCGTGTTTTGATATTTCTCCGGAATACCGCGTTTTAACGCCAACCCCACACCTGAGCCGATAAGAACGGCAGCAGAATTAACTATGGTCCCCTTCATTCCTTACCCTCCTTGAGCAGCAATCTTCCGTACAGCAGCAATCGCCTGCCCAATCTCTTCTTGTGTATTGAAATATCCTGGACTAAACCGCACTGTCCCTGTCTTAATAGTACCTAGTGTCTGATGGGCCCATGGGGCGCAATGCAGCCCTGACCGGCAGGCAATACCATACTCTCTGTCTAGGGCATGGGCAACCAGACCACTATCTTTGCCGTTCAGAGTAAACGATACAACGGCAGTGCGTCCGGTTATATCTGCAGAACCGTGAATTTTTATTGTCTCAATATCCTTTAGGCCTGTAAGCAGTAATCTGGTCAGTTCCAGTTCTTTAGCCTGAATGTTTTTCCGACCTGTATTCAAGATATACTGAACACCGGCTTTCAGTCCGGCAATGCCTGGCGTATTGGGCGTACCACTTTCCAGCCGGTCAGGCATAAACTCAGGCTGGCTGTCTGATTCGGACAGACTGCCGGTCCCGCCGACCCTGAGCGGTGATACAATGACTGTTTCACTTACATATAAACCACCGGTTCCCTGTGGCCCCAATAAGCCTTTATGCCCGCTAAACGCCAGCACATCAATCCCCATGGCGGTGACATCAATTGCCTCCACCCCTGCCGTCTGGGCTGCATCAACAATCAAGGTCACGCCACTCTGCTTTGTCAGCTCGCCCACCTCAGCTACTGGCATAATCGTACCGGTAACATTGGAAGCATGGCTCATAATTACGGCTTTAGGCTTTTGCCCGAGAGCTGCTCTCATAGCCTGCATATCAAGCTGTCCGTCACAGGAACAGGGGATAACAGTGACATGCACTCCTTTGGCCTCAACAAAACGAACAGCCCTGGCTACAGCATTGTGCTCCATGGCTGTTGTTACAACCGTATCACCGGGGCATAGCAGCCCAAATACAGCCATACTGATGGCATCTGTGGCATTGTGGGTAAATACAATCTGGTTGGCGTCAATAATGCCGAATAGTTCAGCCAGCGCTTCTCGTGTTTCATATAGCAGCAAGCTCGCTTCCCGCGCCATACTATGGCCACCGCGCCCAGGATTGGCCCCCATTGTTCTTAAGCAACTATCAACTGCCTGATAGACACTCTCCGGCTTAGGCCAGGTTGTAGCCGCATTATCAAGATAGATCAAGCTCATTCGCTCCTAATCTTCCAGTATCATCTGGGCCAGCGGAAACGGTTCAAGTGCCCGGTGCAAAATACCATGAACGTGAGCAATTAAAAGTCCGTAATTAACGATTGGTACTCCCGCCTCTCTGGCCATCGCCAGGCGGTATAGCATTTCCCGCCGATTAAGCATACATGCGCCGCAGTGTACAATAAGCTTATATTTTGTCAAATCAGGTGGAAATGTGCTCCCGGAAAACCATTCGAAATCCAGTTCGCCCCCCACTGCCTGTCTGAGCCAGCGGGGAATTTTCACCCTTCCAATATCATCAGCCTGCCGGTGATGGGTACAGCCTTCCGAAACAAGCACCTTGTCTCCAGGCTGTAGCGTTTCGATCGCTTTTGCCCCAGTCACTAAGGTCTCAAGATCGCCTTTGTGACGAGCCATTAAGATCGAAAACGAGGTAAGCATAACACCTGGCGGGGTATCTGCTCCCACCTTCATAAATTCCTGCGAGTCAGTGACCACCAGACGCGGCGGGTTTTTTAGACCTTCCAAAGCTTCTTTTAATTCGCGTTCCTTGACCACAACAGCGCAGGCGTCATTATCTAAAAGATCTCGGATGGTCTGAACCTGGGGTAGAATTAGACGGCCTTTCGGCGCAGCTAAATCAATGGGTACAACCAATACCACCGTATCTCCCGGCGATACCAGATCTCCAATGACAGGTGGTCCTTCCCAATTATCTGGAGCCAGTTTAATAATCAGGCGTTTCAACTCTTCGATGCCCTGACCGGTTTTCGCACTAATGCTAATCAGCGGCAAATCCAAAAGGGTGCTCCATTCGGTCAGCGTATTGGCTGTAGTTGGCATAAAATCACTTTTATTGACAACACCAGCAATGGGTAAGCTACGTTTGCGTATTTCTTTAATAAGTGTCTGCTCAAAATCAGTCAGACCTTGTTCAGGTTCAATGACGACTACAGCTAAATCGGCTTTATTAAGCACCTGCATTGTCCGTTCTACCCGCAGCGCGCCCAAATCACCGACATCATCAATGCCGGCTGTATCAATAATCATGACCGGCCCAATTGGCAATATCTCCATTGCTTTATACACCGGGTCGGTCGTTGTGCCAGGCACATCAGAAACCAGCGCAATATCCTGGCTGGTAAGGGCGTTTATTAAACTGGATTTACCGGCATTGCGCCGTCCGAAGATCGCGATATGCAGACGTGAGCCCTTTGGTGTTTCTTGCATATTGTTTTTCCCTCCCCTGTTTCATCTTTGTGCCCCGGCAATTCCCGGCCTAGTCATAGCCCGGGGTTCCAAAATAGCATCAATCCTTGCTTCAGGCAGTACCGCTAATTCAAGCGCGGCCTGGCGCACCGTCACACCTGTCTCCAAAGCCCGCCGTGCAACCTTTGACGCTAGATCATACCCGATATGAGGAACCAAAGCCGTAACACTGACCTGACTGCCGGCCAGCAGTGCCTGACAACGATCAGCATCTGCTGTTATTCCCTGTATACAAAATTCATTAAGAATCTTTACGGCATTTGTTAGCACCGTCAGGCTTTCCAACAAATGATGCGCAATCAATGGCATAAACGCATTAAGTTCAAGCTGGCCTGACTGCGCTGCCATGGCAATCGCTATATCTGAGGCCATGACATGAAAAGCAACTTGGTTAATGGCTTCAGGAATAATTGGATTTACTTTACCGGGCATAATCGAAGAACCAGCCTGCCGCTCCGGCAGCCTTATCTCACCCAATCCCGCCCGTGGTCCTGAAGAAAGCAGCCTAAGGTCATGGGCAAGCTTACCTAGGTTAACGGCCAATGCTTTGAGCAAACCGGATACCTCAACAAAAACATCTGCATTCTGAATAACGTCAATCATGTTTTCGGCTCTGGCCAAGCCAATGCCGGCATATTGTCGCACCCGGTCATTAACCATAAATATGTACTTCTTGTCAGCGTTAAGCCCGGTCCCAATAGCTGTACCACCCAAGGCTGCCTGACGCAGCCGTTCTTCGACCTTATAGAGCCGCCAGCGGTCGCGGGAAATAGCGCCTGCATAGGCGCTAAACTCCTGACCCAGCATGACAGGTACCGCGTCCTGCATTTCGGTACGGCCAACCTTTATAACCCCGGCAAATTCGGCTTCCTTCGCCTGTAATGCTTCCTGCAGTGCGGCGCAGCCCTCACTTAGAGGTTTAAGCAGCCAAATTGCTGCAATTCTAAGAGCAGTTGGATAAACATCATTGGTAGATTGATGCATATTGATGTGATTAAGTGGGTGCACTACGTCATAGTCGCCGCGCTGCCCTCCTAAAAGTTCGATAGCCCGGTTAGCAAGCACTTCATTCACATTCATGTTGGTGGAAGTCCCGGCCCCACCCTGTAAGGCATCAACAACAAACTGTTCGCGCCACTTACCGCTTAATACTTCGTCTGCTGCAGCTGCTACCGCTTGCGCCTTGTCTTTTGGTAAGTGGCCTAATTCAGCATTGACTTCCGCTGCCGCTTTTTTAATTAAGGTTATCGCCTTGATTAGAATGTAAGATACTTTATAGTCTGATAGCGGAAAATTTTCCATTGCCCGCAATGTATGAATTCCATAGTATACATGCGCAGGAACTTCCCGTTCTCCTAGCAAATCCTTCTCTAGCCGCATATTACGTACCCCCACCACATCAACTCTGGCTCAGAGACCAAAATATTATTGTTCCACGTGAAACATTTTTTATTTTAGACTACAAGCTGACCACGAAATTTTGCAGTAACCGCTTCTTGGCGACTTGACAGCATCTCCATAATTCTCTCCAAGTCTTCAGGAGAATAGTATTCGATTTCGATTTTACTTTTTAATTTTCCTGGCTTGATCCTTACTTGAGTACCAAGCATCACCTTAAGTCGATCCTCAAATTCATTCATAAAAAATTGATTATCATCATTAAGCTGTTCCTGGTCTGGCTTAGCTTCAGCTTTTTTGGCCGGTCGCCGGGCAGCCAGGCGGCGTACTAATTCTTCTGCATCCCGGGCCGATAAGTCTTCCTCTACAATTTGTTTGGCCGCATCAAGTTGCAAATCGGCCGCTTCCAAGGCTAACAGCGGTCGGGCCTGTCCCATAGATAATGTTCCACGTGAAACAAAACCCCGGACTTCCGGCTGCAGATTAAGCAAGCGTACAATGTTAGCAATCATTGACCGGCTGCGTCCAATCTTTTGGGCAACTTCTTCCTGAGTTAAGCCAAACTCCTCCATAAGCCGCCGGAAAGCCATTGCTTCTTCAATTGGATTAAGATTTTGCCGCTGTAGGTTTTCAATTAAAGCAATCTCCATCATCTCAGCATCGGTGTAGTCACGTACCACTGCCGGAATTTGTTTTAATCCTGCTAACTGCGAGGCACGCCACCGCCGCTCACCTGCTACAAGCTCATAGCCACTAAGAGTCTTCCGTACAATAACCGGTTGAATAACACCATGTTGTTTGATCGATTGTGCCAACTCGGCTAAAGCCTCTTCATCGAAGTCCCGACGGGGTTGATGTGGGTTAGGAACAATATCTTTAATGGTAATTACATTTGCATGTTCATTATCTTCGGTATTTTCAGCGGTAGCAGGGGCGCCAAATAAAGCATCTAAGCCTCTTCCCAATCCACGTTTACTCATCACCAATCACCTCACGCGCTAAATCAAAGTATACTTCGGTACCTTTAGACTTAGGGTCATATTTTATCACAGGTTGCCCGTGGCTGGGTGCCTCGCTTAAACGGACATTTCGCGGGATAATGGTTTGATACACTTTATGCCGAAAATGATTCTTCACTTCATCTACAACCTGGATGGATAAATTAGTACGAGCATCAAACATAGTAAGTACTACCCCTTCAAGGGTCAAAATCGGATTAAGATTTTTTTGTACTAAGCTAACCGTACTCATCAACTGAGTCAATCCCTCCAATGCATAAAACTCGCATTGAATAGGCACAAGCACGGAGTTAGCAGCCGTTAATGAATTAATAGTCAATAAGCCTAATGAAGGCGGGCAATCAATCAGCACATATTCATAACTGAATTTGGCCTTATCCAGGGCCCGCTTTAGTTTTCCCTCGCGCGACATCATCGACACAAGTTCAATCTCAGCCCCTGCCAGCTGAATTGTGGCTGGCAACAGCTTAAGGTTAGGGATTTCGGTCTGCAATACAATGGACTCAAGTGGCACATCATTCACCAGCGCGTCATAGACACAGCGTTTAATTGAGCCTTTATTGAATCCCAATCCGCTGGTGGAGTTCCCCTGCGGGTCAATATCAATAAGCAACACCTTTTTACCCAGCTCAGCCAGGCAAGCCGACAGATTAACCGCAGTCGTCGTCTTGCCTACTCCACCTTTTTGATTGGCGATAGCAATCACTTTTACCAAACTAGTTCACCTCAAATACAATTGTTCCATCCTTTCATTCTCCCACGTATGCGTGATTTCCTGCCAAAAATTTTTTTGATAAGAAAAACTTGGTGTATTGCGAGCAGGACTACCCAGAATAATTTTGTAAATCTGTAACTATCACAGCTTTAACTAATTGGCAAAATATAATATAATGCTAATAATACCGCACTTCATTAAGGAGGTCTTCCCAATGCCAATATATCATCCCCGTTTGACGACTATTGACCTTGATGAAACCAAACGCTATGCAGGGTTAGGCGGTAAAGCAGATTTTTCCGCTACACTCCTTACTGAAGCATGCACTCAGGCCCAGCTATTGGCTACCCCAAAAGGAGTTTGGCAGACTTATACCTATGACCAGGATTCACATACCATTATGTCGCCGACTCCACTAAGCCTAACTGCGGAGGGTATTATCAAGCATCTCGCCGGTGCAACCGAAGTAGCAGTCATGGCTGTAACCATTGGGATACCGCTTGAACAGGAAGTATCTAACCTGTTTTCCCAAAACCACTATACGTTAGGCCTGTTATTAGATGCTGCCGGAACAACAGCAGTAGAAATGGCCTGTGATGCCGTCTGTTATGTAATATCTGGGCAAGCGGCCCGCGCAGGGCTTACAGCAGGACGACGCTTCAGTCCTGGTTACGGCGGCTGGCCCATCGATGTACAACCAGAAATATTAGCCTTAGCCACAGGCGCTGACATTGATCTTAGCGTCACAGATACCAAAATGCTGGTGCCTCGTAAATCTGTTACTGCTGTAATTGGTCTATATCCTTACCACCAAACACTGGGTTTAAATCATGAGCAAGCACTATCCTGTGATAAATGCGGACAGCCGGGTTGTCATGCACGAAAGGAGACAAATACCTAATGATACATATTTTTGACGGTGCCATGGGGACAATGTTGCACCAAGCAGGTCTTGAACCAGGTGAATGCCCCGAATTATGGAATATTGAACAGCCGGAAAAGGTAACCTTAATCCATCGCCAATATGTTGAGGCAGGCGCTACAATAATAGAAACCAATACCTTTGGTGCCAATCGCATCAAATTAGCACATTACGGCCTGGAAAACAAAGCAGTAGCCATAAATGCTGCTGCCGTAGCTGCAGCCCGCCAGGCTGCAGGCAGTCATGCCAAAGTAGCCGGCTCTGTAGGTCCGACAGGGAAGTTTATCGCGCCGCTTGGCGATCTGACCTTCGATGCCGCCTATGACGTATTTTACGAACAGATATGTTCACTCGACCAAGCCGGAATTGACTACATAATTATAGAAACGATTATTGATATTCAGGAGATGCGAGCAGCGCTCCTGGCAGCCAAAGCGGCAACCCGCAAACCGATTATCTGCCAGTTATCTTTTGATGCTGACGGCCGCACAGTAACCGGCACAGATCCACGCACGGCTGCCATTACCTTGGAGGCCATGGGGGCAAGCATAATCGGCGCCAATTGCTCTTTAGGCCCTGCACAACTCTTACCGGTTATTGAAACCTTAGCCCAGTCGTGCTCCCTACCGATCAGTGTCCAGCCTAACGCAGGCATGCCTGAGTTGATTAACGGACAGACTGTTTTTCCTATGCAACCTGACGAAATGGCTGCCTGGATTCCCAAACTGGCAGCCGCAGGCGCCTCTTTTATCGGTGGTTGCTGTGGCACTACACCTGCCCATATCAAAGCGATCAGACAAACGGTAGACAACCTGACCACCCAAGTTGACCACCGGCAGCACACTGCCACCGCCTTGACCAGCCGTACCCGTGCCGTATACCTTGGCCCCCGGTTTGCACCAGTCATTATCGGCGAACGCATTAACCCAACCGGACGCAAAGCCTTAGCTAACGATATTAAGGAAGGCAACTTTGTCGCAGTAAAAAAAGAAGCAATTGCCCAAATAAAAGCCGGTGCCGGTATCTTGGATGTTAATATGGGTGTGCCTGGTATTGACCAAACGGCGATCATGAAACAGGCAATTGAAGAATTGTCTGTCTTGGTTGATGTACCACTGGCTATCGACACAACTGATCCGGCCGCGCTTGAAGCCGGACTCAAGGCCTATCCGGGCCGCGCCCTGATTAATTCGGTTACGGCCGAGTCGGAAAGGCTGGAAAGTTTTCTGCCTCTTGCAAAAAAATATGGCGCGGCAGTATTATGCCTGCCGCTGTCTGACAGCGGTGTCCCCACAACAGCAGTAGAGCGCGTAAAGGTTGCCAAAGAAATCATTAACATCGCAATGGAGCATGGCCTAAACCGCCATGACCTGCTGCTCGACGCCCTGGTTATGACAGTAGCAACAGATGCCCGGGCGGCAGCAGAAACACTGCTAACCCTCAAGTTGTACCGCGAGCAGCTTGGCTGCCCGGCCGTTATGGGTCTTAGCAACGTATCCTTCGGCCTGCCCCGGCGCGATTTAATGAATGCCTCTTTCTGCGCGATGGCGCTGGCGTCAGGTCTTGATGCCCCTATCCTCAACCCCTTTGACCCACTCATGCAGGATATCTGGTCAGCCACCACCGCCTTAAGCGGACATGACAGCCATGGACTTGCTTACAGCAAAAAATATGTTGATATGCCGTCTCAGGCAGTTGCGGTCAGCAGCGCTGCTCCTGATATATTAACGCAAATTCGCCAAACAGTAATCAATGGTGAAACAACAGGTGTAGCCCCACTCATCCGTCAAGCGCTTGCCGAAAACTACACGCCGCTTACCATTACCGATCAGGCATTGACAGCGGCTATGAATGAAGTCGGACAGGCCTTCGGCCAGGGCCGCTGCTTCTTGCCGCAAGTACTGTTATCGGCCGAAACCATGCGTACCGCCTTTAATACGATTAAAGAGGTTCTGCCGGCCCATACTACAGAGAGTTTGGGCACAGTACTGTTAGCCACTGTAAAAGGCGATATTCACGACCTCGGAAAAAATATTGTCGCTGCCCTTATGGAGAATAACGGCTTTACTGTCATTGACTTAGGCAAAGATGTTGCCCCTGAAACCATTGTAGCCGCTACAAAAGAGCATCGTCCGCACATCGTAGGCCTATGCGCGCTAATGACAACCACCCTGCCACAAGTAGACATAACTATTAACGCTCTCAAAACTGCCGGTTTTGCCGTTAAAACAATTGTCGGTGGTGCCGTGCTTACCGAGAGTTATGCCCAGAAGGCTGGCGCTGATGCCTATGCCGCCAACGGCGTAGCCGCTGTCAATATTGCCAAGCAATTACTCAGCAATAACAATTAAGCACAATTGTCACTCTCCCGCTGCGCAGAAGGAGGCTAGCATGAATCAAGACCGTTACCGTGGTGCACTATTGGGCTTGGCCGTGGGTGATGCATTAGGAGTGCCGCTTGAGTTTAAAGCGCCAGGCAGTTTTTCACCAGTAACCGGGCTAATCGGTGGCGGTCAACATAACCTCAAACCAGGGGTGTGGACTGACGATACCTCCATGGCCCTATGCCTGGCAGAAAGTTTAATCAGCTGCCAGGGGTTTGATCCTACCGATCAAATGGAACGCTATGTCCGCTGGTATAAAGACGGTTACTTAAGCAGTACCGGCCACAGCTTTGATATCGGCAATACAGTCCGGACGGCACTTGATACCTATAGCCGCACCAGACAGCCCTATGCCGGCTCTGACAATCCCCACACCGCCGGAAACGGCTCTATCATGCGGCTGGCGCCTATCCCGTTAGCCTTTGGCACCAATCCCTGTCTAGCGATCACTTTGGCTGCTGACAGCTCCCGCACCACCCATGCTGCTGCCGAAGCAGTTGACGGTTGCCGCTACTTAGCTGCTCTTATAATCGGTGCACTCCTCGGCCTGGACAAAACCGCCTTACTAGCTGACGCTTATACCCCTCTATCTGACGCCTGGATTCACCCCTTAAGCGGTAAAATTGCTGACATTTCGAGCGGATCATTTAAAGTTAAAAATCCGCTCGAAATCCGAGGCACAGGCTATGTAGCAGATTCACTAGAAGCTGCGCTCTGGGCCTTTTATCACAGTAATACCTTTGCCCAAGGTGCGCTCCTGGCAGTAAACCTAGGTGACGATGCCGACACCGGTGCCGTTTACGGCCAAGTAGCCGGCGCATATTACGGCGCAAACGCAATACCGGCTGAGTGGCTCACCACGCTGTACCAGCGGGAGTACATTGAGAAAGTGGCTGATCAATTACTGGAGCTTAGTCATCGGATAAACTAATAAAAGTCCTGACACCACAGTTTTGAACTGGTGTCAGGACTTTTTTGATTAATTCATAAATTTTCACTCAATGAAATAATTATATTAGTGCGAATTTAGTTTTTAACAGGCGGCTGTGCTCCGTGACAGGAATCACCCATGCTGCCCATCATATTATTCATCATGCCAGTCATATTATTCATATACTGAGACATCATTTCAGTCATTCTATTTTGCATCGCTTTGGCTTGCTCTGCAGAGATAATACCATCCTTAACCATCTGGTCCATCATAACCTGGTTGCCCATCTGTGTATTACAGGTATCTGCCGGCGCTGCGGCCATAGCTACCGCTCCGGCAATTACAACAGCAATAACGGTCACGCCTAACATCAGCCAAATCTTTTTTATTCATACTCTCGCCTCCTGATTAATATCCGGGATTGCTCCGGTGTATCTATATCATACCGCGACATTATGAATATCTTATGAAGACAAGCTGAATTAATTATCCAAGTTTTACTTTACAGACTGCTTCTGGCGATTATTTTTTACTTGAATACTGATGTTGACATAATCCCCTTCAATATCCTGCTTAACTTTGATATCCATGCCGCTTTTCTTCATTTGACTGATTACGCTGTTGATGGTATTGATAAAGATGCGCACATCTTTAATAATTTTTACAACCGTCTGTTTAGGAGTTGCCTGTTTTTCCTTTTCCCGGGAAATATTTCCTGTATAGGTTTCAATTAAATCCTCGGTTTCTCGTACATTTAAGCCTTTTTCCTTGACATCGCCAAGCACTTCCATCTGTACCTGGGTATCCTCAATTTTTAACAATGCCCGCGCATGGCGTTCAGTTAAATTTTGTCCAACAACAACTTGGCGTACTTCAGAAGCAAGTTTTAATAACCGTAGTTTATTGGCAATGGTTGACTGATTTTTTCCTACCCGCCGGGCTAGTTCCTCTTGAGTAAAGTTAAAGCTCGCGATCAGATGCTGATAACCTTCCGCCTCTTCCAAAAAGTGCAAGTCTTCCCGCTGCAGGTTTTCAATCATGGCCAATTCAGCCATTTCTTTATCCTCAAGCTCCCGCACTATAACCGGAACCTCAGGAAGACCAGCCAATCGCGAAGCTCTCAGCCGCCGTTCACCAGCGATCAACTCATAAACTGAACCTTGACGGCGTACTAAGAGCGGCTGAATAACACCAAACTCACGAATGGACGCAGCCAATTCCTGCAGAGAATCATCATTAAAGGTTTTGCGCGGCTGGAAGGGGTTAGGAACAATGTTATCAGGCGAAACTCTTTGGACTGATTGTGATTCAATAACAGAGCCGGTATCTGTATTAGGAGCAGTATTAGCTGCATCTATTTCTTCAATAACAACGGCAGGACTTATTTCGGGAACAAGTTCAGGAACAGTTGGCGAAGCATCTCCAATACCAAACAGCTTGGCCAAGTTTCTCATGTCTCCACCACCTACAAAACAACGTTCGGGACTTTCGTTACGTATATATTCGGCAGCCACTGGAATTTTCCTCTAAATTAGAGTGGCTTTTTTTCAGGAGTTCCTGGCCGCCGAGGATAATCCGGCGGTGTTGCAGCAATTTTTTTGATATAGATGACAGCCCGTTTATCAGCAAGTCCTGGTAGATTAACAGGCTCAATCCGCTCAATTCTACCACCTAGGATAGCAATCGCCTTGGCTGCTTCTGTCGCTTCGTCCTCATATTGGGCTCCTTTAAGTGCAATGAACCAGCCACCGGTCTTGACAAACGGCAGACAGAGCTCACATAAAACATTCAGTCTGGCGACCGCCCGCGACACCGCTATCTGATACTTTGCCCGGTACAGCTTGTTTTTTCCACCTTCTTCAGCCCGCGCATGAACAAGTTCAACGCCCCGGAGTTCAAGCGTGTCAGTAACCTCCCGCAAAAACAGCAGTCGTTTATTGAGTGAATCCATGAGTGTAAGTTTTAGATTAGGCTGATAAATTTTAAGAGGAATTCCAGGAAAGCCGGCGCCTGTGCCAACATCAATCACGCTGGTGTCAGCGCTAAAGATATCCTCCCGGTAGCAAGATAGTGAGTCAATCATATGTTTAACAGCCACATCATGTGGCTGAGTAATGGCTGTCAGGTTCATTTTTTCATTCCATTCAATGAGTAGCCGATAGTAAGTATCCATAGCTATAATCTGGCTTTCTGACAATACCAGGCCATACTCAGCAGCCACTTGGGCCAATAAGACTTTAAAGCTTTCCATAAACAGCTCCCCCTTTTACTCTGGTCTACCCCGCCGCTGTTCCAGATACACCATGAGTATGGAGATATCGGCTGGTGAAACTCCAGATATGCGTGCTGCCTGGCCGACTGACAGCGGCCGGATTTTATTGAGTTTCTGGCGGGCTTCTAGTGCCAAACCACTGATTTGATTGTAATCAATATCCTCTGGCAGCCGTTTTGCTTCTAGTTTGGCCGAGCGTTCGACCTGCTCAATTTGTTTTAGAATATAACCTTCATACTTAACTGCAATCTCAATCTGCTCCCGTACCAATGGCGGTAACTCAGGTAAGTCAAACTGGGTACGCATTGCGTCATAGGTTACTTCGGTGCGTTTAAGTAAATCATACAGAGTGATGCCTGTCCGTAGTTCGGCAGTACCGAGCGCAGCTAATTTACTTTGCACTTCCGATACTGGCGTAATCTGCATGCTTTTTAATAGCGAAAGCGTACTTTGAATGGCATCTCGTTTAGCAGCAAACCGCTCATACCGCTCATCGCTAACAAGACCGATTTCACGGCCCTTTTCAGTCAATCTAAGGTCGGCGTTGTCTTGACGAAGAATTAACCGGTATTCTGCCCGCGATGTCATAATCCGGTATGGCTCACTGGTGCCTTTAGTCACCAAATCGTCAATTAATACGCCAATATAGGCATCTGATCGCGACAAAATAAATGGTGGCTTAGCTTGTGACCGCAGGGCAGCATTAATGCCGGCAATCAACCCCTGGGCTGCTGCTTCTTCGTAGCCTGAAGTGCCATTGGCCTGTCCTGAGGAAAACAAACCACCAATCTTTTTAGTCTCAAGAGTGGGCTTAAGTTCTGTCGGGTCAACACAGTCATATTCAATCGCATAACCGACACGCATGACTTCTGCCTTCTCCAGCCCGGGAATGGTTCGCAGGAAAGCTAACTGAACATCGACAGGCAGGCTTGTAGACATACCCTGAACATACATCTCAGTGGTGCTTGCTCCTTCTGGTTCAACAAAGACCTGATGAGACAATTTATCGGCAAACCGGACAACCTTATCCTCAATTGACGGGCAATAGCGCGGCCCAGTGCCTTCAATCATCCCCATATATAAAGGCGACCGATGCATATTGGATCTGATAATGGCGTGAGTCTCCTCATTGGTGTAAGTAAGCCAACAAGGCGTCTGATCCCGCGTTATAATATCGCTCATAAAGGAAAAATTGTGCGTTACATCGTCCCCAGGCTGAATAGTCATTTTACTGGTATCTACGGTACGGGCATCTACCCTGGCCGGTGTGCCGGTTTTAAACCGCATAAGAGTAATACCTAAATCGCGGAGCGTCTCTGACAGCTTTACAGCAGGCCGCTGCCCGGCCGGTCCTCCGGGGTAGTTAATATCACCGATAATAATCTTGCCGCGAAGATACGTACCTGTAGCTATAACAACACACGTAGCGCCGTATACTTCCCCTAACTCAGTAACTACACCTGCCACCTGGCCATTTTCAACAAGAATATCTTCAATCAGCGCTTGTTTTACGTCCAAATTCGGCTGCTTTTCCAGCGTATGCTTCATAGCTAACTGATACAGCTGCTTATCGGCCTGAGCTCTCAAGGCGTGAACAGCAGGGCCTTTGCCGGTATTGAGCATACGCACTTGAATACAAGTCTTGTCAGTATTAATACCCATTTGACCACCTAGCGCATCTATCTCCCGCACCAGATGACCTTTTGCCGGTCCGCCAACCGCCGGATTACACGGCATCATTGCAATATTATCCATATTAAGTGTAGTAATCAACGTCCGACAGCCCAACCGTGCTGCAGCCAGCGCAGCCTCACAGCCGGCATGTCCCGCGCCGATAACTACTACATCATAATTTCCTGCTTGAAACAAAATCTCACCTCATTAATTTACAAGACTGCTTAGAAATGCCCACGCGCACCAATCCAGATCAGCGTTATTTCCTCATTCCTACTTGCCTATACAAAACTGGGTAAATATCTGGTCAATAATATCCTCGCCTACGGTGTCGCCAGTAATCTCACCAAGCTTCTCCCATGCGGACCGGAGGTCAACAACAATGCAGTCTGGCGGCATGCCGGCCTCAATCGTCGCCAAAGCATCTTCGAGCCGTTGATTAGTATGCCTTAACGCATCAGCATGACGGACATTATTCACAAAAGCAGCTTCACCCTGACTGACTTGACCGCTATAAACCATATCAACGATTGTCTGCTCCAGTTCAGACAACCCCTCCCCTTGCGTTACTGAGATCCTCACTACCAGCCGGCTACCTATAATCTCATCAAGTTCCTCAAAATCAAGCAAGGGTGGCAAGTCACTCTTATTAACAAGAATAATAGCCTGTCTGCCAGAGAGCAGCTCTAATACTCCCCGGTCTTCCGGAGACAGCGGCATTGAGGCATCTAAGAGCAGCAGAATAAGGTCAGCCTGACTGACTAATTCTTTAGCCCGTTCAACACCAATTTTCTCCACAACATCGGCAGTCTCACGAATACCTGCAGTATCTATTATTTTCAGCGGTATACCGCGGATATTGACATACTCTTCAATAATATCCCTGGTCGTACCGGGAATATCAGTAACAATAGCCCGTTTCTCCCTTAGCAAGGCATTGAGCAGACTAGACTTACCCACATTGGGTTTACCGATAATTACAGTTGCCAGGCCCTCCCGTAAAATCCGGCCAGTCTGAGCTGTAGCTAACAGTTTATCGATTTCAGCTTTAGCCTTGATAATTAGCTCTGCCACGTCGGTAGCTGCCGCTTCTTCAATATCTTCTTCAGGAAAATCAATAGCGGCTTCCAATTGGGCAATCATCCTGAGGATGTCGTGGCGCAAATGTTTAATCTCTGCGGATAACCGTCCGGATAGATTACCCACCGCCGTCTTAAGTGAAGCATCGGTCTTTGACCTGATTATATCAATAACAGCCTCAGCTTGAGCCAAATCAAGCCGCCCATTCAAAAATGCCCGTTTCGTAAACTCACCTGGCTCGGCCAGCCTGGCTCCCAGCATAAGTGTCAAATCTAAAATTTTTTTTAACGGCACGGGCCCCCCGTGACAATGGATTTCGACAACGTCTTCCCTTGTATAAGACCGGGGAGCACGCATAATTATTAAGATGGCCTCATCGACCGTCTCGTCACTAGCAGGGTCAACAATATCACCAAACACAACCTGATGCGACATAATATCGGCTACCCGTTTGCCTGTTCTACCGATAAAAAGCTTGTCCGCAATAGCTACAGCTTTACTGCCGCTTACTCTGACAATGCCAATGCCGCCCTCGCCTATTGCCGTAGCTATAGCGCTAATAGTATCATCGCCGGTCAGCATATTCAAAAACTCCACTCCTTGAACCATATTAAACACTGATTCGTATATAAATTAATACTGTAAATGTATTATTATTCCCTATACTTTCCAATGTTCCTGCAAGCACGCATAATTAATATAGTATTCTCTGAGCAGATCAAAAATACACATAAAATTATTATTATGGATAAGCTGCTAGCAGGTAAAACATCCCTAACATAGAAATAGTAGTTATCTGTAATTGTCTGTTTTTGTCCGTTATTGAAAGAGAAAGAAGGGATGGCAATGTCTGATAAAAAGGGTATTTTACTGGAAACTGGCACTAACGAATTTGAGATAGTTGAATTTTCAATTGGCCCGGTCAGCTATGGCATTAATGTGGCGAAAGTAAGGGAAGTCATTAACCCCATACCTGTCACCAAAATGCCTAACGTCCATCCGTGGGTCGATGGTATCTTTACCCTGCGCGGACGGGTTATGCCTCTGATCAATCTCCCGCGCTGCCTGGGCAGTCAATCGACAACAACTGCGCCCAAGATTATTGTAAGCGAGCTTAACAACTACTATGTTGCTTTCCTTGTTGACGAAGTGTCCCGGATTCACCGAATTTCCTGGACAGCCATGGAACCGCCGCCCCACATCGCAAACTCGGATATGGTTGTCGGCATTATAAAAATGACTGACAAGATGGTCGTCCTGCTTGATTTCGAAAAGATTGTGGCTGATATCAATCCTGAAATGAACCAGAAATTTAATGAGGTTACGGAAAAACCATCCGATATAATCGATATCCGCAAGAGTAAGACTATTTTGGTAGCTGAAGATTCCAAGATGCTCCGCGATTTATTATTAGGCACCCTGCACAAAGCCGGCTATGCCAATGTTATCCTTACAGAGAACGGTCAGGATGCCTGGCAAAAAATTGAGCAATTAGCCGCTGGCGGTGAACCGATTGAGAGCAAAATCCAGCTTGTGATAACTGATATTGAAATGCCACAAATGGATGGTCATCATCTCACAAAACGCATCAAAGAGAACGATAAGTTAAAACATTTACCAGTTGTCATCTTTTCTTCGCTCATCAATGAGGAAATGCGTCTTAAAGGCCAATCCATCGGTGCAAACGGACAAGTCTCAAAACCTGAGATCACCCAGCTAATTGAACTTGTTGACAAATTTATTCTATAAAAAAACGACTACCCTCTGCCGGGGGTAGCCGTCTTTTTTTGACCAGCAATTATTTCATCATCAAATCCCATAATTGCTTGCCAATTAATAGGCTAGTCATACCGATAAATAACGGACGCACATAGGCGGTTCCGCTCTTAATGGCCACGCGCGAGCCCGCAATTGCCCCGGCAATCATCGCGCCCCCCATGATAAGACCATACTGAAAGTTCACTGAATCAAGATAAATAAACGTAATCACGGCTGCAATATTACTGGCAAAATTCATCACTTTCGCATTACCTGCTGCTACAACAAAATCAAAGCCCAGCATCAAAAATGAAAAAATAAAAAATGAACCTGCCCCAGGACCAAAGAAGCCATCATAAAAACCTATGCTAAACACAGCCAGCGCTATTAGTGACTTAGTTTTAGGGGTTAGTCCCTGAAAAGTTGACTCTGAGCCCCAGTCTTTTTTAAAAACAGTATAAATAGCCACAACCACTAATAGCACAATAACAAGCGGCTTTAGAAACTCCGGTGGAATATGGCGAACAGTGTATGCCCCCAGGACTGAACCGCCAAATGACAACGGAAACAGCCAAGTCACCAGCTGGCAGTCAACTTTCCCTGATCGCAAAAATGAAATTGTACTTGTCATTGAGCACAGCGAACTAGCCAATTTATTCGTACCCAGCACCACACTAGGAGGTAAACCGGTAAACATAAGTGCAGGCAAAGAGATCAACCCGCCACCACCTACTACCGAGTCAATAAATGAGGCAATAAATCCGGCTGTAAGTAAAAATAGAATGACTTCAGGACTAATGGAATCCAAAATAACATCTCCTATTGTGTTAAACATGCGACGATATTATCATAAACCTTACACTATTTAGAAATCAAGGATTTTTTCACTTTTCTCTTATTGTCAATAATTTACCAGCAGTGTACAATATTTAGTGAAGGTGAGGTGCCTGTATGGTCTATGAACACAAATATTATAGCATTATCCTAAAAGGATGCCCCCGCCGGGAAAGCTTGCGGCGGCGTCTGGAAACCGTATTATTACGTGGAAGACTAGCCATAAAAATGGCTATTGACCAGATGCCGTCTGTTATTATATATAAGGGTAAAGTTAACAATATTCTTGATATCCTTCAGGCATTTACAACCGAGAAAGCAACAATAACAATTGTCACTGACGGCATACCTCCCTCGCTTCCTTTAGATAAAATTTATCCTCATTATTCGAACTTAAGCCCTAAATTACAATTACTATTAGCTGATGTCCCCAGTAATCTCTGGTTAGGCGAAACAATATCTACCATTGTTCCGGCAAATTTTTTAGACGAAGACGGCGCATTAGTTATTTCCAGCCACGCCATATATTTTATTGACAAGCCAGAAGACGATAAAAACTGCCGCTGGCTTATCATTCCCTACACCCAAATGACCAACTCCCCTGCCGCTCCCCAGGAAAACAGCCTGTCCATAAACTACTTTGATCCGGACGGCTGTCAAACCAAAATCTTCACAATGCCGGCAGAATCCGTATTGATAAGTGAAACTGCCATACATAAAGCCAAAGCAGCAAAACGGTACTTAATAAAACTAAAGACAACATGTAATGGCTGCGGTTACATATCAGAGGATTTTTCTGATAGCGCACCTCACGAAGACCTTTGCCTCTGTGGCCAACCATATGAGCGCACAATCATAGCAAACGCAAAGCCGGGGAGTTAATCCCCGGCTTTGCGTTTTTTTATTTCTTTAAAGCAATAACTACTTTGCGATAAGGCTCATCGCCTTCACTGTATGTCATAATTCGATTGTCACCTTGGAGCGCCATATGAATGATCTTACGCTCCTGGGGACTCATGGGTTCAAGGACCACCCGCTCTCCCCGGCGCTTAACCTTGTCTGCCAGTCTCATTGCCAAGCGCGAGAGCGTTTCTGCCCTGCGTTTGCGATAGTCTTCTACATCAAGAACAATGCGACTGCGCTCATCAGCATCACGATTAGCGGCAAGATTGGTAAGGTATTGCAAAGCATCAAGTGTTTGACCATGTTTTCCGATAAGTATGCCTAAATCTTCGCCCCGTAAATTAATGACCACATGATCTTCATGTGTCATTTTTTCCATAACCACATTAACTTTCATAGAACTAAATACTGAGTTTAAGAACTGTTTTGCGACTTCTACCGGATCAATGGGCCGAATAGCCACTCTTACTTTGGCAAGCTTAGAACCGATAAACCCAAACAATCCTTTGCTGGGTACTTCCAGTACCTCATGGTCAACCCGGTCGCGGCTTACCCCTAGCTCGGCCAGTGCCAATTCAATGGCTTCCTCAATTGTTTTACCAGTCTTTTCCGTAACTGTAAGCTTACCATTCATAAGTTAGCGTGCCTCCTCGCGAGTAACCGACGCATTATTACGATACATAAACCACTGCTGAGCAATCTGGAAGGTATTGCTCACTACCCAGTACAATACTAAACCGCCTGGGAAAGTTAAGCTAATATAACCAATAAATAGAGGCATAAATATCAGCATCATCTTGTTTTGCTGAGTCATCTCTGTAGTTGTCTGCTTTTGCTGAATATATGTAGTGAGTGCCGACAATACAGGTAATATATAGGTAGGATCAGGCTGAGCCAAATCTGGCAGCCATAAGAAACTTGGCGGCAGCTGGGCATATTGATAATCACGAATTGCAAAAAATATGGAGATTAAAAACGGCATCTGAACTAACAGCGGCAAACAACCTGCCAAAGGATTTACCCCAGCCTCTTTATATAAGTTGGCCAGCTCTTTATTAAGCTTTTCCGGGTTTCCTTTATATTTTTCCTGCAATTCCTTCATTTTGGGTTGAATGTCCTGCATCGCTTTCATTGACTTTACCTGTTTGACAGTCAGCGGATACATCAGCGCTTTAATGGCGATGGTTAGAAGTATAATAGCTATACCATAATTGGCAAAGCCTATACTGGCTGTCATATTATAAAAGAAAGTCAATGCACTCTGCATAATATTGCTTAAAAAATCCAAAAAATTTCCCTCCTGCAAATAATAGGCTGTTTATTTAAACAGGATCATACCCGCCAGGGTTAAAAGGATGACAGCGCAAAATACGCCGGATAGCCATCACCAAACCGCGGGTAACCCCATACCTTTCGATAGCTGTAAGCGCATACTCAGAGCATGTAGGCACAAACCGGCAGCTAGGCGGTTTTAGCGGCGAAATAAACAGCCGATAAAACTTAATAGCGCCGACAATAAAGAGTGTAATTATTTTCTTCATGATTTGTCCGCCATTATTTTGGCTTTGGAACATAGCTCCAGAAAAGCCTTGGTCACTTGAGCCAGTCCCGCTTTAACTAACGGCTGACGGCCAACAAGTACTAAATCGACACCATTGATAATCTCGCTCTGATGGAATCGATATGCTTCCCTTAGCAAGCGCTTCAGACGGTTGCGCACAACAGCTGAACCTAGCCGCTTGCCAGCGGCAAAACCAACACGGCGTTTAGCAGAACGATTAGGCAATACATATAGTACCAAATTTTTGTTGGCATATGACTTGCCTGACCGATATACTGCCTGGAAACTCTTATTTTTACAAAGCCTGCCACATTTAGACAGGGTAAACCTTTTGACCATCGTAATCATCCGGTTTCTTTAATTATTTTTTGGGGATGCCTATAATGAAGATATATCTTTACAAGCATCCCCATCTGATGGAAAAAATAGGCCACGAAAGCGGCCTACTTATGCTGACAATTTTTTTCTGCCTCTGGCGCGTCTTCTTTTAAGCACGATTCGGCCACCTTGTGACGACATACGCTCACGGAAACCATGGGTTCTTTTCTTCCATAACGTATTAGGTTGATAAGTACGTTTCATCTCTAAACACCTCCTTATATAAAGCGGAGAAAAAAATACGCTGAAATCCACAAAATTTCACTAGCTTACATTATAGACTAGCGCAAGGTTGCATGTCAAGAATATTGACGGCGACAAATTAGATGCTCTGTGGATAAAATTCACCGTTTTTAGTCACAGATGAAAATATCTTGTTGATAACTGTCACATGATTTGTTAATATAAATTATGCAGTTATCAACAACCTCTTGGGATAACATTGATTTATATACATTTTTTATGACTTATCCACAAAAAACCATACTTATTCACAGACTTGTCCACAAAGGTTTATAACTTGATAATACACGGTTGCGGGATTATTATGTCCCGCCGTTGTATTTTTTTTTCGCCCTAAACGCTGTCTGAATAAAACTTATACACAGTTGTTGATATCTTTGTGGATAACTTATGTTAATTGTCAGCACATTTTGTGGAAAACATAGTAGGGAAAGGACTGATAGCTGAAATGAGCGCGGATACCGCTTATATGGCAACCATTTGGCAACAGGCCCTGGTACATATGAAAAAAGCGTTTATCAAACCGCTTTTTGAAACATGGATCAAATCGACAATGCCACTATCAATTAACGATAATGTTATTGAGATTGGCACTCCCAAACAATTTGTCAAGGAGTGGCTTGAAAGCCGCTACGTGCCTGTTATTAAGGCTGCCTTAAAAGCTGCCGCTAATAAAGATTTTGAAGTTGTCCTAATTAATATGGACATCGAAATGGAGGGCGTCGAAGAAAGTCCCTTGCTTGCAGCAGAAGTGGCTGTCGAGGATGACGTGAGCTTGGAGGCTACTATTACGCCTGATACTCCTGATAAATACAAGCCGTCTACTGAACAAACTCCTGCTCCTCATGGAACTGAAACTGATATTAATCACGGTGATTTTCTGAAATACCTTGACGATATCAGCGATATACCCGAAGCGGCAGCAACACTTTCACCGGCACCGGTAGTACCGCCGGTTACCTCTCCCCAACCCAATATCCAACAGGAAAAACGGCCTTCCAGAAACCAGCAGCTTTATAATTTACCACCTGCAGATGAATTTATCTTGAATCCAAAATATGTGTTTTCCACATTTGTTATCGGTAATTCTAACAGGTTAGCCCATGCCGCCTCATTAGCCGTCTCAGAAGCACCTGCTCAAGTTTATAACCCATTCTTTATTTATGGCGGCGTAGGACTTGGTAAAACACATCTCATGCATGCGATTGGTCACCGCATTAAAGAAAACAACCCCAACATGAAGGTTGTCTATATATCAAGCGAAAAATTCACCAACGAACTTATTAACTCAATTATCAGCGGCAACCCGGAAAGCTTTCGTCAACGGTATCGTAACATTGATGTTCTCCTGGTTGACGACATTCAGTTTTTATCCAAAAAAGAACATACTCAGGAAGAATTCTTCCACACCTTCAATAGTTTGCATGAGGCAAATAAACAGATCATTATCTCCAGTGACCGGCCGCCGCGGGAAATTCAAACCCTTGAAGACCGGCTGCGTTCTCGCTTTGAATGGGGACTGATCACAGATATTCAGACCCCTGACTTAGAGACAAGGATTGCCGTACTACGCAAAAAAGCTATGATGGAAAGCCTTAATGTTCCTAACGAAGTAGTCGTCTATATTGCCAGCCGAATCGAAAACAATATCCGTGAGCTTGAAGGGGCACTGATCAGGGTCATTGCCTATGCTTCGCTCAATAATCAGCCGATTGATATAGATTTGGCCACCGAAGCCCTCAAAGATATTTTTCCTAATGGCCGTCCAAAACAGGTCACCACAGACCTTATTCAGGATATTGTGGCAAGCCACTTTAAACTTAAACTAGAAGATATGTCTGCCAAGAAACGTACCCGTAATGTGGCTTATCCCCGGCAAATCGCCATGTATCTATGCCGCGAATTAACCGAAACATCATTACCTAAGATCGGTGAAATATTTGGCGGTCGCGATCATACAACCGTCATACACGCTCATGATAAAATCAGCCGCGAAAAAAATATGGATGCTAAGCTCAATAATACACTCAAGGATTTGATTAAGCGTATTGAATCATAAGTGTATAAACCTGTGTATAACCACAAGTTTAAGATGTACACAAGATGTTAATAACTTTATACAGAGATTTTAGTGTGAATATGTTGATAACCCCTATAACACTTATCGACATATTATAAACACTAAAACTTCATATACCATCAGCGATCGACATATTTATCAACATATCAACAGCACCTACTACTATTACGGCTATTCTATTACTATATGTATTAAATAATAATAATATTACAGCCTTTTTAAAAATTTTTACTGTATCCGATAAATGCAAGGAGGCTTTCCTATGAAAATTACCTGTGCCAAAGACCAGCTGAATCATGCAGTACAAACAGTTCAAAAAGCAGTAGCTGCCAAAGCAACGCTTCCCATCCTGTCAGGCATATATATATCAGCGCAAAATAATAAGCTAGAACTGCAAGCAACTGATTATGAGATTGGTATCAGCTGTGCTATTGACGCCCAAATAGATATTCCGGGGCAAATTGTGTTATCAGGTCGCTATTTTCAAGAACTGGTAAAGAGACTACCAGGCGATTCGGTTGAAATTGCCTCATCTACCGAAGACCGTACAATAAAGATTACAGCAGGTACCTCGCAATTTAATCTTTTGAGTCTGCCTGCAGAAGAGTTTCCTATTTTAAAACCATTATTCGATAAATCAAATAATGAAAATACTTTAGTCATTAAAGATAACCTCCTGCGCGATTTGATTAAAAGAACAGTATTTGCCTGCGCTACCGAAGAAAGCAGACCCATTTTTACGGGTGCATTATTAGAATCAACTGAGACTGATGTGCGAATGATTGCGACTAATACCCACCGGCTGGCATTAAAAAAGAGTATTCTGGAAACAACTAATAGTAGTAGTAACAATCCTTTAAAAATAGTTATCCCTTCCAAAGTTCTTAATGAATTAGCCCGTTTATTATCATCAGAACTCCCTGTAGATGTTAATATATGCTGGGAAAAAAACAGGGTAGCTTTTCGCTTTGAGGATGTCTATTTAGAGTCAAGAATTATTGAGGGACAATACCCTGACTATAACCGCGTAATACCACCACAGTTTGGTACAGTCGCATCTATCAATACAGCACTATTTATGGATGCTGTTGAACGCGTTTCGCTTATGGCAAAAGACGGCGAATATAATGTCATCAAGTTCCAATTTAACCAGGATGAAGTCATTATCACATCGAATAATCCTGATATTGGTAAGGCCTACGAAACAGTGCCTGTTACTACTGAAGGTACAGAAATAACAATTGCTTTTAATGCAAAATATGTAACCGATATTCTTAAAAATATTGGTTCTACCGAATTGCATTTTTCGTTAAATACTCCGCTTAGTCCAGCAAGCATTAAGCCAGTCAATGATGATAACTATACCTATATCATTACTCCGGTACGCACAAGTTAATTGCATAAAGATTGCTTTTGTATGGAGGAAAATTCATGGAAGAAATCGAAATACACACCCCGGAAATTAATATGGATCAACTGCTGAAATGGATGGGGATTATCGATAATGGCGCTCATATTAAGATTTTCATCGAAGACCAGATGATTAAACTTAACGGGGCTATTGTTACCGAACGCCGCAAGAAAGTTCGTCCTGGTGACGTAATTGATATTAAAGGTATTGGCAGTTGGAGAGTTGTTACAGGTGAGGTATGAGAGTAAATAGGCTTATCTTGCGTAATTTCCGTAATTATATAAATATAAAGATTGACTTTACGGCTAATGTTAATATCTTTGTTGGCCAAAACGCTCAAGGTAAAACTAATCTCTTAGAGGCTTTATATTTTTCAGCGATGGGGCGCTCTCATCGCACTAACACTGACCAGGAATTAATCCGATGGGAACAGTCTGCAGCCAGTGTTGAAGTTATTTTTCACCGGCAGGATATGGAAAACTCTTTAAAAATAAAGCTTATAACCAGCCAAAATAAGGAGATACTGTATAATGGTCATCCTCTGCCGGCACGGGAAATTGTAGGTTCATTGAACGCCATACTTTTTTCGCCAGAAGACTTACTGCTAATAAAAGGAGCGCCGGCTTTACGTCGGCGCTTTTTGGATAATGAGATATCTCAGGCTAACCCAACGTACTACCGGCAGCTTCTAAACTACAACCGGATGCTGGGTCAGCGTAACAACCTGCTTAAGAAAATTCGCGAAGGCAAGGCCAGTAGCGATTTATTATTTCCCTGGGACGAGCAGCTAGCCGGAGCATCTGCGACTATTACCCAAAAGCGCCTTGAATCAGTAAAAAAGCTGACAATGCTGGCTAATCTTCATCATCGCAAAATTACCGGCAGCCGTGAGAATTTGACTGTGTCCTATTTTTTGAATGGATCAAACCAGGATAAAATTGAGGATTTAAGCGGGTGGTATCATGAACAGCTAAACCGCCAGCGTAAACAAGATATTATGAGTGGGAGTACTGGGATTGGTCCACACCGTGATGATTTGATTTTTTCAGTAAATGGCAAAAATATGCGTAATTTTGGCTCTCAGGGTCAGCAGCGCACTGGTGTATTGGCCTTAAAACTGGCAGAATTAGAGTTTATTAAGTCAGAAACCGGAGAATATCCTATTTTACTGTTAGATGATGTTATGAGTGAGCTTGACGCCGGACGCCGTTCTGAGTTACTCTTATTTATTAGGGAACGTGTTCAGACATTTATCACCGCTGCTGATGAACAATACTTTTCTGAAGCCAAACTAGGGAAATTTTACCGGGTACAAAGCGGTACAGTAACGGAGTGATACGATGTTTAGGCTTAAGGATGTATTGCCAGTCACGCTAAAATCGATGGGGCTGACTAAAAAATATAATGCTCAATCTGTTATTATTCATTGGCAGGAGATTGTCGGCGATGAAATCTCCAGCCACTCCTGGCCGGTTTCAGTTGAGCGGGGTATCTTGTTTTTAGCTGTAAATAATCCTGTATGGAGTCACCATTTGATGATGCTCAAACCAGGGATTATGGATAAAATTAATAAATTTTTAAATGAAAAACTCATACATGATATTAGATTTCAAGCAGGAGATTTACGAAAATACCAGAATCATCAAGAAGATGGGGAAAATATTGCTATTTTACAGCCAACTAAGCTTAATGCTGATGAATTAGCTACTATTTGGGAAAAAACCGAAGCTATCCAGGAACCTAATCTGCGAAAAAAATGCTATTATATGTTAATAAAGCAGACAGCTATCACCAAAACAAAACAAAAAGAAGGCTGGCAGTCCTGTAAGCGCTGCAGCGTATTACTTCCTCCAGGGCAAGATTACTGCACAGCCTGCAGTATTGAACATAAACAGGATAAAATCCAGTCACTCACCAGGCTGCTGAAAGAGGCTCCCTGGCTTAGTTATCAAGATACTTGCCAGTTTGTCCCCTGCAGCCCGCGCGAATTTCACACGACGAAAAAAAGCTTAGTCCATAAGCTGATCCGTGGTCTGTTTGAACCAGACTGGGACAGGCTTAATGAAGCTGTATTAGTCATGTTAATGACAGGAATCACACCAGACAGGATAAACCAAGTCACGATTGATACTGTAATTGGCAAAATTAAAGTGCGACTTGCGGAAAAAGTCAGGAGGAAAAAATATGTTTCTGCACCTGGGCGCTGATACTGCTATTCCTTTACGCAATGTAATCGCTATTTTTGATTTAAAGATATCCGGTTCAGCAGCGACTGAACAATACATAAAAAAAGTTAAGTCTATGAATAAAGTTATTGATATATCCGATAACAGTGCAAAAAGTTTTATTATAACCGACCAAACTGTTTATCTGTCAGCTATATCATCGCAAACACTGAAAAAAAGAGCTGGCCATATACCGGTCGGAGATGAGGAATACGGGGGTTAGGCATTATGGCAGATATGAATGATACAACAGTAAACGGCAGTTATGGCGCCCAGCAAATTCAGGTTCTAGAAGGCTTGGAAGCTGTCCGCAAACGCCCTGGCATGTATATTGGCAGTACTTCGGCCAAGGGACTGCATCATTTGGTATACGAGGTAGTCGATAATAGTATTGACGAGGCGTTGGCTGGTTTTTGTACCAGGGTTGAAGTTAAAATACATAAAGACAATAGTATAACAGTCATTGACAATGGACGTGGTATCCCTGTAGATATGCACGAAACAGGCCGGCCAGCCGTTGAAGTGGTGCTTACAATCTTGCATGCTGGTGGTAAATTTGGTGGCGAAGGCTATAAAGTTTCCGGTGGTCTTCATGGTGTTGGCGTATCGGTAGTAAATGCGTTATCAGAATGGATGGAAGTAGAAGTAAAAAGAAACGGCAAGATCCACCTGATTCGTTTTGAACGCGGCAATACGATACAAAGCCTTAAAGTTATCGGTGAAACCGAGGTAACCGGCACTAAAGTTTCTTTTAAGCCTGATCCGGAGATTTTTGAAGAAATTGAATATAGCTTTGATACATTAAAAAATCGCTTGCGCGAATTGGCTTTTCTAAACAGGACGCTGACCATCACCCTTGAGGATGAGCGGAGTGAAGAAAAGAAAGAGTTTTACTATGAGGGTGGTATCACTTCTTTTGTTGAGCATTTAAATAAAAGTAGAGATGTCGTTCACAAGCCCATCTACTTAAACGGCTCTAAAGACACTACCCTTGCTGAGATTGCCATTCAGTACAATGATGGCTATGTTGAAAACATATTTTCCTTTGTTAACAATATTAATACACAAGAAGGCGGAACCCATTTAAGCGGTTTTAAAATTGCTTTAACCCGAACCATTAATGAGTATGCCCGTAAGTTTAACGCACTTAAAGAAAATGACGAAAATTTAAGTGGTGAAGATGTTCGCGAAGGACTTACAGCAATCATTAGTGTTAAAATTCAAGAGCCTCAATTTGAAGGCCAAACCAAGACAAAACTGGGCAACAGTGAAGTCAGAGGTGTTATTGACAGCATTGTCTCTGAAGGCCTTAATGAGTTCTTTGAGGAAAACCCTGCTATTACTAAGAAAATCATTGAAAAATCGGTTACAGCTTCGCGCGCACGGGAGGCTGCCCGTAAAGCGCGTGAATTAACCAGGCGTAAAAGTGCTCTTGAATCCAGCTCATTACCAGGAAAACTGGCTGATTGTTCAATAAAAGATCCTGATCAAACCGAGATATATCTTGTAGAAGGAGATAGCGCTGGTGGCTCGGCGAAACAAGGCCGTGATCGTCGCTTCCAGGCTATTCTGCCGCTGCGTGGTAAAATCCTTAATGTAGAAAAAGCACGGATGGATAAAATTCTTAACAATGAAGAAATCAGGGCCATGATTACTGCCTTTGGTAACGGGATTGGCGAAGAATTCGACATTGAAAAACGCCGCTATGGCAAAATCATTATTATGACAGATGCCGATGTTGACGGCTCGCATATACGTACGTTGTTGTTAACCTTCTTCTACCGGCACATGCAGCCGTTAATCCAAAGCGGTCATGTGTATATTGCCCAACCGCCGTTGTATCTTGTCAAAAAAGGCAGAGAGAGTTGGTATCTCTACAGTGATGCCGAGATGGATAATCTACTGAGCAAAATTGGGCGTGAGGGCATTAATGTTCAGCGTTACAAAGGCTTAGGTGAGATGAATCCTGAACAATTGTGGGAAACTACTATGAATCCCGAGACGAGAACAATCCTTCAAGTCGAACTTGAGGATGCTATGTCTGCTGATGAGATTTTTTCGATACTCATGGGCGATAAAGTAGAGCCAAGACGTAAGTTCATTGAGGATAATGCAAGTAAAGTTAGGAATTTGGATATATAAGCTTAAACTCCTTAAGAATTTGAGTTTTCCTAAAGGATAAAAAAAATTCACTGATTTGAAATTACAATTTCACTGAAATGAAATATTCTTTCAAAGAAGCACCAGTATTGGTATCGGGATTCATTTTGGAGTGAAATAAAATACCGCTGAGCCTTGTAAATCAAGGTTTAGCGGTATCTTTCTGTCTATATAGGTTTATTACTTTTATTAGAGCCTACGAAGGCAGAAGGAATTGTTGAGGCGCAAAAAACATCGTAAATTCTTATCCGGCAAATATATAACTTATCACCTAGGGTAGTACATTATAACCAGGACTCCAATTAGCGATATAACGCCGCCAATAATATCGAATTTATCGGGCATAACCTTGTCTACGCCCCATCCCCATATAATAGATAATGCTATGAATACCCCTCCATATGCGGCGTAAACTCGTCCAAAATTAGCGGGTTGTAGCGTCGGGATTACACCGTACAAGGTAAGTATAATTGCACCTAGAATCGCATAGGTAATCCCTTTACCCTCTCGCAGCCAAAGCCATATTAGGTATCCTCCGCCAATTTCAAATAGACCTGCAAGAATAAAATAACCCATTGATTTAAAAAACTCCATTATATCCTCCAGTAATTGAAAATTGTTTTCAATTAATTGTACCATAAATGTTTTATTACATCCATTACGATGATCGCATTAGAGATACTGTGATAAAATAATCATTATCGACTTTTTTAAATAGATATCTGAATAACAAAAATGACGCCATAGCAGATATATGCTACAGTTGCTTGGTGTAAATGTTTTTTCGTATAAATGTATTGCTTCTGCTTCTCTTGGGTAAAATAGCCAGCACGATGATTGGCATACCTTCGACGAAAGCAAGGAGTAGTTTGAATCTATGTTAGAGAAAGTCCGCACCTTTCCTACATCTCCCTCAGATGAGCAAATCGCTTATGCCTTGAAGCATTTGACTTACGCTCGAATAGACAATTGGCTCGACACCGACTTCAACACGTTTAACTGGTGGTTACAAATCGCGCTGGCTGTTTTTTGTTTGGTTGTTTGGTGGAGACTGGTAGATAAAAAGCGGTTGCTAGAACTGACCTTTTACGGATTTACCATCATGACAGTCAGTATTTGGCTCGACCAGGTAGGCTATGAACTCGGGCTGTGGTACTACCCGGTGGACCTGATACCCGTCTTTCCCCCTTCCACCGCCATAGATTATGTTATGCTGCCGGTCACATATGCCCTGATATATCAATACTGCCAGAACTGGAAGAGTTTCATCCCGGCTATCTGCCTGATGGCCGGTGTATTCAGCTTCGTCTTAGAACCACTGCTGGACAAGTTTGGCTTCTACGTTATCATAAAATGGAAGTTCTATTATGGTTTCCCCATATATATTGCCATAGGGCTAGTATTGAAAAGCGTGGTTGATAAGATGAAGGCCATCATAGCCTGCCACCAGGGGCAAGCTACAAAATAGCCATACAAAATGTGAACAGAGCTTTTTTATTTTATGGGTATCCGTATCCGAATTAATTCAATTACCCAGCCTAGGGCATCCTAAGGGCGATGGAAAGGAGTGGCTTCCATGGATATTATTGACATGATTCATCAATCTAGATTTGAACTGTGGGGTTACCAGCTCACAGAGTGGCGTATGAATCTTTTTACTATACGCTGGTGGTTCGTAATTACCATCATAGCTATCGCATATGCGATCTGGTGGAAGTATGTAGATAAGAGTCGGTTAACTCAAATACTCTTGTTTGGATCATTTATAGCGGTTTTCATGGCAATTATGGATGATGCTGGAGCTTCCGCTGCTTTTTGGGTTTACAGTGTAAAACCGTTACACTCGGCCACGCTTTGTTTTTGAACGATTTAACTATTGTGCCATTAGGATTTATGTTGGTCTACCAATACTGTCAGACATGGAAAAGATTCTTCCTCTGGACCGTTATAGCTGAAGTGGGTTACTCCTTTGTCCGTCTTCCTGTGCTGGTAAAATTGGATATTCTCCGGTTGTACAATTGGCAGTATCACTATACTTTCTTTATTATGCTGGTCGTCGTACCAGTAATGCGGGCTATCCTTCTCAAGGTTCTAGAAATAGAACAAAAGCATGAGTTCGGATATTCTAGCAATACCTCCTCGCTTAGAATGCAACCAGCAATGAAACCACTGGATAAAGAGAACGATAATCGGAAGGATTAAAGACGATTGACCCAGACAAGTTAATAATCATGCGAGCAGCTAAATTCCTCAAAAAAAAGGAAGCTGTACTTTAAAGTACGAGCTTCCCCTTTTCTACAAAAAAGCACAAAATTATCCGATGATCAAGGCTCACTTATCAGAGATTGTTGGCTGTGCTCTCATATAACAATTTTTTGCCTTGACGGGAGGCCCATTTAATTTCGTTTGCTGTTACGGCGACATCAAGTAAGGGGTGAAGATAATAGCTACCTGTTAGTTTTGACTGCCATTGCTCAATTGCCTGCGTCAGTTTCTCCCAGTAATCTTCACTGATCTCTTCAGTTTCTGCTGGTCTCCCGTCAATAATGACAGACCTTAGCTTACTGTTAACTCTGATTATGGTAGTACAGCCACTTGCCAGTATTTCCAAGATTATTTTAAATTCTGGTTTAATAGGAGGTAATCCTGATTGTAATCTGCGGTCAAATCTTGCAGGCAGGAGTTCATAGATTCGGTCAGCTTTTCCTATAAGGGATTGGTTATAGTCAATAAACTTTTCTGCAATGGCAAACCAATTTAGTTGTTCTGGTGCACCAGGATTTAATAAATCTCCTTCACGGCTCAGAAATTCTAAGAGTTTGCGCGATTCCTTATTTAGTTTATGAACTTTTTTCTTTTGCTCCAGATGTAGTGGCGGTTTACTATTGCCAAGTTCGACATAGTCCTGAATGGCCTGACAAAAGTAAAGGACAGCTTGTTTGTTACTTTCTTCCAGTTTTTCTTTGAATTGCTGCTGGTAGCGTGGGGGCCAAAGAATGATGTTAATGAGCATGGCTACACTCAGACCAATAAATATTACCGACGATCGGGTAAGTGCATGGGGGATAAATTGTTCGGCGCTGGAGCTCAGGACGAATAACGCTGCAATTATCCCCATTGTAATACTGCTCTGAAAGTTAAATCTAATATGCAATGATATGAGCAGGATGGTTATGAGACCCATGACAATAGGATTACCTCCGAACAGGTAGCCAAAAGCGAGGCCGGTGGTTACTCCTAAGATATGTACCAGAATTTGATCTTTTGCTGTTTTTACCGACAAGAAGATGGAGGGCTGCATATTAATAACAGCTGACACAGCACCAAAAAAAGCAGGCTCCAGGTTGAGCATTTTACAAATGAACATGGTAATTGTTACAGCAATACCTGTTTTAATAATGCGAGCACCGATTTTCATTTTATTTATCAACCCCTTTTTTTATTATTTTCAGTGAGAGATTGTAAGGGTTATTAGTTGCTTCAGGCAATATATGTAACTAAAACTATATAATATTTCATTATTGCTTGCAACAAATTCAGAAACTAAGAATTTTGTGGTTACTTGTAGCGAAATTAAAAGTCTATTTGAAGGAAAAGGCTTTTCACTAGTCGAACTACTTCAAGGAATATGAATTTCTTTTATGAGTATCGGGCAAAGATGCCGAAGTCCTGAAGAGGCAGTGAAAGCCGTAAAATCAGGAGAAAGGCAAAGGACTTTTTCAATATAGTTAGACATTAGGTAAGTATGGTATTTTATGTAACTTAATTGTGGTATAATAATGGCACTACTCATAAAGAGGATATGCTGTAAGGAAACATTAATGAGGAGGCCCGTTTAGTGAAAGAAAGATCCGTAGGAATTTTAGGGATAGGTTCATATGTTCCAGAAAAAATTATTACGAATTTCGATCTGGAAAAAACAATTGATACTACAGACAAATGGATTGTTGAACGTACTGGTATTCGCGAGAGACATGTTGTAGCAGAAGGGGAAGCAACCTCAGATTTGGCCACAAGAGCGGCTGAGCGGGCGCTGTTAGATGCAGGCATTAGCGCTGAGGAGATTGACCTGATCATTGTTGGGACAGTTACTCCAGATATGCAGTTTCCATCTGTTGCTTGCCTGGTACAGAACAATATTAAGGCTGTCAATGCTGCCGCTTTTGATCTCACGGCAGTATGTTCCGGTTTTGTCTACGGACTTGCTACTGGTAGCTCTTTTATCAAAGCAGGTACTTATAAAAAAGTCTTAGTAATTGGTGCAGAGTCTTTATCGAAAATTACGGACTGGTCAGATCGAAATACCGCAATCTTATTTGGCGATGGAGCAGGAGCTGCTATTTTAGGCGAGACAGATGCAGGATATGGAATTCTGGGTATTGATATGGGCGCAGACGGTAATGGGGGTGATCTCCTACGAGTGCCTGCAGGTGGCTCTCGGTTGCCTACCACAGAAGAAACAATCTCTCAAAGACTCCATTACACCCAAATGGATGGTAACGAGGTCTTTAAGTTTGCCGTTAAGGTAATGGGAGAAACAGTAAACAAAGCGCTTGAAAACGCAAAGCTTACTGCCAAAGATGTTACATATCTAGTGCCGCATCAGGCCAATATGAGAATTATCCAGTCGGCTGCTAAGCGATTGGGCCTGCCTATGGACAGAGTCGTCGTTAATGTCGACAAGTATGGTAATACATCGGCCGCATCGATCCCTATTGCTCTTGACGAAGGTATAAAAAGCGGTAGGATAAAGAACGGGGATGTAATTGCATTAGTGGGTTTTGGTGGAGGCTTGACTTGGGGAGCCACGATAATTAAATGGTCTAAACCCTAATTGAGGATACGAAGAATCCCGCTGGTTTTAATCAGCGGGATTTCTTATATTATCAGAAAGTATAACCCCTTTCTGATAATAAGTAAGAACGACTAAGGCTTCTCTTATGCCTGTGTGTTTTGCATTTTTCGGGAACAAATCACAGCCGATACTACAAACAGAACAGTACTAAGCCCTAGTAGGACACCTAGATTACGGTATAATAACGGGTCCTTACCTGCCAGCATAATTGTACGGACTGAATCGGCAAAATAGGTGAATGGAAAGAACAGTGCCAATCCCTGGCTAAAGGTATTCATGGCGGCAAGCGGCCAAATGTGGCCTGATAGGATAAAGGCAGGTATTGTGTAGCTCAGGGACAGCTGTGTATAGCTGACAAGGGTGCTGCAAAAGGCAGCGGCGACACTGGCCAGTAGTGTGGCTGTCAGAGAAAACGCGGCTGACAGAAAGAATAGATGGGCGATCGCACCCTTGACAGGCAGTCCAAATAGCACGCAGGCAGCCAGTAATGTAGTGGCAAAAGCCGCCAGACTGCACAGCCAGTATGGGGTAAGTTTGGCAGCCAGCAGTGGGATTGGCCGGAGCTTGGAGTACCGGCTGGCATTCTGATACATATCAACGATACCGGCGCCAACTGATAAGAAGATTCCCTGCTGAAAGGCAGCCAGTGCCAAACCGATGACAAAGTAATCCTGGTAGCTTAATGTGGCATTGTTTAATACTTGCAGTCTGACATCGACAGGCGCTGCTTTATTTTGGGCAAGGGCAGGGAGTTGACCAGATAATTCTACCAGACCCGCGCCTGTCTCTTTGCTAAAATAGGCAATAATCTCTTGGGCAGAGGTTAAGACAGTGTTGGCAATAAGAATATTTGTCCCGTTAGCCTCTACTAAAACCTGGGATGACAGCCCTGTTTTAATGTCTCGTGCAAACTTGACCGGAATAGTAACAGCTGCTTGAGCTGTTTTGCTTTGAAGGTAGCTTTGTGTTTCTTCCGGAGTAGTGGTATAGGCAATGATCTTGAAGCGCTCTGAGTCATCAAAGTACTGGATAAGCTTGCGGCTTAACTGGGTTTGATCCTGATCCTCGATAACGATGGGAATATATTTGACCACCTGGCTTTGGTATAGTGTGGCAAACAGCACCAGATAAATAAGTGATGCTCCAAAAAGAAAGGATGCCCGGCGGCGGCGGTCTGTAACGAAGATCTCTTTAAATTCGCTCAGCATGATTTCCCGCCAATTCATGCGCACACCCCCTTGTCAGACCTATGGCTGCGTTGATTGCGCCGTACAAGCGCCAGAGCAGAAACTAGGTTTACCGCCAGTCCGGCAGTAAACAGGATAAGCACATTGCGAGCGAGAACCGGAGACGACCCAGCCAGCATAATGTCCCGCATCGTGTCGGCAGCATAGGTTATCGGCAGAATAGCCGAAAAAGCGCGGCTGAAACCGTCCATAGCCAAGTGCGGCCAGCTATAGCCGCTGAATAAGAAGGCAGGCATAATATACAGCATCGGTGTCTGAATCGCATCAATGCTGTTTTTAGTAACGGCTGAAAACAAGCCGCCAATACTGACAACAACAAAAGTGAAGGCGCTGATCATCAGGAGAAGCTCAAGCATGCTGCCCTTGAAGGCAAGGGAGAAAAGGGGCACAGTAATGCTTGTATACAAAAGAAAAGATAATATAGAACACAGCCAGTAGGGTAGTAGTTTGCCTGCCAAAAGGACTGCTGGGGAGGTGCTTAGCTGTGATTGTGAAAGTTTTTCAGCAGATAATACTGTACATACTGCCATAATGATCGCAAGCTGCAGACCATTGGCGCTAATCCCGGCCATAATAAAGTTACTGTAGGACAAAGTGGGATTATTGGTTATCCTCAGGCTTAGACGGACTGGAACCGCTGTTTTTAAAGCTTCGGACGGCATTTGATTAAGAGATTCAATAAGTTTTTGGCCACTGCCGGCAGAGAAACTCTGTACGATTTCCTGGCATGTTCCCAAAACCGAGTTAGCAAACATAACATTGGTGGCGCTTGCGACCACGATGACCTCAGTGCCTTTTCCCAGCTTAATATCACGCGAAAAATCGGGCGGGATAACGATGGCTGCCAGCGCTCTGTTATCGTGCAGGGCCTCTTCCATAACCTCCTGGGATGATGCCTGAGTCACAATATTATAACGTTCGGAGTCGGCAAAAGCCTGCACCAGTGTACGGCTGGCGGTGGTTTGATCCTGATCAAGGATTACTGTTGGGATATTTTTTATTACATCAGCGCCATAGACAGCGCCAAACAGCAGGCTGTAGCAGAGGGGAAGGCCAAACAAAATAAGCGCGGTTTTAGGGCTGGTGAAGATATAACGCAGTTCATCCCTAAATAGAGTAATAAAACGCATTACTTTCCACCATTTAGGAGTTTAAACCGCATACCAGGGCGGATTTTTTCTGAGTTGACCTGGATCTTGACGTTAAAAGTAATGATGTCACTGTCACCGCGCTCGTTAGTAGCCCGATAGGTGGCAAACTCTGGTTTTTTGCTAATCTCAACAATAGTTCCCGGCAGTTTGAGCTTGGCATCACGGCCCTCCAGTTCAACTGGTTGTTGCAGTGAATATTTATCAAGTTCGGTTTCTTTTACCTTGATATTAACCCAGTTATTAACAGGGTCCTGAATGGCAACAAGCGGCATACCTGTGGAGACCATAGCTCCTTCTTCAACATATTTAGCAGTAACAATACCGGCAAAAGGGGCGCGGATTTCGGTTTCGTCTAGGTATACTTCCACCTCTTGCAAAGAAGCCTGGGCTTGGCTTACTTTACCCTTAACCGCAGCCTCATTATCGCGGCTCAACTGGGACTGTAGGAGGCCGGCCTCGGCAGCGGCAACAGCAGCCTGTGCTTGGGTATAAGAGGCCTGAGCAACCTGATATTTTGTACTGTAATTATCAAAGACTTGTTTAGAGACAGCCCCTGACTCCAGGAGGCCGTTGAACCGCTGGTAGTCATTTTCAGCCAGCGATAAATCGGCTTGCGCTTTGACCAGTTGGGCTTTGGCGTTATTGAGCGTCGCCTGGGCTGTTTGGTCTTGCAGGGAAGTTGCGGTAGCAGCCTGAGACAACTGAGCTTCAAGTGCTTCAATACCGGCTTTGGCCTGATTGGCTTTGGCGGCTAAGTCACGGTTGTCGATTTTAGCTAATAGCTGGCCTTTTTCAACCGTATCCCCGTCTTTTACCAGTAGGCTAATTACGCGGCCGGCAATTTTGGAGTTGACGTCCACCTCTTTGGCTTCAGCCCGGCCCCACACTTCCTGGACGGGATTAGTTTTAGCACAGCCTCCCAGCACGGCAGCTGATAATAGCGTAATCACAACACCGCTCATAATAAAAACAGTATAGCGATTGTTTATATGGCGTAACATAAGCTCCCTCCACGTATTAAGTAATGTAAAACAGTTTATAATTTAATGCCAAGCAAAAATGTTGACCAAATATGCGGCAGCGATTGTTTGTAGTCAAACCCCTGATAGCAAATAGCCCGCATCAGATAGCCATCTAACAGACAGAAAAAAGCATGGGCTACTTCCAGCGGCGGACAGGGACGAAAAATTTTTTGCTCGATTCCCTGGCTGATGATCGCCGCTAGCTGATTGATATATGGAGCGTTCATTTTTTTTAAGGACTGGAGAATTGATTCAGCCTCTTCCTGGGGCGGAAACATCCAGAGCCTGACCCAAAAGGCCATTTTTACCCTGTCACCCGCAAAATAACCGCTGACGATAGAAAATAGCGCCGACAGGCGTTGATCTGTAGGCAGGGATTCACTAGATATCAGGGCCTCCTCCCACAATGAACAGTAGCAAACTTTTTCATCTTCGGTTATGGCTGCGAATAATTCCATCTTACTGGCATAATGTGCGTATATAGAGGGCTTCTTAATACCGATTTCATTAGCGATATCGGCCAGCGAAGCGCCTTCATAGCCATTTTCAGCAAAATGCCTTAAGGCAATTTCTTTTAGTTTAATTGCTGTCAAAGTGTTCACCTCATTGTCAAACTACCTAACGTTAGTTAGTTTAACACGGCGAAGTTTAGCTGTCAAATGATATAAAGAAAACACGGCTTGCGCCGAGCCTTTGGCGTAAGCGGAAGCTGATGTTGCCCTTATCCAGGAAAAAGTTATGCTTTCTATCAGGGAGTCTGCTTAAAAAATGAATAAAAATGAGCTATTCCCGTTCATATGGCAGAGAAAATCGGCATAAAGTCTTTGTTTCAAACAAATGGTGGCATATTGCTCGTCCCAAAACCTACATTGTAGCTCTTAA
>NZ_DATMYD010000095.1:0-13527 GCF_035561155.1 Sporomusa sp. | reverse complement strand
TTACTCACCCGTTCGCCACTAAGTAAGTATTGCTACTTACTCCGTTCGACTTGCATGTGTTAGGCACGCCGCCAGCGTTCGTCCTGAGCCAGGATCAAACTCTCCAATAAAGTGTATTTATTGAAGCCGTTTTATCGGCTCGTTAAATCAAAAAAAATTGTTTTTGTTTGTGCTACAAGTAGCACAACGCACATCTGGCATTTTATGATGCATTACTTTACATTGTTCAGTTTTCAGGGAACGACGTGCATGGATGCACTAGTGTCACAGGCGTACCATGGATGGTACGTCTTGCCTGGGACCGTTGTTTTAGTTGTTGTCGTATTCGCATTGCTGCTGAATTTGACAGCTTTTATATGTTATCACGATTACTTCATCGTGTCAACATCTTTATTCTTGGTATTTCTTGCCGTCACTATTCATACTTGGTTATTATTACCTTGTATTGAACCGACTTGATTATCTTATCACGCCTGACTTGTTTATGTCAATAGCATTCTGTTGGAATTTGACCCTAAAAATAGAACGCCCCGCTAGCGCGGGGCGCTTATTTCTTTAATCGTTATTGGCTTTTTTTTCAACAACCGCTAAGGCAACAACTTGATCGTCTTTGTCGGTACGCATAACCTTTACGCCCTGAGTGCTGCGACTAGTCACCGATATTGTATCAATCTCCATCCGGATAATGATACCATCACTGGTTATCAGCATGAGCTCTTGGCCTGGCTTAACAACTTTTATGCCAACAACATAGCCAATTTTTTCAGCCGCGTTTGGTTTAATGTTAATAACACCTTTACCACCGCGACCAGTGATGCGATATTCGTTAACCGTTGTACGTTTACCATACCCTTCAGAAGTAACAGTCAGCACTTCGCCGTCTTTCTTCACAACCTCCATGCCAATTACTTGATCGCCTTGATCTAAGTTAATTCCACGAACTCCATGAGCAGTTCGTCCCATTACCCGCACATCGGATTCATGGAACACAATGGCTTTGCCATCCCTAGTACCCATGATGATATCTTGCTCGCCATTGGTTAACTTAACACCGATCAAATCATCGTCCTCATCCAGGGAGATCGCAATCAAGCCACCTTTGCGCGCAGTATCAAATTCCAGTAGCTCGGATTTTTTGACAATCCCTTTTTGGGTAGCCATAAATAGGTGCCGATTGGCGCTAAACTCTTTGAGAGGAATAACGGCTGTAATTTTTTCATCCTTTTCCACCTGGAGCAGGTTGACGATAGCCGTCCCTTTGGCCGTACGCCCTGCCTCTGGCAGTTCATAGCCTTTAAGCCGGTACATCCTGCCCCTGCTGGTAAAGAACAAGAGGTTATGGTGAGTTGTCGCAACAAAGAGATGTTCGACAAAGTCTTCTTCTTTTGTTCCCATCCCGGTTACACCTTTGCCGCCTCGGCGCTGACTGCGATAGGTATCGACAGGGAGACGTTTGATGTACCCCTGGTGAGTCAAGGTAATTACAATATCCTCTTCAGCAATAAGGTCTTCCATATTCATTTTGGACACATCGCTGGTAATAACAGTACGCCGTTCGTCAGCAAACCGTTTTTTGACATCCAGCAGCTCTTCTTTAATGATACTCATTACTTTACCCTCGTCTGCCAGCACGCCTTCCAGCCATTCGATGGTCTCCAGGATATCCTTGTATTCGTTCTCAATCTTTTCGCGTTCAAGTCCAGTCAGGCGTTGGAGACGCATATCCAGGATAGCCTGGGATTGCTTCTCGCTGAGGCTGAACTTGTCCATCAAAGCATTTTTAGCAATTTCCGGGGTTTGTGACTGCCTGATCGTTCTAATGACAGCGTCCAAGTGATCAAGCGCAATTTTTAAGCCTTCTAAAATGTGAGCCCGCGCCCGCGCTTTATCCAATTCAAACTTCGTCCGACGCACAATTACAACTTTTTGATGCTCAATGTAATGGTGCAGAACTTCCATCAGATTAAGAACCTTAGGACGACCATTAACAAGCGCCAGCATATTAACCCCGAAGGTATCCTGCATTTGCGTATGTTTATAAAGCTGATTTAAAACAACATCAGCATTGGCATCGCGTCTGAGTTCAATGACTACACGCATACCCTTTCGGTCACTCTCATCTCTGAGATCGGTAATACCATCAATAGTCTTATCCCGAACAAGACCGGCAATGTTTTCAATCATCCGGGCCTTGTTAACCTGATATGGCAGCTCGGTAACTAAAATACGCTGCTTACCGCTAGACATGTTTTCAATTCTGGCCTGCGCCCTAATTTTGACACTGCCCCGCCCGGTAGTATAGGCCTGCCTAATACCTTCACGCCCAAGGATTAAGGCTCCTGTCGGAAAATCAGGACCTTTAATCGCCATCATTAATTCATTAATAGTCACTTCAGGATTATCAATCATCATGATTAGACCATCTACCACTTCCCCAAGATTGTGGGGGGGAATGTTAGTGGCCATACCAACGGCAATACCTGATGAACCATTAATTAATAGGTTAGGCACTTTGGCTGGCAATACTGACGGTTCTTTTAAAGACTCATCATAGTTAGGGACAAAGTCAACTGTGTCTTTTTCAATATCGGCCAGCATTTCTTCAGCAATTCGCGACATACGCACTTCAGTATAACGCATAGCCGCCGCCGAGTCGCCGTCAACAGAACCAAAGTTACCATGTCCATCTACCTGCATATAGCGGGTAGAGAAATTTTGCGCCATTCTAACAATGGCATCATATACCGAAGAATCACCGTGGGGGTGATATTTACCCAAAACTTCGCCGACAATACGAGCCGATTTTTTGTAGGGCTTATTAGCCGCCATTCCAGCTTCGTGCATGGCGTAAAGTATCCGCCGGTGAACAGGCTTGAGACCATCGCGAACATCAGGCAATGCCCTCATAACAATTACGCTCATAGCATAATCGATATATGAATTTTTCATTTCGTCTTCAATTTTGATTGGCAACACTTTGCCTAACCCTAAATCCAGACCATCTTCCACAAAACCACCTCAATACTCGACATCTTACTATATTTTCCCCACATATGCAAAAAAATCCTGCAAAAATCAAGCTGATAGGAAAAAGTATCTGAAACCCCCGGCCTGTAACCCATTTTCACCTCCAACCATATACTAAACACGAAAAGACAAAACAGTCTTATCATCATAACAGGAGGCGTACGGTTCATGAGCATCTTTTATGTATTGCTGCTTGGCTTGGCTGTCAGTATTGACGGTTTTGTGGCCGGCATCGCTTACGGCTTGAAAGATATTCGCATGCCCTTTACTTCTTTGAGCATTGTTGGGGTTGTAGCGAGTATTTGCACCGCTGTAGCAATGGTAATGGCCTACATGATCGGTCAATTTATTCATACTGACTTCGCTATTGCGCTAGGAGCTACCTTGCTAATTCTACTTGGCCTATGTAGTCTGTTTCAGCAATATTTGACCAAGGGTGTCGCATCATACGAAATAGATGGCGAGGTTACAGCCCGTAAACTAACCTTCTCCTTAGGACGCTTAGTTATTAGCATTATGGCTAAGCCCGAAACTGCCGATGTTGACAGGCTTGGTTTTATTAGTCCGCTGGAAGCTGTCTTTTTGGGGCTAGCCGTAGGGGCTGACGCTATGGTTGGTACCTTTGCCGCTGCACTTATGGGATCGCTGCCGCTCTACACACCGATCGTAATAGGGGTAATACATATGATATGTATCGCTGGCGGCTATCACTCCTCACAGAGGCTTGTTTCAGAAAAACTAAAAAAACGATTTCCTTATCTTCCCGGAACGTTATTAATTATTCTAGGGTTACTGCGTTTAGGTTAAGGTTGTTAGGAGGCAAAAATTATGTTATATGTAGTTTTATTAGGCTTTGCTGTCAGTCTTGACGCCTTTGCCGCCGGTGTAGCTTACGGCATAAAATCAATAAAGGTACCTGCTAATTCACTTGCTGTCATCGGTCTTATCACGGCACTCTGCACGAGTGCTGCCATAGCACTTGCCTATTACTTAGGCTCATTTATCAATACTTCTCTGGCAGTCGCAGCCGGGTCTCTACTCTTAATTGCTATCGGTGCCTGGAATATCTTCCAAGAGTATATTACCAAAAAAACCGATCACCAGGAAGCCGTAGCAGATGATGCCTGCCTTACATTCCGGATAGGGCGTATTGTAATCAATATAATGGCCGACCCGGAGACAGCCGATATTGACCACTCCCGTTCCATTAGCCCTTCCGAAGCCATCTTACTCGGTTTAGCCTTAGGTATTGACAATATGGTTGCCACCTTCGCGGCCGCACTGATTAAGCCGCTCCCACTCTATACCCCGGCGGTTATGGCTTTTATCCAGGCTCTTCTGATTGCTGTGGGAATTAGCGCTGCATCCCGCTTAGCTTCAGATGATTTAAAAAAACGTTTTCCTTATGTTCCTGGAGCAATTTTAATCATCCTGGGACTTATGCGCCTGGTTTAAGCCAGGTGCTTTTTTTATTTCCTCATTTTTACTTAACAAATTAAGCGAATAATACTACAATAAGGGTATATATCACATCGATGCGATTGGGAGGTTATCATGGCGTATCAAATCTTAACTATTAACCCAGGATCAACATCCACTAAAATTGGCTTATACAAGGACACCAGTGAAGTATTTGCTCAGAATATCAGCCATAGCGCTACAGACATTGCTCAATTTGCCACCATTCCCGAGCAGATTGGCTTCCGTCTGGAAAGCATAAATGACTTTTTAGCCTGTCAAAACGTTAAGCCTGGTGATTTTGCGGCCGTTGTTGGCCGCGGCGGCCTGCTCAAACCCATGGTAAGCGGTACATACCAAATTAACGACAGTATGCTGGAGGATTTAAAAAATAACCGCTATGGCGCCCACGCCAGCAATCTTGGCGCAATTCTGGCTGACCTCATTGCCAAACAAGCCGGTTGTCCCGGCTATATTGTCGACCCGGTAGTTGTCGATGAACTGGCACCGGTAGCCCGTGTTACCGGTCGACCGGAAATATACCGCAAAAGCATTTTTCACGCTCTTAACCAGAAAGCGGCTGCCAAACGATTTGCCAAAAGCATTAACCGCCCTTACGACAGCCTCAACCTGATAGTGGCTCATCTCGGCGGCGGTATTTCTGTTGGTTGTCATACTTTCGGCGAAGTGATTGAGGTAAATAACGCGTTAGACGGCGAAGGACCCTTCTCGCCTGAGCGCGCGGGCACGCTGCCTGCCGGGCAGCTTGCTGAAGAAATTATTACTCAAAAGCTGGACTACACTGCTGTCGCTAAGCTATTAGCCGGCAAAGGCGGTCTGGTAGCCCATCTGGGCACTAATGATGTACGCGAGGTTGAGCGCCGCGTTGCGGACGGTGATACTCAGGCGACACTTATCTATGAGGCTATGATTTATACAATCGCCAAGAGCATTGCCACTGCGGCCGTACCGGTCTGCGGCAAGGTAGATTATATTATTCTTACAGGCGGCATCGCTTATTCAGAGCTTCTAACAGACAAAATTAAAGAATATATCGGTTTTATTGCACCAGTTGCTGTCCTGCCTGGTGAAAATGAATTGCAGGCCCTGGCCGAAGGCGCATACCGCGTACTTACCGGTGAAGAAACGGCACGCGAATATCTGGGATAATAAACTACCCCCTGGTCAAGGTAAAAGCCTTAATCAGGGGGTAGTTCTTTGCTATCGTTTTACACGTCCCACACGGATACAATTTTATCTTCGGTACATCGGACAATCTTATCCCTATTATTAAGCTTTGTCTTTAAATCCACCTTACCGCCCCATAACTCGGCGATATATTTAATGGTCTCTTTGGCATAGTTCATCTCTAGTTCCCGCCCGTCATAGACATGCTCAAGTATCAATATCCCATTTTCCAAACCTTGAGGATTTATTTCCGGCACCATCCCCAGACCGACGGAATTTGCCAGTTCATCCCTGATGGCTTTCCAGCCCTCTTCGTCAGCCACCTCTGATACGATAATATCAATACCACGCATCTTATAATTGAACAAACACAACTCCTCACACAACTGCCTGTTCAAATACCGTCTTAAGAATGACTGGTCACGCTCTTGAGCGCGAATTTCGAATATTTTTTCCCGCCCAATGGTTTTATCTAGATACTCAAAGATTTTGAAACCGATAAAATACGGGTTTATGCTGCCTTCATGGGGTCTGACAACCAGGTTATGACGCTGTAGAAATTCAAAATGCAAACCCTGCGCCAAGTTCAGCTGATTAAGCAACGTATAATGCCAGTAACTGGCCCAGCCCTCATTCATAATTTTGGTCTCCATCTGGGGCAGGAAATAGAAGGTTTCTTCTCTGACAATACTGATTAAATCCTTCTCCCAATAAGCCAATTTGCCGCGCTCGCTTAGATAGCCCAGCAGGTCACATTTAAGCCGTTCAGGTATCTCATCAGGCGTCTCTTGCGCAAGTTCACTCCTACTTGGCAACTTACCCTCACCCTGCCGCCTAACCTGAAACCTGAGCGCATGAGCAGCATCGAGAATACGTTCCACCTTTTTCGGACCAATGCTGGGATCGGCAATATAGTCCCGTACCCTGCCAGCATGGCTCTTAAACATCTCAACCGTCAGCTCAGCCCGGGTATTCTCTTTAAACAAGCGGTTATTTTTAAAAAAATCGTTATGTCCGTATACGTGAGCAATTGTCAAGATCTGCAGCAGCAAGGTGTTATCCCGCATTAAATAGGCTAGGCAGGGGTCAGAATTGATTACCATCTCATAAGGTAAGCCAGTTAAATTATAGCTGTAAAAAGTTTTTTGCCGTTCATATGTTTTACCAAAACTCCAATGGGGATAATGGGAAGGCATGCCGACATAGGCTTCATAGCATAACATATCTTCATAGCTGCAAATCTCAAACTGCTGCTCATAGCAATCGAGGCCCACTTCTTTGACCAGTTTTTCGATCTGATCATTCCAGCTTTGTAATTCACTCATCGTATATTCAGCCGTCATTAATCCTCACCCCCGGCTTCGGCCCCGGACCCGGTTTCAGTTTCCTTTTCAAGCACCCGCCTAAAGGCTGGCCAAATATCTTCTTTGCGTCCCATGGAGACAATGATAAAGTTTTCATCTTTGATTTTCTGCTCTAATTCCCGCCGAACAGTAATGCCATAGCCATAATTGGCAAGTATTTCGACATACCCGAATAGATTGCTGACACTAACTAGTTCCTTGGCTTTTTCAATAGTTCTAGGGTTATCTTCTGTCCAGTTATCCCCGTCCGTGCAGTGAAAAGAGTAGATGTTCCATACTGACGGACTGAAGCGTTGTTCAATGATTTCAAGCGCTTTCGCATAGCCGCTCGAAATCATGGTACCGCCCGATTCCCCGTGGTGGAAAAACTCACGCTCATTGACTTCTTTTGCTTCGGTGGTATGGGCAATAAACACGACTTCTACGTGCTCATATTTCCAGCGCAGAAACTGGTATAAGAGAAAATAGAAACTTCGGGCCAGGTATTTTTTACTCTGATCCATAGAACCAGACACATCCATTATGCAAAAAACAACCGCATTCGAATGACGGCGAATATCTTCTTTAACCCGGAAGTAGCGCAAGTCATCCTCCCGGAATGGTACCCGCTCCCGCACCCGTTCGCCGTCCTGGGACTCAGTTTCCTTACATACCTTTTCCCGGATAAGCCCTTGCTGGCGCTTGAGTTTTTCTACCATAGTACGCTTTTTGGCTAATCGCGGCGGGATTCCTTTGCGCTGATAACCTGCTTTTTTAAACTTGTATTCAGATTCTTGCAGTGCAAACTTTTTCCGCTCTAAATCAGGCAATTTAATGTCTTCAAACATATAGTTGATAATTTCGTCCATGGTGATTTCAGTTTCATAAATATCTTCACCCTGCTCATTGCCAGTCTGACCCATCGCTTTTTCCTGCGGGTTATTGGTACGACCAATAACCTGCCCGCGCTGTTCTTTGCCACTGCCACTGGCTGTACCGCCGTTGTTCTTGCCATAAATAAATTGATATTCTTTAATCCCACGGATGGGTATCTTGATTTTTTTATTCTTACTTTGGCCGATTATACTTTCGTCAGCAATAATATCTCCGAGGTTCCGCTTAATCGCATCTTCTACCAGTTCCCGGTGGCGCTTGCGATCATACTGGGAACGGTCTGACTGGCCGCTGCGTCCCTCCTTAAAAATTGCCATAGATCACCTCCGCTCCCGCGCTAGTCCTTCCACAGATTGTTGGCGGCGTATTTTAATACCACATTGCAGCAGTGCGGGCAGTAGCCGTTGTCTTTCATGGCTTCGACCATAGTATTAAACTTGCTATCCTGTTCTTTATCTCTTACCCGGGATTGGGTAATAATGCGGGAAAGTTCTTTTACAGAAGCCGTCAACTTCTTTTCAATGGCTTCTTTCAGCGGCTCATAACTGCCATATTCGATTTTTCCCCCGCCCCGCATAACTGAAAACATGTAGGAAGTAACATCTTGCCTAAAGCCTTGAGCGGCTGTACCGATAATCCCAATTTGTTCTTCGATAGACTGCAGGAATTTGATATCAGGCTCAAGTTCTTCCCCAGTGCTTTTGTCTTTTAATTTAGTTGCATTCACATAGGCCTCTGCGTGGTCAAGATAATTGTTGAATAAACTTTCGGCTTGTTCTCTATACCCGTGAATAAAGGCTTTTGTTACTTCTTTTTCCAGTATCTTGTTGTACTCTTTTTTGACGGTGTCTTGGAGAAAACCAAGATACCTTTTCTTTTCATCCTCAGCGATAGCCAACTCCTTGGTTGCTTTGACCATGGTCTCAATAACAGCTATCGGGTTAATGCAGTTAAACTCTGATTCTGATAGGGTAGTATCAAGGGCTTTCATGATAAAGCGGGTGGATATGCCGGACATACCTTCACGCGGCGCTTCGTCGCGGAGTTCAAATATATCAATCTTTTTAGTTGAGCCTTTCTCGACAATCTCTTCGCCATTATAAATTTTTAGTTTAGTAAACGCATCAACCTTAGAAGAAGGTGTCAGCCGCGTAAGGATAGCAAACATAGAAGCTACCTCAATGGTGTGAGGGGCAATATGGGCGTTAAAACTGCTGTTCTTCAGTACTTTCCGGTATATCTTGACCTCTTCATCCAGTTCCATGCAGTACGGTACTTCAACTTTAACAATCCTGTCAAGAATCGCTTCGTTCGTGTGATCAGACTTAAACTTATTCCATTCTGCTTCGTTGGAATGAGCCAGGATGATCCCGTCAAAATAAATCATCGCGCCTTTACCTGGTGAAGGAATCGATTTTTCCTGAGTCGCAGTGATCATGGTATGGAGATATTCCACATCATTTTTGAACACTTCGATAAATTCTACCACACCTCGATTGCCCACGTTAAAAGCACCGTTTAGAGACAGTACCCGCGGGTCATCTTCAGGATAGAGGTCAAGCTTAGAGATATCTACAGACCCTGATAGTACCGATGTATCCTGGTTATTAGGATCAACTGGCGGTACAACCCCAATGCCTTTGCGCGACCTGATGGAAAACTCGGAAGTTGTCACCGGAAACTTCTCAAACTCACCCTTATACTCAGTCTTAAGCCGGTAGCGGCAGATAGGGCACAAGTCGCCTTCGATTTTGACACCAAGCATTTCTTCAAATTGCGGCCGCAGATGCTTGGGAATGAGGTGAAGCGGCTCTTCCCTCATGGGGCAGTCTTTGAGAACATAGACCGGCGGGCTCATCTCCAGGGCCTGTTTTAGTGATTCCATGATCGAGGATTTACCGGCACCAACCGGGCCTACCAGATATAAAACCTGGCGAGACTCTTCCCCTTTCATTGCAGCGGAATGAAAATAGCGCATAATTTTCATAATGCTTTTATCAATACCAAAAAATTTATTTAAGAAGAAACTGTACCGCTTTAGGGTATCATTGCCGTAAATACGCTTTAACCGCGAATTTTCTTCAGTCCTTATCGTCTCGACGCCTGACTTAACTAACAGTTCATACATCCGCTGGTGGGATAGTACGGCTAAACTAGGAGTTTCTTTTACAATCGCCAGATAATCTAACAAAGTACCTTCAAACTTATATTGCTTATGTTCATCCCGATCTTGCTTAATCAATTTTTCGAAATCATAGGCCATATTACATGCCTCCTTTACGTATTTGTTAAGGGAGTTTTCTGGAAAATATTTCTAAATTTAATTAAAATCCACTTAATTATGTCATGAAGAAGAAGAACCTGCTTTTTACTAATTTATTACCTTCACAAAAAAATTGGGCCTGTCTTAAATAAAAAAAAGCAATAGATGTATGAAACACATCTATTGCCTTTCCTATTCTTAGCGTATTTCTTAGCTTTTTAGTTTTTCACCCACAAATAACATACCGATAATATGCCCATTTTTATCTTTGAGTGGCTCATAATTTACGATATACCACTGCCGCATTACGGTAGCGCGGCCAATATATTCGGTATCCCGCTCAAGCACAGCTTTTTCAACATAATTGGCTGCTGATGTGCCTATGGCCCGACGTCCTGATTTGGTCGTCACGGTTGTGGCAATTCGGACGTTCCCCTGGAATACAGTAAAGGCGGCCCCGACCTTTTGCGCAATTTCATCAACAAGCCTATCATTATTATTAATTACCAGATCGCCGGCAGCAAGCTGTTTGCTGCTGTTTATTCGAACCACACCATGTTGGGTTAATAACTCTCGCGCTTTGTCCAGCTTATCTTTAATTCTCTTTCTGGTGATCTCATCGACGGTAACAAACTGAGCTGTCATTTCCTCCATGCTTTGGGCCATGCCATCAAGCTCATGCGCCGACGTTGCGATTTTTTCGATTGTAGCAAAAACCTCTTCACTTGCGGCGTTAATTTCCTGACTGGAACCTGAGAACTGCCGGGCAATAGTAGTGATTTCCCCAATATTGACAGCAATATTCTCAATATCGACCGCAACTCCGGCTGTGTTTTTTGCCATAAAGCTAACTTGTTCATTTAGCTTTTGGCTTATAGCGATAATGCGGTTTAATGCAGCTTCCGAACCACCAGCCATCTCCGCTCCCTTATTTGCTTTGTAAAGGGCGTCCTCGATGGCTGCCACTGTATCAATGGTCTCTTGCCGAACTCCCAGCACCAGGCTGGTTATTTCTTCAGCCGACTGCCGTGAACTCTCTGCCAGCTTACGCACTTCATCGGCAACTACGGCAAATCCCCGTCCTTGCTCGCCTGCCCGGGCCGCTTCAATGGCAGCATTAAGTGCTAAGAGATTCGTCTGAGCGGCAATGGCTGTGATAACCTCGACAATTTGCCCTATTTGATTGATCCGTCCAGCCAAACCGTGGATGGCTTTAGACGATATATCCATCTGACTCTTTACCCCGGTTATGGTTATAATCGCTTCTTTGACCTGGCTTACACCTTCAATTGCACTGGCGTTGGCTTCTTTAGCCAACTCAACGGTCTGAACAGCCATACGGTTTGTATCCTGCACCTGAGTGCTGGCATGAGTGGCAGACTGACTGCATATTTCAATGTCATGCACCTGCCGGGATGAACCGGCTGCGATCTCACCAATATTCTCGGTGGTTTGCCTCATAGCTTCAGTGGTCTGCGTCGTATAATCGGACAAGTACTTACTAGCCGCAGATACTTTGCCACTTATCTGGGTAATTTCCCCCACCAAATCTGAGATTTTTCCCATAACATTATTAGTCGTATGGGCTAATTGCCCTATTTCATCACGTGTTTGGATTTTTAACTTTTTACTTAAATCCCCACCGCCCCCGGCCATTTCTCTCAAACTGGCCAGTAGTTGGTGAACAGGATTGGCGATAACTCTGGCAACAAGCAAAGCCCACAACGCCAGAGTCAAAGCCGATACAATAATATATATAATTATAATTGCCTGAAACTTAGCAGGAGATAGGACGCCCATCAGCAGCAAGATACCTACCAAAGGAGCTATGCCGGTAAAAAATAGGCAGAGTGCCAATTTGCCGTTAATACCTTTTAACCATTTTAGCAGCCGAACCATTTTGATGAAACCACTCCTTTCAAATCATATCACTGGCAATCATTTTATTAATTCGTGAAATTTCTGTAAATTCCTTCTATTTCTGGTTGTACTTGTTAAAAATCTCACAACTATTTATTTTATTAATAAAAGAGGAACAGTGCCGTCTGATTTCGACACTGTTCCTCTTTATCGCGACACATCCGCCCTTGTCAGCATAGTATAGTAACGGAGGTGATCTAGTTGGCATCTTTAATTAAAATTTCGCTGTCACGGCGACTCTTATTCCTTATAAAGGACGGCAAGATAGTCAGAACTTATCCTGTAGGGGTTGGCAAAACATCTACCGCCACCCCAACCGGAAGCTATCACATTGTGAATAAGGTACCTAATCCCGGCGGACCATTTGGCGCGATATGGATGGGGCTAAATCAGCCACATTACGGAATCCATGGCACCAATAATCCTTCGTCGATCGGCGGCGAGGTCTCTAAAGGGTGTGTCCGGATGTATAACCGGGATGCGCTCGAGCTGGCAGGAATGATCCCTGTCGGCACCCCGGTCAGCATTCAAAATTAATCCTGCCCTGACATTTTTCTATTTTTCTGTCAGTCATCACACATCTCCCTTTCCTGGAACATTATGTTGCTGTATTATATGCCCTACTTAGAGTAAATGCTAAAAGCACTTCACTTTTGTAACAAATATTGTATAATAATACATAATTATTCATTATGCACCAGGAGGACGCTATAATGTCAGAAACATTAGGAAAAAGCGCGGCAAAAATTCAGGAAGCACTTAATAAGTACGGTTTGGAGCTCAAGGTAGTTACTATGCAGGATTCCACCCGCACTTGTGTCGAAGCAGCAAATACCATTGGCTGTGAAGTCGGGCAAATCGTCAAATCCATGATCTTTCGTGGAAAAACCAGCGGTGCCCCTGTACTTATTGTCGCCAGTGGCAACAACCGTATTAATGAGAAAAAGATGAAGGAATACCTGGGAGAAGCAGTATCCCGGCCTGATGCCAATTATGTTCAGGAAACCACTGGCTTTGCCATTGGTGGTATCCCGCCCATCGGACATGTGAACCAACTCAAATGCTTTATCGACTCAGACCTGTTTCAATATAGCGAGGTTTGGGCAGCTGCTGGCACGCCGTTTGACGTATTTTGTCTTACTCCCGAGCAATTAGCAACAATCACACAAGGGAAAATCATTGATGTAAAATAAAAATAGGCTTTTAGTCGACTAACTTTCAGGGACTTAGCGCTCTTAACTTCCACTTATGAAGATGGAAGCCTTAGAGCTGCTTGGTCCTTTTTTATCCTGATGAGTCTGCTTAAAAACCCTCATTTTTTCACCAATTTTAAAAGAGAAATCGTCATATCCGTCGAATACTACTGGTAAAGAACGGTAGAAAGAGGGTTGGACGATGTTCCGCTGGGATAATGTACAAACCAGTTTTTACAAT
>NZ_DATMYD010000094.1:0-36411 GCF_035561155.1 Sporomusa sp. | reverse complement strand
ACTTAGCTTCAGGTGGGGTTTTAACCCCATCTGAAGGTTAGTCGCCCTTATCCAGGGACTTAGCCGCTCGCCTGTGCCCTTTGGGTATAACTCCCACTTGTAGAAGATGGGAGTCTTAGAGCGGGTTAGTCATCGGATAAAGCATGTCCTTCTACTAGTTTGAAGAAAATGTAAGAACTTATACAATGATATGAGGTGGGGATATTTTTCCCCACCTTCATATCATACCCAGCATATAGCACTTCTATATGCAAATAGAACTACTGGCTGTTTTTAGTAAAATACTGCTATTTCACTAAGGAATCATCCAGGTCAGTACATATGCCTGGGCGTAGGTCATGAGACCGACCATTACAGCGAGAACGAGGGAGTGCATTACTGTGAAGTTAAACAGGTCACCCTCTTTTCCAACTAAACCAGTAGCAGCAGTAGCTACTGCAATACTCTGCGGCGAAATCATCTTACCAGTTACGCCACCTGAAGAGTTAGCAGCAACAGCCAGAACAGGATCCATACCAACCTGCTGGGCGGTAACGGCTTGCAGATTACCAAAGAGCGCATTAGCTGAAGTATCTGAACCTGTCAGGAAAACACCCAACCAACCAAGGAAAGCCGAGAAGAACGGGAAGAAGCTACCAGTCCCTGCTAAGAACAGGCCTAGAGTGGAGCTCATTCCAGAATAGTTCATAACATAAGCAAGACCAAGTACGCAAGGAATAGTGATAAGCGGTTTTGTCAACTGTTTAAAGGTTCTAACAAAGATATTAAAGAAGCGACTAGGACCAACACCTAAAATAGCCGCTGATATAATGCTAGCAATAAACAATGCGGTACCAGCCGCGCTTAGCCAGTTAATCTTATACAGAGCAGCCATCGCTGTCGATTTTTTAGCAATAGGTGCAACCTGCATAACAACTTTATCAAGGCCAGGAACTAGTATCTTGATTGATACTGTATCAATTACAGCTTGAACCGGCTTTAAACCCCAGAGAATAACCATTACTGTGAGGATGATGAACGGCGACCAAGCTTTTATAATTGTACCAAATGAATATACGGGAAGTTTAGTAGTAGTAGCTGCAGCAGCCTTTTCATCAGCAAATCTCCAGATTTTAGCAGGCTTCCACATTTTAAGGAATATTGTTAATGTTACAATTGTGGCGAGCGCAGAAAGTATATCGGGAAGTTCTGGGCCGATGAAGTTAGATGAGAAATACTGGATTGAGGCAAACGAAATACCAGCTACCAAACAAGCAGGTAGTACTTCCATTGCGGACTTCCAGCCTGACATAAGAACAACAAGCCAAATCGGAATAATTACCGATAGGAATGGCAGTTGGCGGCCAACCATGGAACTAATTTTCATAGTATCAAGGCCGGTTACCTGACCAGCTACGATAATCGGAATACCAATACCACCGAAAGCAACCGGTGCAGTATTAGCAATCAAGCAAAGTCCTGCGGCATATAGCGGATTAAAGCCAAGACCTACTAGCATGCCTGCGGAAATAGCAACAGGTGTACCGAAACCAGCAGCTCCTTCCAGGAATGCGCCAAAAGCGAAAGCAATGAGCAGAGCTTGCAGACGACGGTCATCTGTAATAGAAGCAATTGAGTTTTTGATGATTTCAAATTGACCGGTCTCTACGGTCATATTGTAAATGAAAATTGCGGTAATAACGATCCAAAAGATGGGGAATACACCATACATTGCGCCCATACCGGTAGCGGTAAGAACTGTTGCAACAGGCATTTTGTATACCAGTATTGCTACAAGCACTGCCGATGTTACAGCGGCTGCGCCTGCAATTTGACCAGGTGTCCGGCGTATGGCAAGCAGATAAAAGATAATAATCATCGGAATTGCTGCCATGAATGCCGATAAAGCTAAATTTCCCATTGGGTCATATATTTGTGTCCACGTCATGAAATTTACACCCCTCTTTTTTAGCTTTAACGCTTTCTCTTTAATCAACTCAGTTTAAACAGTCTATTGGTTAAAAATTACGTTAATTCACCCCTCTTTCAATATATAGTTTCAAAAACTACATATCCTTTTTACGTGCACCCCTCGCCCGATGCCGTACATTTTAAATACTCTAAAAATGCCGGCCTTAAGGACTGGTGGTCTGACCATCTTACCTCTGATGCTATTCTACTTGTGTTTTACAAAATCCTGCTTTAAAATGCAAATATTTATAACTTTTTATCATTTTACTATTTTCATAATAAATAAATAAAGGGCTGCGCTTCCAGCGCTGCCCTTTAAAACTAACCAAGTAATGCCCCTAGAGCTATCGACATAATTTTTGCCTCGTAGGTATCGGCTCTTGATGTTACTACCACTGGTTTAGCCGCACCTAAAACCAAGCCGGCAATTTTACCGTTGGCGATATAGACCAGTGATTTGCCAAGCATATTACCGGCTTCGATATCAGGTGTAACCAGGATATCGGCCATTCCGGCCACAGGACTCCTGATACCTTTATGTTTAGCGGCCTCCAGGTTGATAGCGTTATCTAGTGCTAACGGACCATCAACAATAGCACCTTTAATCTGCCCCCGGTCAGCCATTTTCGCCAGGGCAGCTGCTTCAAGCGTTGCCGGCATATCAGGATTAACCACCTCAACAGCAGCTAAGACGGCTATTTTGGCAGGACTGATTCCTAGCACGTTAGCCAATTGAACACAATTTTGAATAATATCGGCTTTTTGCTGTAGTGTAGGCGCAATATTCATTCCGCCATCGGTTATCATAATGAGCCGATTAAATCCAGGAAGTTCGTATACGGCAGTGTGGCTGAGCACCCTGCCTGTTCTTAGACCAATCTCTTTGTCTAGTACTGCTCTTAAAAAATCGGCGGTGTTAATTAGACCTTTCATAAGCACGTCAGCTTCGCCGCTTGACACCAAGGCTACCGCTCGATATGCCGCTTTACGTTCATCAGGTTCGTGAATCATTTTAACATCATCCAGGGTAACGCCAAGCTTATCTGCAGTAGCTTTGATCTTATCAATATCACCTACCAGAGTAAAATCGGCAAGTTTTTGTTCGCGTGCTCCCTGAACAGCTTCAAGGACGGCATCGTCCTGGGCTGCTGCCACCGCTACCCGCTTAGGAGATTTATTCTTTACTGCGTCAAGTATATCTTCAAAACTTTTAAGCAGTTTGTCAGTCAAGTGCTTCCTCTCCTTTAGCATATTCAGGAAAATAGCTCATACTAGTCTTTTTCCATTCCCGCGTGCTGAATAATAGGGTGTAGATATCAAGGCCAGCTGCTTTCGCTAGTTCCTCGGCTAAACGCCGGCATTCATCGCGGGTATGAGCATGTAGCATTGTATAAAAATTATAAGGCCAGTCTGGTTGAGGGATGCGGGCATAGCAGTGGGTAACCGCCCTAAAACCGGACATAAGCTGCCCCACTTCCGCAAGTTGCTGTTCAGGTACTATCCAGGCACACAGCGCATTAGCAGCATAACCGACTTCACGGTGCCTGAGTACTGCTCCCATTTTGCGGAGTTGTCCAGACATACGGTATTTGCTCAGTCTTTCCAGTAGTTCTTGTTCGCTAATCCCAATTTGATGAGCCAGTTCCTTGTAGGGCTCGGCTACCAAAGGAAACTCACCCTGCATGACGGCAATTATTTTTTTATCCAGGTTATCTAACATAAGACACCTCGCCAACTGCTGTTCATCACTTTAAGCAGTCCTAATTCTCCCTATAAATTAAACTCCACGCTGACCTTATACTTTTCAGTGGCAGGCAGGCTAATAAGGCCATCAACCCCCGGCAGACTGGAAATAGCCGCTAGCGTCCGGTCTTGTTCGGCCTGCTCTGAGGTAAGGAGTGTAAACCAAAGGTTATATTCACCCTCACGTTCGTAATTATGCGTGACACCCGGATAGGCATTAATAGCCTCCGCAACTGCCTCAATACAGGCTGCACGCACTTTAACTGCTGCCAGCGTACTGACATAGCCTAAGCAAGCCGAGTCAAAGAAAGCACCTAAGCGTCTTATATAACTATGGTCTTTTAGCCAAGATAGCCGTTCTAACACAGTAGCCTCATCAACATCCAGCCACTCAGCCACCTTTGCAAAAGGCCGCGGCTCGATGGGCAATCTTGTTTGAATAATATTAAGCAGTTCTTTATCAAAAGTGGTTAGCATGCATGCCTCCTAACTATAATTATGTAATTAAGCAAAGGGAACAGCCGGCCGACTGTCCCCTCAGTGTAGCATTATTATTTTAACAAAATATTCCTTATTACGTCAAGAAGTTCATCCCGACCAGCACCATTTACGGCTGAATAAGTGATAATACGGCCATCCGGGTCAAGTAAAGGCATAGTAATGCCTTTACTTATTGCCTGGACATGCTGCTGGATACGACCTTTGGTAATTTTATCGGCTTTAGTAGCTACCACTTGAACAGTAAGGCCATGCTCCACCAGCCATCGATAGACGTTAATATCACTCTCCATTGGTGGATGGCGAACGTCAATTAGTTGGCATACCAGCTTAAGCCGAGTTGATTTGAGCCAGTATTCTTCAATAAACTTAGACCAAGTTGCCCTCGCTGTCTGAGCCCTTTTGGCATACCCGTAGCCGGGAAGATCAACAAGCATAAAATCTAATCGTGACTCGTCAGGAAGTTTGCCGGTCAGACTAAAAAAATTAATCGTCTGTGTCTTGCCCGGCGTACCGCTGGTACGGGCCAGACCATGCCGGCGGCATAGTGAATTAATAAGCGATGACTTGCCGACATTAGAGCGGCCAATAAAAGCAATTTCACTTAAATTGCCCTCAGGATACTGGTTGGCATTAACAGCAGTAGCTACATAGCTGGCACTTACAATATTAAACGAAGCAATATCTGCCATTACTCGGTCACCAATGCCGTTTTGAGCACTTCATCCATATGTTCAACAAGGACAAACTCCAGACTGCGTTTTACGTTAGCCGGGATTTCGTCAATATCGCGCTTATTTTCTTTCGGCAGCATTACTTTCCTTATACCTGCCCGGTGAGCGGCAAGGACTTTCTCCTTGATGCCACCTACAGGTAGTACCCGGCCACGAAGAGTTATTTCCCCCGTCATGGCAATATCGCTTCTGACCGGTTTGCCGGTAAGTGCTGAAGCTACGGCAGTAGCCATAGTTATACCAGCCGACGGGCCATCTTTCGGAATAGCGCCTTCCGGTAAATGAATGTGGATATCAAGTTTTTCATGAAAATCTTCTTCAATTCCCAGATCCTTGGCGCGTGAACGGATATAGCTGAACCCGGCCTGAGCCGATTCTTGCATTACGTCGCCTAATTGGCCAGTCAGGGTCAATTTACCTTTGCCTCTCATAGTGGAAATTTCAACCGCCAGTACGTCGCCACCTACTTCAGTCCAAGCCAAGCCAGTAGCTACACCTACCTGACTGGTTTCTTCAGCTTGAGCATGACGGTATTTAGGCGCACCAAGGAATGTATGCAGATTTTGCGCAGTAATTTTGATAACCGGCCCCTGCTCTTGAACAATTTTGCGGGCGACTTTGCGGCAAAGATTGGCGATATTTCGTTCAAGGTTTCTTACGCCGGCTTCACGAGTATAGTCGCGGATGACTTTTTGGATTGTACCCTCAGAAAAAGAGATCTGCTTAGCTGATAGGCCGTGGTCAGTTGTTTGTTTCGGGATAAGATAACGTTTTGCTATCTCCACTTTTTCTTCTTCGGTATAACCGGCAATAGTGATAACTTCCATACGGTCTAATAATGGCCGCGGAATATTATGCATCACATTGGCTGTAACCACCCAAAGCACCCGGGACAAGTCGTACGGAAGTTCAACATAATGATCGCTAAATGAATTATTTTGTTCAGGATCAAGTACTTCAAGCAGAGCGGCTGACGGGTCACCCCGGAAATCAGCACTCATTTTATCAATTTCATCTAAGAGAAAGACCGGATTTTTAGATCCGACAGTACGCATTCCTTGAATAATACGTCCTGGCAGCGCTCCAACATAGGTCCGCCGGTGGCCTCTAATTTCGGCTTCATCTCTAACGCCACCTAACGAAACGCGGACAAACTTTCGCTCCATTGCCCGGGCAATTGAGCGAGCCAACGAAGTTTTGCCAACACCCGGAGGTCCGACAAGACAAAGAATCGGCCCTTTCATTTTTTCAGTCAGTTTACGGATAGAAAGGTATTCTAAAATACGTTCTTTAACTTTTTCCAGCCCGTAATGGTCTTCGTCCAATATCCCTTCGGCCACAGTAATATCCAGTCGGTCTTCAGTCTCAATATTCCACGGCAATGCCAAAAGCCAATCAAGATACGTACGAATTACACCGCTTTCGGCCACCATAGGCGGCATTTTTTCCAAACGGTCAATTTCCTTGTTAATTTTTTCTGCTACATCTTTGGGCAGGTTTTGTTCTTTAACCCGCTGGCGATATTCTTCTACTTCAGCGGTACGCTCGTCTTTTTCGCCTAATTCTTTTTGGATGGCTTTGAGCTGTTCACGCAAGTAATATTCTTTTTGAGTTTTTTCCATCTGCTTGCGGACCCGGACATGAATTTTTTTCTCAAGTTCCAGAATCTCCATCTCGCGGCCTAGAATTTCACATAGGCGTTCCAGCCGATCATTGACACTGACTGCCTCTAACAGTATTTGTTTATCTTCAATTTTAAGCGATAAATGACTGGCGATAAGGTCAGTTAAACGGCCGGGTTCTTCAACCACAACCACAGAGACAAGAGTTTCAGGGGGTATCTTCTTGCTCAGTTTAACCCATTGTTCAAACTGATTAATTGCGGTACGGGTAAGCGCTTCGGTTTCCGGTGTTTTGGGTTCAACCTCGGAAAACTCGCGAATTTGCACTTGATAATAAGGATCAAAGCTGATAAACTCTTCAATCTCCCCGCGATGCAAGCCTTCAACAAGCACCCGGATAGTGCCTCCCGGTAATTTCAATAACTGCTTAATCTCAGCGACAGTGCCCACTGAAAAGATATCGTCAGGCTGAGGTGTGTCATTTTGGGCATCTTTTTGTGTAGCCAGCATGATCAGCCGGTCTTGAACCATGGCTTCTTCTAAGGCGCTAATTGACTTTTCCCGGCCAACATCCAGATGAATAATCATATATGGGAAAACTAATATGCCTCTTAGCGGCAAGAGTGGTATTGTACGCCGTTTTTCCGCCAACATTATTTCCTCCCTTCGGTAACCCGCGGTATTTATTAGTTAATAGTATTTCAACACCGCTATTTAAAATATTCTGAGTGCTTGCTAAAAAATCCTCTTATTTGCCAATAATAACAGCCGGGTTAGTAACCCGGCTAAAATTATTTACACCTTATCGATACCGGCAGCTGCAAGTACCTCCGGCATAGCTGCCGGTGCATCCTGCCGTAAAACTTCACCACTCTTAACCATTGCGTGTTTTAATACCTCTTGTAGGGTTTCAACAGGAATGACCTCAATATCCATATCCTTATATATCTCCTGCCAGTTTTCCTTAGGGATTATAACCCGGCGTGCGCCAGCTTGCTTGGCAGCCATTACCTTGGCACTTACACCACCGACAGGTTTTACAAAGCCGCGAATGGAAATTTCGCCAGTCATAGCTACAGTGTTATCAATCGGTACATTGTGAACGGCCGAGTAAATAGCGGCTGCTACCGTCACACCGGCTGACGGACCATCAACCGGGATCCCACCGGGGAAGTTAACATGTATGTCATATTTAGGATATTCAATGCCAAATTCTTTGGCCAACACCGTAAGTACATTATCAAGCGAACCTTTTGCCATGCTCTTGCGGCGCATGGTACGCCCCGGCGAACCAATCTCCTCTTCATCTACGACGCCAGTAACAGTCATTTTGCCTGTACCATAGTTATTAGGCACTGCTGTCACTTCCAGTTCCATAAGCATGCCAATATTTGCCCCATATACAGCCAAACCGTTTACTACGCCTACTTGGGGTTTGAGTGGAATTTTTTTCTCAGGCCGCGGACTATACTGTCCAAAATTGATAACCCACTCAACATCAGCTTGAGTAATAGTTCTTTCGTTTTTGCCGCTGCTTTGGACAATACCGGCAGCAATCTGGATGATGTTTACAGCTTCGCGTCCGTTAGTTGCATAACGCTTAATAACCTCTAAAGCGCCTTCAGCAAGGGTATAGTTAATTTTTTTTGTGGCGTTTAGGGCTACCATAGCAATTTCATCTGATAGCAGCGGTCGGAAAAAAATTTCGACGCACCGGGAGCGAATCGCTGGTGGAATGTCCTGGGGCATACGAGTCGTAGCCCCGATGAGCCTAAAATCTGCAGGTAGACCATTTTGAAATATGTCGTGTATGTGCTGAGGTATATTAGTGTCTTCACTGTTATAGTATGAACTGTCCAAAAACACTTTCCGGTCTTCCAGCACCTTTAATAGTTTATTCATCTGGATATGGTGGAGTTCACCAATTTCATCAATAAACAGCACTCCGCCGTGCGCCTTAGTTACCGCTCCGGGTTTCGGTTGGGGAATGCCAGCCATCCCCATCTGACCGGCTCCTTGATAAATTGGATCATGTACCGTACCGATAAGCGGATCGGCAATACCGCGCTCATCAAATCTGGCTGTCGTAGCGTCAAGCTCCATAAATTTGGCAGCAATTTTAAAAGGTGAATAGCCATTCCGCCTGGCTTCATTAAGTACTAAACGAGCTGCCGCAGTTTTGCCTACGCCAGGTGGTCCGTAAATAAGTACATGCTGAGGATTAGCGCCGCATAACGCTGCGCGGAGCGCTTTAAGGCCTTCTTCCTGACCAACAATTTCAGAAAAGTCGGTTGGTCGGGTTTTTTCAGCCAGCGGCTCGGTTAAGGATATCTCCCGCATTTTTTGCAGTTTGTCCATTTCTTTTCTGGATTCGCGCTCTACCGCCATCCTGTTGCCTTGCTGCGATTTTAATAGGTTCCAGAAATAGAGCCCGATAACCACAGCAAAAAACAACTGAATCACACTGATAATATTTACAGCATAATCCAAAGTTCCATGAACCTCCTTCCCCGGCAAAAAGATTTGATTGTTTTTGCTCTACCATGTGTCTAGTATAGGCAATGAATATTATTTTATCCTGGCAAAACCCGGCAAGCAGACTGTTTGAAAAACGACTCATATGCCAGGATTAAAAAATAAAAGGAGCCTAGCGGCTCCTTTTATTAAGCAGATTCTTCTTTTTTCTTGGTTTTGCGTTCTGCAGTCACCAGCATAGGTTCTTCTTTGTTAACGATGACCTCTTTGGTGACAATGCACTTAGCAATATCAGTACGCGACGGGATATCATACATGACATTACGCATGATACCCTCAATAATGGCCCTAAGTCCCCTAGCACCGGTGTTGCGTTTTAATGCTTCCGAGGCAATGGCTTTTAACGCCTCGTCTTTAAATTCAAGTTGAACATTGTCAATCTCCAAGAATTTCTGATACTGTTTAACCAGAGCATTCTTAGGCTCAATTAAGATACGTACCAACGCCTCTTCATCAAGAGCATCCAACGTAACAATAACAGGCAAACGTCCGACAAACTCGGGAATAAGCCCAAATTTGAGGAGGTCTTCCGGAAGAATGTTCTTAAGAATCTCGCCCAATTGCTTTTTTTCTTTACTGCGGACTTCAGCACCAAAGCCCATAGATTTTTTGCCTGTTCTGGCGCTAATAAGCTTATCGATGCCGTCAAAGGCACCACCGCAAATAAAAAGAATGTTAGTGGTGTCGATTTGAATAAATTCCTGATGTGGATGCTTACGACCACCCTGCGGCGGTACACTGGCTACTGTGCCCTCCAGTATCTTAAGCAAGGCCTGTTGCACGCCTTCACCGGAAACATCACGGGTGATTGAGGGGTTTTCCGACTTGCGGGCAATTTTATCAATTTCATCAATGTAAACAATACCCTTTTCAGCTTTTTCCACATCATAATCAGCAGACTGGATGAGTTTTAAGAGAATGTTTTCTACGTCCTCACCTACATAACCTGCTTCGGTTAACGAGGTGGCATCAGCTACCGCAAAGGGAACATTGAGGATTTTAGCCAGCGTTTGAGCCAACAGCGTTTTACCACTGCCAGTCGGACCAAGCATAATGATGTTAGACTTTTGCAATTCAACATCATCCATTTTAGCACCCAAGTTGATCCGCTTGTAATGATTGTACACAGCCACAGCCAATGATTTCTTAGCTTCTTCCTGACCAATTACATACTGATCGAGGATATCTTTTATCTCTTTGGGTTTAGGGACATCCCTGAGCTCGACATCCATATCCTCGCTCAGTTCTTCTTCAATGATCTCGTTGCAAAGTTCTATACATTCATCACAAATATATACGCCTGGCCCGGCAACAAGTTTTTTTACCTGTTCCTGCAGTTTGCCGCAAAACGAACACTTTAGTTGACCCCTGTCATCACCGAATTTCAACATATTACCACCTCTCTACTTGGGAGTCTCCTTGTGTCTGTCACCCCGCACCACGACTGCGTCTATAAGGCCGTAGTCTTTTGCTTGCTCACTGGACATGAAGAAATCACGTTCAGTGTCACGTTGGATTTTTTCCATTGGCTGACCGGTATGGTGGACAAGGATGCCATTTAGGTGTTCTCGCATACGAAGAATTTCCCGAGCATGAATTTCAATATCGGTAGCTTGCCCCTGCGTACCACCAAGCGGTTGATGAATCATAATCCGTGAATTAGGAAGGGCATAGCGTTTACCTTTAGCGCCAGAAGCAAGAAGCAAAGCACCGGCACTAGCTGCTTGACCCATGCAGGTAGTGGTAACGTCCGGCTTGACATATTGCATAGTATCATACATAGCCATCGCAGCAGTTACTACTCCACCTGGACTATTAATATATACATGAATATCTTTTTCCGGATCTTCAGACTCCAAAAACAACAGCTGAGCAATAAACAAATTTGCCACATTGTCGTCAATTGGTCCGCCGATAAATACGATACGGTCCTTTAACAGCCGCGAGTAGATATCATACGCCCGCTCGCCGCGGTTAGACTGCTCTACTACAATTGGCACATAGGGCATAACAAATCACCTCAAAATCCTAATTTATTGTGCTGCAACACTATCAATTACGAGTTGGGCAGCTTTTTTACGCAGAACAGAGTCTCTTAGTGCCTGGAATCGGTTAGTTTCACGAATCACTTTGGCAATTTCTTCAACTGTGGTCTGATAATTTTGAGCCATAGACTCAATTTCCTTCTGGAGTTCTTCAGGCGCAGCTGTAAATTCTTCAGCTTTAACAATAGCCTCAAGTACCAGGTCGGTTTTTACGTTATATAACGCTGATGCACGGTAGTTTTCCCGTAAGGCTGCCATATCCATTTTAGTATATTCGAGATATTTTTCAAGTTGCATGCCGCGCTGCTGTAAATTTACATCGAGATCTTGAATCATATTATCAATTTGGTTTTCAACCATTACTTCAGGAACGTCAATTTCAGCATTATCAACTACCGCTTTAATAGCAGCTGTGCGGAACTCGCGGTCAGCTTTAGCTACAGCAGCCTGTTCTAACTTATTCTTAATATCGCCTTTTAATTCCGCAAGAGTATCAAATTCGCTGGTTTCTTTGGCAAACTCATCGTCAAGCTCAGGCATTTCCTTACGCTTGATGTCATGAATATTTACCGTAAACTTAGCGGCTTTACCAGCTAATTCGGCAACAAAGTAATCTTCGGGGAAAGAAACACTTACTTCCCGTTCGTCGCCTGACTTAGCGCCAACCAGTTGGTCTTCAAAACCAGGAATAAAGCTTCCTGAACCGATTTCAAGCGGATAGCTCTTGCCTTCACCACCATCGAACGGAACACCGTCAACATAGCCCTTAAAGTCGATAATGGCCAAGTCGCCTTGTTTAAGCTCAGCGTCCTCTACCACTACCATTTTGGCGCTGCGGCTGCGATTTTTTTCCAGTTCATTGTCTACGTCCGCGTCAGTAACTTCGGCAGCCGTCTTTTCTATAACGAGACCTTTATATTGACCTAAAGTAACTTCAGGCTTTTTAACTACAGTGGCTTTAAACACCAACGGTTGGTCTTCCCCTAAAGTAACAACCTCAATTTCCGGACGGCCAACAGGATCGATTGCCTGTTCTTCCAAAGCTTTGGCATACGCCTCAGGAGCCAGGATTTCAAAAGCCTCGTCAAGCAATGCTTCTTTACCGATGCGCATTTCAACTACTTTACGGGGGGCTTTGCCTTTACGGAAACCGGGAATGTTGACCTGATTAGCCAGCTTGCGGTAAGCCTTTTCAATAGCTTTAGCTACCTCAGTCTGGGGGATTTCAAGATTAAGCACCGTTTTATGATTGTCTATTCTTTCCGCTGTTACCTTCATTTATGTATTGCCTCCTTATTAAATTAACTGCTGACACAGCTTAATTAATTGTCAACATAGTCCCGCTAATAGTATTCCCATTATTGACATAAATTTTATGGTTTTCCTGGTTTAACCATTATTTTTTTCCGGCCAGTGTCCATAATTTGCAGCAATGTCATGAATAATATCATACCACAACTGAATAACAAAGACAAGATATGAGCAAAAAACCCAGCAGATATATGCTGGGTTATGTGTAATGGAGCGGAAAACGAGATTCGAACTCGCGACCCTCGCCTTGGCAAGGCGATGCTCTACCGCTGAGCTACTTCCGCGTATTGGTGCTAACAACAATATTGATTATATACCGTAATTTATTATTTGTCAACCTGAATATTGACTAATTTAGTCCTTCAGCTAACACCTGCCTGCCATCCTGCATATTATGTGATAAGGCATATACAGGAAAGTATAGACGCCCACAAAGGAGGCTGGTCAGTTGTATTACCGTCTGAACAATAACAGTGTATTAGTGGAGGGCCAGGCACGGGGAGCCATCTATGATCTAACCTCAGGCCGTGTGTATTCTATTAACCAGGGAGCCGTTAAACTATTACAGGAATGCAATAAAGCGGCGCTCGAAGACATAATGGATCTTAATTTGCCTGATAACAAGCGGTATCTATCATTTCTTGATAACTTGACAGCCAAAGGACTGGGCGCCGTTTACACTGAACCTCCCGTCCAAAAACCAACGAAAAATCTACCAAATTATCAGCCTAAACTCGAATTTGTCTGGCTGGAACTTACCTCAAGCTGCAACAATCGCTGCCTGCACTGCTATTCAGCAAGCAGTCCCCATACACCTGTGAGTTCTGTACCGCATGATCGATGGCTGGAGATTATCAGCGAGGCTCGTCAGGAAGGAGCTGATGGTATCCAACTCATTGGCGGCGAACCACTGCTTTATCCCAGGTGGCGAGAGCTGGTTATCAAAGCACAGGAAGAAAACTATGAAATAATTGAAATATTTACCAATGCCACACTTGTCGATGATGACTGTATCGATTTTTTTAAACAGCATAACGTTAGCATTGCTACCACCATTTACGCTGATAACGCTCCAGTCCATGACACAGTCACCCTCCATACCGGCAGCTTTGATAAAACCATGTCGGCTATTAAAAAGATTTTAGCTAAAGATATTCCCCTTCGGATTGCTTCAATAATTATGAAAGCCAACGAGCACGAAGTAACAAACATCATGAACTTATATACAGAACTAGGACTTGAGCCTGTGCCACCAGATGTTGTACGGCCCACAGGACGAGGCGATGACCAGGACCTACTCCCCCTAAACTACACTAAACCACCGATTAGACCGCCGTTTTTTACTGATCCCGAATCGTTTGCCAAAGCACAGAACTTCCATAGCTGTTTAGCCGGACGGCTAGCCATAACGGCTGACGGCGATGTCATACCTTGTATATTTGCCCGCAATCAAGTATGCGGGAACATATTGCATTCACCACTTAACGACATACTTAAAGGACAATCGCTTACAGAGTGCTGGTGTACAACTAAAGACTGTGTAATTAAGTGCAAAGGCTGCGAGTATCGCTATGCCTGTGGCGACTGCCGTCCGCTCGCTCAAGGCCTGGACCCTCATAAATCCTGGCAAGCCGCCCCTGCCGACTGCTCATATAACCCTTACACTGGAAAATGGGAGGAAGATCATCATGTCTAATGAAAAATATAAAAATCCTAAGTGGGAAACTCCTAAAATGGAAGAATGGACGGACGATTTTGAAGACGATGAGTTTGACGATGAAGAGTTTGACGATCGGGTTACCAATATAGGCTGTCAGCCCTCCTGGAGTCCTTGCCCTCCTTCCCATCAAGTAGGGTGCCGTCCCTCTTGGTCACCTTGTCGGCCTAATCAGCCAATAGGCTGCCACCCCTCTTGGGCTCCTTGCCAGCCTAATCCCCCAATAGGCTGCCGCCCCTCTTCGGCTCCTTGCCAGCCCCGTTTATGCTCTCCACGTTTTTGCTGGCCACGTCAATGTTCCCCGCGTAAATGCATGCCTAGCGCTCATCGCCCCTGCAACCCGCTGTAACTCCCTGAAATAAAAAAGGCGTTTAAACACGCCTTTTTTTATATTTTGAATCGCTTGTAATCCTACTATTCTATTTTTGCCGGTTGTCTAACACTGCTGGGAAATATAGATGCAGTATGAACTGCCGCAATAAGTGACCCAATTACATCGGCTACTAAATCAAGATTCGTGTCAAGCAGGCTTGGTTGACTGGGAACACTCGGCTTAGCAATTAAATCTCCTATAAATTCACCGATCTCATAGAAAACGCCAACACTTAACCCCAAAGAGATAACAAAGATAAAACTAAAAGTACGGCTTATTACAGGCTTGGTAATTTGACAGATAAGGTTATAAGCAAAGAGAGAGAATGCATAGCTTCCAAAAACATGCTGAATTTTATCAAAAATTGTTGATGTAGCGTATAGATTTACATATAGTCCCAAAAAAGAATCACTAATAAGCATCGCCATCACAAGGGCCCGTATGGTGTTTTTGATTTCAATACTATATTTTGTTTCAATAAATGTATAAATTACCCATACACACGCTTTTACCGCAATGTTTTGCGCATACTCATGCCGACCCTGCGTTAGCAAGGCTATTATTATCGCTATCAAAACGGCAATAAATATTCCCGTAAGGCAAAAGAGAATCTTTCGATGATTTGTCAACAAAACCCCTCCCTGCCTCTTATTATTGTCCAGTTTAGCAAAACAATAACCAGAAGAATTTGTCTTTCAACAACTAAAAAACTCCTTCAGAATCGGCCTCTTTCATATCCCAGGAAATATATGGTATCATAAAAGCACAGCATATATAGAGTTTCAAATAACGAAATTAGGAGGTAATTTGATGAGAGCAATCGTAAGTAAAGACTTTTTCCTCAGTCAAACACTCCCCATCAAGAAAATTGACCGCATAGCAATCTCTGCATATGGCGGCGATTTATCTGGCGCCAGTTTAGGCAGTGCGGAAAATTTTCGGATACCGGCAGATGTGTTAGAGCCCGGACAGATTATTCTTACGCCACTTGAGTGGCGTAATCTTCTTACCAGAGTGCAAAATTGGCCGGCTGGCATGGGAATTATTAGCTTATAGTACTGAGGATTTATATCGCGTGCACTGTTGCAGAGTTATTACAAAACAAAAAACTTCCAGGATAAAATCCTGAAAGTCTTTGTTTTCTTGTTTGGTGCGGGAGACAGGAATTGAACCTGCACGCCTCGCGGCGCTAGATCCTAAGTCTAGTGCGTCTGCCAGTTCCGCCACTCCCGCATTGTTTAGCAGCTTTTCGCTGCAGATGTAATATTATCATAGTAAATGCACTATGTCAATATCAATATTTACCAGTGGTGACCCACGATGGACTCGAACCATCGACACCCTGATTAAAAGTCAGGTGCTCTACCGACTGAGCTAGTAGGTCATAAATCTGTTAAAGCTAAGTGGTGACCCACGATGGACTCGAACCATCGACACCCTGATTAAAAGTCAGGTGCTCTACCGACTGAGCTAGTAGGTCATCGTATTAAGGATGTTCCGCGCTAACGCTTGGAACTAAGCGATTCGCACAGGCTTACACTCCTAGAAACCTGGCTCTCTGCTTAAATGGCAGGGGCGGCTGGACTCGAACCAACGCATGACGGAGTCAAAGTCCGTTGCCTTACCGACTTGGCGACGCCCCTACTGTATTAAACTTATTGGGGTGACTAGAGGGTCTCGAACCCTCGAATACCGGAGCCACAATCCGGCGTGTTAACCACTTCACCATAGCCACCATATGAATATCGTTTAACGACAGAATTTATTCTATCATGCCAACTTAATCATGTCAAGAACATTTTTTAACTCTGTTGAGTTGTCGTTAGCGACATTTGCTAGTATAGCAAATTATTATCCAAAAAGCAATAATAAATTTTCGCTCATCTTTTATACTGGTTTAGGCCGGACACGATTTGTCGGGATCGCGCTCATAGGCTCATCAGGCCAATAATGTTTCGGATATCGCCCCATCAAATCCCGTTTTACTTCAAAATAGGTTTTACTCCAGAAATTGGCTAAATCTTGAGTCACCTGTACTGTTCGTTGTGAGGGAGACAACAAATGCAGTGTTAAGCGAACTTTCCCCCTTGCGATACATGGCGTTTCTGTGAGGCCGAACATCTCCTGCAGCTTTACAGCCAATACCGGCGAGTCAGGATCACTGTAATCTATAGGAATTCTTTGATTGCTAGGTACAATCAGATGTGTAGGCGCATAAGTATCAAGCTCCTGAAGTTGCTCCCAACTAAGCATAGCTTCTAATATAGTAGTAAGGTTTAGCTGCGCTAGTTGAGCCCGACTTGTTAAACCATAGACATACGGCCCTAGCCAGCTCTCAAGTGCATGAAGTAGCGCCTCATCCGAAACATCCGGCCACATTTGTTCCCTGCGGTGAATGAACAACAGGCGTTGCCGCAACTGTCGCGTGGTACGCGTCCAAGGTAATATTGACAACCCCTCTCTGGCAATCCCAGCAATTAAAGCGGCTGAAATAGCTGCCGGGTCAGGTTCAGTATAAGGACTTTCCTTTAGAATCAGAGTACCTAAACGTTCGCATATCTTTGATCGCACTGCTTGAACAGCCTCATCCCAAGTAACGGTAGTCTCCCTAACGATTTGTTGCCCCAGATAGCATCTTAATTGATCCAAAGCTACTGGTGCCCCCAGAAAAACGCGGCTTTCATTTCCTTGTCCATCAAGCTCCGCTGCCACTATATATGAGTTGTGCGCTAGTGGCTGCGTCTCTGATATTACAGCACCACGCCCATTCTCTAAAAGAAATTTGCCACTATCCCGCTTTTGCCCAATTCTATCAGGATAGGCCAAGGCCAATACTAAGCCACATGCATCAATGTCATCCTGGCAGTTAACAGAAATATCAAATTCCTGTTTGAAACGCTTACTTTCTGCCTCAATTCGCCGGCATGTACCTATATCCACCCCTTGAGAAATCAGCCAATCTGTATCAACTCTGCCATTTTTCAACTTACGAATCGCTTCAATACGAAGGCGCAAATCAACATCTGAGCCTCTAAAGAAGTCCCTCTCACTAAGAATAGCAGCAAGCTCACATGCCAGTCCTCCAAAGCCAATCTCAACAGCCTTAAGTATCATGTGAGCTAGTCGTGGGTGCAATCCTGTTTGGATCATCTGCCGCCCATGGGCGGTAATAGCGCCATTAGGTCCCACTGCTCCCAACTTATTGAGCAATTCACGCGCCTTGTAAAATGCCGCCTCAGGCGGCGAATCCAGCCATTGAAGCTGATCGGGGTTAGTAACTCCCCAGGCAGCCAGCTCGAGAGCAAGTGATGATAAATCAGCAGAAAAAATCTCTGGCGCAGTATTAGGCTCAAGATACATATCATCTTGTAGGGTCCAGAGACGGAAACACACACCCGGTCCCAACCGTCCGGCCCGTCCGCGACGTTGATCAGCAGCCGACCTGGACACCCGTATTGTCTCAAGACGGGTCAAACCAGTACGCGGCGAGAAGTGTGGTACGCGCATCAGCCCGCAGTCAACGACTATACGGACACCTTCAACCGTAAGGCTTGTTTCGGCAATGGAGGTAGCCAGAACCACCTTTCGTTCGCCAGGTGGACTTGGTAAAATGGCTAAGTCTTGGGCTGTCGGCGACAGGCTCCCATACAACGGCGAGACTTGTGCATACTGCGCAATGCCACCTTCCATCAACTTAGCCTGCACCCATCGAATTTCACCAGCTCCAGGCAAAAACACCAGTATATCACCCGAACCGCTGGTAAGTGCGCTAAATACAGCTTTCACGACATCTGCTTCAATGCGTTCATTACTTCGTCGCTCTAGATAATGAGTCTCAACAGGAAAAACTTGCCCACTGCCAAAAATTATGGGAGCATCCCTAAGAATACCAGCAACAGCTTCCGAATTCAGTGTTGCTGACATGACTAACAGCCGCAAATCTTCTCTAAGAACAGTTTGCGATTCCAACGCCAGTAACAAACCTAGATCAGCATGAAGGCTGCGCTCGTGAAATTCATCAAATATGATTAACCCTACCCCTTCCAGGGCTTGATCAGTCTGGAGCATCCGGGTAAGTATGCCTTCAGTAATTACCTCAATGCACGTTTTGGGTCCAACACAACTATCTAACCGGACTCGGTACCCCACAGTTTCCCCCACTTGTTCACCCAATGTTTGTGCCATATAACGGGCGGCCGCACGTGCCGCCAGTCGTCGGGGTTCAAGCATAAGGATGCGCCGTCCTTTAAGCCAGGCTTCATTTTTAAGTGCCAGTGGAATGCGAGTCGTCTTGCCTGAGCCAGGTGGCGCTACAAGCACAGCGTTAACCTGTGAACTAAGTGCTACCTTAAGATCAGGCAGTATATCTTCGATAGGAAGCCGATTCATTTGTCACCTCATAAAATATCAGGAGTATATATCTTAGTTATTATTATAACGAAAAAAATTAACCATACAAATCGCTTTTGCGGTTGTACGGTTAATTCTGATTATAGTTTAGTTGATACTACGCAACTGATACCTTTAAGTTTGTAATCTTCTTTGCTACCCTGATTAAGAAGAGGCACGAAAAGATCAACATCTTTAAACTCACGCACGGCATAAGAAACATTCAAGTATGTATCTTGTCCAATCTTGTTACTTATACCTGCTTCCCAGAATAAAGTGTCGCTGCCTGCGATATAGGCAGCAAATAGTGATGACTTATCATTAAGTTTTTTAGAACCGGTTATACCAACATGCATACCTGAAACTTTAGCTTCACTAATTAAATTATTATAAGATACCTTATTTTGCACCCAGCCGGTAACTATCGAAAATTCAGGACTTATCCGATACAGAAGATTAATTTCGTGCAAATCGGAAATGCCGTGAATTGTATGCCCTATAGCAGAAAAATCTTCTGAAACAAAATGGCCACCTTTGTACTGAAGCGCAAAATTGTTTCCCAGACCAGTAGCTACAGCATATTTGAAGCCGGATTTGCCGTCCACCGAATCGTCTATGGCCCCTTTTCCATTAAAAGTCGAATTCAATGTGCTACCAAGCTCAACCGTTACCGCACCTGGCGTATAATCAATCGACGGCGAGGCAAATGCTGCAGTTCCTGCGAAAACTAATCCTAATGTTGCTGCTATAATTTTTTTCAAGTAAAAACTTCCTCCTCTGACTTTTAAAAGCTGGATATATCACCTGGTTATTATATCCACTCCTATATAATACCACAAAAATGATAGTTGTAAACTTGAGCTAAACAGTCAACGCCTGATTTGCTTTTCGGCAAATCAGGCGTCTTTATTTACGTACATTTATTTTTGTGAGGGAAGACTATCTTTTATTTCTTCGACAAATATTTCCGGATATCAAAGGCTACGGCAGCAACGATGATTAAACCTTTGATAATAAGCTGCCAGTATGGATTCATACCAATAAATGTAAGGCCGTAATTGATTACACCGAAGATGAGGACACCTGCCAGTATTCCTGGCACAGTTCCAATTCCACCAGCTGTCGAAACGCCGCCGACAACACAGGCCGCAATGGCATCTAGTTCGTACATATTACCGTAGTTATTAGTAGCACCACCGGTTCGCGCGGCCTCCAGAACACCAGCTAAACCATAGAGGGCGCCAGCAATAGAATATAAAATAAGTAAGTTAAGACCAACATTAATACCTGACACTACGGCAGCGTTCACATTGCCACCAATAGCGTACATATTCTTTCCCAGCCTGGTTTTATTAAATATAACCCAGACAAGAAAAGCAATTAAAGCCGCAATAATAACAATATAGGGTATAGAATAAGGCCCTGTACCTAAGGCTCCCGAACCAATCTCAGTAAAGTCAGGTCGAAGCCCGCCAATTGGTTGTGACTCGTTAGGCTTCATATCAAAGTAGATGGAGTTTACTCCATAAATAATAACCATTGTTCCCAAAGTAGCAATAAATGGCGGAACACTTAGTTTAGCAACAATAAAACCGTTAATTATACCAACAACAAGCCCTGCAAGCACAGCCAGCAAAATGGGCAGCCATAACGGCAGATCTGGTATGTCAGGGTAAAACCGGCGCGAGTAGTCTGCCACTTGTAGCATAGAAGCTGACAGTACCGCCGTTAAGCCAACAACCCGGCCTGTTGACAAATCAACACCGCCTGTAATCAAGACAAACGCTGCTCCCAAAGCGATAATTACCCGTGTAGAGGATTGAAGCAAGATATCACGAATGGTTGTGACTGATAAAAAGCGCGGATCATACACAGCAATGGCAATTATCAGGACAATAAGCACAATATAGATGGCATGCTGCATAAAAAAGTCTTTTATCTTGTTTGCGTCAAAATTCACTGCATGTAACCTCCTTTTATACCATACGCTGGGTAGCAAGGCGCATAATCTCTTCTTCTGTCGCTTTCTTCCCATCAACAATGCCAGTGACCCGGCCCTCGCACATAACCATAATACGGTCAGACATACCTAAGAGTTCCGGCATTTCTGACGTAATCATAATGATGCTTTTACCCTGTTTGGCAAGTTCTACGATGATGGTATATATCTCAAACTTTGCTCCAACATCGATACCTCGCGTTGGCTCATCAAGGAGCAATATCTCTGGTTCGGTTAACAGCCATCTGGCCAACAGAACTTTTTGCTGGTTACCACCTGAAAGGTTTTTAATCTGAGTTTTAAGCGTAGGTGTTTTCACCTGTAATTTTTGAATGCTCTGCGCTGCATCTGCTTTGCGTAAGGTGTCATTAAGCAGAAAATATCTTGTTTCATATTTGGCCTGTTTCGCAATAGCCGTATTTTCTAGAACAGATAATACAGGAAATATACCGGTGACCCGCCGTTCCTCAGTCAGCAAAGCCATTTTGTGATCTTTAGCATCAGCAGCAGATCTAATTTTTACTTCTTTCCCTTTAATATAGAACCTGCCTGAAGCCAGGGAACGAAGTCCAAACAGCGCTTCAATGAGCTCGGTTCGTTGCGCACCAACCAACCCGCCTATGCCCAGCACTTCTCCTTTTTTCAGTTCAAAGCTGACCTTTTTAAAAGATTTCGGCAATTGGGAAGTGAGGTCTTCTACTTTTAACACTACATCTCCTGGTACATTGCTCCGCTCTGGGAAACGTTGCGTAAGATCTCGTCCTACCATCTTAGAGATAATCATATCTGTCGTCATTTCAGTTGCCTGCCAAGTGCCAATCTTACGGCCATCGCGCATAATAGTGACTTCATCCGAAATTTCCAGGATCTCTTCCATTTTGTGCGATATATAAATAATCGCTACTCCTCGTTTCTTTAAGTCACGAATGATTTTAAAGAGTTGCTCTACTTCATTTCCTGTCAAAGATGATGTAGGTTCATCCATTACAATGACTCTAGAGTTAAAGGAGACGGCTTTTGCAATTTCAATTGACTGAATCTTGGATACAGACAAGCTACCCACAAGTGTTGTCGGTTTTATGTCCATTTCAAGTTCTTTAAAAAGTGCCTCTGTGTCTTTAATCATCTTAGTTTCATCAATAAATTGGAACGGTCCAAACCCTTTTACAGGAAACCGCCCCAGCCAGATGTTTTCCATAACATTCCGGTGCGGAACCGGGTGCAATTCTTGGTGAATCATAGAAATTCCATTAGTAAGCGCATCTTTTGAGTTATTAATATCTGTCTTTTTACCATTTAGAAATATCTCGCCGGAGTCAGGTTTGTATATCCCAAAGAGGCATTTCATCAGTGTCGATTTCCCCGCGCCGTTTTCGCCCATAAGGGCATGCACCGTACCTGCACGTACCTTTATCGTAACATCATCAAGCGCTTTCACACCGGGAAATTCTTTGGAGATGTTATTCATTTCGAGAAAAACCGGAGTTTCGATCATTATAGCGCCTCTCTTCCCGCGGCTTGTTGCCTATTTAAAGCAAAGGGGCAAAGTAAGCATACCTTGCCCCCTTTTGGATTCATTACTAGCAAAGGTTATTTAGCTTCATTAATGTTTTCTTTGGTAATCTTCTTATAAGCAACCCACACATACTTGCCATCAACAATATCAAAACCAGTGTTCTCTTTACTTGGAGTCTGACCTTGGGCTAGAGCATTGGCGATATTGAAGGTAGCTTTGCCCTGGTTATTGGCATCGTTCAGAACGGTACCCAGGAGAGTGCCTTCTTCTAGAGCCTTGAGGGCTGGGGCCGTAGCGTCAACGCCTACGACTGGAATAAACTTGCCATCCTTAAAGTAGCCTTTTGCTTTAAGGGCCTCAATAGCCCCCAGCGCCATATCATCATTATTAGCAAATACAGCTTCAATTTTGTCGCCGTTAGCAGCAAGGAACGCGGCCATTTTTTCCTGACCTTTTACGCGATCCCACATACCGGTATCTTCAGCAACCTTTTGCACTTTGATGCCGGCATCTTCAACAGCTTTTACCGAAAACTTGGTGCGAAGTTCAGCATCTTGATGACCTGGTTCGCCTTTCAACATAACATACTGCAGTACGCCGTCCTTGTTTTTGTCCATTTCAGGATGCGCTTTCCAGTAATCAACAATGAGTTTACCAGAGATAGTACCCGATTCCTCTGCTTTAGCGCCTACATAGTAAACTTTGTCCCATTTCTTCATATCTTCAGGTAGAGGCTCGCGGTTAAAGAAAACAACTGGGGTGTTTGCTTTTTTGGCTTTATCAATAATTACGCTGGCAGCAGTACGGTCGACTGGGTTGATGGCAAGCGCATTTACTTTCTTGGTAATGAAAAGGTCTACCTTGTCATTTTGGGTCGGCTGCGAGTTTTGGCTGTCAACAATATCTACTTGGGCTTTGCCCTCCGCAGCTTTGGAAATAGCATTACGGACACCAGTCATAAACGTGTCGTCAAACTTGTAGATAGCTACGCCAATAACAGATTTAGCCTTGTCCCCCGCAGGTGCAGATTGCTGTGAACCGCCGCATCCTGCTGCCATTAGGCTCGCAAGCAATGTAGAAACGATAAGTCCTTTCATGTACCTTTTCACTAAAAAACCCCCTCATTTTTTGGATCACTATCTATTATAAAGTAGAGATATCGGCCGGTTATCCCCACCCTATAATCCCACGTAAACCCTTTGTTGCCTCTTCTGATAAATTTTGCTATTTATACCAAATATATGAAATTCCTCAGGATTATAGTATAACTACCAAAAGATTCTGTCAATATATTTCTGGCCAAGCTATCCTAGCCAACATCTGTTATATTCCCGGCTAATTCTGAGAACACCATATCAGCTGCACCTTTCATGGTATTTTCGCTTGTTTGGGTAGAATATTTAATTTCAAGTACACTGCTGCAGCTCTCAAAAGACCTGAGGGCCACCATGTCCCAGACTGTCCTTTCAATATACTGCTGCGCCTTGGCCAACCCACCGCCAATAACCACAAGTTCGGGGTTAAAGACATTGACTAAATTTGCAATGCCAATGCCCAGATAACCGGCGACACGGCTAAGCATATTAATCGCTAAATGATCACCTAAATCAGCAGCATGGTAGATATCCTCCGCGGTAACTGCATCCAGATCTCCGTTCACGATACCTGAGATCAACGAAGTCTGACCAGAGCGTACTGCATTTATCACCAAATCTACCAGCGCAGTCTCAGAAGCCATAGCCTCCATACAGCCAGAATTACCACAACTGCATAGCGGACCGGAAACATCAATGACAGTATGGCCAACCTCTCCCGCACTGCCGTTAATCCCCCGATAGAGGGAACCATTGAACATAATGCCGCCGCCAATACCGTGACCGACTTTGAGTAAAACCATGTTATTAGCGTCCTTTGCAACACCGAAATAATATTCGCCGTAAGCTAGAACATGGGAGTCGTTTTCGATAAAAGCAGGCAGGCGATTCTTTTCTTCAATAATATATTTTAGTGGTACATTCTTCCAGCCAATATTAGGGGCGAACACCGAGATACCTTCTTGTGTCCTAACCGGGCCGCGTATGACAACACCAACAGCCATAAGCGTTGTAGTGGCTGCCTGGCGGCATTGATCAATAACCGCCAGTATCTGCTGTATTACAGCTTCATAGCTCAGCCCTTTGATACTGACTGTCAGCTCAAAATGTACCCCAAACGCCGTATCAACTACGTAACCAATCATTTTAAATGAGCGGATATGAATAATAATTACCTGACCGGCAGCCGGGTTAATCTTTAACAGCAGCGGGCGCCGCCCACCGCTTGACGCCCCCATCATGTAATCGTTAACAAGTCCTGCGTCCAATAGCTTATTGGTAATATTGGTTACTGTCGGAGGTGTCAGGCCGGTGAATCTTGCAATATCGGCCCTCGATACGGGTCCATGCCGCCTGATGATGTTAAAGATTTGCTCAGCATTAGGGCTCTGTACAGACATGGTCTCACCCTCAACCGGAAAATCCGTCAGGATTTCCCTTATGCCACCGCCAAGCTGTGGCAATTATGTTTTTGATATCGGTATATTCGGGCTGCCAACCCAAATCCTGACGAATCTTCCCTGAACTGGCCACTAGCACAGCAGGGTCGCCGGCACGCCGTGGTGCCACCTCTTTAGGAGCCGCCATGCCTGTTACAGATTCCGCTGTCTCAATGATTTCTTTAACAGTGAAGCCACTGCCGTTGCCAAGATTATATATGTCCGACTCGTGTCCATTATACAGGGCTTTAAGAGCTAAAACATGGGCCTGACCCAAATCGTTCACATGAACGTAATCCCGCACACAGGTACCATCCTTAGTAGGGTAATCATCGCCAAAAATCTTAAGTCTGTCAGTTTTTCCGAGACAAGCTTTGAGGACAAGCGGTATTAAGTGGGTTTCCGGCTGGTGATCTTCACCAATATCACCGGCAGTATCAGCACCGCAGGCATTAAAGTAACGAAGAGCAATGTATTTGAGACCATAAGTCCGTGAATAATCAGCCATCGCGTTTTCCATAATGAGCTTAGTCCGGCCATAGACATTAGTAGGGTTTTTCATCACATCTTCAGTGATAGGCGAGGTGTCTGGTTCGCCATACACTGCCGCTGTGGAGGAGAATACCAGCTTATTCACACCATTTGCCATCATAACATCTAACAAGTTCAAAGTCCCTACAACATTATTATGGTAGTAGTCCCGCGGATTGACCATTGAAACACCTACCAGGCTGTAGGCCGCAAAATGGACGACAGAGTTAATCTCATAGCGTTTAATTGTATCGGCAAGCAAGGTACTATCAAAAATGTCGCCTTCAACAAATGTACTGTTTTTTACTGCATCCCGGTGGCCTGTAACCAGGTTGTCGTACACTACAACGTTACTGCCTGCCTTTTCTAAGAGCCGCACGGTATGTGAGCCAATATAGCCCGCGCCTCCGGTTACCAAAACATTCATGACAGTGCCTCCAAATTAATAATAAGATACCATTCCAGTGCAGCTCCCGTGGCTATCGACTGCAATGTATTTAGCCTATGAGCAACCTCAAGTGAGTCGTAATAGCCTGTAGCCGGTTCGAGTGCACAGTTATATTCGTCTTTAAACCCGCCTTGGTTGATCCATACACCAAGATACGGGACTATCTCTGTGGGAAAATACAATGTGTAGCGAAGTTGATTATTATTTAGCGTTAAAGCTGCCTGACCTTGCTTGACCCTGCCATTAACGTAAATCTTCTCCGTATTCTTGGCAGACTTAGGCTTAATCCGGTCGATGCAGCAGTTACTACCCTTGCTGCTGATAGTCATTGGGAAACTATGTTCAGTATTGGCCGGGCCTAACATTGCACTGTTATGTACATTAATTACGCGGTCTGTTTCAGGAAGAATAATCCGCGTATTTTCGTCACAGGCGGCCAAGCCATGAAATGCCCATATGCCGTAAAGTTCCTCATCGCCTGTGTTTATCACCCTGTAATCCATGCGTACGCCGCTTCTTTCCAGCGTAATCGTCCGATTAAATTCATAAGGCAGGGACTTACCTTGCACGCGTGATAGTAACTTCTCACCTGCAGCCGTTACACTCCACGGTATGCTCCACAGGTCGCCATGGTCAGGTATTTGCGTGCCGGAATAGCCATGATACGGATACATGCAGGCGTCAATTGTAGGATACATTTCATCAGCCCCGGCAGTATCATACTCAGCAAAATTTGCACCATATCTACTCAAGCGAAACACGCCGTCAATTGGTTGAAAAAACACTTCGAAGTTTTGCGGCTTATAAAGTAATGAAGCGATTTTAGCACCTAGTTGAGGTAAGACAATTAGTTTAAGTGTCTCATTCTCGATGGCTACACCGTCAAGTCCCTTGTAACCTTCACTGTGAATGCTCATTTCAGCCACTTACCCTTCAAGCAGGCTGACACCGTTGGCAATACCAGCCACATAAAAATCAGCTTCCCGCCTGGTTCCTGCTCTGTACCCGGTGGCTACTGCAGACTTAAACTCCGCCAATTGGGCAGTTTTAACCAAGGCAATAGCGCAACCGCCAAAGCCGGCGCCAGTCATGCGTGCACCAATACACCCTGGCGCTGTAAGAGCGGTGTCAACTATGGCATCAAGCTCATACCCAGTTACTTCGTAGTCATTTTTAAGAGAAGTGTGTGACTGAGTCATTAATTCAGCAAAGCCGGCAATATCGCCTTTTTCCAGCAGATTAACGGCGGTATGAACCCGGTTATTCTCTGTTACAACATGCCTGGCCCGTCGACGCAGCACGTTATCGGTCAAATAAGTTTCAATATCAGCAAGGGTAGCTTGACAAAGATTAGTGATACGGCTATGCCTCTGGATGACAGCCAAGGCCTGTTCACACTCGCTGCGCCGTTCATTATATTTGGAATCAGACAGTTCGCGCTTTTTATTAGTATTCATTATGACCAGACTGCAATCATCCAGGGCAAATGGGATGTATTTATACCGTAACGTCTCACAATCAAGTAATATAGCACAATTTTCTTTACCCATAGCCACCGTGAATTGATCCATTATCCCGCAGTTAACCCCGATAAACTGGTTCTCTACCTTTTGACAAAACCTAGCAAGTTCAGCCCGGTCAACATGGTCGTCACCATTCACAGTGCGCAGCATAAAGGCTGTCAACACGAGCAAAGCGGCTGAAGAAGACAGTCCGGTGCCATCAGGCAGATTTCCGCAGAATAGGATATCACAGCCTTTAAGAGGTAAGCCACTATCCAAAAGCTGCTTGATAATGCCTTTGGGATAATTAGCCCAGCCGTCGGGGGAGTATTGTTCAATTAGCTTGTTTAAGTCAACCGTTACTAAAGGTGCGGTATTTAGTGACTTGAGGACAATCAGGCTGTCCTCGCGCAAGCGGATAGCACCATAGATACCAAGCGTCAGCGCTGCAGGGAAAACGTACCCACCGTTATAATCAATGTGCTCACCAATCAGATTAACCCGGCCTGGCGAAAAAAAATACTGTACCGGGTGACCGCCTGCCCCATACGCCTGGATAAATGCCGTCTTAAGAGTATCCACATTAATCATGCAGCTCCTCCTTTGCACGCACAAACCGCATATAGGCTTTTTTAAGAGTTACTGCCGTCTCCTCAACCGCCATAGGGTTACAAGCCGCCCATGCTCCCATTTCTGAAGAAGCATAGAATTTGATCTTATTCGCCTCTCTAAGCGGTGGATAAAACTCAATATGGAAGTGATAATAGCCCACAGCATCAGCATATTCAGCAGAATTTACCGGTGTCTGATGAATGCACATCATGTAGGGGAACAACTTGTCAAATAAAGCATCAAAAGCACCGGTAATGTTTTTCAGCATTTCGGCTAAATCCCGCTTTTCTGCCCTGTCCAGTTGAGTAATATTACCTTTGTGCTGTTTACTGACAATGAATACACCATAAGGATAGTCGGTAAAAAAGGGTAAATAGGCTAAGAAGCTGTTGTTCTCGGCAATGATTCGCTGTTTATAATCAGTTTCTTCCTTATTCATGTCGCAAATCAGGCAACGTCCATTGCCCTGATAATGCTCCCGGCAGCTGTTAAGCTCAACCTGGATTTTTTGCGGTACAAAGGGGTATGCGTAGATTTGACCATGAGGGTGCGGCATTGTCACACCCACTTCTTCGCCCCTGTTCTCAAACTGAAAAATATATTTTATCTTTGGATCTTTCGCCAATTCAACATATCGATCAGCTAACAAGTTAACTAATTTTTCTATATGATCAACAGATAGATTAGGCAAGGTTGCATGATGCTCAGGTGAGTATAAGATAACCTCGCACTTACCGTAGTTTTGCGCTGCCTGGTACGGCCCGCTAACCGGCAATTCTGGTTCTTCCGGGGTAAGGGATAAGGCCGGAAAATCGTTATCATATTTATATACTTCATAATTGTCAGGTACTTTGCCTGAGCCGGGACAGAACGGGCACCATTCTTTGGGAAGATGGGGCCTAGCCTGTCTATTTGATGCAACCATAGTCCAGGTTGAGAGTAAAGGGTTCCACCTAAGCTCCGCCATAGTTCGCCTCCAAAACATTACGAAAGTACTTTATTAAATATCTTACTAAGTCTTTGCCTAAATAATTCAGCACGAACTCCGAAATTCCTCTTTATTCTGAAAATTTTTCATATAAAGAAAACACGGCTTGCGCCGAGCCTTTGGCGAAAGCCGAAGCCGATGTTGCCCTTATCCAGGAGAAAGTTATACTTTCTATCAGGATAAAAAGACTTGGCCTAAGCCAAGTCCAATTTTAATATCTAATTTGCAATATTTCCGGCCAGATAGTCGATAAATTGTTTGGCAATCCGGCCAGAACGCCCTGAATGAGACATTTCCCACCGCAGCGCTTCGGACCGAAGCTCGGCACTCGTCAGGCAAATGCTACTTTTCCGGGCAATTTCTTCAACAATCTTGAAGTACTCTTCCTGGTTGGGTAACGTATAGAACAGAGTAACACCAAAACGGTCGGCAAGCGAGATCTTTTCGTTAACAGTATCCTGTCGATGTAATTCGCTGCCATCGCGATCATCCCATGTCTCTTTTACCAGATTCCGCCGGTTAGAGGTCGCATAGATCAGAACATTTTCCGGCCTTACCTCCACCCCGCCGTCTATAAGGGACTTTAAAATTTTATACTCTGCTTCATACTCCTCGAAAGATAAATCATCAATAAACAAGATAAACTTTTTGCCCCATTGCCTTAGCACTGTCATAATTTCAGGAATTTGCTTAAAGTCAGCTTTGGAAATCTCGATAATTCTGAGGCCCTTATCAAAGTAACGGTTGACTACAGCTTTTACTGAAGACGACTTGCCAGTACCTCTCGCCCCGACTAGCAGCACATTGTTGGCCGGTTTACCACTCATAAAGGCCTCGGTGTTACGGACAAGTTCGGCCTTTTGATATTCATAACCTACAATATCACCTAACTGCACCGGATCAGTATGCTCAATACCAACCAGTTCCCGCCGCTGAGAATCCCACTTAAATGCGCCATAACCAGCTAACCGGCCACAGCCGTAGCGGTTGTAGTATTGACTAAGGGCATTAACGACTTCCTCAGGTGTATGATTTTTCGACACATCCAGAAATAAGTCCCTTAGCAAAGCTAAGTTCCGGAATCGATCAGGTTTCTTGCCTTGGATCTCAGAGGCTGGAAGATAGCTATCAATAACTGCTTTGACTTCATCCCCAAATCGCGTTGCTAAATCATCTTTTAGCAGCGCTTTCAAAATTACAATATCATGGGCTACCGCCTTTGCCAGACTATTCCCCGCCCGAGCCCCAGCCTTTCCGGCAATACTGCTAAATACATTTTCGTCACACCCGAGCAGACACAATAAATAATTTTCCGGAATATTACCTGTCATTCCGTTTGCTTCAGCCCACTCAATAAGTCGAGCGCCAGTTGCATATTGGTTACAGGCAGCCTCCTGAGTACCGAGTGATTGTATACTTTTTACTAAACTATCATTAAGTAAGTTTCGGTAGATCAACAAGTTTTCAAGTTTGATACAGCTAGCTGTCACAATAAGTCCTCCCGTAAAAGTGTTGTGTAAAGACTTTTAATCAATAAACTGATCAATCGGTTGGCCAGGATATACCATCGGATTAACGATCAGATCAGTATCAATATCAACAATAATTACTGTCGGTACAGCAGACTCCAGGGCCTGGGTAAAAGCCGCTTCAAATTCATCTGGTGTAGACGCTGATAAAGCTACTGCACCACATGCCCCTACAAAGCCGGCAAAGTCAAATTCAGGCAGAAGTGTTGATGAATAACGCTTATCAAAAAATAATTGCTGCCACTGCCTCACCATTCCTAAAGAACGGTTGTTAATAAGCACACAAGCTAACGGCAACTGCTGATTGACAACAGTATGCAATTCCATTCCGGTCATTTTAAAAGCGCCATCACCGGCAATCAACACTACTTTCCTGTCCGGACAGCCAACTTGTGCCCCCATAGCTGCAGGTAAACCAAAGCCCATCGTTCCTAGACCGCCAGAGGTAATCCAACTTCGGGAACCGTTTATTTGCAGATGCTGCGCCGCCCACATCTGATTTTGGCCAACATCAGTAACCCACGTAACAGGCTGACCAGCTGTCGCCTCCGACATATGACGCATTATCCAAGGCGGGGTCAGGCGTTCCTTTTCGTAGACAAAAGGAAACTCACGCTGCCAATTTTCCACCTGCTCCCACCAAGCCGCCAAACGCTGATTATTTGCCGGTAAGCAATTAATCAATTGCGCTAAAGACTGACCCAGATTACCGGCAATAGTAATATCTGCCGTTATATTTTTATCAAACTCGGCCATATCAACATCAAAATGAATCACTGTCTTACCTACTGAATAACGCTTGGGATCGCCGGTTACCCTGTCACTGAACCGAGTTCCTACCGCCACAATAACATCAGCATGGCACACCGTCAAATTTGCGGTTTTATGGCCATGCATTCCTGTTAATCCCAAGAACCGGGAGTAATCCGACGGAAAAGCCCCCAGCCCCATCAGTGTACTCACTACTGGCATGCCGCTAAGTTCGGCAAGGTTTAGCACTTGCTGCTCAGCTTTACCGGCTTTAACTCCGCCGCCGATTATCATGACTGGCCGCTTCGCCGCCCCCAGAATCTTTCCTGCTGCTCGCACTTGCTCCGCTAGCGGGCCTTCTGCTGTTTGCTCTTCACAATTAGCAACCGCCGTTTCCGGGCAATATTCGATTGAACCCAATAGGATGTCTCGAGGAACATCGATAAGCACTGGTCCGGGGCGTCCACTCATGGCGATAGTAAATGCCTGCTGAATGCTCTGCGCCAGTGTTTCGATATCTCTTACGAGAAAGTTATGTTTAGTTATCGGCATAGTTATGCCGGTAATATCAATTTCCTGAAAGGCATCCCGCCCTAATAGTGTAGTAGCCACCTGTCCGGTAATGGCTACAACCGGCGAAGAATCCATAAATGCTGTTGCCAAACCTGTAACAAGATTTGTCGCCCCTGGCCCTGATGTGGCAATGCAGACTCCAACTCGCCCAGTAGCACGGGCGTAGCCATCGGCAGCGTGTGCTGCCCCCTGTTCATGTACAGGCAAAATATGCCGCAGCGGTGCATCGTACAAAGCGTCATATAAAGGCATTATCGCCCCTCCAGGGTAGCCAAATACGGTATCCACCCCTAGCCTGAGCAAACTATCAACAATTATTTTACTCCCTGTCATTCTCATTAACAGTTAGCCTCCCACGTAACAATCCTCGACCTTTACCACATCAACAAGTTTAGAGACATGACTAAATAGTTGCCGGGGCGCTGCCTGGCTGGTAACAACTGCGGTAACCTGAACATGTCCTTGGCAGGAGTCCGGCCCCACCGAAAGACTCTCAATGACATAACCCCTCCGGTATAAAAGCCCAGTCAGCCGTACAAGTGAATCTCCCTGTCTTTTCAATACGATTGAAATTCCTTGTTTCATGATAACGCCCCTTTCTTTTCTCCCTCTATCCCGCCCCGCGACCGCTTAGAAATGCCCAGATGCTAGGCGCCCCGGAAGATGCTGCCGCGCCGCGTACACAGAACGTACGCAAGCAAAGCATCTGAGGAGCAACAACGCAGATGGGTGTTTATAAGTGGTCGCCAAATAAAAACCGCCCCTGTTGCGTAGGTAAACCTACACAACAGGGGCGGAAAATTCCGCGGTACCACCCTGCTTTGCACTCATCCGCCGGCTATCACCAGCTGCTCCGTTAACGTAGAGCTTACGCCCCAGCTTACGGTGTTCCGGTAAAAAGATTTACGGACCACTTTGGGCAGGGAGTTCATGGGTGATTTAGAATAGCCACACCGCACCGGTTCGCACCAACCACCGGCTCTCTGCAACGGGTTACGTGTATATTCCGCTCCCAGTCATCACTGTTTTGAGTACAATATTAAATTCATGACTGTGCTGCAAACACATCAGCATATCTCAGTTATACTTTGTATACATTATCCCAAAGAATCAGGGTGTTGTCAAGAGTATCCTGTTACATTTTTTCCGTTTTTCTCGCATTATTACGACTGCACTGTAAAGTACACTCTATCCCACACAGGGTTCCTTGATGATGACTGGATAGTGCAGGTTTCTTTCTCATTGAGTATAGTTTTTCAATTTGAGCTGTCGATAGCTCCTGCGAACTGCCTAATTGCATGGATAAAAACGTCAGTTTTGCATAAAACTCAACTGATTCCAGTTTATGATAAGCATTAACTAAATCAGCTCCCCAGGCTAGTGCACCATGATTTGCCAACAGCACTGCATCAAACTGCTCCAAGTAACCTGCCACTGCCTCAGGTATCTCATTGGTAGAGGGTGTTCCATACTCGGCTACCGGCACACAGCCGAGAGCAACAATAGCTTCCGCGATCAACGGCTTATTTAGCGGTATCCGTGCGATAGCAAACGTAGTGGCATAAGGCGGATGAGCGTGTACAACAGCCTCGACATCAGGTCGATCTTTATACACCCGAAGATGCATTTTGAGTTCTGACGAAGGCCTCCATCTATCGTTTGCTACAAGTATGTTGCCTTCCATATCAACCTTAATCATCATCTCAGGCGTCATAAACCCCTTACTAACCCCAGTCGGAGTAGTAATAATCTCACTCCCGCTCAGTTTTACAGTAATATTTCCATCATTAGCTGCAACAAAACCGCTATCATACATACGCTTACCTATCTGGCATATTTGTTGTTTAATCACGTTTTCAAGCATATTTATTACGACCGCACTTTGCCAGTCATATGCTCGACAGCAACTTTTATTACGGTGGTTCTATCCCCTTGCTTTTGAACATATTCGGTCCCCTGCTCCATATGATCTGGGGCGTATTTGGCGATGAGCGCAAGCAGAGCCTCCTTTTTTTCCTGCCCCTGCACTTGGCTGGCCTGCCCAAAAATAATTACACTTTCATAGTTTGTCGTAAATTTTTCCGGTAATGATTTTTTGTCACCAACAACGCAAAAAGATACCTTACTATTAATAGCGATGTTATCTAATTTGTACCCTTCACCGGCACTGTGGAAATAAATGCTGCCATCTTTATATACATAACTAAGAGGCACACCGTAAGGGTAGCTATCCTGGTTTACCGTTGATAAAACACCGTACTCGCACTTCTCCAAAATTTTGACAGTATCTTCAGCTGTAGCTTGCCTATCAAGGCGTCTCATATGTTTAAACATCCCGTCACCCTCCATGCCATTTATTGGTATACTATATCAAACTCTATAGCAAAGGTAAATAGCAACAGGGTCAGACAATGCCTGACCCTGTTTACTATTGCTGACAGACAGGACAAAAAAAGGCGTTCCTGCCACCCACACGTTTAGTCTCAATCAGATGACTGCAGACATTACAGGGCTGGCCTGTCCGGTAAGCTACCTGTAAGTGGGGTTCAAACCCACCTGTAAAATTATCATCTGATGAAAATTTTTCTTCATATACGCCGCCGAATTTTATCGCCTTTGTCAAGACATCTCTAATAGAACGATATAGTTTCTGCCGCTCTGACTCAGTAAGCTGTGATGCTTTTCGTTCAGGCATAATCCGGCTGCAGAACAGGGTCTCATTAGAATACACGTTACCAATACCAGCAATAAATTCCTGGTCCAGCAGGAGCGGCTTAATCATACCTTTACGCTGTGCCAGCAATTCCAAAAATCTTTCCAGTGTAAAATCCTCTGAGAGCGGTTCAGGGCCGAGTCCGTCCAATTCAGGCATAGCATCCATGTTTACAGTAGGAACTAGATGAAGATAGCCCAGATTTAGTTTAAAGAAAGCTAACTGTTGACCCGAATTCAGAGTAAAAAGAACCGTAGGTCTCCCGGTTAGCTCTTCGCCAGGATAAAACAGCCGCACATACCCCTCAAGCATGAAATGCACAATAAGCGAATGCTCATTTGACAAACTTATGATGATTTGCTTAGCACGTCTTCTGATATCGGTGATCTGCTGACCGATTGTATCACTTACAAATTCTTGAACAGGCACGTTAAGCGCTTTTTCCCGACTGACAGTCACTTGCTCAATGACTTGACCTTTCGTCTTATGCTCAAGGTGAAGTCTTACAGTTTCAATTTCAGGAATTTCAGGCATAGAGCATCCCTTCCCTAATTTTGTTTTCTATGCATTTTGTCAACAACTGAAACAGTCCGACTTGCAGAGGCTAAGGGCCGGCTTGTCTCTTTTAGCTTAATCGCGGAAGGCCGGAACATCAGGTGATAGGCTAAGTCATTTCTGAAGCCAAGTTGTTCTAATACTACCTGTTTGGAAAAATCATTACTGTAGATAGTCGTACTGATAATACCACGGTTGCCGTTTGCCAATAATATGCTGATAGCTTTGTCAATGATGACTTGGCGTAAGGGTTCATGGGACGGATGGAGGATAAGGCTAAATACATGGTTGTTTGCTTTAAGATAGCTGTTAATTGTGAGCCAAGCCACCATTTTTCCTTCCTGTTCCACCACATAGTCTTGTTGCTGCTTCCGCATCAGGTTGTTCTTCAGCCATTCCAAGCTTCTGACCATCATACTGGGATTAAATTCGCCATAAGCCCGCTTAACCACCCTCCGTAAGGGTAGTGGAACTGATTCAAGGTATAACCGGTAGAGCTTGGCCCTGTCCGTTCCCTTCAGTTTCCTGAATCCGGTCAGCTCTGCGCCCTGCGTCGCTGACAAAAAATAACCTGAAAGCAAGGGCTTTTCATAGTGCAGTATTTCAGTTATTCGTTTAAACCCTAGCCGCCGGTAAAAGTTATAGGCTGGATTATCAACCCGAACTTCAAGCACAACATCATAATCATTGGCATCAGCAACATCATCGAGCAGTTTTGTTAAAACCCAGGTGCCCAGCCCTTGACCGCGATATGGTTTGCTGAAAGCTACATAGTCCACATGCAACTGGGTAGGATTAAGGTAGGATACCTGAATAAAACCAATCACCTGCCTTGCTATTTTAACAACATAAATATTGAAATGGTTTTTTACCCATACTGAAAACTTACTTAAAGGGTGCAGAATATAGTAAAACTGCCTGGCGCGATGGATGCGGCGTTTAATTTGTTCAATATCAACTTCGTCACCGAAAGCACTGGCAAACAATTTTTCCAATTGGTCTAAATCAAGCCGTTGTACTTTTTCAATAGTCACATGTTCGAACGTGTTGTCAGACATGGTTCTCTTCTCCTGTAATAGCTTATTCAACTATTATAGGTAATTCTTTTATCACCTATCCCCTAAATCCTCCTTTATCCGACGACCAAGCCGCTCTAAGACTCCCATCTTTCCTGTGCCCTTTAGGGTATACAAGTGGGAGTTATACCCAAAGGGCACAGGCGAGCGGCTAAGTCCCTGGATAAGG
>NZ_DATMYD010000093.1:0-7165 GCF_035561155.1 Sporomusa sp. | reverse complement strand
CTGATATAAGGGTCATAAGCGACTATTTTCATACCGAACGACTTCAAGCGGGTAGCGACTAGCGAACCAATCCGTCCCAAACCAACGATGCCGACAGTCTTATCCAGCAGTTCCATGCCTTTAAGGCCAGAACGATCCCAGACTTTTCCCTTGAGACGGATATGATGCTGGGGAATATTGCGGCAGGTTGCAAGCAATAGGCCAATCGTCAATTCGCAAGCCGACACGCTGTTGGAGTCAGGGGTGTTGACGACAATAATGCCGCGTTTAGTCGCCCCATCCATATCAATGTTGTCAACGCCATTGCCGGCGCGTCCCACTACTTTTAGTTGAGTCGCCTTTTGATACAGTTCTTCATTGACTTTGGTATTGCTGCGTACAATCAGTGCGTCATACTCACCAATAATCTTCAGCAATTCTTGCCGTGTCAAACTGGTCTTTAAATCAACTGAGGCGCCTTCTTGAACGAGTTTTTCCAAGCCCTTTTCGGCAATCGGTTCAGACACTAATATTTTCATCATACTTACCTCCGTTTTTTTGCTAGAAAAATAAAAGAGTTCTCATCCCTAATAGGGACGAGAACTTTTCCCGCGTTGCCACCCATGTTGCCTTTCGGCCAACTTTAGCCGCTGTATTGGGCGGATCCCGTTCTGATTCTTCACCAGCCACTCCCAGGCGGAACCTTTTTGTTCGGTGTAACGGCTCGCACCAACCGCCGTCTCTCTGGACACCTTGCATTAGGCTTCCTGTTCATCATGTATAATATAAACTTGTTACTATTATAATGTGTGCACAACTGCAAGTCAAGTGTCTTTTTCGGAAGAAACCAATATGCAACATCAGGCTCCACTCGGCTTTATTTATATCAAAAGTGCCAAATGAGCTGGTCTATTGGCATATTCTTGCCGATCTAATGTATGGATGTTATTTCAAGCTAATAATAATTCCCTTAGGTACACATAGTTTATTGCCTTCATATTATGTAATAAGCCAAAATATCATGGTATGGAGGGAAACGCTCAATGCCTACTAGGATAATCGGGCCGCTGTATCTTACTACGATACTATTTGCCCTAGAATCCACCATCAAATCCCTGGTTTATAATTCTGACACAGTATTGTTTGAGATTGCTCCTAAATTATGTTTATGGGCAACAGGCATCCTGTTAGGAATTATTCTATCCTCAAAGCAAGAGTTTAGAGGCCATGAACGCATAATGACCAAAGAAACCGTTATCTACACTTTAGTTTATTCCATCTGTGCCTGGGTAGCCACCATTTTTCTATCAAACCAGAGTATTAGTATTTATCGCCAAATGGGTATTTGGACACAGCAGGTAGTCTATATGGTTGATTCAAGTCTTGTCCTGGCAGGGGCGGCAATTAGTTTCGTATTGATAATTGCAAAGGAGGTTGAAAATAATGCTTGAGTTGAGCGATGTCTCAATCCGGCTTCTGGAAGGAATGGGCAGTATGCTAGCAGGCGGCTTTATCGGACGCTTAGTAATCCTAAAGTTTGGATTCATTAACACTGAAACCAAATTTGACACTCCCCCTTTCGGGTTGCCACCCTCAAAAAACACAAATTCCTAGGCTATCCCATAAAAAAAACCTAAATATCATAACGCCCCCTTCAACTGGTGGCTGTCTGTGATTTTAGCGCAGGTACAAGATAGCGAGCAGCAATGGCCGTCAGGATAACACCGCCGCCTATCAGCGACCAAAGACCAATCCCCTCACCAAGGAGCAAAAACACCCAAAGGGGATTAAGAATTGGTTCGATCATGGTAATGATCGAGGCTTCGAGGGCGGTTACATATTTTATGGCAATAGAATACAGGACATAAGATAAACCAATTTGAATACACCCAAGCGCTACAATGGCTGTCCATCCGCCAACTCCGGGTGAACCCTCAAACATAAACGGCAAGCCGCATAAACCAGTCAACACATTGCCCAACAGGACTGACCCGAAAGGCGAACCCTCTTTTTGCAGACGCATAGACACAGCCATAACTGCCATAGATATCCCACTAACGATAGCTAGTATATTTCCGGCAAGTCCCCCTGCCGACATTTGATCCTGAAAAAACAGCACCATCCCGCCGCCAACAAAACCAATCGTCACCCAGTCGTATAGCTGAGGCTTTTCATTCAGAAATATCACCCCAAGGATTGCCACAAAGATTGGACATGTATATTGCAACAAAATGACGTTTGCGGCAGTGGTCAGCTTATTCGCGGAAACGAAGGTCAGCATCATCACGGCATAGGCCACGCCTCCGCAAAGTGACGCCCTGTTCCAACAGACTGGCGAGTGGCGAAAAGTCGCCCAAATGACGATAGCGGCGATAGCACTTCTGGCACCGGCGATCGCCATCGGGTTCCAGTCGATCCATTTAATTCCTATTCCGCTGGAACTCCACAACACTGCAGTGACTGCAAGCAAAAAGATGCCTCGCAAACGATCCGAAACATTAAAACTATGTAACCAATTCAACATAACACCACCTGTATTTATCGTTAAAATTCTCTAATCATTGCCACCTAGTTATTGATTGTCCTTTACTGCCGAAAAATGCTCTCTATGTCAAGATACCCCAATAATGCTCTGGCGTCAATTGCTAGTTCAAATTAGTCGATTGTAAACCACGCCTGAATCACGCCAACATCTGAAATAGTTGCATAATTAACGTATCTGCCTGAGTTAATAAGATTCAAAATAGTTAACAGGTTCAAATACTAGGTGTTTGTAGCACATTGTTGCGAAAATTCGCAAAGTGTACCTCTATCAAGCCCAAATACACTACACTTCGATACGGTAGACTAAAAGTTTTGATTCGGGCGACTCTATCGCTATACAGTCTGAACAATAGTTAAATTTAAGCTTCCTTGCATTTTGACTTCTACAACCGGTTCGAAGCCACCCAATATTTTGGGTGTTTTTCATCTTGGAAATTATTGGCTTAATAATTGCATTATAAAGGAAATGCAGACACAATGGTGCTGGTTGCAGGAGGTGGATAGTGGGGATTAGTAAATGAATGAAAGGAGTGCAGAGATAGAAATAACAGCTAAGTTCTTATGTGGGCGACTATAAGTTAAAAATAACAGAAATTTCACTATGTTTGCTCAATTACTAAATAAAGGTGGTAATTAAAGGAGGATAACCAGATGGAGGAAAAAAAGAGATCGTTTGAACTAGGAACTTTTACTTATGGAATAAGCAATACTATCATAATCTTTGTTTTAAGTGTAGCTGTATGGTTTTTGTGGGGTCTTAAGATTGAGGCCCTATTCCCCGGGATGTTCGGAGCTTATTTATTCTGGGCTATACTATGTATCGTATTTTTAGGATTTTGCGGCGAATCATGGCCGTTCACCAAATTGCCGCAGCCACAGGCTGGAATATTGGCCCTTATTGTCACGCTGACCTTAGATGTCATTGTCGTGAATGCCCTAAGTGCCTACGGTACTGTAATTCCAACCTTTAGCACTGCACCTAGTGGTACTGGCTGGACTGCTATAGCTATGATCGTTTTATTTGGCTTTTATGGCTACGGCGTACAAACTAATAATATGGACCACTGGCCGTGGAAAGATATCGGCATAAATCAACCATATGTTGGCATAATTGAAATTTTTGTAGGTACTTTTATTACCGGGATATTATATTTTCTGCTAATGTATCCCAATCTGGCCAGCTATGCAATCCAGCCAATCCTCCCTTTATCTACTGTTGTCGGCTGGTTTTACTCGGTTATAGTATTTTGGCTGGCTTCTGCCTTAATATGGGAAAACTGGCCATGGTCAATATTCCATTCACGGGCTGTAAAGGCTATTGCTGCATTTGTGGGTAACTTTTTAGGCGGTACTCTAGTCTATTATTTCTTTATGTACTTACTGCAGAACTTTTTGGTTCCGGCAGATGCCCAAAAGGCTTTAGGCGATGGGATTACCCTATGGCCAGCGCAATTAGGAGTGTGCCTGGCAGGAGTTTTTCTAGTCATGCTCTTATGTTTCCAAGGCTGGCCGATAACTGGCAGTTTGTCTACTAGGCTAATAATTAGAACCATTATCGGCTTCGCAATCGGTTTAATAGTTTTTTATATCTACACAAGGTGGTTTGGCTTTGTACTGAAAGAAGCACCTGTAACCAAGGACTTTGGCGGGAACCCATTAATGTTTATGGACTTATTTAACTGTGTATTGTTAATATATACAGTGTATTTTGCCAGTTGGCCGTTAAAGTTACGAAAATAATCTGTATTCCTAAAGAACATGGGCTATGCTGCAATTGCAATTTTAGCATAGCCCATGTTTGCTTTCCACACTCTTTTATTATATTGCATTTATATTTCACTTGCTAAATTCACATCGGAAACAATCCTTAAATTTGTTTAGTAGATAGAGTGTTTTTTCATTTTCCGATACAGCGTACTGCGGGCGATCCCCAACTCACTAGCCACTTTGCTAAGATTTCCTCGTTCCTTCCTCAATAACGCCTTAATCTCCTCACACTCTTTATCTAATATCTCACTCTTTATTTCATATAAATGACACATTCTAGTATTTTCAGGGTATATTGACTGCATTTCCTGATCCCCCCCTTGTGAGCAACAAAGCTCAGGCGGTAAACAGGCTAGTGAAATAATATAATTTTCAGTGAAATTACAGGCCCGTTCAACAACATTATGAACTTCCCTGACATTCCCCGGCCAGTCATAATTATTAATACTTTCTAATATTTCGTCCGCTATGATATACTTACACTCCTGTTCATTACCAATCTGCTCCACAAAATAACGAAATAGGATTTCAATATCATCGCGCCGGTCACGCAACGGTGGTATCTCAATCGTAAACACATTTAACCGGTAATATAAATCTTGCCGGAAAGTCCCATTTCTCACCAGCCTGTTTAGGTCTTTATTAGTGGCACATATAACACGTACGTCAACCGGAATGACTTTGTTCCCACCCAGACGGGCAACTTTTTTTTCTTGCAATACTCTGAGTAATGCCACTTGCTGTTCTAATGGCATGTCCCCTATTTCATCTAGAAACAATGTGCCGCCGGAAGCTAATTCAAAATTACCTGGTCTACCGCCACGCTTTGCCCCGGTAAAAGCCCCCTCTTCGTAGCCAAATAGTTCGCTGCCTATCAGTTCACGCGGTATTGCCCCGCAGTTCAAGGCGACAAAAGGACCATTGCTCCGTGAACTCCGGCAGTGAATTGCCTGGGCGAACATCTCTTTTCCTGTACCACTTTCACCCCGCAATATAACATTGGAAGAAGTCGCCGCCGCCAAAGATGCCTGGCGTATTGCCTCTAATATTTGCGCACTCTTGCCGATAATGTCACTGAATTTAAACGTCGTATAGTTGCCACTAAACCGGTTAACAAGGTTGTGTACTTTCTCCATAGGCCGCAATATAATAACTCCGCCATTTATACAGCCTTGTTTATCAAATATAGTCTCGCCAGATATTACGCAACGGCTTGGCCCCATTGCCGTGTCGGTAAAAAACTCGACATCAGAGTAGTCCTCTTTGCCATCTAACAATGTCTGAATTAACTGATTTTTCCCTTTAAAGATAGTCTGTACTGAAGCTCCATTAAGGATATTACCCGTCTTCCCCAGAATTTTTTTAGCAATCGGATTAAACTCTCTTACTTTACCCAGGCGGTCGAAAAAAATTACTCCATCCGACATCGTGTTAAATATACTGGATAAACGTCTATTCATCAGCGATAACTCGTAGTTTTTCTGCTGAATACTAATTTGCATAGTGATAGCATTGGCAGCTGCCGCCACCATTGCCAAAGTATGAGAGTAAGCGGCCTGAGCTGGCCCGGATAAATCGAGTAAGGCCACAATTTGGCCATTATGACCATAAATAGGTGCAGCCGAGCAAGTCCACCAGTGGTGTTTGCGGCAATAATGCTCAGCACCGGAAACTTGAACTGGTGCTCCGGTCTTCAGCCCCACGGCAATTGCGTTTGTTCCCACATGTTCCTCCCGCCAACTCGCCCCCTGTACAAAGTGCAAATGCCTGGCACTATTTAGTACATCAGCATCGCCAAAACGTTCCATTATATACCCATTTTCGTCACTCAAAACAACAATAAAGCCGGAATTACGGAAAATCTCGTAGATATTGGCCATGAATGGTTTAGCAATATCAATAATTTCCCGTTTTTTTTCTAACATCATTCGGATATCAGACGGCTGTAGAACGTTCTGGGATCTACCATCATTGGGGTTAAGATCTATTTGGGAACATCTGACCCAAGAGTCGGCAATTTGCGGTAAAATAATCCGGCTTTCTAGTTCGCCATTGCTAATAAATTTTTTCCAAATCAGATCTTTACCGATAATGTTCGCTGGGTTGCCACTTGTCATTCACAACACCACCTACCATAATTCTAGCTTGGACGACCACGACTGTTATTATTTTCAGATTTCTAAGGTCACTACAAAAATTTCTCCCTTCTACCATTTTTTTGCCTGATCTGACTTAATACTCTTATTCGCAAATAAAATGAAGCATAAGATGTCAAATGATCCATTATGCTTCATGGTATATGACTCATAGCTATAAATAATTTAAATATGTTACGTCATAGCATTTCCAATACCTGGAAATCATCACCGGTAATAAAATATTGCAATATTTATGCCAACAAAACAAGAAACCCCTTATCACCTCATTAGGATTACATGGTTCCTTCATCCGTCGTGCATTTCCGAAATATATTATGCTATGCTAACCATTTTTCTTGACACTAACAACTACTGCTTGTGTAGCACTATGTAGCAAAGTGTAGCGCATATTTATTACACTTTGCTACACTTTAGTAAAAAAAACAGTAAACTTCTCAATATACTCACCAAAAATCCCCATTTTTGTTAAACACAATCTCATAAAGAAAACACGGCTTGCGCCGAGCCTTTGGCGAAAGCGGAAAAGCCGCCTGTGCCCTTTGGGTAATGTTGCCCTTATCCAGGAGAAAGTTATACTTTCTATCAGGGAGTCTGCTTAAAAAATGAATAAAAATGAGCTATTCCCGTTCATATGGCAGAGAAAATCGGCATAAAGTCTTTGTTTCAAACAAATGGTGGCATATTGCTCGTCCCAAAACCTACATTGTAGCTCTTAA
>NZ_DATMYD010000092.1:0-28272 GCF_035561155.1 Sporomusa sp. | reverse complement strand
CTAAGGAAATTAGGCTTTATCACCATAAGTGAAAGATATTCATTAATACACTAATTCTATTGAACCGCCGTATACCGAACGGTACGTACGGTGGTGTGAGAGGTCGCTGAGTAAATAATTACTCAGCTCCTACTCGATTTTTTAGGCGGTTTACCATTCGGTCCGGATACTCAGATCTGCTTTTTGTTGTGCTTCGCCCACTTTGAATAACCGGTAAAGAATATACAGACTGGCATACCAATGGCCAGCGGCCATTGAACTGCTCAGCTAACCAATCTTGCGTCTTAAAACTTCTGTTAAATTCTGTATGAATGAGGCAGGAGTTTTATAATTTTATGCTAAGTAAATAGTTAAGTTAGTATTTGCAAGGTTATTGAAGGGGTGATAGTTAATGAGAGATGCAGAAAAAACAATTGGAAATCTAATTGATAAACAAAGTGTAGCTTTTATCAGTTCTGTCGACTACGAGGGTTTCCCGAATACAAAAGCTATGCTGCCACCGCGCAAAAGAGAAGGCATCAAGTATTTTTATTTTACGACCAATACCTCATCAATGAGGGTAGCCCAATATAGAGAAAACCCAAAAGCAAATATCTATTTTTGCGACAAACGATTTTTCCGAGGCGTGATGCTAAAAGGAACAATAGAAATCCTTGAAGACAATACGTCCAAAGAGATGATATGGAGAGAGGGCGATACTCTGTACTATCCTCTCGGTGTTACTGATCCCGATTATTGCGTATTAAAATTTACAGCACAAACAGGCAGGTATTATAGTAATTTTAAATCGGAAGACTTTGTAATATAGGATAAGAGACGAGGTCCCTAAGGCTGTGCCAAAATGGCTCAGTCTTTTTTATTTTTCCTACAGCCAGGGCTGTTTCTTATTTAAAATATTTACTTTATTTATTTTACATATCTTACAAATATTAACTAATTTATAATGGATTCATACTCAAATCTAGATAAAATTCAAACAGACAAAAATATTCTCAACAACATAGTTTTAAAACTAAGCCCAAAGGCAATGGTTTTATTCCGTTTTGCCTTGAGTGAAACGAAAGGAATGGTTATAACTATGAATAAGTGGGAAAAATTAGGTAGGATTTTATTTTTATCTTTGTTTGGTATGTTTTCTTTATCCACCCTGCCTTTAAGTGCTGCTAGCCGGCCAACAACAATGGCTCCTAACGCAATGGTAGTGACTCCACACTATCTTGCCACACAAGCTGCCCTGAAAATCCTGGAAGATGGCGGGAATGCAGCAGAAGCAGCAATTGCGGCCGCTTCTGTAATTAGTGTTGTATATCCTCACATGAATGCAATAGGCGGAGATAATTTCTGGCTTCTTTATGATGCCAAAAACAAACAGCTAAAAGCCTTAAATGCAAGTGGCCGTTCTGGAGAAAAAGTTAATATAGAATTTTATAAAGACCTAGGATTTAGTAAAATTCCCTCTAGAGGTTATCTTGCAGCTAATACTGTTCCTGGCGTAATTTCCGGCTGGTGGGAAGTTTATAACTATTCTCAAATAAATATGAACTCAAATATATCTTGGGCAACTCTTTTACAAAAATCTATTAATTATGCTGAAAATGGTTTTTCGGTAACACCTAGCCAAGAGTATTATACAAAAGTAAACATTGATAAAAACGACAATGAATTTCGCAATCTTGGGCGTTTTGACGGTTTTAATAAAACTTTCTTAAAACCTGACGGCAGTATCTATGAATCAGGAGAGCTTTTCAAACAAAAAGACCTTGCTAAAACCTTAAAGATTATTGCCCAAAAAGGAGCAGACGGCTTTTATAAAGGTGAAGTAGCTGAAAAAATCGTTACTGACCTTAAGGCAAATGGAGGAGTTTTAACTTTAGAAGATTTTGCCCGTCATAGAGCTGACTGGGTTGAGGCCATTTCAACCGATTACCGCGGCTATAAAGCCTATAACTTTCCGCCCAATACCCAAGGAATGGCATCTTTATCCATCTTGAATATCCTTAACAATTTTGATCTAAAATCAATGGGTGAAGGTAGTGCCGATTATTATCATGTTATAATCGAAGCTACAAAACAAGCCTTTGCCGACCGCGATAAATGGTTAACTGATCCAACCTTTGTCAAAATACCGGTAGATTCTCTTCTTTCAAAAGAACACGGGGCCAAACTAGCTGCCAGGATAGATCTGCAAAAAGCTGCAATAGAGGTAAATCCTCTTGATCCTAAAGGCGATACAATCTGGATAGGAGTCGTTGATAAAGATGGCAACGCCGTCTCTTTAATCCAAAGTATCTATCATGATTATGGTTCTGGGATTGTAGCTAAAGATACAGGCGTATTACTACAAAATAGAGGTAGTTTCTTCTCGCTTGACCCTAACCATATTAATCATCTCGAACCCCAAAAACGCACCTTCCATACTTTAAACCCGGCAATGTTATTTAAAAATAACCACCCCTACCTCGTTTACGGCACTATGGGCGGTGAGGGCCAGCCCCAAACCCAAGCTGCAATTGTAACCCGGATTGTTGATTTTAATTTTAGCGTTCAAGAAGCCGTCGAAGCGCCTCGCTGGCTGCATGGGCGCACCTGGGGCGCTTCTTCAAATGATCTAAAAATCGAAGGCAGAGTCCCTCAAAATGTAATAGATGAACTTTTAAAACGCGGCCATCCTGTCAGAGTATTAGCCGACTATACTGACACAATGGGTCATGCCGGCGCTATACTCATCAACCCCACTAACAACATCAAATACGGCGGCGCCGACCCGCGCGGCGATGGAACAGCAGTTGGATATTAAAAAGTGTTGCGGCGGCAGAAGGTGTACATATGGAAGTAATCGCTTCCGAAGACAACAGCGAAGAACGGCCTCACTTTCGCGCAATGCGGGAGTGGGCCGTTTGCTGCTTGAGAAAGGTCAAATTACTTGTCGGGTAAAGTTTGAAAATGGTATAAACCTAGGTGCTGAAAGGATAGCAAAACAAAGGGCACATTGTGAAACGAGAATTGATAAAATAGGACTTTAGACCTATAGTTGACTAGTCGGTCATAGTGATAGAATAGTGGCAAAAGTAAGGAGGAATTGTTATGGTGCTAAAACGTTATGCTGCTGCCCTAGCAGTTTCCACGGCCTTAACATTTATAGTTCCGGCCGGTGCCGATGCTTCTACTTACGAAACATCAACAACCGCCATTCGTGTTGGTGATGTCAGTTTTTATAAGTCAGAGACTTTTTCTGATAATATGAGATTTGCCCATGTGTTGTCGTCACATTACAACCGTCCAGTTCTAACGTCAGAAGTAATACGTTTACAAGCTGATTTTGATTTTGGTTTTGGCAACATATCACTGATGTATGCTGTTGCAGACTACTCTGGTCTGCCTATTGATGATGTTCTTGTCCTTCGGAGAAAGAATATGGGATGGGGCGAGATCGCTAAGCTGCACGGCCTTAAAGTTCAAGAATTAAAACGAAGACATGATTTGTTTGTCGATTATGCCCATGTAAACGGTGTAAATATAAATTACATAGAAATTGAAGATTATGACAGAAAACATGATGTTTATCATGAAGCTGACCGGGACAAGGACAAAAAACATGACGAACCTGATCGCAAGCAAGTCAGAAACAATGATGAACGCAATGTGCCTGACCGCAATCAGGACAGAAACAATAATAAACAGCATCAAGATAAAGGCGACAAGAAAGACAACAAAAAAGTCTATGGTCAAAATAATGATAAAGACAACGGACATAAGCAGTAGCTTAATTTAGCAGGTAAAACAACCTGTACCGAGGAGCGGTACAGATTGGATTTTCCAAAAGAAATAATTGCTGCAAAATAGCTGATCAGAAAAAGACTGAAGGCGAAGTTTTATCCTTATGGAATAAACTTCGCCTTTTATTATTGTCTTTTTATCCGATGACTAAGTCGCTCTAAGACTCCCGCTTCTGTAAGCGGGAGTTATACCCAAAGGGCACAGGCGAGCGGCTAAGTCCCTGGATAAGGTCGACTAAACTTCAGATGGGGTAAAAACCCCACCTGAAGCTAAGTCTCTCTTTATTGGAATTATCTAATATGAGGAGTGAGGATATGAAGGTTCGTGATAGTGGAATGCCAGACCAAGTATATTGGGAAAGTTTATTAAGTGTAGACCTTATTCTCGATAAATTAGAGGTTACAGAGCAGATTGATTTCCTTGTTGAGTTTGGCTCTGGTTACGGAACTTTTACTATACCAAGCATAGAAAGAATACGTGGTAATGTTCTTGCTTTTGATATTGATGGTCAGATGATTGAAATAGCTACTACACGGGCTGTTGCGCATAAATCTAAAGTCAACTTTGTAAAGCGTGACTTTATAGCAGATGGGACCGGACTTGGCGATAACTCTGTTGATTATGTGATGCTGTTTAATATATTGCACCACATTAATCCGCTGGAAATTTTGCATGAAGCCTATAGAATTCTCAAAACAGGAGGAAAAGCAGGGCTTATTCATTGGAATTATGATCCAACTACTCCTCGAGGTCCAAGCTTGGATATACGTCCGAAACCCGAAGAAATGAGGAAATGGGCAAAAAATGCTGGATTTAGGCTGGCGACAGATAATCCCATCGACTTACCCCCTTATCACTATGGCTTCTTATTGTATAAGGAGTAGAGGTGTTGCTTTAAACCAACGCTAATATGGTTCGAAATCTACGCCGCTCTTAATGATTTCTTCGGAAACGCAAAAAAGGTACCGATAAGTAAATCCCAGTGAGTGTAAGGATGATAAGTCCGATTGCGGTGATATCTATAACCCATTTCAGATTATAGGTACCGATTTTCCCTTCGTGAACGGAGTTTGTAAAGTGAGCAAAGCTACTAAGATTATCGTGAATTTGTGATTGATCAGCTCCAATGATCCATGGCTCTGATTGTATTAAACCTGTAAATGATTCAATTAGAATAAAGAATGATAGGATAACACCAACCCAAAGATGCACATTACGCACTATTCTAATATATCGCATGTACGCCTCCGTTTTTTATTACAGTATACGATGCATCATGAAATGAATATGACAGAATCCGTGTCCGTGTTCGCCCGCTCTGGCGGACTCTATAGCAGCGTTTAGTCCCAACAAGTTGGTCTGACTTGCAATTTGCTGAATGGTAGTAATAATTTTCATCGGTATTAATGGGAAAGGTAGCTGCCTAACATTATCAGTTAGGCAGCTAATCTCTTGGATGGGCGCTTTTTTATCAATACCCCAGTCGCCAAACCAATTGATATATCATACTATATACTATCTTCCCATCAACACATAGCAAAGGAGGCCTCCCTATGGGATTTGGATTTAGTGGTCGTGGAGGTTTTAGTTGGATAATAATTATCATAATTATTATCCTGTTGTTCTGTTCGTTTGATAATGATTGCAATTCAACCTGTTAATAGTGGTTACAAACCGCATTAAACACAACTAAACTATAAGTGCCGCCCGCTAAATAGCTCGGTTGTGTCGAAGCCGTCTCCGTTTTGGAGACGGCTTTTTTTATGAACGCTTTACGGTTGGGTAGGGCGGACCTGAAAAAGCCTGTGAAAGCAAAGGAATGTTGAATTTGCTTTCATAGGTTTTTAAAAAAATATAGATTTCACATTAAATAAATGAAATTTTCAACAGTATTTATTATTAGATTCATATTATCCAGAAGGTTTTTTACCAGTTTTTGTCGAAGAACTAAAAATATAGGAAAAATAACCCAATAATTACCGGAGGTGGTTTGCATGTCGATTATGGATATAATCGAAAAAGGAAAAAAACAACGTAAGCAAAAGGAACGGAAGAAAACTTTACAGAATGCAGCGATTGGTGCAGCCATTGGTGTGACTGTTGGAGCAGCCGCTGGCGTATTATTGGCACCGAAGGCAGGCAAGGAGACGCGGGCTGACATTGCCCAAGCTGCTAAAGAACTGCCTGCGAAAGCTAAAGAAATCGTTGAAAAAACCAAAGAGAAGGTTGAAGAGGCGAAGAAAACAATCGCCGAAAGGACGAATTCCACTGTGGAGGCGGAAGGCCAACAATAAGTTCCCACAGGGAAATGGGCGGCGGTCGGGCAGGAATGCCCGGCCGCTGTTGATTAATTGCGCCGAAAGAGGGGATGAATATGTATATCTCACTATATGATCTGGCTTTTTTTATCCTATTTGTAGTGCTTGTTATCATCGCTGGATATCTAATCGCAGTTTTACGGCGAGCGTTATGTGTGCTCGGTCTGGTTCACGGAATTTTGAATGCTCATCAAGGTGACATTAGCGAAACCGTTTCTCTGTTCCAGGAAACGCTCAGTAATGTCAATGAGCTTACCGTGAGTTTAAAGGAAGCGACCGTTCAGACTGCTAGCGCAGTTCGTGCACTTCCAAGTGAAATTACCGATACGGTAGATGATTTGCGGGAAAGTTTAGAGACTTTTGCTCTCTATGCCAGGATTGCAGGAGAAGTTGTCAAGTCGGTATTCTCAAAGTAGCTTTGCAAAAACCAATCAGTTTTTTAGTATCAATTCTTAAGCCGTCCTTTGGGACGGCTATTTATATAAGAAAAAGAGGACCGCATACAGCGAGCCTCTCTAGGGAATTAAACTGAGAAGTGCACAGATTACGTAAAGAAGCAAAAACAACGTCCCCTTGCTTCACTTAAGAAGTCCCCTTGTTTCACTTATACTATCTTCCGTTAACACAAGAAGGAAGCATCTAATTTCACAAATATGAATATAATTTTGATATAATGAATTTTAATGTGGATTTTCTAGGTAATGCATATTAAAATTAAGATAACGTTTGATAATACTTAAAAATAGATATGAGGGGTTAGCGTGAATAAAGACATTGGCGGCAAGGTTAAAGAACTCAGAACAGCTAAGAAGATGACATTGAAGGATTTAGGCGAGCACACCGGTCTCTCTACTGGTTTTCTATCTCAGTTGGAAAGAGGGTTAACATCGATTGCGACCGATTCACTGGCAAAAATTGCTGAGGCACTAGGTGTTGACTTATCTTACTTCTTCATTGGGCATGCCAGAAACCGGAATTATATTATGCGGAGTTATGAAAAAGAAGTGTTTCAAATCATTAATGGGCGTTTTATCCATTACCATCTGACCAACAATTCGACGGAAAAGACAATATTACCGAGATTAATTGAATTATTGCCGATCAACTGTGATGAGGATATCTCCCAGTATGCCCATGAGGGAGAAGAATTTGTATATGTGTTGGAAGGCACGCTGACGCTGTTTATTAATAATGAGCAGTTCGAACTTTTTCCCGGTGATTCAGCCCACTATAATTCGTCCCATGTTCATAATTGGGCTAACTATACCAATAAAATGGTTAGATTAATTGTCGCAAGCGCACCCAATCCCTTTAAAGAATAGAGTGTGATTTCTATTGAAAACTGCATTAATCTTCAATATACAAAAATTCTGTGTACATGATGGTCCGGGGATAAGGACTACGGTATTTTTCAAAGGGTGCCCGTTACATTGTCTCTGGTGCCACAATCCTGAGAGTCAAGGCTTTTCAAAACAGGTGTTATGGACCCAGGAAAAATGCACAGGTTGCCGCCGGTGCGAAAAGGCATGTTTCCAGCGTGCTGTTTCTGTTAACGAAAGCATTGCATTCCATGATCCCAGCCGTTGTCAGCTATGCGAAGCCTGCATTGACGCTTGCATAAATAACGCAAGAGAAATAGCCGGAGACGAATATACCATAAGTCAACTATTAAACGAGATTGAAAAAGACCGGCCATTTTATGAACAATCAAAGGGCGGTGTTACTTTTTCGGGTGGTGAGGTTATGAGCCAGATTGATTTTGCGGCAGAACTAGCTCAGGCCTGTAAGGACCGGGGGATATCAGTTGTCATCGATACCTGCGGGTATGCGCCTTTTAGCAGTTTTGAGAAAATCATGGATAGTGTGGAGCTCTTTTTGTATGATATCAAGCTTATGGACCCCGCGTTGCATCAGCGGTATACAGGGAAAGATAACGGGATTATTTTGGAAAACCTAAAAAAACTTGCTCAAAGTGGAGCCCGCATTAACCTGCGGGTACCGCTGATTGAAGGAATTAATGCTGATGACCGTAATATTAGAGACATTATCGAGTTCGTTCAGGGTATCAATCTCGTAGCGGTAAATCTTTTACCCTATCATGATATTGGTAAGGGGAAGTACAAAAAAATAGGCGGGAACTACCAGGGGGAGACCCTGATTCCACCGTCTGATGCAAGGTTAAATGAAATTAAGACTATGTTTGAACAGGCGAAATTTAACGTGAAAATAGGGGGTTAAGTTATGGAAACTAAAGGAATGAATGAGAGAATTAATAGACTAAGAATACAGAGCGTAATTGCCGAACCCCAATTGTCTCTTGAAAGAGCGGTATTAGTTACTGAGGCTTATCAAAAATACGCTGGCACTGTTGAAATCCCAATATTGCGGGCGCTAACTTTTAAATACATTATGGAAAACAAAACTCTGTGTATCAATGATGATGAATTAATCGTTGGTGAAAAGGGCGAAAGACCGCAAGTCGCGCCAAGTTTTCCGGAACTGTGCTGTCACACGCTAGAGGACCTTGACGTTATGAATCGCCGGGAAAAAATCTACTTCAGGGTAAGCGACCAAGATAAAAAGATTCAGGCAGAAAAGATTATACCCTACTGGCAAAACCGTTCTCTCCGCAAGCTCATTTTTGAACGCATGACTCCCGAATGGATAGAATGCTATGAGAGTGGCATATTTACCGAGTTTATGGAGCAAAGAGGTCCTGGACACACGGTTGCCGACGGAAAATTCTATAGGAAGGGTTTCCTCGATTTTAAAACCGAGATTGCGCAAACCATTGATTCGTTAGATTTCTACAACGACCGGCAGGCTTATGACAAAAAGGTCCAGTTGGAAGCAATGGCAATCTGCTGTGATGCCATTATTGCTTACGGCAGGCGCTATGCTGAATATGCCAGGAATTTGGCCGCTCAAGAAACAAATGAGGCTAGAAAAGAAGAACTAGTTGAGATTGCTACTAACTGTGAAGTTGTTCCTGCTCACAAGCCCGAAACTTTCGCACAGGCCCTCCAGATGTATTGGTTTATCCATATTGGTGTGACTACAGAACTCAATCCCTGGGATGCTCTAAGCCCGGGCCGGCTTGACCAACATCTTTTTCCGTTCTATAAACAAGGAATTGAGAAGGGTGTGCTCACCAGAGACAAGGCCAAGGAACTATTGCAGTGTCTATGGGTTAAATTTAACAATCAGCCTGCGCCGCCGAAAGTTGGCATCACACTGAAAGAAAGCAGTACTTACACCGACTTTGCTAATCTTAATACTGGCGGGGTCACGTCAGATGGTTTAGATGGGGTTAACGATGTCTCCTATCTGATACTGGAGACAATGGACGAAATGAAATTGCTTCAACCAAGTTCCAACGTCCAAATTAGCAAGAAAACTCCCAATCACTTTTTGAAAAAAGCATGTGAGGTTTCCCGCAAAGGCTGGGGTCAACCGGCATTTTACAATACTGACGCCATCATTCAGGAATTATTGCGAGCCGGTAAAGACATCACTGACGCTCGGGAAGGCGGGGCCAGCGGCTGTGTGGAAACTGGGGCTTTTGGTAAAGAGGCTTACATTTTGACAGGCTATTTCAATCTACCTAAAGTATTGGAACTTACTTTAAATGATGGTTTTGATAAAAATACCGGTAGGCAGCTGGGCTTGAAAACGGGCTACGCAACTGATTATAACAGCTATGAAGAGCTCTTTGACGCATTTAAGAAACAGGTCCATTACTTCACCGACATTAAAGTACAAGGAAACAACGTAATAGAACGCATTTACACAACTACAATGCCGGTGCCATTCCTCTCGATCATTACCAGCGATTGCATTCAGAAAGGAATGGATTACAATGCTGGCGGTGCTCGCTATAACACCAACTATATTCAGGGGGTGGGGATAGGCACACTGACAGACTGCCTTACAGCGATTAAATACAATGTCTATGACCGCAAACGGTTTACTATGGGAGAACTGCTGAAAGCCATTGACGAGAACTTTGCCGGATATGAACATATATATAATTTTGTACACAATAAGACACCTAAATATGGTAATGACGATGATTACGCTGACCAGGTTATGATTCAAGCTTTTGACGCTTTCTACAACGAGGTTACCGGCAGAAAAAATATGAAAGGTGGTGTGTACCGTATCGATATGCTGCCCACCACTTGTCATGTTTATTTCGGTTCGGTAATGGGTGCAAGCGCAAATGGCAGATTAGCCGGGAAACCTGTGTCTGAAGGGATTTCCCCAGAGAAAGGTGCCGACCGGAAAGGACCTACTGCAGTGATCAAATCGGCGGCCAAAATGGATCACCTTCGTACAGGAGGTACCTTGTTGAATCAAAAATTTACCCCATCGGTAGTGGCAGGTGAACAGGGATTAGAAAATATGGCCGCCTTAATACGAACCTACTTCAATCTGGATGGTCACCACATTCAATTCAACGTAATTGACAGGAAAACACTGATCGAAGCCCAAAATAACCCTGAGGAGTATAAGGATCTAATTGTACGGGTTGCCGGCTATAGCGACCATTTTCATAATCTGTCTAAAGAGCTCCAAGACGAGATTATTGAAAGGACAGAGCAAACCATATTCTGAAGTACTCGATGTTATGAAGCGTTTGGCTCAGGACGGTATGACTATGATAGTTGTAACTCATGAGATGGGGTTTGCCCGTGAAGCCGTAAACCGCGTGATATTTATGGATGACGGAGCTATAGTTGAAGAAGCCGTGCCTGGGGAATTTTTTGCAAATCCTAAGAGTGACAGAACTAAGCAGTTTTTGAGTAAAGCGCTAGATCACTGATCAAACCAGGAGTTGGCAGTGAATGTGACTTATAGAAAAAATCCGTAGACGCTCGTCTACGGATTTTTTGTGTCTCTTTATTATCTGACGAAGTTTGTGAACGTCTTCGCCTCTGGCAGAACAGGTTTTACATGAGCTTTACCAGCATCCAGTACTTTTAATAGCCAGGCCATATTTTTTCCTAAGATACGCATGATTTGGTTTCCTTCATCGTCTTTTTCAGCTTCTTTAGGTTGAAGCCCGTGAGTTACATTCCAATAATTTGAGGTCGCCATAACCATTTCGGAATACATAATATAATGATTTAGAGAATCGAAGGTTGAAACACCACCCGAGCGTCTTACTGCCACTACTGTCGCACCAACTTTATTTCGTAGCATGGACTGGTTGACAGATGTAACGAAAAAGGCCCTGTCTAAAAAAGATTTCATCGTCCCTGCGATGCCAGCATAGAATACCGGCGAGCCTAATAATATTCCATCGGCTTCTTTCATCTTTTGAATCCAGTCATTTACTTCATCAGTGGTGATTACGCAGCGTTCATTTTGATTTTTTACGCACCCCATACAGGCAATGCAACCTCTTACGGGTTTGTTGCCAACATGAATGACTTCAAATTCTATGCCTTCCTTGAGTAACTCTTCACCGACAACTTTCAGTGCATGATGGGTATTGCCATTCCCTCGAGGACTTCCATTAAAGGCGATAACTTTCATACCTAAACCTCCTAAATTATCCTGCCAAATCTCAATACAGGATTTTTCTTCTTTAGCACACAATATATATCAAATAACACATCTATACAAGTACGCACTTTTCTGTAATTACACTTACCTCAAGGTAAGGAGAGGAAGGATGCGCCTTACAAGAAAGGAATGCCTATATGCTTACTATTAACAATCAGAATTATATCTGTAGTCTGGATTATGCTGTAAGTCTGATCAAAGGTAAATGGAAAGCGGTAATTATCTGTCACCTGAATGACCAATCTTACCGTTTCCTGGAACTGCAGAGAAAATTGCCTGGCATCAGCGAAAAAGTCCTTACAGAAAAACTTCGTGAGTTAGAGAGTGATGCACTTGTTGAGCGTGTGTCATACCCGGAAATACCTCCACACGTCGAATACCGTCTAACTCCCCTTGGGCTTAGATTATTCACAGTATTAGATCTCTTGCAGCTTTGGGGGGATGGTTATATTGACGATCAAAAGGTTCTTAAATAGGCGATTTGTTTTCGACCAATTTTTTACCTATGGCATAAGCCTTCTGCAATAATTGTTCATTGTTAGCTACACTATGGGGGCCTTTCATACCAGGTGCAACCAGTAATTCTGCCAGTACCTCGAAATTTCCTTGAGCGTAACCTCTTTATTCCTTATGTTGAAAGGCCTGAAGTGCGCGAACGGGATTCCAATATTCGCGGTATAAGATATCTTTCCATCATTACGGAACCTTTATTACACAATCGCCAGATACTTTTGTGCAGCCTCTATCGTAAATACTGATTATTGTTGACCACAAAATCACTCCTTTGATTTATTAATTACAGAGGTTGTTATAACGATTATAATAAGGATGTTGCTATAATTGAAGTACGCACTTTATTGTGAGATACTAAGCAAAAGGAGAGTGATTCTATGAAAAATGGCCCTATCGATCCTTTAGTTTGTCCTATGTCATATACAGTTTCACCTCCCAAGGTAGAATATTCTTTAACCGAAAAAGGCAAAACCCTGATTCCGATCTTGGAACTCATGGCTACGTGGGGTGCAGAGAATTGTTTTCCAGAACATAAGGATTCGTGTTAACTTTTCTTCGAATGAATTAGGGGTGGGTTTTGCAAAAATTGACATATTTTAAAAGACGGTATATATTTATGGTAAAATAATTTGTTGAGCAATTGTATTCTAGAATGGGATACAATAAGAGATAGGGGACAGGTACCTTGTTTCAGATAACCTGAAACGATGTACCTGTCCCCTTGTTTTTTATGTCCCCTTGTTTTTTATACGCCAGCTAGCAAGATTGAAGCCAGCCACCATCCGAGGCATTCCCGGCATAGGCGCGACAAAAGCGGCGACTTTGACACGGTGGCAATCCAGCGCCGTCTTTGGGGCGGAAATTGCCTGGGTGGGACCGATGATTGTAGAAGACGCCAAGCGCTTGCTGCAGCTAAAGGAAGCAATTGATGAGCTGGAGGCCCAACTGGAGGCTCTGGTTAAGCAATCTTCGCTGGCAAGACTCCTCAACAGCATTCCAGGTTTCGGAACAATCAGCGCCGCGGAGGTCAGTGGCGAAATAGGGACGATGACACGATTTACGTCAGAAGCCAGCCTAGCCATCTATTTAGGGATGGCTCCGCTTGACAATAGTTCCGGCAAGCATAAGGGAAGCAAATCGCCGCAACAAGTCAACAAGAGGGCAAAGGCAGCCATGATGGTGGGCATGGGGCATCACATCCGCAAAGTAGCCGAATCAAAAGCGTATTATGAAAAGAAGCGGGCAGAAGGAAAAAAGCACAACCAGGCCTTACGTTCGCTAGGTAGACACATCACCCGTGTCTTTTGGAGCATGGTGAAAAGCAACCATCTATACAAAGAGAAAAAACAATCTCCCGCTACATAATTTATGGTAACTAGGGAGAACGGGATATCATTTTAACTACCTATCTTCCATAATTTTACTTATATAGCTCTGCACCAGATGAAAATCACTTGACAAATCAAGCGGGATGTTCAGGCTTGCGTTATTGGAAATAATTAATGCAATAACGCAAGCCTGACCCCGAGGTTGACCCCAGCCGTTTAACTGTAACCCTAATTTCTCTCTGCCGGTATTATGACAGAAAAGATAGACATAACCATTTTGGAGTTTTCAAATAGTCCCGTAGAGTGTACAATAACATTAGAATGAAATACAAAATACACTTTGCTGGCGGCAGACCGAGAGGTAATTGTCATTGCGAAATCCGGACGAAACCAAAACTGAGTTACGAATAAAGCTTATGGCAGTCTTATTGCTGGTAATGAGCTTTGGAGCCATCCATTTGTATGACCCTGCTTTGTTACCGAAGCTATGGGCGTTAACAATTAGCGGTGATGTAAATGCTTTGACCGAGATACTCCGCTCCTACGGTATCTGGGCCATGCTAATTAGTATGGTTATTGATATCCTCATTAATGCCGTGGGTTTTTTGCCCTCTATTTTTATCTCAACGGCTAACGGTATCTTATTTGGCATTATCCCTGGCATTATTATCTCCTGGCTCGCCGAATGTATTGGCGTGATAATTAGTTTTCTCCTGATGCGCAGTTTGCTGCGGGACCAAGCTCAAAAACTAATTGAACGCAGTCCGTACCTAAAAAAAGTGGATGAATTCAGCGGCCGAAACGGATTTCAAATGATGCTGTTTGCTCGCACGCTGCCGTATTTTCCTTCCGGGATTATTACCGCTCTTGGCGCTGTAAGCAGCATTAGCGTAAAAGACTATACTCTTGCCAACTTTATCGGGAAGCTCCCCTCCACTGCCCTGGAAGTTGTCGTTGGGCATGACGTCGTAAATTATGAACAGAATTTGACCCGCCTGACTGTTATCGTTTTAGGGGTTGCCTTGGTGTACGGCGGTATTATTTGGCTCCGCCGGAAAAGAGGGGTCTCAGAAAAAGAGCCGGTTCAATATGATAGAAGTGATACGCCCGAAGGAGAGGATTAACAATGGATAGCCATACCTTATTGGAGCAATCCACCCGGAAACTTCAGGAACTTTTGCAGCATGCACCTCAAGAAAGTCTGACATTCCTATGTGAATACTCGTCCGACAAGAACTGCGATTTGCCGGATCCGGACAGGCTGATTCGCGAGCTTCGGCGAAGCGGGAGTAACGATATTGTCCGTTTGCTGACGGGGCATCAGGCGCATTACCTCGAAATTGTCAGGGATGTGGCCGGCAAATTAAAAATCGAATGGAAAAAAGACGATGATGAAGAGAAGCTGGAAAAGGCTATTTTTTTAAAAGTCTTTCAGCAAGCTTGGGTCAAAATGTCTAATGAAGAGAGGGAACCGGTTCGACACCTGCTTGAGAGTCAGGGAGCGGATGCGGAATACGTCAGCAAGCTATTAATAGAGGGAACAATGGTTGAATTTTTGCCGACTATAAGCTACCTGGTGGTTTTAAATATTGCCAGAATGGTTGCTGTAGCGGCGGCTGTAGATACTGCCGGTTTGGCAGCGGGTGAAGCAATCAGCGGCCTGGTGGCTGAAACACTGTTTGGGGTCTTGGGAATTGTAGTAGGAACTATTGTTTTTATTGTGAACTTAGCCGGACCGGCTTATCGGAAAACGATACCGGCTGTACTGCAGATTGCCTATATTCGGCAACTCATGCAAGCTGAAAAAAATACCATATAAAAAGGTGCTTGCATTTTAAAAATAATATAGATTAAGAGATAGGGGACAGGTACCTTGTTTCAGATAACCTGAAGCGATGTACCTGTCCCCTTGTTTTTCCTTGTTTTTCTCTATATTTATGTTAAAATAATTGTTGAACAATTGTGTCTTAGCATGAGATACACAAAAACTGATAAAGGGGTATAACATGAGTAAGCAAACGGAAGCTGCTTATCATTATATTAAACAAAAAATAATAGATGGCTCCTATATGCCATATCAAAAGTTAACTGAGGCTCAACTTGCAGAAGCAATTGGGGTCAGCAGAAATACAATAAAAAAAGCTCTTCTAAAATTAGAGCAGGAAAAGCTTGTTACTATAGAGGAAAATAAAGGCGCCAGTATTAAGTCGTTTTCTTTAGAAGAGGTCATGAATTATTTAGATATACGTGCGGTTCTAGAGGGGCTAGTAGCCAAATCAATTGCTAAAGATATCGGTATGACTGAACTGGAAAAATTGAATATTATTTTACAAGAAATGGCTATCCGGCTTGAGGAGAAAAAATATGATGAGTATGCAGACTTAAATAAAGATTTTCATAACGTAATCTACACAGCAACCAAGAATAGTCAAGCGGTTGAACTTCTTGATATGATTAAAACCCAATTAAAAAGATTTCAATTTCGCATCATTTTAGTCCAAGGAAGAGTACAAGAGTCCTATAAAGAACATATAAAAATTTACGAAGCGTTAAAGGCGCATAATGAAATGGAAGCGGAAGAAGCCGTAAAAAATCATGTATTTAATATACGACGAACTATTTCCCAAAATTACCATTTATTCCGATGACAAAAACTATATACAATATCCTTCCTGGCGACACCGCTTTTTTGAGGAAAGCCTTAAGGAGACTGCTGCTATCTCATATGAGAAGCAGCTTTTTTTTATATATAGGGTATAAAAAGAGACTTAGCTTCAGGTGGGTTGGTACCGTCAAGATTATTTCGCAAATTGGTTTGCAGTCCGACAGTAAATAAAGTCAGTCAGCACTAAAATCCGACTCAAGGCCGGTAGTTTCTAAGTGTTTCATATTCATATACTTTTTACTGCCCCACTGGGTTCCGGCAACGTGACGAAGTCGTGCGCAGACCAACATGAGGGCAGATTGGCCGTCAGGAAACGTGCCGACTACTCTTGTCCGGCGCCTGATTTCTCGGTTCAAGCGTTCAATCACATTGTTTGTACGAATTCTTGTCCAATGCTCATAAGGAAAGTCTGTGTAAGTGAGCGTTTCATCAATGCTATTTTCTATCTTAGTGGCAGCTTCTTTAAGCTTCATTTCTCTCAGTGATTGAGCAACCTGTTTGGCCTTTTCTTTGGCAGCAGATTTGCTTTCCTGGGCATGAATTGCTTTGAGCATTTTAGCTACTATTTTGATTTTTGATCGTGGTACTACTGAAAATACATTTCGATAGAAGTGGACGGTGCAACGCTGGTATTTGGCTTCAGGAAACACGTCATATACCGACTCCAACATACCCAGGCATTTGTCTCCTATAACCAGATTCACGCCAGATAAACCACGGTTTTTTAGCCATTTGAAGAACTCTGTCCAACTGGCCTTATCCTCTTTCATGCCCTCTGCAGCGCCCAGAACCTCACGGTAACCATCTTCATTGACTGCGATTGCCACAAGAACACTCACATGTTCATATTCACCGCCCCAATTGCGGCGCAGATAAATTCCATCCACATAGATATAGGGATATTTTGGCCCTGTAAGGGGCGGTTTCTCCATTCTTCTATATGGACATAGGCTTTCTTATTTAACTCGCTGATAGTCGACGGAGATACCTTGGTTCCCCACAAGGCTTCTGTAATATCCTCCACTCGCCGGACGGATACTCCGGCCAGATACATTTCAATCAGAGCTTCCTCTACGGAGCTTTCCCGGCGGCGGTACCGCTCAATGATGGCGGTTTCAAAGGGAATCCCTTTAAGCTTAGGAACTTTAAGGGTTACATTTCCGGACGTGGTTGTCAGACTTCTGTCGTAGTGACCGGAACGATAGCCTTGTCGAGACTCAGTACGCTCGTATTTAGCCGCTTTAGTCAGGTCTTTGGCTTCCTGATCCAATAGATTATTTAGCGTTTCTTCCACGCTGCTGCGTACCAGTTCTTTCAGTTCTCCCTTGATGATTTCCTCATTCAACTGTATAATTTTCTTGGACATGTTTGCAGTTCTCCTTTCGGTAAATGGTGTTGTGGTGACTTCATTTTACCTTTCGGACTGCAAACTTGTCCTCTTTTTTGTCTTAATTCAATTTGCGAAATTTATTGTACCTTATCGGTGGGTTTTAACCCCATCTGAAGTTTAGTCGACCAACTTCCAGGGAAGCCGCCTTAACTCCACCTATAGAGGACAGGAGTCTTAGAGCGGGTTAGTCATCGGACAAATAGTGAATTATTTTAAAATTATGTGTATTAAATAGAGGCATTTCTAGATATTGACATATGCTAAACTACAGTTTAAATTAGTATATATAACAATATTGTTTAACAATTATATTAAACAATATTGTTGCGCGATATGTCCGGTCATTAAGGGTAAAGAGGTGAAAAGAATGTATGTATTGTGGAGTCTTTGAAGAACGGGAGATCAATCTTCAAAAAGAAAAAGAGGTAGCTGTGGTTAGGGAATTTCTTGCTCAGTTCGGGCTGTTGCTTGATGTGGCGGTGGAATATACCATGGCTGTATGCCGAGAAGGACGGATTATTGCCACTGGGTCTCTGGCTGGTGAAAAATTATGCAGTATAGCTGTTGATCCGGCTTTTCAAGGTGAGGGGTTGGCCGCCAAGGTCGTCAGCAATCTGATCAAAGAAGCCGGGCAGCGTGGGCGTTATCGATATCTTATCAATGCTAACCTGGAAACGGAGCATCTGTTTAGTTCTCTCGGATTTACCGAAGTTACTCGGGTTGATCCGTGCACCGTTTTGTTGGAGTTGGGTCTAAATACTGCAGGGAGATAGCAGTAAAAGCAAAAAGCGCACCAACCGGTATTATCTACTCAGAAATATGACATCGCTTACATAAAAATAAAAATTCAAAGGATAAGGAGGAGTTTTTCTGAATATCAGCACGGGGTTCAATCGCCTCACCCAGAAGAAGGGTGTATATATCATTGATACCACCTTGCGGGATGGGGAGCAAACGGCTGGAGTAGTATTTTCCAAAAAGGAAAAGGTGTATATCGCAAAGTTGCTAGACGAGATTGGTGTAGATCAGATTGAAGCCGGCACTCCTATCATGGGCGGTGATGAAGCGGAAAGCATTAAGGCCATTACTAAGCTTGGACTGAAGGCTAGTATAATGGGATGGAACCGGGCTAATATCAATGATATCAAAGCATCGATAGACTGCGGCGTTGACGCGGTGGCTATCTCCATATCCACATCTGATATCCATATCAAGTATAAACTGGGGACTACACGGGAGAGAGTGCTGGAAAATATGGTCAAGGCGGCGGAGTACGCCAAGAGTCATGGATTATACATTTCGGTGAACGCCGAAGATGCCTCCCGCAGTGATGAGAATTTTTTACTGGAGTTTGTCCGCGCAGCCAAACAAGCAGGAGCCAACCGATTGCGCTATTGCGATACCATCGGAATTCTAGATCCGTTATCCACCTTTCAGCGTATTCAACGCCTGCGTCAGGTGTCGGATGTTGAAATTGAGATGCATACCCATAACGATTTCGGGATGGCCACAGCCAACACGGTAGCGGGGATGCAGGCTGGCGCCAGATTTCTTGGTGTAACGGTAAACGGCTTGGGAGAGCGGGCTGGGAACGCCGCATTGGAAGAGGTAGTAATGGCACTGAAATATGTTTGCAATAACGCGATACCTTACGATACCGGGAAACTAAAAGAGACCTGTGAATATGTCGCCCGGGCGTCTGGTCGGATACTACCATCCTGGAAAGCGGTAGTGGGTTCCAATATGTTCGCACACGAATCTGGTATCCATGCCGACGGGGCACTCAAGAACCCCCGGACCTACGAAGTCTTCGATCCGGAGGAAGTTGGCCTGGAGCGCCAGATCGTCATTGGCAAGCATTCCGGCTCAGCGTCTATCATCAATAAGTTTAAGGAATTCGGTATTGAGCTTGACGAAGCAGTTGCCGGAGAACTGCTGGTCAGGGTACGAGCCTTGGCAGTCGACCTTAAGCGGACTCTGATGGATAAGGAACTCAATCACTTATACAATGAGTACTTGTATGAAAAGGTAAATACTATATGACCCTGATGACTGCCTCTGGAATGGAACGCTATCCCGACCGGTGGCGTGTTAAAACTTTATTGACAAGGAGAGGAAGCAGTATGTATAAAGTAACGTTAATCCCCGGCGATGGTATCGGACCAGAAATATCGGAGGCCGTGCAGAATGTTTTTGCTGCGGCCGGAGCGCCGGTCACTTGGGAAATATGCTATGCCGGTCAGGCGGGAATCGTCCAATTCAATGACCCGTTACCCGAACAAACACTAGCTAGTATCCGCCGCAACAAGGTGGCGCTGAAAGGTCCACTTACTACTCAGGTGGGAGAGGGATATCGCAGTATCAATGTTTCGCTCAGGAAGACGTTCGATCTGTATTGTAACTTGCGGCCGGTAAAGTCCTTGCCCGGCATTAAGACACGTTACCCGGAAGGGGTAGATCTCGTGGTCTTTCGGGAAAACACTGAAGATCTCTACAGCGGTGCTGAACACCGGATGGGAAGCTATGCCGCTGCTGGCCTGAAGATAATTACTGAGGACGCTTCCCGGCGTATCGCTCAAGCCGCTTTTGAATATGCCACCGCTCACGGTCGTAAGAAAGTGACTGCTGTTCACAAGGCTAATATTATGAAGCTAACCGATGGCTTGTTTTTGAGCTGTGCGCGGGAAGTGGCAAAGAAGTTTCCGGATATACATTATGATGAGGTCATCATCGACAACCTCTGTATGCAGCTAGTGATTCAACCCCAAAAATATGATGTGTTGCTTGCCCCTAATCTGTATGGCGACATTATCTCCGACTTGTGCGCCGGGTTGGTAGGGGGACTGGGGGTTGTGCCTGGTGCCAATATCGGAACAGAATGTGCTATTTTTGAAGCTGTACACGGTACGGCACCCGATATCGCCGGTAGGAATATCGCTAATCCCGCCGCGATGCTAATGTCCGGGGGGATGATGCTGGATTATTTGGGTGAAAAGGTGGTAGCGAATCGAATCAGGGCGGCTCTGGAAAAGGTGCTGGCCGATGGCGAAGTCCAGACTCCTGATTTAGGCGGAAAAGCGACCACTTCAGACATGGCGGCAGCCATTATCGCAAACTTGAAATAAGGAAAGGCGAGGAACTATCATGGTTGAATTAGTAGGAAAAGGGGTCTATCTTTTAAAAGGCCGACTGATTCTGGAGACTGCAGATCAACTGAGTCAGCATGAAATCAATAATCGGCTGCTGAGTGCGGATCTTGCCCCTTTATTGGAATGCAGTATTACCCAGGAAAATGCACGTGTTAATACCATCGCGTATCAAATTATGACTGCCCACAATATGTCGGGGGATTGGCGCAAACTCAAGCTGCGTTTTGATTCTTTAGCTTCCCATGATATTACATATGTCGGTATCATCCAGACAGCTTCTGCCAGTGGACTGAAAGAGTTTCCCGTACCCTATGTTCTTACCAATTGCCATAACAGTCTATGTGCCGTAGGTGGAACGATTAACGAGGATGATCATGTTTATGGTTTTTCAGCGGCTCGCAAATATGGAGGGATTTTTGTTCCTGCTCATCAGGCGGTTATTCACCAGTATATGAGGGAAATGATGGCTGGTTGTGGCAAGATGATTCTTGGGTCAGACAGCCATACCCGCTATGGAGCTTTAGGAACGATGGCAATTGGCGAAGGTGGCCCTGAACTTGCAAAACAACTTCTCAATAAGACATATGATATGGATTATCCCGAAGTTGTGGCGGTTTACTTAGATGGCCGGCCCATACCCGGAGTTGGACCACAAGACGTGGCATTGGCGATAATCGGTGCTGTTTTTAAAGACGGATTTGTAAAAAACAAAGTATTAGAGTTTGTTGGGCCAGGTGTCGGAGACCTTTCTGTTGATTTTAGAAACGGAATTGATGTTATGACAACCGAGACAGCGTGCTTATCCTCAATTTGGTGTACCGATAAAAAAGTTCAGGATTTTTACAGAATTCACGGTCGACCGGATGCGTATCGTAAGTTGGAACCTGGAGAGGTAAGCTATTATGATGGGCTGATAAAAGTCGATTTAGGCCGGATTGAGCCTATGATTGCGCTGCCGTTTCATCCCAGTAATGTTTGGTCTATTTCTGAACTTAATCAACACGCTGTTGAAATTCTTCATGAAATTGAAATTACAGGAAAAAAGCAGTTGGAAAACCCTAATCTAGAGTTTCGTCTCAGTAATAAAGTGGTTAATGGGCGAGTAAAGGTAGACCAGGGAATCGTTGCGGGTTGTGCGGGTGGCACTTTTGAGAATATCGCAGCGATGGCACAGACTTTAGACGGGAAATCGATTGGTACGGATCAGTTTGCGTTAAGTATTTATCCTGCGAGTCAGCCGGTAAATGTTGAATTAATTAATAATGGCTCTATGGAAAAACTAATGATTGCCGGTGCTGTTATAAGGTCCGCTTTTTGCGGGCCATGCTTCGGGGCTGGTGACGTGCCGGCTAATAACGGTCTTAGCATTCGTCATACCACACGTAATTTCCCCAACCGGGAAGGTTCCCGGCCGGTTGATGGCCAGATTGCGTCAGTCGCTTTAATGGATGCCCGTTCAATCGCTGCCACTGCCTTGAATGGAGGCATACTAACTCCGGCAACTGAAATAGATTTCCCGACAGAGATTCCTTCGTATCAATTTAATAAGCAAATCTATGATAATCGGGTTTATCAAGGGTTTGGCAAGGCTCAACCAAAGGAGGAAATAATATTTGGACCCAACATTACGCCTTGGCCTGCGATTCGTGCGCTTCCCCAAAATCTGCTTCTAAAAGTTGCGTCAGTAATCCATGATCCCGTCACCACGACTGATGAACTGATCCCCTCGGGTGAAGCTTCATCATATCGTTCCAACCCTCTGAAACTTGCGGAGTTTACCCTTTCCCGAAAAGACCCCGGGTATGTTAGCCGGGCTAAGGCGGTTCAGGCACTTGAGCTTAAGCGGCAAACACTATCCAATGGAGTATTTGTGCAAGAATTGGAAGAATTTTTTCGTCCGGTGCTAAAAGATAAAATACAAGATTTTAATCAATTGCAACAGTTAATTAAGGACACAGGGGTAGGCAGCGTAATTTTTGCAATTAAGCCCGGCGACGGCTCTGCGCGGGAGCAGGCAGCTTCGTGTCAGAGAGTATTAGGGGGAGATGCTAATATTGCAATCGAATATGCGACAAAGCGTTATCGTAGCAATCTGACTAACTGGGGAATGATTCCTTTTACTATTGCTACCGGAGATCAAGATAAACTTGCTGTTGATGATCATCTATATATACCGGGAATACGTCAAGCTATAATAAATGGTGAGGAAAAGGTTCAATCCGTTGTCGTCGGGGCGAAGGGGACAATGATGCTTGAATTGAAATTGGAAACTCTCTCTAAAGAGGATAAAGAGATTATTTTGGCTGGTTGTCTAATGAATTATTATGCCAACTAAGTGACAATGCCGTAAAGTGAGATATGCTACTAAAAAATCCCGGTAAAAAATGATTAAGGCGGCACAAACCTTTGACAATATTGGTTTGTGCCGTTTATTGCTGCAACATACTTCGTATGATAAGATTAGAAGGAATAAAGTCAAAGGGCTGTAGTTATTTCTAAAATCAGCAATAATCCTGAAGGTGGAATATTTTATGAAGAAAGCAATCTCCAACATTGCGCACATTCAGCCTTTTGTGCAGGAATACGCGGAAACAATAACTGATGTCCTGGAATTGTATGTAACAATCATTGACGAAGAATGCATCAGAATAGGCGGTACAGGTCCTCATGCCGAAAGCATCGGCAGACCGATACCCTGCGGATCGTTTTTCAGGCAGGTGCTTGCAAGCGGTAAACCAGGCTTTATTCACGACATCGTTAGCAAAAGCGCCTGCCAAAATTGTGATACCTCTGTTTGCTGCCAGGAACTGGCTACGATGGGCTTCCCGATTAGTAAGCAAGGTCAGACTGTCGGGGTTATTGGCGTTATTGCCTTTACTGCCGAACAGAAAGAACGCCTGGTACGCAATTCGGCAAAATTTCTTACCTTTCTCAGTCATATGAGCAGTCTGCTGGAAAGCAAATTGATTATGCTAGACGACCAATGGCGCCTGCAAAATCAGGTTCAAGAAGTATTGGAGACGGTAAACCAGACATATGCTTTCGGCAACATGATTGGGCGTGACAAAAATTTTATCCAGCTATTACAAAAAGCTCAACAAGTGGCGATAAGCAACTCGACGATTCTAATACAGGGAGAAAGCGGTACTGGCAAGGAGCTATTGGCCAAGGCTATTCATGAGGAAAGCGGGCGTAAAAATCAACCGTTTGTGGTGGTGAATTGCCCCTCTATACCGGAGAATTTGCTGGAAAGTGAACTATTTGGTTATGAAGCGGGTGCATTCACAGGTGCTAATAAAGCCGGTAAAAAAGGGAAATTTGAACTTGCGAACAAAGGTACAATATTTTTGGATGAGATAGGTGACCTTCCCTTGGCATTGCAGCCAAAGTTACTGCGAGCCATTCAGGAACGTTCGATAGAACGCATTGCCGGGATACATTCATTGCCTGTAGATACGCGGATTATTGCTGCCACCAACAGGGATCTGGAAAAGATGGTGCGTGAAGGCAAGTTCCGTGAAGACTTGTATTATCGCCTAAATGTTATTCCGTTGACTATTCCGCCACTGCGCTTTCGATCAATAGATATACCTCTTTATATAGACTATTTCTTAGACAAGTTTATGAAAACGCTACAAAAAGGAACGCTAAAAATAGATGAACCACTCCGGCGCTGGCTTATGAATTATCATTGGCCAGGCAATGTAAGACAATTGGAACATGTGATCGAGTATCTAGTAAATATTGCGAAGGAAGACGTTCTTACTCTGCAGGAGCTTCCGTCTAATCTAATGGCGAATGAAGGGCAAAGCGGAGCAGAAATCAGTCTTGAGCAACAATTGGCTGAGTATGAAAAGCAGCTGCTTAGAACTCATATCCCACCTGGTGCAACCTTGGCGGATAAAAAGCAAGTGGCAAAACAGCTTAAGATTAGTTTGGCAACTTTATATAGGAAACTGGAGAAATATCAACTTCAATAGCCTTAATACTTAATTTCTCAAAAGTGAGAATGATTTCGCGAGATTGCAAACGCCTATTTTATATAACTTAATGACGTTTTCTAATTATTTTATTCTTAACTTTGCGAAACGTTATCTGTCAGAAGGTATGCTGCAATCAATAGAATTCCATTAAAAGGATTTTTGCCGTAAAGCATCTTCCGTAAAACATAAAAATTTAAGAAAACCCGGCTTATGCTGTATCTTTACAACAGCAAAGCTGGGTTTTTTACTCATTGTTGCAAATATAAGGCACTTTTGATTAACTAAATATGCTAAGAGCGGTTATCTTCTAAAGAGTTGGCGTGATTTTTGCATATGATTATGACTAATTGGAGCATTTCTAAGGCTTATCGGTCAGACATAGAGCGGTAGGATACAGAAATAAATTAGTTGGAGGTAAAAGAAGTTAGATGGATACGAAAATAATCAATAGTTATATAGAGATATTGAAGGAAGAATTGGTACCGGCACTAGGGTGTACCGAACCCATCGCTATTGCCTATGCAGCAGCCAAGGCCAGAGAAGTATTGGGGTGCTTTCCGGAAAAAGCAGTACTGGAATGCAGTGGTAATATCGTTAAAAATGTGAAAAGTGTTGCCGTTCCTAACACCGGAGGTCTAACGGGGATTCGAGCCAGTCTGCTGGCGGGTCTGGTTGGTGGCAACCCGGATAATCAACTTGAAGTCCTATCCGAAATGACTCCGGAGCATATTATTACTGTCAAAAAGCTGCTAGACAGTAATTTCTCTGAAGTACGGTTACTCTCAACAGATATCAACCTTCATCTTTTGTTGTGCTTAATGGCAAAGGATGAATATGTGACGGTGGAGATTAAACACACCCATATCAACATATGTAAAATCGAAAAAAATGGCCAAGTGGTTTATCAAAATGATGCCGACAATGACAACTATTTAGGGACTATAACTGATCGCAGCATCCTTACGGTGGAAGGCATTTATTCATTTGCTAATACTGTACCCCTGGAAAGAGTTCACGATCTCATCGCACAACAAATTGACTATAATATTTGTATTGCCGAGGAAGGTTTGCAAGGTGATTATGGGATAAATATCGGTCGAACATTACTTGAAATTGGGCATGATGAGCCGGTACGGACTAAGATTAAAGCATATACCGCAGCCGCTTCCGAAGCCAGGATGAGCGGCTGCGGGTTGCCTGTGGTCACCAACTCCGGCAGCGGCAATCAAGGTATTGCTACTTCTATCCCTGTTATCGTTTATGCTAGAGAGCGAAACCTGCCTGAAGAAAAATTGTATCGAGGGTTGTTATTTTCCAACCTACTGACAATTCACCAGAAAACGTTGATTGGTCGCTTATCTGCTTTTTGTGGCGCTGTCAGCGCGTCTTGTTCCAGTGGTGCCGCAATTACCTACCTCGAAGGCGGTACTCTTGAACAAATCAATCAAACGATAAGCAACACTCTGGCTAATGTTCCGGGGATTGTCTGCGACGGCGCAAAACCTTCATGTGCCGCCAAAATAGCTTCTTGCCTGGATGCCGCCTACATGTCTCACGTGCTGGCCATGAAAGGCAAGCATTATCAGCCAGGTAACGGTATTGTAAAAGCCGATGTGGAAGAAACTATCGCTGCTGTGGGGCGCATAGCATTTAAGGGGATGCGGGCGACCGATACAGAGATTCTCAAAATCATGTTGGAATCTGATACACCCAAGACAGAAATGGTGAAGGATTCCTTAAACTTTATCCCGTAGTTAGCGTGGGGGTTGTGTTTTTTCGCATTTATAGTTAAAATCACTACTAATGAGAATACTCTAAAAAGCTATAAAAAAAGCAAGACAACACGCGGCAAGGGGTGACAATATCATGACAACCAAACTTTCTTTTAGTGAAGCACTGGCTGACCCGACGCAACTGTCAATAACCTGGGAATTGGTTCCAGGGCGAGGCGCGCGGGAAAAGGCGCAGGAGCATCTTGTGCAAATGGCTGAACTGGCAGCTAAGGACCCTAAAATAAACGCCATTACAATCACTGACAATCCTGGTGGTAAATCGGCTATCTTGGCCTATTCGATGGCTGTTGAAGCCAAACGGCTGGGTATTGACCCGCTTGTTCATTTTACGACTAAAGATAAAAACAGGAATGCTCTGGAGAGCGAGTTATACGCCTTGGGCAGAGCCGATATTCAAAATTTGCTTGTTATGACTGGTGACTATCCGGGCGAAGGTTATGCCGGTAGTGCCAAGCCGGTTTTTGATCTTGATGCGGTTCATGCTCTCCGGATGATAACCAAAATGAATGAAGGCGCCTACACTAAGCTGCCTGCTACTAATTTTTTTGCCGGAGCAGTTGTTTCACCGTTTAAATCAACTGAAGCCGAGACTATGGCTCAATATTATAAACTGCATAAAAAAATTGCCAACGGTGCAAAGTTTATTGTCACTCAGTTAGGCTATGATGCCCGCAAGTTTGATGAGCTAAAAAAATATGCTGACAGTAACAATCTGACCGTACCGTTGATCGGAAATATCTTTGTGCTGTCATTGCCGGTGGCTAAACTGATGAATAAGAACCTGATTCCCGGCTGTGTGGTTACTGACTCACTGGTGGCCAGACTGGAGGCGGAATCAACTCAAACTAACAAAAAAGAGCTGCAATTACTACGGGCCGCCAAGCTGTATGCAGTACTCAAGGGCCTGAAATATAATGGTGTCAATATTGGCGGTCATGGCCTTGGCTACACCGATGTGCAATATATTATGGAAAAAGGTGAGGAGCTAAGCGCGAACTGGCAGGAAATTGCGGCAGACGAATTTGACCATCCCCAGGATGGGGGCTTCTATTTCTTTGAAAAGGATTCAGCAACTGGACTTAATACCTGTCAGCCTGTCGACCGCAGCCAAACGGGTTCGGCTAATGCTTCACTGAAACAGTCGATGATGGACGTGGTGCATGAGGTGGCATTTGACCAAAAGGCTCCCCTTTACCCAATGAATAAAGCAATAGCTAAATTTATTGATAAGTCTTGGCTGAAACAGCCATTCACTCTTGCCGAATACACCACCAAGACAATGACTAATGAGTGTCGGTTTTGCGGAGATTGTGCCATGCATGAACTCGGCTTTATCTGCCCGATGTCCCAATGCCCCAAGCAACAACGTAATGGGGCTTGCGGTGGTAGCCGCGACGGGTGGTGTGAGGTCTATCCCGGTAAACAAAAGTGCATTTACGTAAAAATGTACGAAGGTTTTAAGGGGCGCGGCAAAGAAGAACGTATGAAGTCTAAGTATATGCCGCCCTGCAATTGGGAACTGCACCGAACTTCTTCCTGGTTAAACTATTTTAATGACAGGGATTATAACAATAGAAAAGAGTAAACTTTATAACAAAAGAATCAGATTATCAAAAAGCGTGAAGAAAATGCTCCTGCTAATATGGAGGCCACTGAAGAACTTGTGGTTTTGACGGAGCAAAGCTTAAAAAGTACGAAACAGAAGACGACCCTTGTTCCCAATTTTGGGGTGAGGGTCGTCTTTTACCATTTAGGAAACCTTTATAACTTGTCTTCTACCTTATC
>NZ_DATMYD010000091.1:0-20438 GCF_035561155.1 Sporomusa sp. | reverse complement strand
GCTTGAGATATTGAATGATGTTTCAAAAAAGGTAAAGAAATCAGTCGTGAAGCTAATCAAAAGTCAACTACAGCACTGGTTTGCAGGACTACCCAGCTATATCAAGGCTTACCTGCCAAATTTGTGCTGCGAAAGTTGAGTAAGTAATCGATAGATACTGCACTAAACTTCGCCGTTTGACCCGATACAGGGAAAACTATCATCCTTGAAACGTAGCGGGTCTAGCGGTGCGGGATTGGTTATATATAAGCGTTAACAGAATACTTTATATAAAAATGGAGATTAACTCGATATGGGTTATTTCCATTTTTTTTATGTCTAGCTGGAGGGTTATATGTAGCAACAAAGTAGCTAATTAACATAGTATACATAAAAAGCAATCAGGTAGGTGAATAATTTGAAATGTAAAGGGCTAACTGGGAAGATCGTAGTACCAGGTGACCCCGAATATGAGCAAGCCAGGCAAGAGTACAATATAGCGATAAACAAATATCCTTCCATTATCGTGTATTGTTTTGATTCCCGCGACGTAGCGAATGCGATACTTTGGTCAAGAGAACAAGGGATAGAACTGCGGGTTCGGTCTGGCGGCCATGACTATGAGGGATACTCAACTGGCACATGCAAATTGGTTATAGACACTTCCCCCCTGAATAAAATGCAAGTAAATACGTGTGAAGACACTGTAGCGGTACAGGCGGGTGCGAGATTATTGCCGCTATATGAGTATCTATATAAATACGGATTTACTTTTCCCGGTGGAACATGTCCAACGGTAGCAATATCCGGGCTGGTTTTGGGCGGTGGTATAGGGTTATCCACCCGCTACTTAGGTTTGACAGCGGATAGTCTTTTAAAGGCAACCATGATCGATTTTGAGGGAAGGCAGTTAACTGCAGATAACGATTGCAATTCAGAGTTGTTTTGGGCTTTAAAAGGAGCAGGTGGCGGCAATTTTGGTGTTGTAACTGAATACGAATTTCAGTTGAAAAAAAAAGTAGACAAAATAACCTTAATTCAGCTTAGATGGGATGATAATAAGGCGGCCAGAAAGAAATTTCTACAGGTATGGCAGGACTGGTTGCCTCATCTGGATCGTCGTCTAAGCTTATTCGGCGGAATATATAAGTTGGGAGCGTGGGTGAATGCGTTTTTTTACGGGACGTGGGAAGAGGCTAGACAACTTTTGCAGCCGCTACTGGATATACCAGGTTTAACTTTTGAAAATATTAAATATATCCCGTTCATTGACGCCGTAAAAAGAATTGCGGCAATCTATCCGAAGCGGGAAGCGTTCCAGGTGGCAGGAAGATTTGTCCAGAGGCATTTCTCGCAAGAGGAATTAGAGGGACTCATTGATATCATAGATATAGCACCTTCCGTCCAAAATTCTTCTATACGGGTATATTCGCTGGGAGGAGCCGTCCGAGATATAGAAGCAGATGAGACAGCCTTCGCCTATAGACAGGCTAATTATATAATTGCTGTTGCGTCGTCGTGGGAAAAGAAAAACGAAGCAGGACCCCACAGGGAATGGGTACTGGCTGGTTTTGACTATATATACCCAATTACTCGGGGATCGTATATAAACTTTCCTTATAGCGAAACACCGAATTATCAGCAAGAATATTACGGTAGGAACCTGCGCAGACTGCAGGATGTAAAGAAAGCATATGATCCCTGTAATATATTCCGCTTCCCCCAAAGTATAAAGCTTCCCTTATGAAAAAAAGTAGACCAGCCGAAGTCCCTACGGCTAGTCTACAGTCTGAAATTGATTTCGATCTTGCTATCAGGCAAGAGGGTGAGGGGCAAATTGCCGCGTAACCTTTATTGGCCGCAGCGAGCAGCCAAGCCAGACAATTCCCCTTTATTTTCCGTATTAGTAATATGCTTCATTAGATCTGCCTCAACTTGCAAATGTGTAGAACATCGCGGCAAGTTGAAGCAGATTTTTCTTTATTATTCTGAATTTCTTTGTAGAATTTTCTTGCTTTTTGGCACATGCTATGGGATAATAATAATGTAATACAGAATTGGATTAATCCATTAATCCAATTGTTAGGGTGATGGCTGTGATTGTGCAAAAACTTGGCGTGCCGATTTATCTGCAAGTGAAAGCTCTCATTTTGGACAAAATAAAGACAGGCTACTACAAACACGGTGATAAGCTGCCAACTGAGCGCCAGTTATCAGAACAACTGGGCATTAGCCGGAATACTGTTAGCGCAGCCTATAAAGAACTGCTTTTAGAGGGCGTTCTTGAGGCGCAGCAAGGTCGCGGCACTTTTGTGCGGGAACAGACTACTGACCCAATGGCGGCCGGTGCTGATGTTGCAGGAAGCAGGCTCGAACGGGCGCTCAAAGTCATTGATGCAGCTATGGTGCAAGTAGTAGAATTTGGCTTTACAGTTGAACAGTTTGCAACTATTGTCGCTATCAGGGCCAAGGAAAAGACGTTTGATGTCCGGGAACTCAGAGTGGCCATTGTTGATTGTACCTTAGAGTATGTTGAACGGTTTATAGCTCAACTTGGGCAGGTTACCCAAGTACACTTTGAATCGATTACTCTGGCCGAACTAATGGCAGGTACTGTGAAGCCGGAATTTTTAGCCGCTTGCGATTTGGTTGTGACAACAATGGAACATCAGTCAGATGTTGCTGAAATTCTTGGGAATAGCACCAAGTTGATGGCTGTAGCTACTACGCCAAACTTGGAAGCGGTAATCAAGTTAGCCCGTTTACCCGCAGGGACTGAGGTGGCTGTTGTTGCCAAAACCCAGGAATTTGTGAATGCGTTGAACCGGCTCCTGACCAAGATTGGTTGCAACGGTATCAAGCTAATACCATGTGTGGGCAATGACCGGGAACAGGTTAAGCAATGCATAGCGAAGCATAATGTGATTGTTACTGCCGAAGCTGTGCAACAAACTGTACGCCAAGCAGCAGATGAAACACAGGATATCATCACTTTTTATTATGAAATCGACCAGGGATCGCTCCAGCAGGTTGTTAGCCGGTTGGTTGCTGAATCTGATAAAGCAAAGGAGTAGTGGAAATGACAAACAAGGTAAAGGTTATATTAGGCGTAATTGGCGCTGACTGTCACGCTGTTGGCAACAAAATCCTCAATCATGCGCTTACCGCTGCCGGATATGAGGTAATTAACTTGGGCGTACTGGTTCCGCAAGAGGAATTTGTTAACGCCGCCATTGAAACTGACGCTAAAGCAATTCTTGTGGCTTCACTCTATGGTCACGGTGAAATTGACTGCCGCGGCTTAAGAGACCGTTGCCGTGAAGCCGGTATTGAAGATATCCTGCTCTATGTTGGCGGCAACCTGGTTGTCGGTAAAACAGATTTTAAAGAAGTTGAAGAAAAGTTCCTCGCCATGGGGTATGACAAAGTGTATGAGCCAGGCACGCTGCCTGACAAAGTGCTCGCAGACCTGCAAGAGGACTTGAAATAAAAGGGGTCTTGTATTTTGAATAACGTATTGCTCATAGACTTCGGCAGTACTTATACCAAAATTACAGCAGTAGACATTGATCAAGAGCAAGTACTAGGCACTGCCCGAGGTATTACTACTGTCGAAACTGATATCATGGACGGCCTTAATCAGGCGTTAGAGGCACTGTTTGCACGAACAGGCAAACTTGAATTCAGCCAAGTGCTGGGCTGCTCAAGCGCCGCCGGTGGCCTTAAAATGATCGCTGTCGGCTTAGTGCCAGAGATGACTGCTGAAGCGGCCAAACGCGCGGCGTTGGGTGCTGGTGCTAAGGTACTGAAGGTATTTAGCCATGAATTAAGTGAATATGAGATTGAAGAAATCGCCGAGCTAAAGCCAGATATCATTCTCTTGGCTGGCGGTACCGATGGCGGCAATCAGAAAGTCATTGTGCATAATGCCAAAATGCTGGCCGAGCTTGGGATGGATGTACCGGTTGTGGTAGCTGGCAACAAGTCAGTTACACCGACAGTGGTTAAGATTCTGTCAGAAAAACTTACTGAAGTGCGGCCGACCGAAAACGTTATGCCAAAACTGGATGAACTCAATATTGAGCCGGCCCGTGTTGTCATTCGTGACATATTCTTGAAGCGGATAACTGAAGCAAAAGGGCTAACCCGTGCCAACAAAATGGTTGACCGGCTGGTTATGCCGACACCGGCAGCAGTTCTCAAAGCCGCCGAGTTGTTAAGCCAAGGCGGCGGTGGGGAAAAAGGCTTGGGCGATTTAATGGTTATGGACATTGGTGGGGCAACTACTGATGTGTATTCTATCGCTAAGGGCGACCCCACGGTTGGCGGGGTATCTTTAAAAGGCCTGGCTGAACCGTTTGGCAAACGCACAGTTGAGGGTGACCTAGGCATGCGCTACAGCGCTGGAGCACTGCTAAAAGCAGCCGGAGCTGCTATGATTGCCAGTTATGCCGGAGTTACTCCAGAGGAAGCAGCAGCTTATGTTGCCAGAGTCGAAGCTGATATCGACCACCTGCCAGAATCAGAGGCTGAAGCGGCAATTGAGATTGCCATGGGGAAAGCCTGTGTGCGATTGAGTGCTGAGAGACATGTGGGGCATCTGGTCGTCTACTATACGCCTTTTGGCATAAGTCATGTCCAAAATGGTAAGGATCTGACCAAAGTCGCCACAGTTATCGGTACAGGCGGGGTCATTGTCAACAATCCTGAACCAGAAGAAATATTGAAGGGTATATTGTTTGACGAAACTGACCCTGAGGTACTCAAGCCACAGCAGCCCGAGTTTCTCATTGACAAAGATTACATCATGGCGTCTATGGGCCTTTTAGGGGAAGAATATCCTGCAGTGGCTGTACGAATGATGAAAAAATACATTGTAAAGAAATAGATGATTAGAGGAGGCTTTTGCCACATGGAACTTAAAAATAAAAAGTGGACTCATGACGAGTTTTATGCCACCCGCCAAGAAGTCCTTACTCACTGGCCAACCGGCAAAGACGTTAATTTTGAAGAAGCCGTAAAATACCATGAAAATATCCCGGCCAAACGCCATTTTGCCAAACGCCTGGTTAAAGCTAAGAAAAACGGTGAAACCCTGACTCAGCCGCGTGCTGGTGTTGCGCTCATCGATGAACATATTAACCTGTTGAACTTCTTGAAAACTGAAGGGGAAGCCGATCTTCTGCCAAGCACCATTGACAGCTATACCCGTCAGAACCAATATAAAGAAGCGCAAAACGGCATTGAAGAAAGCCTAAAAGCCGGACGTTCCCTGTTAAACGGCTTCCCGGCTGTTAACCACGGTGTAGCTGGCGTGCGCCGGGTTGTTGAAAGTGTTGACGCTCCGCTGCAGGTTCGTCATGGCACACCTGATGCCCGTCTCTTAGGTGAAATCACGATTGCAGCCGGTTATACCTCCTACGAGGGTGGCGGCATTTCCTATAACATTCCTTACGCTAAAAGCGTTTCTTTAGAAAAGACTATCTACGACTGGCAGTATTGCGACCGCATGATTGGTATTTATGCTGAACATGGCATCGAAATCAATCGCGAACCATTTGGCCCTTTAACAGGAACATTGGTACCGCCTAGTGTTTCCCACTCGGTAGCCATTATTGAAGGCATTCTTGCTGCTGAACAAGGCGTAAAGAATATTACCCTGGGTTATGGCCAGTGTGGCAATCTGATTCAAGATATTGCCGCCATTAGAGCCCTTGAGCAGCTTGCTGAAGAATATATGAACAAGCATGGCTATAACGATTGCGTACTTACCACCGTATTCCATCAGTGGATGGGTGGCTTCCCCCAAGATGAGGCAAAAGCATTTGGCGTTATTTCCTGGGGTGCGGCGACGGCGGCCCTGGCTAAGGCCACCAAAGTTATTGTTAAGACCCCGCATGAAGCATTAGGTATTCCTACTAAGGAAGCCAACGCTCAGGGTCTTCGTACTACTAAACAAATGATTAACATGCTGAAAGACCAAGCTTTCCCAATGACAACTGAGTTAGAGCTTGAAATCAATATCATTAAAGCCGAAACTCGCTGCATTCTTGATAAGGTATTTGAACTGGGCGGCAGCGATTATGCCATCGGTGCGGTTCGTGCTTTCGAAGCCGGTGTGCTTGACGTGCCATTCGCACCTAGCAAGTTCAGCCTGAATAAAATTCTGCCTGCCCGTGATAACAACGGCGCTGTGCGCTTGTTCGATGTCGGCAACCTGCCGTTCACTCCAGACCTTGTTACTTTCCATCAGGACAAGATGGCTGAGCGGGCCAAGGCCGAAGGTCGTGCACCTAGCTTCCAAATGGTTATTGATGATATCTATGCTATCTCCAAAGGTAATCTGGTAGGACGCCCGCGCTAATTGATCTAATTCAGTTAGCTGAAGCATCGGAGAATCGGATAGCGAGTCAGCTCAGTTGCTGATTCGAATTGATAAGATCAACAGACAGGGGTGAGATTGCCAAACAACGTTAGCAATGAACAGGGGATATCGTTCTCATCTGCCGTCATTGTAAGCGAAGTGAAACAATCTCGCCTTTCTTATTTCTCACATTACGAATAATAAGGAGAGAATATAAATGAAAATACTTGACGTAGTTTGTGCAAAAGGCCGTACCGGTTTTTACTTTGACGACCAGCGGGCGATTAAAGCTGGTGCCGCTCATGATGGCTTTACCTATATTGGACAACCTGTTACCGATGGTTTTAAGGCTGTACGCCAAGCCGGCGAAGCCGTATCTGTTATGATTATTTTAGAAGACGGCCAGATTGCTTATGGCGACTGCGCTGCCGTTCAATATAGCGGTGCGGGCGGACGTGACCCGTTGTTCCTGGCTGAAGACTTTATTCCAGTTATTGAAAAGATGATTAAACCTCGCCTTGTTGGCCGCGAACTGGCTTCTTTCAAACAACTGGCTGAAGAAATCGACAACCTGAACTACGAAAACGGCAAACGGATTCATACTGCGCTGCGTTATGGCGTAACCCAAGCTATTCTGGATGCTGTAGCTAAAGCAAAAAAACAACTTATGTGCGAAGTCATTGCTGACGAATATAACACCCAAGTAAGCGACAAAGGAATTGCTATCTTTACCCAGTCGGGCGATGACCGTTATAATAATGTTGATAAAATGATTATTAAGCATGCTGAAGTATTGCCACATGGTCTTATCAACAATGTTAAAGAAAAGCTGGGAGAAAACGGCGAACTGCTGTTAGAATATGTTGGCTGGCTTCGTGATCGTGTAGCTAAGCTCAAGACTACTGCTGATTATGCTCCTGTACTCCATATTGACGTATATGGCACAATTGGTTTGGCGTTCAAAAATGATGTTGCACGCATGGTAGAATATTTCCGCCAACTCGAAAAAGCCGCTGCTCCGCTCAAACTCCGCATTGAAGGCCCAGTCGATGTTGAAGACCGTGAAAAGCAGATTGAAGTGCTTGCTGAGATCACTTCCCGTCTCCACACAGAGAACATTAATGTTGAAATCGTGGCTGACGAGTGGTGCAATACGTTTGAAGATATTAAAGACTTTGCTGACAAAGGCGCTGGCGATATGCTGCAGATCAAAACCCCTGACCTTGGCGGCATTAACAATATTATTGAAGCTGTACTGTACTGCAAACAAAAAGGTGTTGGCGCTTATCAAGGCGGCACTTGCAATGAGACTAACCGCTCAGCTGAGGTATGTGTCCATATCGCTATGGCTACCCAACCTGTGCAAATGCTGGCTAAACCAGGCATGGGCGTAGACGAAGGCTATATGATTGTTTATAATGAAATGCAGCGCATTCTTGCAGTGCGCAAAGCTCGTAAACATTAATATTTAAAAACCGCTAGAAAGTTCCGGGTGCTAGGCGTACCGGACGATGCAGACGGGGCTTTATAGCAGTTTGTTTGAGGGGGTACCTGTTCATGAAATCCACCGTTACGCTAGGCCTTGGCGATCAACTCATGTATTCCAGCTACTTTGCGCCGCGTGGCCGCAACCGGATGTATATCCTGGGGCAGCAGTTAAGCGAACGCTATTTATCGCCACTTGATCGTCTTATCGGCATCATCGGCGATGCGGGCGCTGGTAAGTCATCGATGGTAAAAGGCATGTTTCCTGGTCTGGAACTTACTAACGATGACGACGGCGTTAACATCAGGCCGCTGCCTCTTCTCAAGAATATTGACAGGGGATTTTTCTCCAGTCATACCTATCATATCGATATGCGGTTTGAACTGGCGTTTACGCAAATACATGTTTTGGCTGAGGCCGTTCGTCAGGCGCTGGCTCATGATAAACGGGTCATCGTGGAACACTTTGATCTTTTGTACCCCTTACTCAAAACCAACGCCGATGTGCTCATCGGCGTTGGTGGCGAGGTTATTGTTGTTAGGCCAACCGTATTCGGGCCTGTGCCGCAAGAAATACGGGACGTTGTTGTCAAAACCCTGCAATATCGCAAAATGGCTCATACGGCTGAAGACCTTACCAACCGCATCTTAGTTAACGACTATGGCGCAATATTGGAATTTCGGCATCGCGATGTGCATCATGGCTTTGTGCTGGAATACCCGCTGGAATTGTCGGCAGATTTAGCGGAAGTAGAGCGTAAAGTAAAAAAACTGATTGAAGAAGAAATAAACATCAGCTATTGTGATGAAGGTCATATTAAGATTGGTGACATGACCTGGTCATGTTCCGGCCCGCGTACCCATGTGCGCAATACTGAAGAAATTGAAAACTTCCGTCTTATCCCTGAATATAAATTTGACCCTAAAACCCGGACATACCTCATTATCGGCCTTGTTGGTCCAATGTCCGATACGCTTGATGGGTTTACGCTTTTAAACACCGTCAATTGCTAAGGCTGATTAATGATATGCTAATCAGTCTTGTTTTCTTAAGGAGGTTAATATGAATGAACTAAAACCGGCGCAAGCCGGTACTCTTGAATCCAACGACATTATGATAACAGTGGCGCCCGGCGCTCAAGGCAGTGGTGTAGTCCTTGAAATTGAAAGCATTGTTCTGGCTCAATACGGTCAGGCTATTCACAAGACAATTGCCGCCGTAGTTACCGAGCAAAACGCTACTGACATATACATCAAGGCCGTTGACCGGGGGGCGCTTGACTGTACGATCCAGGCCCGTACTCTGGCAGCTCTTTCCAGGGCCGGTGTCATTCTCGAAAAGGAGCTGATATAATGGATTTGCGCCGGACCATGCTTTTTATGCCAGGCAACAACCCTGGCATGCTGCAAAACGGCGGCGTATTCGGGGCTGATGCCATTATTCTTGACCTTGAAGACGCTGTTGCTCCCCAGGAAAAAGACGCCGCACGGCTGCTCGTTGCTCAATCGTTAAAAACAATTGACTACGGTGCCAGTGAAAAGGTAGTGCGTATTAACCCGCTTGATACGTTCGCGCGTCAGGACATTAAAGATATTGTGCCGTGTCGCCCAGACGCCATCCTAGTTCCGAAAGTCGAAAGCCCGGAAGATATCCAAGAAGTAGCTCGTCTGGTAGCTGCAGCCGAAACACCGGGGCAAACGCCGGTTAAACTCATCGCGCTCTTAGAAACCCCATGCGGCATAGCTGAAGCTTATCGTATCGCTAAGGCAGACAAACGGGTGGTGGCACTGGCTTTTGGTGCTGAGGACTATACGGCGTCTTTGGGAGCCAAACGTACTAAAGAAGGTACTGAGATTTTCAGCGCCCGGACAATTGTGGTTAACAGCGCAGCTGCTGCCGGAATTCAGTCAATTGATACGCCCTTTACTGATGTTAACGACCGGGACGGCCTGCTGGCCGATACTGCGCTAGCCAAACAACTTGGTTTTAAAGGCAAGCTGGCCATTAATCCCCGTCAAATTGACGATATCCATAAAGTATTTAACCCAACTGAACATGAGATTGACTGGGCTGAGCGGGTGATAAAAGCCATCCGCAAGGCTGAAGCCGAAGGTTCAGGCGTGGCTTCCCTTGACGGCAAAATGGTTGATGCACCGATTGTCGCCAGAGCGGAGCGCATACTGTATCTGGCCCGTATACTGGGCCTGGCAGAGGAGGCTTAATATGAATCAATTAACAAACGCTATCGGCCGTAACCTGCCTGAATATGTTGAAGGATACGGCAAGGTGCGCCCTTTTGCCGGTGCATTTGCCACTGTGCCAGATATGCCGCGCCAAGCACCAAAAGTGAAACGGATTTTACCCAGTGAGCAAAAGCTGGTAGCAGACTTAGAAACAGTATTTAAGCGTATTCCTGTTACTGACGGTATGACGCTGTCGTTTCATCATCACTTAAGAAATGGCGACGGCGTTGTCAACATGGTGTTGGCTGTTGCCGCTAAAATGGGGCTTAAGAACCTGACCGTTGCTCTAAGCTCAGTTTTCCCTGTACATGCACCAATCGTAGAGCATGTTAAGAGTGGTGTAGTCACAGGGCTTGATACTAACTATATGTCAGGGCCGGTGGCCCAAGCGGTATCCCGCGGTGTGTTTCCCCGTCCTGTTGTGCTGAGAACGCACGGCGGCCGGGCTAGAGCCATCGAATGCGGCCAGTTAAAAATTGACGTAGCCTTTATTGCTGCACCAGCGGCTGATGACTATGGTAACATAAACGGCGTTGAAGGCCCGGCGGCCTGCGGCTCGCTTGGCTACGCTATTCCTGATGCTCAGTATGCCGACCACGTTGTCGCCATTACTGATCATTTGATGGCGTTTCCGTTATCGCCAATATCTATCCCACAAACGAGAGTGGATTATGTAGTTAAAGTTGATTGTATTGGCGACCCTAAAGGCATCGTTTCAGGCACAACAAAAATAACCCGTGACCCGGTTGGCCTTAAAATCGCTGAAACCACCGCCAAAGTGATTAAAGCCGCCGGACTTATCAAAGACGGCTTCTCCTTCCAAACCGGCGCAGGCGGCGCGTCCCTTGCTGCTGCCTACTATGTCCGGCAGATGATGGAAGAGGCAGGCGTTACCGGCAGTTTTGCACTAGGCGGCATAACCGGCTATATGGTCGAGATGCTGGAAAGCGGACTGTTTAGAAAACTTATCGATGTACAGGGCTTTGATCTTGATGCAGTACGTTCTTTGGCGGCAAATCCCAATCACCTGGAAGTGGGCGCTGATTTTTACGCCAGTCCGTTTAACCTGGGCGCCGCTGTAAATAAACTGGATGTAGTTGTGTTAGGCGCTACTGAGATTGATACCGGGTTTAATATTAATGTGGTAACAGGCTCAGACGGTGTTGTTATGGGCGGTTCCGGCGGACACAGTGATGCTGCCGCTGGAGCGAAAGTAACTATTGTAGTTGCCAATTTGCTGCGCGGCCGTTTGCCCATCATTATGGACAAAGTACTGACTGCTACTACCCCGGGAGAGACTGTGGATGTGCTGGTTACTGAACGCGGTGTAGCTGTTAACCCGCGCCGTACTGATTTATATGAAAAATTAAAAGCAGCAGGATTACCGCTAAAAACTGTAGAAGAACTAAAAGCACTGGCAGAAAAAATTGCCGGTGTACCCGAAAATGTAACAACACAAGATAAAGTTGTTACCGTTGTCGAGTATCGTGACGGTACAGTAATTGATGTGGTAAGGCAAGTAAGATAGCATAAAGAAATAAAACAAGATTGCTTCACACAAGCTAGCGATGATCAAAGGGGAGAACACACTCATCCAGCGGTCATCGCTAGCTTGGCAATCTCGGTCTTACTGCGGCTATACGGGTGATAAGGAGGTAATGGTATGTGGGCTAATTATGATATAAGAGAGATTAATCTTGATAGTACCCGGGAAGTTGAGGCCGTCCGCACTTTTCTGGCCGGTTTTGATCTGACCTTCGACGGTGCTGTCGACTATACAGTAGCTTTTTATCAGAATGAGGAGATTATCGCTACTGGTTCCTTAGCAGGGGAAGTATTGCGCAATATTGCCGTTTCACCCCATCTGCAGGGTGAGGGACTGACTGCCAATGTCGTCAGTCATCTTATGCAGCAGGCTGGGCAGCGTGGTATTTACCACTATTTTATCTATACCAAGCCCAGTGCCGCACCCATGTTTACTGCATTAGGATTTAAAGAAGTAGCTCGGAGTGAGCCCTTTGCCGTTCTATTAGAGTCCGGGTTAGGTTCCATTGACGACTACTGCCAGGAAATAGCAAAAAAGGCCGAAATTCTACCTGCAGGCGCAAGAGCTGCGCTTGTCGTCAACTGTAATCCGTTTACCTTAGGGCACAAGGCGGTAATCTCCCGGGCAGCCAGTGAAAACAAGGGCGTTGTTGTCCTTGTCGTCAGTGAGGATAAATCGCTTTTTCCCTTCGCGGTACGCTTGCAGTTAGTCCGGGAGGGGCTGGCTGAGTACAACAATGTTTTAGTGCTGCCGGCAGGTAAATATATTGTTTCTTCCGCGACATTTCCCAGCTACTTTACCAGGGGCGAAGCCACTGCTAAAGCACAGACACGCCTTGATGCCACAATCTTTGCCCGCTATATTGCCCCGGCGCTTGGTATTACCAGGCGTTATGTAGGCGATGAGCCGTATTGCACAACAACCTGCGGGTATAATGAGGCGTTAGCTGATATATTGCCTCAACACGGAGTTGGCTTGGAAATTATGCCACGCATTGAGACTGGTGGCGAGGCGATTAGTGCTTCGCGAGTACGGGAACTCATCCGCCAAGAAGACTGGTCTGCTGTTAAAGAATTGGTTCCTGAGACAACATATCGGTATCTGATGTCACCTGAGGCCCAGCCGGTCATTGCCCGTATAAAGAATAGCTATTCGCGACATTAACATATCGATAAATATCACCTCAATTCTCCAAAAGATAACAGTTATATGTCAATAGATTGTGTATACAAAATACATTATACGTGGTATAATTATTTTGACAATTCATTGACGATATGACTTGACAGTTTTGGCCATGCCTAAAAGGATACGGCTGAGGCCAGGTCTTATCTTACAGGAGGATAAACTAATGCGTGTTGAACGCGATTTTCTTGGGGAAATTGAGTTACCTGACGAAGTATTATATGGTGTACAGACCATGCGGGCTGTTCATAACTTTCCGATTACCGGTCACAAGTTAGATAAAGAATTCATTGTTGCGCTTGCCATTGTAAAAAAAGCAGCAGCAAAAGCCAATATGAAAACAGGCCGTATGCCGACCAATATTGGTGCTGCTATTACCCAGGCGTCAGCCGAAATTATTAATGGCAGATGGCATGAGCAGTTTGTTGTTGATGCCATTCAAGGCGGTGCCGGAACTTCCATGAATATGAACGCCAACGAGGTAATTGCCAACCGCGCACTTGAGATTCTGGGACACCAGAAAGGCGAATACACAGTGGTATCGCCGAATAACCACGTCAACATGGCTCAGTCGACCAATGATGTTATTCCTACATCGATTCGAATTGCTGCCGTCCAGAAAGCGACCCGTCTACATCATGAGCTTACCCTGCTGGCAGATAGTCTAACCCGAAAAGCCGATGAATTTAGCCATGTCCTCAAAATGGGCCGCACCCACCTTCAGGATGCTGTGCCAATTACTTTGGGTCAAGAATTTGCTGCCTACGCTGCTGGGATTAAACGGGCTGCTAAGCGTGTACACAGGGCTATGCAGAATTTACTAGCCATTAATATGGGGGCTACCGCTGTTGGTACTGGCTTGAATGCCGAGCCTGAATATATTGAAGAGGTTGTCTGCCAGATTTGCTGGCTGACTGACGAGACGTTTGTTTCTTCACCAAACCTGATTGATGCAACTCAAAATACAGATGAGTTGGCCGAGTTTTCCAGCGCTCTTAAGGTCTGTGCCCTCAGCCTGTCAAAAATGGCGAATGACCTAAGACTGATGGCTTCAGGACCTAAGTGTGGCTTTAATGAAATAATCCTGCCGGCTATGCAACCTGGCTCGTCTATTATGCCAGGCAAAGTCAATCCGGTTATTCCTGAAATGGTTAACCAGGTTGCTTTTCAGGTTATCGGCAATGATCAGGCAGTCAGCCTGGCAGTCGAAGCCGGACAGTTTGAACTTAATGTTATGGAGCCTGTCATCGCATATAATCTCTTTAATTCGCTTACCATATTAACTAACGCTGTAAATACTTTCAATAACCGCTGCATTATGAGCATTGCCGCCAATGACTGCCGCTGCCAACAGATGGTGGATGACAGTGTTGGTGTTATCACAGCCTTGTTGCCTCACATCGGCTACGAAGCAGCCTCAATTATCGCTAAAGAGGCCATTAATACCTCGCGCCCGGTAAAGGAAATTATCAAGGCCAAAGGACTTATTCCTGCCGAGCAGCTTGAGGTTATTCTATCGCCAGGCGAAATGACCAAGCCAGGCATTGCTGGCAAGCAATATTTAAATCACACTGGCCAGGATATTGCCTGATGGTATAAATCGTAGTTATACCAAGTCATGGGAATTTAAGATGTTCAGACAAACTGCTAAAAAATATATGGGGGTAATAACATGGACATACGCGAAGCAGCATTAAAACTTCACCGGGAAAATCAAGGAAAACTGGCAGTCGCCTCAAAAGTACCGATGTCTTCCCGGCATGATCTCAGTTTGGCCTATACGCCTGGGGTTGCTGAGCCCTGCAAAGACATTAAAGAAAACAAAGACCTATCGTTTGAGCTTACCTGTCGCGGCAACATGATCGCTGTTGTTTCAGATGGCACCCGGGTGCTGGGGCTTGGCGATATTGGCCCTGAAGCTGCTATGCCGGTAATGGAAGGCAAAGCCGTGCTGTTTAAAGTATTTGGCGACGTGGATGCTGTACCTATTTGCCTTGACACCAAGGACCCGGACAAAATAGTTGAAACTGTCAAACTTCTGCAGCCCACCTTTGCAGGTATCAACCTGGAAGACTTCTCGTCACCCAAGTGTTATGATATTGAAGATATGTTAAAAGAGCAAATGGATATTCCGGTGTTTCATGACGACCAGCATGGAACAGCCATTGCCGGTGTATCAGCACTTATCGGCGCTCTGCGCTTTGTAAAAAAAGATCTGGCTACAGCCAAAATTATCGTTAACGGCGCTGGTGCCGCCGGTACTGCCATTGGCCGCCTGCTTGTTAGCGCCGGTGCCAAAAATGTAATCATGGTTGATATCCATGGTGCCCTCTATAAAGGTATGCCTGGTCTGAACCGGGTTCAGACCGAACTTGCCAAAGTCACCAACCTGACTAAGCTTGAAGGTAATCTGGAATTTGTGTCCAAAAATGCGGATGCTCTAATCGGTGTGTCGGCTCCTGGCGCATTTACCAAAGAGATTATTAAAAATATGAATCCTGATGCTATTGTTATTGCAATGGCTAATCCTGTTCCGGAAATAAGCTATGACGATGCTAAAGCCGCTGGAGCAAGAATTGCCGGAACCGGACGTTCAGATGCCCCTAACCAGGTTAATAACGTTACTGTGTTCCCAGGAGTATTCCGGGGAGCGATTGATGTAAGAGCCCGCCAAATTAATGAAGCTATGAAAATAGCCGCTGTTTACGCTATTGCTGACCTAATTCCCGAAAATGAACTCCGGGAAGATTATATCGTACCTGATGTCTTTGACCCGCGTGTTGCCCCAGCGGTGGCTGCCGCAGTAGCTAAGGCCGCCATGGAGACCGGGGTAGCAAGGATTAAAGTTGACCCTGAAGTCATTCGGGAGAAAACAGCAGAACGTATCAAGCGGAATCGCTAAGCAGGGAGGAAAGAATGCGTACAATCGACGTCTCGCAAATCACGGCAGCTGTTGCTAAGCTGGCTGTCGACGCTAACTATTACTTATCTGACGATATTCGCGCCGCATTAGAGGCAGGCCAGGAACGGGAAGAATCCCCGTTAGGCAAAGCTATTCTTGGACAACTGGTAGAAAACGCCTGCATTGCTCGTGATGAGCAAATGCCAATCTGTCAGGATACCGGCATGGCCGTTATATTCATGGAGGTTGGCCAGGATGTACACATCACCGGTGGCAGCTTAGTTGATGCTGTCAACGCCGGAGTAGCCAAAGGCTATACCGAAGGCTATTTGAGAAAATCAGTTGTTGCTGAACCACTGTTTAACCGCAAAAATACTGGGGACAATACTCCGTCAGTGTTGCATACCAGCATTGTTCCTGGTGACAAAATAAAAATCACATTAGCGCCTAAAGGCTTTGGCAGCGAAAATATGAGCGCGCTTAAGATGTTTAAGCCATCGGACGGTTTGCCTGCAATCCAAAAGTTCCTTGTCGATACCATTTTTAACGCGGGTTCTAATCCCTGCCCGCCTATTGTTGTCGGTATAGGTATCGGCGGAACCATGGAAAAAGCAGCGACTATCGCTAAAAAAGCATTGCTGCGTCCTATTAATGAACGCAATGCCCATCCTGATTATGCCAAACTCGAACAGGATTTCTTAGAGCTTGTCAATAAAACCGGTGTAGGCCCGCAAGGTCTTGGTGGCCGGGTGACAGCGCTTGCTGTCAATATCGAATACTATCCAACACACATCGCCGGTCTGCCTGTGGCTATCAACATCAACTGTCATGCCACCCGTCATGCCGAAGTGGAATTATAAGGGGGGACTAGAAATGAAAGAAGCAATTAAGATTGTCACCCCGCTGTCGAGTGATAAAGCCCGCCAGCTCAAAGCCGGCGATTTTGTTCTCATTACCGGTACCATTTATACTGCCCGGGATGCGGCTCACAAGCGTATGGTGGAAGCATTGGATGCTGGTGAAAAGCTACCAGTTGATTTCACTGACCAAATTGTATACTATGTCGGCCCAGCACCTGCTAAACCAGGTCAAGCCATCGGTTCTGCCGGCCCGACTACCAGCGGCCGTATGGATGCTTATACCCCGCGGATACTTGACCAAGGGTTACGTGGCATGATCGGCAAAGGCTATCGCTCACCCGAAGTGGTTAATGCCATGCAACAGCACGGCGCAGTCTATTTCGCAGCAACTGGTGGGGCCGCTGCGCTTATTGCAAAGACTATTAAGAAATATGAGATCATGGCTTATGAGGATCTTGGCGCTGAAGCCTTATCTCGCCTGACGGTTGAAGATTTCCCGGCAATTGTTGTTATCGACAGTGAGGGACGCAACTTTTACACTGAAGGACAGTCTAAATACCGCGACCTATAAAACCAATGGCTGCTGCCAGCACAGAAACGGCGCTGGCAGCAGCTTCATAAATACGTAAAAAATCCCTGCTTGACAAACAGCCCAATAATAAGTATAATATGTTTTGTGACTACGGGGCGTGGCTCAGTTTGGTAGAGTACCTGGCTTGGGACCAGGGGGTCGCAGGTTCGAATCCTGCCGCTCCGACCACTTAATTAAAATGTTCGTTGCGGGTGTAGCTCAATGGTAGAGCACTAGCCTTCCAAGCTAGCTACGAGGGTTCGATTCCCTTCACCCGCTCCATTTTATTTTCAACAAACATATAAAATGCGCCTGTAGCTCAGAGGATAGAGCAACCGCCTTCTAAGCGGTTGGTCGTACGTTCGATTCGTACCAGGCGCGCCAGTTGAAATCAAGGCTTCCCGGATATACCGGGAGGTTTTTTTATTGTTTGTGGGGCAATCTGTGGGGCATAACATATTTAACTGACTAGAATTAGTAGAAATAAGTTGACGATCTGAAATTAAGAGAGACATTGTTATTGACATATTCGCATTTCTAGCTTTACAAAGTTGTGACTATTCTTCATTACGGGAGATACTGAGAGGGGCTTAGCCATAAGCACTGCTATCGGCTAAGCTTTATTTTACAGTATGTAAAATAAAGCAGGATACAATGTATCAAGTAAAGAAAATAGTCATAGATACTGAAAAGTTATTTTAGCATCGTATACTTTGGTACAAAATTATAGAGATAATCTTGTTTGGTGGTGATAATGTGAGCAGCGAGAATGATGCAGAATTGCACCGTCGGCTAATGATTTTGCAAGAGGCCATGAAGGAAGGAAAGGTTAAGTTTTCTGCAGCTATGGCGGATGGGGTACGAGATAGCCTTATGGCCGTTCGAATTGGAGCTGATGGTAAGGTTGATTTATCAACGGTTGATTCGCGCGTTAGGGCACTTGCATTAGCGGTTACTTCTATGCACGACAGGGAAGAAACTAAAAAAGTAATATCCTTAAATGAATTGCAGCGGATGTATTTTAGTGCTGTGGAAATTAACTTCCACGAGTTTCATAAACTGATGATTGAAGAAAAAAGCAACCCCCATGATGTAGCTTCTTTCATTTCAAGTAAGCCAGATTTGGTCTCGGATATAATGCAGGGACTGCCGAACTTTTTAGAAGTTATACAAGACCTTTGGGCCGAGGCTCATGAAATCTCCAACATTCACGCAGAGGATATGCAATGCTTGAAGGGAGTATTTGGGGGAGATCTGTTTCCTTCTTATGAACAGAACATAGCATCTACATGTGGGGTATATGTAGATACAATTCTTCTGCCTGACCCGTTCATGAGGACAAACCCACTATTTACTTCTATTTCGAATAGCAAAAAGGTTTATTATCTTGTAAAGCATGCCTTAAATATCTTGCAATATAAGGATTTAGCCTTGGCCTATGTAGACCCACCAATAGTTGCAATAGTACCTGATAGCATTTTTTTCAATGAGTGGGATAAGGAGTTTCTAACCGGATTAGCTAACCAAGATACCCTACATCATATGGGAAAACTCTTTGGACGTACTTTTACCGCTTTAGAAGAAATAAAAGAATTTATTGAGCCGCTGCAAGCTCCGGCTGATGCTATTCAGGCGCTACGGGACAAGCACCGTCTTCTGTTCGACATAGAATGGACCGGTAGTCCAGAAGAGCAACTGATAAGGCACATAAAGCATTACTCAGGAATGTTTGGCGACCAGCATGCAGGTCGAGCAATTTTATTCTCGTCGACCGGCAGGATGTTCCAAGCTAACGACACATTGTTTCGGAGTCGTCGTCTACATGGAACTCCAATAATCGATGCACCGACTTCATGGCGTTTTCTACAGTGGAAATTGGAATATGATGCTGAAAGATTAAATCCGGATGCAGTCCGGACACTCCATATTACAAGAGGTTTACAGAATGCCGTAACCGGAAAAATGGCGTGGCTGGGCAATGTGCCAGCTTCTGCATTGATAGAAATGCGGAAAGAAGGGGCTCTTCCCGAAATTCGTGCTATGTTATCAACCGGAATTTCCGAGATTCTCCAGACTAATCCCGACGACTTCAACATTACTAGTAACAAAGTTATTTCTAATATTCAATTTGCATTTGATTCGCATCTGAATAAGATTAAAGAGTTGCAAGATAAGCAAATAAGGTTTGGCAAAGTCGAGCTTGCTACTTGTATGACTTATGGCTTTGTGGAGATTGCAGCTGCCTGCGGCGTTCCATTAGTAAGCCTCATAAAGACTGTGATGGAGCAGACAATTGGTGTTCCCAACTTTAAAGAAAGGTTCGAAGAGATTCCTGCAAAATACGCTGAACTTGAATCTCAAGTAAAAAAATTAGAAGCCACTCCTGTGGGATTATTTTTCAAGCATGCTCCAGTTGAGTGATAAAGTGATTTGCATGTGAGATGTATAATAAAGCCTTTGCCACCTTTGAATGTTACTTTCTCTGGAGCCGGGAGCGCAGGTTCGATTCCTGCCGGGCGCACCAAAAAGAATGTTGCAAAATCAAGCCTTCCAGGGTTATAGCCTTGGAAGGCATTTTGCTTTATATTACTAAGGAAGGAATTTAGGCATGCAATAAGGGATAGAACATATAGAATTGATATAATTAAATCGTTATATAGTAGAGGCAGTCACTACTTTTGATTCATTTGATTTTGCAGGCCGAAACATGGATTTATTGAATAGAATTATAAAATAAATTGGATTGCTTAATTTAAAATAGTCGCCAAGTTGGCCGGTTATTCTAAGATTGTGACCACCAGGCTGTATACCCTGCCAGGCGAGCAGGAGAAGAAGGCAGCTGTGAAGAAGTTAGGTTTTAGTTAACTTTCTATTGGAGATGATACTATGTCATCAGTAGTATTAGATTTTCAAAATGAAATAATCTCTTCTACTAGTCGATTAACAGATTTATTACTCAAAGGACTTCTAATAGCAAAGAAGCTAGGCTTATCAGAGTTTGAATCTTGGTTAGTTTATGAACTTGAAGGATACAAATCAGTTGAATCGTTACCTGAATATAGAAAAATACACGGTGGTTTATATTATTATAATCCTCATATCGGTAAACATCGTCTTGCAATAAATGATAAAGAATTAGAAACAGTTATTACAACACACCAGTGGTTTTGTCAACGCAAAAGTTGACCACCTCTGCTAGAGTAAAAGTTGACCGGCCCTTGATTGCCTGTGGTCAATAGACAGATAATTCGGTCTACATGAATAGATCATCACTATCCATTCTTAGTCAACTCACTTGGTTG
>NZ_DATMYD010000090.1:0-30178 GCF_035561155.1 Sporomusa sp. | reverse complement strand
CGGTTTGTTTGCCGTACCCAAAAACCACATAGCGACCAGCTTAGCCAGTCTATCCGGGGGAGTAGGCTCTATATTATCAATGTGAAATACTGTGAATACACGAGAAAAACGAAGAAAAGTTTTTGATTATTAAGGGAGGTGGAATCGTGAACATCAAAAAGAAAATGTCTATTATTGCAATGACAGTGATATCTGCATTATTGCTGTCAGCCTGCGGGCAAAAGCCGGTATCTAAGGCTGACGACTTTGTCCTGAAAATTGGTTATAGCGGCAGCTTATGTGAAGCTCCTGTACATATGGGTGTTGAGAAGGGCTTTTTTGCCGAGGAGGGTTTAAAGGTTGATCTGATTAAGCTGGCACCGGGAACAACTTTTGAAGCTGTTACCGCAGGCAAGATAGACGCAGGATTTGGCTTGCTCGCCAGCCTGATGCAGCCACTGTCCAATGGCTTACCCATTAAAGTTACGACAGGCCTGCATACAGGGTGCGACAAGCTGCTTGTTCCTAACAACTCTGGAATTAAAACACTCACAGATCTAAAAGGTAAACGTATCGGGGTTCCCAGCATGACCAGTAGTCCAATCATTTTTGCGAAACGTGCCCTTGCCGATGCTGGTGTTGGTGTAAGTGAGAAGAATATGGAAGTGGAATTTGTCGTATTTAATGCCAGCGATCTTCCTATTGCTTTGAAAAATGGTTCGGTCGATGCGCTTGCAATGAATGACCCGACTGCAGCCGTAGCCCAAAAAGAATTTTCTTTGAACACTCTGGTTGATTCGGCAGTGACTGAACCATATAATCATCAATATTGCTGCTCTGCGTTTGTTCGTGACAATATAGCCAAAGATTATCCTGAGGTTGCTGCAAAATATACCCGTGCTATGCAGAAAGCAAGCGCCTGGATACAGAAAAATCAAGATGAAACCGCAAAAATTCAGGTTGAAAAGAAGTGGGTTGCAGGGGACGCTACATTTAATGCAGCGGTGTTAAAAACCTATAATTATATCCCATCTGTCAAAGGAGCTTATGATGCCTTTGGCATAACTGCCAAGCAATTACAGAAAGTCGGTATGCTGGGTGAAGGTGTAGATGTTGAAGCCTTGCATAAAAACAGCTTTGTCTTCTTTAAAGACGTACAGGATACGGTTCAATAGTCATAGCTAGCAGGAGGAATTTGTGTGTAAATCCGGATGTGAAAAATAGTTCTTAATAGGAAAACATTAGCTGATCAGTAAAACACAGAAGGCTAAGGTCTGCTTAATAGCGCCTTAGCCTTTTAATTTCATGTTCGGTATAGATATTTCGCAGTAATGATGTTTGCAGGCGCAGGCAGTGTGTTAACTGCAGATACTTTAACGCGTTGTATATAGAAGCGGTAGACTGTTCCTGATAAAAAGAGGTGCAAGAGGAGATAGTTAAGCTTTATGGGGAGCAAATGGGATATCCAAGACAAAATTACCGCTAATTGCAAGCTGATAGTACGCGCGTTGCGTCATCGTAATTACCGGTTATTTTTTACCGGGCAGACGATTTCGATGATTGGGACGTGGATGCAGGATATTGCGATAAACTGGCTTATTTACCAGTTAACTGGATCAGCCTTAATGTTAGGGACAGTTAATTTTTGCAGTAAGATGCCAGGATTTATGCTGGGGCCATTGGCCGGGCTGCTGGTTGATCGTTTCAGTCGACATAGAATTATTATTTTTACACAGATTATGTCGATGCTCCAAGCGCTTGTTATGGCAGTATTGGTATTGAGTAACCGGATCGAGGTCTGGCATGTGATGGCTTTGGGCACAATGCTGGGGTGCATTCAGGCCTTTGATATGCCTGCCCGGCATGCATTTATTGTTGATCTGGTCGATGACCGGGAGGATATGAATAATGCGATTGCCTTAAACTCAATTATTATCAACGTAGCGCGTCTGATAGGGCCATCTATCGCCGGAATTCTGATTGCTATTGTTGGCGAAGGAATCTGCTTTCTGTTGAACGCCGGTAGTTTCATTGCAGTGATAGCAGCCTTGCTGGCAATGAAGATTCGTACAAAACACATTGAGTCAGCAAGCCGGTCAATTAGCCGTGAATTATGCGAGGGTTTTACCTATGCATATCAATTTCTACCCATTAGGTATCTATTCTTTTTGCTGTGGGTCATCAGTTTTTTAGGAATGCCCTACATTGTATTTATGCCAATTTTTGCTGATCAGGTTCTGGGCGGCGGTTCCTATGTTTTGGGCTTTTTGTTTTCGGCAACAGGGTTAGGGGCTATCTGTGGCGCATCTTTTTTGGCGGCTCGATCCTATGTTGCCGGTTTGGAGAATATTATTCCGGTAGCCGCGGGGCTGTTTGGTTTAGCACTGACCATTTTTTCGCAAAACACCTCGATATGGCTGGCTTTATGTATTATGTTCTTTGCCGGCATTGGCATGATTATGCATAGCATTGCAACAAATACACTGCTGCAGACAGTGGTTGATGATGATAAACGCGGGCGAATTATGAGTATGTACTCGATGGCGTTCCAGGGTTTGACACCATTAGGCAGCCTTTTGGCCGGTTTCTTGGCTGAACGTATTGGTGCACCGGCGACTGAATGCATTTTCGGCAGTATTTGCCTGCTAGGTGCAATTGCATTTTATAACTGCCTGCCGAAAATGAAAGCACATATGAGTGCAATTTACAATTAACACCAATGAAGTTAATAAAGATTTACTAATACCATACAGTCGTACCTATAATCTTTATTGCTTATTATAAAAGATTGAATATTAGGAGGTTATTATATGGGTACTTTTATTGAACGCGCCAAATCTACATGCGCTTTGGGTGGTGCAATTGTTACAATATCCTCACTGCCGCGGGCTATCCCTATCGTTCATGCATCAGGCGGATGTGCAACTATGCTGGCTGGTACCTATAGCCAGGCAAGTGGCTACAAGGGTTCCGGGTATTGCAGCGGTCATATGACACCCACCTCAAATGTTGTCGAAAAGGATATTGTTTTTGGCGGCGAAGAGCGGTTGGAGGAGCAAATTACCCACACCATCAAAATAATTGACGGCGATCTGTACTTTGTAGTGACAGGTTGTCAGGTGGAAATCATCGGCGATGATGCTGTCGGTGTAACCCGACGGTTTAAGGATGGCAAGTATCCTGTACTTGCCGCCAACACCCCTGGCTTTATCGGCAATGGCTTTAAAGGTTATGACGTGGTGCTGAGCACCCTGGCAGCCGAGTTTATTGAACCTAAGGCAATAAAGGCCGAAAAGACCGTCAATATTTTGGGTATTATGCCAGGTCAGGACGTCTTTTTCCGGGGTAATATTAAGGGAATTCAAAGATTGTTAAAAAAATTGGGTATAAAAGCCAATACTTTTTTTGGCGATGGGGAAACCATTGAAAAAATAAGAAATTACGGGAATGCTGCCCTGACAATCGTTTTCTCGGATAAATATGGTATTGATACAGCTAAAGTATTTGAGGAAAAACATAATATTCCCTATATTACTGTGGATCTTCCCATTGGTGAGACCAGAACCGAGGCCTTTTTACATAAAATTGGTGAGCAACTGGGCATTGAGACAGCGGTAGTTAATGAGCTTATTGCTGATGAAAGACGTGAATATTACAGCTATCTTGAAAGGTTCCTGGATATTTACAGCGATATAGACCTGCAACGCTATGCCATTGTTTCTGCCGATATCAATTATGCGTTTTCGCTGACTAGTTTTCTTGCTGACGATTTAGGCTGGGTGCCACACCTTGTCGTCATCAATGAAGAAGTGGATGATATCAGCAAAAAGAAATATGAGCTGAAATTTAACCAGTTAACCTCTGAGGCTAAACCGAAAGTAATATTTGAACAGCATGCCGGACAGCTCTTGAGCCATATCAGGAAGAGCTGGAAACACAACACTAATGAGAAATATTATGATGCTCTCAGTCCTGCATTCCTTGTCGGCAGTAGCCTGGAGGGCTCTACGGCTCAAAAGATCGGGGCCGCATTCCTGCCTGTTTCTTTCCCGGTCACAAACCGGGCAGTTTTAAATAAAGGCTATACCGGGTATCAGGGTGGTTTATCACTTGCCGAAGATCTTTTTTCGGCGCTTGTTAGCAATCGATAAAAGGGGGTATAACAATGTCTAATTTAACTAAAGATCTTACATATGACTATTTATCAGCCGAGGCTGCACCTACCAGGGAGGAACGAATTGAGGCGACATATGCCTTTGGTGGTTCTTGCTCAGGGTTGAAACATGGAATGGGGCAGGGGTGCACCAAGTATAACAGCAGAAAGTTTGCGCAGGGCGGTGGCTGCCAATTAAGTCTGGCCCTGGGTATTGTCAGATCATTCCAGAATGTGGTTGTTGTCATCCATGGGCCGCTGGGCTGCGCCTCCAATAACCTGGGTATAGCTGGGTATAGTAAAACATTCCGGGTGCTAAAGCACAAACCGGTAACCGATAATATCTGGCTACACACAAACCTGGATGAGAATGATGTTATTTCCGGTGGTATTGATAAATTGCGGGAAGCGATATTGTATGCAGAGAAGGAATATCGCCCAGATGCGATTATCATTGGTAATAGTTGTGTGCCAGGTATTATCGGTGATGATATCGACTCTTTAATCGATGAGCTTGACGGGCAGCTTTCAGCCAGGGTAGTACCTGTTCACTGCGAAGGCTTTAAAAGCAAGTTTGTGGCTACAGGCTATGACTCAGCATATCATGGGGTATTAAAAAAGCTGGTTGATCCCATTAAAAAATACGACAGAGCGACTCCGGAAGATGTCACCGGGGCAACTGCGGATGCTGCTGAAAAGGTTCTGCACAGCAAAACGGTAAATCTCTTAAATGTTGGTTCCACAAGCTATGGGGATGAAGTAGAGCTGTCAAGGCTGCTTAAGGCACTCGGTCTAAATGTGCGGGTCATGCCCCTGTATGCCAGTATTGAAGAGATTTCACGTATCGGTGAGGCGGCGCTCAATATTAGTATTTGCGCCACACACGACGATTATCTTATCGGTCATTTAAAAGAGCGTTTCGGTACCGAATATGTCATTGACACCCTGCCGATCGGTATCAAAAATACCAATCAATGGCTGCGGGTTATTGCAAAATTCTTCAAGCTTGAAGACGAGGTAGAAAAGCTGATCGCGATTGAAAACGCGCAACTGGAAGAGGCGCTTGAACCATTTAAAAAAGTATTAAAAGGCAAGACGGTATTTGTGGGTGGCGGCGAAACCCGTATCTTTACAACTGCTGAGTTTTATCAGTCGTTAGGGATGAAGGTTTTGGGATTAAAACCACATAATTTTGACCGCTTTGCTGTGCCGATGATTGATGATATTGATGACCAGGAGGCTGTTATTGATGTTGCCCCAGGGCAACCGTCAGAAGAACTGGTGGTACTTAACCGCCTTAGACCTGACCTTTATGTTGGTCATACTGGCGCCCCTGCCTGGGTAACCAAACTGGGGATACCTACTACGCCACTTTTTGGCCAGTCGTTTAACTATATGGGTTATTCAGGGGCCTTTGAGCTGGCAAGAAAAGCGGCAAGAAGACTCCAAAATACTGCTTTTTCGAAAAAGATCGGGGCAAATGTACCATTGCCGTTCCGACCGGAATGGTATGAAAGCAATCCGTTTGACAATATCAAAGAAGCCCAACAAGGCTGAATATAGGGGAGGAATAGGAATGCCTGCTATTGTAGATAATCTGACAGAGCTTATTGGCAATACGCCGCTACTGCGGCCCAATTCTTTTGCGAAACTGGCTAAGCTAAACGCTGAACTGCTGCTTAAGCTCGAATATTATAATCCGTTGGGGAGTGTAAAAGACAGAATTGCCAACTCAATGGTGGTGGACGCTGAAAAAACAGGCGTGCTCAAACCCGGGTCAGTGATTATTGAGCCTACCAGCGGTAATACCGGTGTTGGCCTGGCCTTTGTGGCAGCGGCCAAAGGCTATCGAATTATTCTTACCATGCCGGACACCATGAGTCTGGAGCGCCGGGCATTGTTAAAAGCCTTGGGCGCCGAACTGGTGCTGACACCAGGGGCTGATGGGATGAAGGGCGCTATCCGTAAAGCCGAAGAATTATCAGTGCGGATTCCGGACTCCGTCATATTGCAGCAGTTCAATAATCCTGCCAATCCGGCCATTCACCGGGAGACAACAGCGGAGGAAATCTGGCGTGACACCAAGGGGAAAGTCGACATATTTGTCGCTGGTGTAGGCACCGGCGGTACAGTTACCGGTGTTGGAGAGGTGCTTAAGGCTCGTAAACCGGGTGTCAGGATTGTTGCCGTTGAGCCCAATGATTCTGCTGTTTTATCAGGCGGCAATCCCAGCCCGCATCAGATTCAGGGCATTGGGGCCGGCTTTGTACCCAAGGTGTTTAAGTTTGAGGCTGTCGATGAAATCTTTAAAGTGAAAAATGATGAGGCCATTGATACGGCCCGGGTACTGGCCAGGGTGGAGGGTTTGCTTGTCGGCATTTCCTCCGGTGCTGCTGCATTTGCTGCCGCTCAGATAGCCAGACGGCCTGAAAATGCCGGTAAAACGGTGGTTGCCCTGCTGCCAGATACGGGGGAACGGTATTTATCAACTGTCCTCTTTAAAGAGCTGACAGACGAAGGCAGCATATACTGGCGTTAAAAGCTGCAGTTATGCTATAGTTATAATTAAATATACAGGGCAATTCATTGTTGCTTGAATATGTTGACTAGACGAACCAGAGGCGCTGATTTGCAAGGAAGAGATCTGCGCCTTGCCTATTATTAAAAAAATGGTAACAGGTAAAGTACATTAGGAGGGGATTTTCGTGAGTGTTCTCGATTTGTTGAAACAGCGATATTCAGTGCGTAAATATGAAGATAGGCCGGTGGAAGCAGAAAAGCTGCAGAAGCTATTGGAAGCTGGCCGCGTTGCACCTTCAGCCCATAACAATCAGCCCAGTCGGTTGATTGTTGTGCGGGAGCAGACAGGTCTGGAGAAACTCAGAAAAGGGGCTAATGTATATGGCGCACCGCTGGCAATCATTGTGGCTGGCGATCATGAGACTGCCTGGGTACGGCCTTATGACAAGAAAAAAAGTGTGGATATTGATGCAAGTATTGTTACCGACCATATCATCCTGGCAGCAACTGAACTGGGCCTGGGAACGCTGTGGGTATGTTATTTTGATCCGGCCGTGATTCGCAAAGAATTTAATATTCCGGACCACCTTGAACCAGTCAATATAATCGGAGTCGGCTACGCTGCTGGGGAAGCCAAATCACCGGATAGGCATGATGAGGCACGAAAGCCGCTGACAGAGATTGTGATCTGGGAAAGCTATTGATAGAGATACAGGTCATTTGCAAAAACAAAATATATAGTGCTGATTAGTTAAAAGACTAAAGGCTAGTAAACATTGAAAAAATGTTTTACTGGCCTTTTATTTATCCGATGACTAACCCGCTCTAAGACTCCCATCCTCTATAGGTGGGAGTTATACCCAAAGGGCACAGGCGAGCGGCTTCCCTGGAAGTTGGTCGACTAAACTTCAGATGGGGTAAAAACCCCACCTGAAGCTAAGTCTCACTTTATCTTGCAACAAATATGTATAAGGAGAGAATGTATGGCTATTAATTTAAATGTTACTTCAGCAGGTACGCGCGAAAATAGGTTAGGATCAATCACCGGCTATTCTGGGGATCTACACGACTTGGTCCAACAGAGTAGATGCGGGACACTTAAGGAAAAAGAACGTTGCTTTAGTCAGTCAAGTTCTTGTGATGCCGGTTGTGCCTTGAACCAGCTTGCCAGCATCACAGATGTTGCTGTGATCAATCACGCGCCCTCAGGTTGTACTGCAGGGTCTTCTACGGTCATTGTCCATCATACGCAGCTTGCAGCGAAGCGGGGTGTTGAATATGATACTGTTTTTATCGGGACCGATATGGATGAGTCGGACACTATTTTTGGTGCTACAACTGATCTGAGAGAAATAATCATCGAAACATATAATCGCTATAAACCCAAAGCAATTTTTGTGGGAACTTCCTGCGTGTCTGGCATTATCGGCGAAGATGTCGACAGTGTTATTGCTGAGCTACAATCAGAATTGCCGATTCCGTTGGCGCCGGTTCATTGTGAAGGCTTTAAATCAAGAGTATGGGCATCTGGTTTTGATGCTGCAGATCATGCTGTTCTCACTAGTATTGTAAAGCCACCGCAAAAAAAGAGTAATGTAATCAATTTTAAAAACTTTAATGAAAGCGCCAGAAAAGAGATTATAGAAATTTTTTCTAATTTTGGCATGGAGCCCTTTTTCTTTTATGCCAATTCTACGGTAGAAGAGCTTTCCCATCTAGCCGAAGCGCAGGCCACTGTGTCAATCTGCGGCACATTGGGAACATATTTAGGCAATGGCTTAGAACAAGAATATGGAGTGCCTTATATCAAGACCATCAACCCGTTAGGTATTGTTGGTTTCGAAACATGGCTCAGGGAAATAGGCCGGGTAATCGAGAAAGAAGCGGCAGTAGAAGCTTATATTGAACAAGAAAGAGCATTCTATCTGCCTAAAATTGAAGCAGTAAAAAAAGAACTCACAGGACTACGGGCAGTCCTGGGGATGGGAGCGAGCTTTGCTTTTCAGGTGTCCCGTGTTCTACAAGAGCTTGGCATCGAGGTCGTGTGGGTGGCCTCATGGCATTTTGATGCGAAATATGATAATGGTGAGACGCCGCCTTACCTTGAACAGTTGGTAACAGAAAATCCTAATAATTTTAAAGTAAGTGTTAGTGATCAGCAAAATTTTGAAATTCTTAATATATTAAATACCTATAAACCGGATATTTATTTGGCCAGGCACCCAGGCACAACTGTCTGGGCTATTAAGCAAGGGATTGCGGCACTTTTCCTTGGTGATGAATATAAGACTTTTGGCTATCGGGGGACACTGGACTTTGCCAATACAATACTTGATACAATCAGAAACCGAAGTTTCGAAAAGAATCTTGCTTCCCGCATTACGCTTCCGTATTCCGATTGGTGGTATAAACAAGATAACGCAGCATTCCTAAAGGAGGATGTGAAATAGATGCCGAAAATATTGGATCAACCTAGATATAAATGTGCAATGGCCGCCATGCAGACCGTCCAGGCAATTACGAATGCTTTGCCTATATTACACTCAGGTCCTGGCTGCGCTGATAAACTTCAGGGGGGAGATTATGGTGGTTCAGGGCATTTTGCGCCCCGGATTTTTCCTTGCACCAATCTTAATGAAAAAGATGTAGTTTTTGGCGGCACAGAACGATTAAGGGAAACCATTGAGAATGCCCTCAAAGTAGTCAATGCCGACATGTATGTTGTATTAAGCAGTTGCGCTTCTGAAATCATCGGCGATGATATGGAAGAGGTGGTCCGCTCATTTAAAGATACAGAGAAACCCATAATCTTTGCTTCGACAGCAGGGTTTAAGGGAAATAATCTTTTAGGACACGAGTGGGTCATTCAGGCTATTATTGAGCAATATTTACAACCGGCAGAGCAAAAGACTAAAGGCCTCGTGAATATATGGGCAAGTATCCCGCAGTTTGATCCCTTTTGGTATGGCAATTTATCTGAATTGGAGAATCTTGTTGCCCAGCTTGGCTTAATCCCTAATACAATCTTTGGCTATGAGCGGGGTATCAAAAATATTGATAAAATACCGGCAGCGGAATTTAATTTGCTGGTATCGCCCTGGGTGGGCTTAAATAATGTAAAGCTGTTGCAAGAAAAATTTGGCACACCTTATTTACATCTTCCCACGCTTCCCATTGGTTCTTTTGAATCCAGTAAATTTTTGCGGGCAGTGGGTGAATTTGCTGGGGTAGATCAACAAAAGGTTGAAGATGTTATTTTCGAGAATGAAAAGAAATATTACTATTTTATTGAACGGTTTGCCGATGTGTTTCTGGAAACCCGTGTTATGTCTAAACGCTTTGTTGTCGTTTCCGATGCTCAATATTCATTAGCCGTAACTAAGTTCCTGGTTAATGATGTTGGGTTATTTCCTTCTAAGCAATATATCACAGATAACACACCTGATGAATATCAAGAGCAGATCAGAGCGGAATTTAAAACATTAAACTATGGGATTGAAGCAGACGTAGCCTTCTTGTCTGATGGCTATCTTATACAAAATGAGATTAAAGACACGTATTTTACCGGATATCCTTTAATTATTGGCAGCTCATGGGAAAAGAAAATAGCGAAAAAAACGCAAGCGCACTATTTGTCAATTTCCTGGCCTGTAAAAGAAAGGCTGGTTATAAACAGTTCCTATGTAGGCTATGGTGGTGGGCTTAAACTGCTTGAAGACATCTATTCAGTTGTGCTTACACGGTTCAATTAGGGACAGATAAAAACAATATCTATACATGTAATAAGGCAAAAAGAAGTTGCTTATTAGCAATTTCTTTGGCCTTATTGCTCTATAATTAATTGATGGGGAGGCAAGTTCAATGTGTAAAAAAACCAAAGGCTAGGGCATATCAGCAGATATACCTTAGCCTTTGGTTTTTAGCGATCAGCCTATGTAATTTAAAATTATAGTACTACAGGCAGGCCTGTGGTGCCAATGGGGCGGGACATCTTTTCAGAGAGAATTAAATTAACCTTGTTATGCATATTTTTCTTGCTTTTTATTATAATTTAAGTATAATCTAGTTAATATGTACTAAGGCTGATTGGAAAAAACCAAAGGTCAGAATGATGTTTCTGAGAAACATTGCTCTGACCTTTTTGTTTTTAAAATACCTAAGTGGGGAGTATGCCTGCTCCATCGGCGTGGAATTAGCAGGTGCATAAAATTTGAATTAGTAAACACCTGGCTAGCTAAAAGCTGGAGGCTGTTTTCCAATTAACTTGGGATACAGCCTTTTATTATATTAATAAAAGGAAGCCGCCCGCCCCGACCAAGAGTTGAGCGACTTCCTCCCCAGCAACACCTCATGAAAGAGGTCTGCCTTGCTATAAATATAGCATTGTTTGACCTCCTCATGCAAGGTGCAACATAAAGGAGGTTTTATTTATGTGCATTAATTTAAGCTAAGTCTCACTTTGAAAAATGTAATTATACGAGGGGGAAAAAATAGTGAAAAAATCAATTATAATGTTATTTACCATTTTATTAGTAGTAAGTATTGCGGGGCCGGCTGCAGCAGCAACGGATTTTTCCGATGTCTCTACCAAGCATTGGGCTTATGACGCTGTAAGTCAATTGCATCAAGCCGGTCTAGTTGACGGATATAGCGATAGTACATTTCGTGGCGATAAGCCACTGACACGATATGAGTTTGCGGTTTTAATAGCGCGTGGATTGGGAAATTACACTAAAGCTAACGCCCAGCAAAAGGTTTTATTGGATAAACTATCTGCAGAATTTGCTGCCGAACTGAATAATATTGGTGTCCGTCTAAATAAGCTGGAAAAAAATCAACCAAACCTCAAATTTAGCGGCAATGCTGAAGTTCGTTATACCTCCCAGGATAATAACGGTACAGTTGCATCCAGTGTCGGCGGTGCCTACCGCATCAGACTAAATGGTGAGGCTAAAGTAGATGATAACACTAATCTTGGTCTGCGGGTGACATCAGGTGTGACAAAAGCGGGTACGAAATATAAATATGCTAGTGCCACCTTTACTGGTTTTGGAGCAACCTCAGCCGCAGATGATAACAAAAATACCGTTACGCTTGACCGGGTATTCCTGACTAGTAATGTCGGTGCCGTGAAAGCTACCGTTGGTGCGCAAGAACTGAAACTGGGTACTACTGGCTTTATTGTGGATAATGGCTATGCCAGCTTTGATGGGGTAAAGTTTGAAACTAAAGCTGGGAACGTTAATCTTGTCGGTAATTGGGGCCGGCAACAAAAAAATTCGGCAGTAGCATCCATTTGGGCAGTTAGGAATAATAAAGATACACACCTGCCTGAACCGTATCAAACAACTGCTGTTCCTGCCACTACCATTGATGTAGCCTCTTTGGAAGCTGCTATCCAAAATGGCAAACTTAGCTATGGCGCCGGGTATGCTACCCTCAAAGACGGGGGCGACGTACATACAACTTTGGCAGAATATTTATACGGTAATGCTAAATATGTATTTGATTCCAGCTTTTCGCTTGGTGGCGAGTATGTCTATAACCAGCAATTCGATACAGATAAAACTGCTTGGACTGCTGTAGCTACCATCGGCGATCAAGAAATTACCAGAAAAGGTCAAAACAATGTTGTTGTAAAATATTATAATGTTGGTAAAAACTCTATTAGCAGACTGACGTCCTATAGCCTGCAAAACAAGGCTAGTTCAACAGAGGCATTTTCTGATGTGAGAAATCAAAAAGGATTGAACATTGCTTATAACTACGGGTTTAGTAAAAACCTATCGGCCTATGTAGCCTATCAGAAACTGACTGATAAAGAGGCTACTGCTGCTGATGATAGAGGCTACCAATACTATCGTGCTGCGGTAGTAGCCAAATTTTAATGTGCTAAGCCGGCGTCTTAGCTTTCAATCATAATATATGACAGAAATAGAGTCAGAGACTAGTCTCTGACTCTATTTCGTGAGATTGTTGGCTATTAAGCCAACGCCTGCGCTAAATCTTCAATAATGTCCTCAACATCTTCGATGCCCACCGACAACCGCAGTAGACAGTCGCTGATGCCTAACCGCTGTCGGATGTCAGCCGGGATATCGGCATGGGTTTGTATCGCAGGGAAAGTAATTAAAGATTCAACACCGCCCAGACTTTCGGCAAATTGGAGAACTTTTACCTTGCGCAGCACTTGTGCTGGCAGACGGGGATGGTCTACAACAAAGGAGAGCATACCACCATAGCCTGTGGCTTGGGCATCTTGTATTTCCTTACCAGGATGATCTGGCAGCCCAGGGTAATAAACTTTGGTAACACTTGGATGAGATGTAAGCCATTTGGCGACAGCCAGCGCGTTTTCTTCATGTTGTCGTAATCTAAGGGCTAGGGTTTTCATGCCGCGCAGCAGCAGCCAGCTGTCCTGCGGCCCAAGAATAGCGCCGGCAGCATTCTGAACGAAGCCGATTCTTTCACAGAGCGCAGCATCTTTAGCTACAACAAGGCCACAGATAAGATCATTATGGCCTGATAAATATTTGGAACCGCTGTGAACAACGATGTCAGCACCAAGGGCCAGAGGACGTTGAAAATAGGGAGACAAAAAGGTATTGTCAACAATAACATGAATTGGGGTTTCACTGCTTTTCCGGGCGAGATCAACAATGGCTTTTATATCAGCGATTTTCATCAGCGGATTTGTCGGAGTCTCAAGGAGAATCGCTTTGGTTGCTGGCAGAATTGCCTGCTGTACTTGGGTGATGTCGCCGGTATCGACAAAAGTAGCAGTAAGGCCAAACTGGGTAAACATTTTGTCGAGAATACGGTATGTCCCGCCATAACAGTCTTCTGTTATGATAATGTGATCGCCAGGACGATAAAGCATAAGTACGGACGTAAGGGCCGCCATGCCAGAGGAAAAGGCAAAGCCAGCGTGGCCATCTTCAAGAACTGCTATAGCTTCTTCTACTGCTTTACGGGTTGGATTTTGCGTACGGGAATAGTCATAGCCTGTGCTTCGGCCAAGCTCGGGGTGACGGAAGGTGGCTGTCTGATAAATAGGGGTGCTGATGGCACCTGTTGTTTTGTCAGTAACTAGACCGGCTTGAACGACTTTAGTTGCAAATTTCATAACGATCATCTCCTATTCTAATAATGGTAAAGAAAACACGGCTTGTGCCGAGCCTTGGCGAGAGCGGAAGTCGATGTTGCCCTTATCCAGGGAAAGTTAAACTTTCTATCAGGACAACAAAAAACAGCTCTTCCGCAAGAAGAGCCGCCTATATACGCTAATAACTCATCTTCCGGATTGCTCCGCTGGATTTAGCACCTTGCATAATTGCCGGTTGCCGGGTGTCATAGGGCCAGTCCCTCGACCACTCTTGATAAGTTTGTATTCAATTATTGGATATCATTTTGTCATAATTATTAACATTTGTCAATAGACATTTGTTAGCGGTGGACGATGTTCTTTTTATTGACGCCAGTTCAAAAACCATATATCATAATTTCAAAAGGAAACATCTGTTTTTGGGAATATAGGGAGGCAGTGATACTATGACTGATGTGAGAGATATTCAGGCGTTAATCCAAAAAGCCGAAACAACCCATGAACTTGCTAAAAGCGAAATTGTTGCGCTGTTGACAGATAATCAATATGCAGAAGAGTTTTTTGCTGCTGCCGACCGCGTGCGGCGAAAATATGTGGGTGATGAAGTGCACCTGCGTGGTCTGATTGAGTTTTCGAATATTTGTAAACAAAACTGCCTATATTGTGGTCTTAGGCGTGATAATAAAAAGGTAGATCGTTACCGACTGGATACCGATACCATTATTGACTTTGCTGTCAAAGCTAAGTCATATGGCTACCGGACAGTAGTATTGCAGTCAGGTGAAGATGAATGCTTTGACGTTGATACTATGGTCTTCATCATTAAGAAAATTAAAGAGCTTGGCTTAGCGATAACAGTCAGTGTGGGTGAAAAGCCCCGCGAAGTGTACCAAGCCTATCGCGAAGCTGGTGCCGATCGATATCTTCTTAGAATTGAGACTACAGACAAAGAGCTTTATGAAAAATTAGATCCGGGCATGAGCTGGGATAACCGGGTGCGGTGTCTGAATGATATCAAAGAACTAGGTTTCGAGGTGGGTACAGGCTGTTTGGTAGGTATACCAGGACAGACAATTGAGTCATTGGCTGATGATATTCTTTTCTTTAAAGAGATTGACGCTGATATGATTGGGGTAGGCCCGTTTATTCCTAATCCTGATACACCGCTTGCCGCTGAAGCCGGTGGTACTTTTGACTTGAGCACTAAAGTCATGGCTATGATCCGCCTGTTGTTGCCTGATATTAATATTCCGGCGACAACGGCGATGGAGTCACTCAATCCCCAAGGACGGGTACTCGCATTGCAGCGTGGCGCTAATGTTGTCATGCCTAATGTTACTGAGGGTGAGTATCGCCAGATGTATCTTTTGTATCCCGGGAAAATATGTATTAATGATACGCCTGCTCACTGCCGGTCATGTATCACCGGCAAAATTCAGGGCATTGGCCGGAAAGTGTCTGAGACGCATGGATTCAGGGAAAAACGCGCGTAGTAGAGCCAAATGGAGGATATATCAATGACTAAACAGGAAACTGTGAGTACCAGCAAGCATTTCTCTGATGCCGGGCTTGAGCTTATTGAACAAGCGGTGCGAGATATTAGTTTTGGCTCGCTTACTTTAGTAGTCCAAGACTCAAAGGTAATTCAAATTGAAAAACTGGAAAAAATCCGGATTTGTGAACAGCAGCCTAAAGCGGCCGGCAAAACAGCTACAAAAGCGACAGCCGGAGCCGCTTTGCGGACACGAATTTTACAATCTGTCAGCGGCATGGAGTATGGTAAGGTTGCGATCCAAATTCAGTCCGGGCAAATTATGCAAGTGGAGCGAACTGAAAAATATCGAGTAGGTAAATTTACGGGGCTCCATGGTGATGGAATTTAAAAGTTGACACATATAGAGTAACATGCTATCATAACTTATAAATATGGCAATCTCATGTCCGAGTCCATTATGAGTTTGTGTGTGCTGATCAGAATTATAACTGAAGGCCAAGGTTCGATATACGAACCTTGGCCTTTTATTATAAGTACAACTCGTTTATTATTTGCTTATGCTATCCGCTGACTTGGGTGAGGTTATAAAATCGCCTATAAGGAGGGGAAGAAGAATGGTAGCATCTGAGACATCCCATATTGTTTGCAAGAATTGTGCATATCTCCTTGCCAAATGGTGCTATCAACGGCATTGGTGGTTCAGGTTGGTGCGGGAACCGTTGCTGCTGGGTATGCGCATCATGGCCTGGTGGCACAGGATTGATGCCCGGACGCATGTTGCAAATAACCGCGAATGTAATGGCTGCATCCGGTTTATGAAGAATGAACTGGAGGAGAAGTCGCCTACCTTCCGCTTTCTTAACAACAGTATCGGGAAACGAGTTAACAGACTGCGGGATTCAATGCTCACCCAGCAGGAGCTGGACGAAGCCAAACGTTATGCCAGGGAAGCAAACCTGCTTGAATAATTTTTACAAAAATGTCTGTAATTTCAATAAATAGCTATTTTTACAAAAAAAGCGCTTGACACTGCTTTAACAGCATGGTAAATTATCATTAATCTTCATTTGGATATAGTCAGCAATGATGATATAATAATAAGTTTATAGTAAAAAGACTTGGTTGATCAGAAAACTGAAGGCCGGGGATGTGCAGAGCATCTTCGGTCTCTTTTTATTTTATCAACAGACAGAGGGAAACTGGAGGAATTATCATGAGTACTAAAAAAGACGCACATAGTTTAAGCTGCACAGATTGCAATGTTTACAATTGTAGAACTAGGAGTCAGCACTTTCCGGGATTTTGTTTAACCACTAAAGACAATGACGGACATTCGATTGCCGGCGATATTGAAGAAATCAAAAATTATCTGAAAGGCGATCATCAGGATGCCGTTGTTGCCCGGGCGTCTGCCGAGGTAGAAGGACTTTTTTACGGTAAAAAGACGAGAGTAGAGGAAATTATTGAATTTGCCAACCGGATCGGTGCAAAGAAAATTGGTATTGCGACCTGCGCCGGTTTGATTGAAGAAGCCAAAATATTTGCCAACATCCTGGATGCAAAAGGCCTGGAATATTACAGTGCCATTTGCAAAGTCGGATCTGTAGATAAATCAGAAATTGGCGTGCTGGAAGAACATAAACTCAAGCCAGGAAATCACGAATCCATGTGTAATCCGATTTTGCAGGCCCGCATACTTAACTATCAAAAGACCGACTTAAATGTTGTTGTCGGGCTGTGCGTGGGGCATGATTCTTTATTTACCAAATACTCGGATGCCTTGGTTACCACCCTGGTAGTAAAAGACCGGGTGACTGGCCATAATCCAGTGGCTGCTTTGTATACCGCTCATTCGTACCACAAGCGGCTGCTTGAGCAAGATAAAGAGAGACTTAGCTTCAGTGGGGTTTTAACCCCATCTGAAGTTTAGTCGACCAACTTCCAGGGAAGCCGCTCGCCTGTGCCCTTTGGGTATAACTCCCGCCTATAGAGGACGGGAGTCTTAGAGCGGGTTAGTCATCGGATAAATAAAAAAACGGAGGGGTTTTATTATGAAAAAATCAAAAATTATTGCACTTGCCCTGGCTATGTTTACTCTGATGTCCCTGATATTGACTGGCTGCCAGTCTGCAGCACCGACGGCTGCCGCAAAAAAGAAAATCGTCATCGGTACAGGAAACGCGTATAAACCATACTGCTTTTTAGATGAAAAAGGCAATCTAACCGGTTTTGAAATTGAGGTTCTAAAAAAAATAAATGAAAAGCTGCCTCAGTATGAATTCGAATTCAAAACATTTGACTTTAATGCTATCCTGGTCAGTCTTGAAACAGGCAAAATAGATCTGGCAGCCCATCAGTTTGAAGTCAATCCCGACAGGAAAAACAAGTTTCTGTTTGGGGATGAAGGTGTGACAATATATGACCTGAAGCTGGTGGTCAAAGAAGACAGAAATGATATAAAAACGTTGTACGATCTGGCAAAGATTAGTGGGACGATTGAAGTTGGCAAGGCTTCGACAAACAAAACTTATGTTGTTGATAAATGGAATAAGGAACATGGTAACAAACTGAATTTAGTATTTGCAGCATCAGATACGACCATAACCCTGCAAAACCTTGAGTCAGGCAAGACCGATGCTTTTGTAAATATCCAAAGAAATGTCGATGATTATCGTGCTACTTATAAAGCGAAAATTAAGACTGTAGGCGAACCGATCAGTTATTCTAACTCCTATTATCTGTATCGCAAGGATGATCCCACTGGGGCACAGTTGAAAAAAGATATAGATGCTGTTCTCAAAACCATGAAAGAGGATGGCACTCTTGTGCAACTTTCGAAACAATGGCTTGGGGGCGACTATATTCCTAAAAAATAAGGAAGGGCTAAACCAGGATGGAAAATATATTTCTCTTTAGTTTATTTATTGATAGTTTTCCCCAATTATTGTCCCGGCTGCATATCACACTCTATATTGTTGTGGTTGCGCTGTTCTTTGGCATGGTATTGGGAACCGGCATCGCGGTCGCCCGGTTGTATAAAGTACCAGTATTGTCACAGCTGGCTACCGCGTATGTTTCTTTTATCAGAGGGATTCCCATACTGGTGTTGTTGTTTATCGTTTATATAGGATTACCATTGATCGCGGGGGCTTTTGGCGCCAATATCAACCGCTGGGACACCCTGATATTCGTAATGATTACCTATATTGTGAATTCAGCCGCATTTTTATCAGAGATTGTCAGGTCTGCTGTTGCTGGGGTGGATAAAGGACAAATGGAAGCTGCATTCTCGGTAGGGATGACTCGTTGGCAGGCTTTTACCCGCATTGTTGCCCCACAGGCCATACAGATTGCTATTCCGGCTCTGGGCAACACAGTGGTGTCTCTGCTTAAAGATACCTCTCTGGCCTATACTCTGGGTGTAATTGATGTTATCGGCATAATTCAGGCTATCAGCAGCAGTACGCATCGCTCCCTTGAAGCATACACCGCTGCTGCCATAATTTTCTTTGTTTTAAGTTTTATACTGGAACAGTTTTTTAAATGGCTGGAGAGAAGAATCGGCATCAACAATGCGATTCCCAGTGCAAAAGTAGCAACAAATAATAAAATTTCTGTAGTTGGCAGGTGAGAACATGGGGTTTCAGTTTGATTTATCTTTTTTAATTTTTGAAATCGGCGTAGCAATAAAATATATTCCTGTTGTTCTGTTACTGTCAATCGTACCGCTAATCATCGGACTATTACTTGGTACAGGAATTGCTATTATCAGGTTATTCAAAATACGTCCGTTTGATAAACTATTTACTGTATTTGTAATATTCCTAAGGGGAGTGCCCCTTGTCCTTCAACTGACAATCCTTTATCTGGCAGTAAGTTTGAGCTTTGATTCGCTAGCAAGAACCTTTGGACTGCAAATGTCATCAAAGGATCTTTCCTATACGTTGATTGCTGTAGTCGGGTTGTCTATAAATGCCACAGTATATCTTTCCGAGGTCATGCGAACTGCCCTCCAGTCAGTACCTGCCGGCCAGCACGAAGCCGCCTATTCTGTGGGAATGACTTCCGGGCAGATGCTGCGGCGTATCATTATTCCGCAATCCTTGCCTGTGGCTATCCCGTTAATCGGCAGTAACTTCATCGGCCTCATTAAGGGTTCAGCGATTGCATCGTTGATTTCAGTAGTTGAAATTATTAATGCTACGCTATATGAGGCCAGTGGCAATTATAAGTTCCTGGAGGCCTATGTAGCTGCCGCGATTATTTACTGGTTATTGTGCATCCTGGTAGAGCGCCTGGTGGCCTTTCTGGAATGCAGAGTTGGAGTTTATGGCAAGGGTGGGGTAGTATGATAGAAATTAAAGGATTGCATAAATCGTTTGGCAAACATGAAGTATTGAAAGGCATCGACCTGAAAGTGGAAAAGGGTGAGGTTGTTGTTATTCTTGGCCCCAGTGGTTCAGGCAAGACAACTCTGCTAAGATGCCTGAATTTTTTGGAGCAGCCTGATAACGGAGAAATTACTGTCGGGAATACCCGTGTTAATTGCAACCATGTCTCCAAGAAAGAGATATTGGAAATCAGAAGAAATACCGCGATGGTTTTCCAGTTGTATAATCTGTTTAAAAACAAAACAGCCCTGGAAAACATCATGGAAGGGCTGGTGGTTGCCCGGAAGATTCCCCGGGAGGAAGCAGAAAAAACCAGCCGTCAAATTCTGGGAAAAGTCGGTCTGGCCGATAAATGGGATGCATATCCCAGTCAACTGTCAGGCGGACAGCAACAACGGGTGGGAATCGCCAGGGCTCTCGCCCTGAACCCTGAAGCCATTCTTTTTGATGAACCAACCTCGGCCTTAGACCCTGAGCTTGTTGGCGAAGTTCTGGGGGTTATGAAGAAGGTGGCCCAGGAAGGACTAACGATGATTGTCGTTACCCATGAAATATCTTTTGCCAGGGATATTGCCGACCGGGTGATCTTTATTGATGGCGGCGTTATTGTCGAACAGGGACCGCCGGCGGAGATTCTTTTTCATCCCCGCGAAGAAAGAACTAAACAGTTTCTTAAAAGGATTTTACCTGTTGATGATTATACGATATAGATTTTGATACTACCGGACATAAATTATGTATAATTAAAATATATAACTATAAATCAAGTGAGGAATTTAGGTATGGTAAATAATAAAACGGTATTTGACTTTGATGCAATCATTCCCCGCCAGGGAACAGGCAGCAGTAAATGGGATGCGGTGGAAAAAGTGTTTGGCAGCCGGGATGTGTTGCCGCTATGGGTCGCCGATATGGATTTTGCTACGCCTGCCGCTGTGACAACCAAGTTGCTGGAGCGTGCGCAGCATCCTATCTATGCTTACAACACGCAGGAGGCGCCGCTATATCAGTCATTTATCGACTGGGTCAAACACCGGCATAATTGGGAAATCGAAAAAGACTGGATTTTACTGGCTCCGGGCGTTGTTCCGTCGATTATTCTGTCTATTTTAGCCCTGTCAGAGCCAGGCGACGGCGTTATTATTCAACCTCCGGTGTATCCGCCGTTTTTTGCTTCCATCAAGGATAATGACCGAAAGATTGTGGAAAACCCGCTGCTTGTTAAAGATGGCCGTTATGAGATCGATTTTGATGATCTGGAGCAAAAACTGGCCGACCCTCAAAACAAGTTATTGTTGTTCTGCAGCCCGCATAATCCGGTTGGCCGGGTATGGAGCAAGGAGGAATTGGCCAAAATATATGAACTCTGCAAAAAATACCAGGTCGATATCTTGTCAGATGAAATCCACAATGATCTGGTTTACGGTGAGCCGCAGCATACTGTTTTTGCCTCACTTGGCACACCGGTGGCTAAAGAGACGGTTACTTTTATGGCTGCCAGTAAAACATTTAATATCGCGGGGCTTAATTTCTCGTTTATCGTTGTCCCCTGCAAGCGCCGGCGGGCCCTCATCAGTTCTTGGTTTGCCAAATTACATATTAACCGCAATAATCTTTTTGGGGCAGTTGCCACCGAAACCGCCTACCGGGAGGGTGAGGAATGGCTGGATTCATTACTGCAATATCTTGATGGGAACGCCGATACTTTGGTCGAGTTTGTCCGGAACCGGCTACCTGGCATCAAGGTAGTCAAGCCTGAGGGGACTTTTCTGGCATGGCTGGATTTTCGTTCCTACTTTACCAATGCCAAAGAACTGGAAGAGTTTCTTGTGCATAAAGCAAGAGTGGGACTCAATCCCGGCAAAAATTTTGGCAGCCAGGGGGAAGGCTTTGCCCGGCTGAACTTTGCTACCCAACGCAGTGTGTTGCTGGAGGGATTAACCCGGATAGAAAAGGCTCTTCATGAATTTAAATAGCCAACTAGGCAGTATACAAATTGATACTATGGCACAAATTAGTGCGTACTTGTGAATTAAAATCCGAAAGGGTAAGATGATAATAGGGATTTATTTCCTATAAGTAAGCACAGCGAAGGAGGTTTCTGGATGCCCTATTTACTCGAACCATTACAGATTGGGTCTTTAACCTTGACCAATCGTCTGGTTATGCCGCCAATGGCTACTTCCAAGGCTGAACCGGATGGTAAGGTCAGCTCAGCCATCCTTGAGTATTATAATGAAAAAACCGCAGGTGGTTATCTCTCACTGGTCATTATTGAACACAGTTTTGTACAGCAGGCAGGGAAAGCCAGTGAGAGTCAACTGTCTGTTGCTGATGACAGTGTGGTTGACGGCTTAAAAGAACTGGCAGCCATTATTCACCGTAATGGTGCCAAAGCTGTCATGCAAATCAATCATGCCGGGAGTGCGGCAGACAAAGCGGTAACCGGTGTTACTCCGGTTGGGCCTTCGGCTGTAAAGAACCCCCGTAAAGGGGGGATACCTCATGAACTTACCCGGGAGGAGATTGGTGAGATTGTTGCAGACTTTGGTGCTGCAGCAGGGCGGGTAAAGGAAGCCGGCTTTGACGGTGTGGAAATTCATTCGGCGCATGGCTATTTTCTTAATCAGTTTTTCTCACCGCTGACTAACAGGCGCACTGATGAATATGGCGGTGATGTGTTGGGGCGAATCAGGATTCACCTGCAAGTTATTGATGCCGTCAGGGCGGCTGTAGGTCAGGATTTTCCTATTCTCCTCAGGCTGGGAGCTTCTGACTATGTAGACGGAGGAACCACTGTTGCCGACAGTCAAATTGCCGCCAGGGCCTTTGCCGAAGCCAGTGTCAATGTCATTGATATTTCCGGCGGCTTCTCGGGCTACATTGTCCCGGGGAACAATGAACAGGGCTATTTCGCTCCACTAAGTGCAGCGGTTAAAGAAGTTGTCTCGATCCCGGTAATACTTACAGGCGGTATTACTGAAGCACAGGTGGCAGAACAATTGCTGGCAGCAGGCAAAGCAGACCTCATAGGTGTCGGCAGGGCCGTTTTCCAGGATTCCTTATGGGCGCAAAAAGCTGTTAATAGTATAAAGTAGACTTAGCTTCAGGTGGGGTTTTAGCCCCAGCTGAAGGCTAGTCGCCCAACTTCCAGGGAACCCGCTCTAAGACTACCACTTGTATACCCTAAAGGGCACAAGAAAGATGGGAGTCTTAGAGTAGGTTAGTCATCGGATAAAGTAATTTAATAACCGGGAGGTATTCAGATGGCAACAAACGAGGTTTTGACAACAATTAAAAAGCGGAGAAGCGTGCGCAGCTTTAAAGAGGACCCAATAACGGATGAAGAGTTGCAGACTGTCTTGGAGGCCGGTTTTTATGCCCCGAGCGCTGGAAACCAGCAGCTTTGGCATTTTACTGTAATTCAAGACAAGCAATTACTTGAGCGGTTAAATGTCAGTGCCAAAGCAGGTGCCGCCCAAATCGACAATGAGCATATTCAACAGATTGCAAAGAATGAAAAATTCAATATATTTTACGGTGCCCCGACCGTAGTACTTGTTTCCGGCAAGGAGGACGGTCTGGTTATTGAGGCCGATTGCGCGGCTGCTACCCAAAATATACTGCTGGCTGCCGAATCCATCGGCCTGGGCTCATGCTGGATCAATCTCACCTTATTCGCCTTCAGCGGCGAACAGGGGAAACAGTATAAACAACAGCTGGGTGTACCGGCAGGGTATAAACCATTTTCTTCAGTGGCGCTGGGCTATAAGAAAATCGAAGCGGTAAATGCTCCTGTCAGAAAAGAAAACGTGATAAATTACGTGAAATAGCTAGTTTCTTGTCCTGTTAGAAAGTATAACTTTCTGCCTGGATAAGGCAACATCGGCTTCCGCTGTCGTCAGAGGCTCGGCGCAAGCCGTGTTTTCTTTAAAATATTGGACCAGAAAATGCTATATTGTATGCACCGAGACAGTAGTTGGTTGATCAGTAAGCAAACTGAAGGCCGGGCAGTGGAAGTCTGCTCCGGCCTTATTTATATTTGAGTGCTGCTGTCAACAGTTAAAATGAATGTATTAATATCGTAATTATGTGCTGTAGCTTCAAGGGATTGAATTTGCCTGATTGGGAGGGGCGCTGTGACAATAAAATCTTTGTATATATCAGATTTAGATGGGACATTGCTAAATAGCCATAAAGAGATCAGTGAAAACACTAAGAAAACACTAAATACTCTTGTTGCCAGTGGTGGATATTTTTCTGTTGCAACTGCACGGACAGCAGTATCATCCCAAAAGATACTGTCAGGTGTTCAAGTTAATACACCTGTTGTCTTGATGAACGGGGCAGTAATCTATGATATATTAGACGGTAAATACATAAAAACAGAAACGATACCAGCAGCAGCGGCGTATACTATTGTCGAGGTTATAAAGAAACATAAAATTACCGGCTTTATGTATTCGGTTTTTGATAATCGGTTGCAGGTATATTATGAGAGTTTGAATACAACGGTACTAAAAGCTTATCATAACGAACGGGTGACGAAATACGCTAAATCTTTTGAACAGATTGCCAGTTTTTCTGATAAAATTAAGGATAATAAAGTGATCTACTTTGTTTTTATGGGGAAAAAAGAGCGATTATCGGAATTATTGCCTGATTTGAAAAAACTGCAGGGTATCGACATGGTGCTTTCTAATGATGTTTACACTGAGAATCTGTGGTACCTGGAGGTGTACAGCACCAACGCTTCAAAGTACAATGCAGTAAACTATATCCGCAACTATTGTAGTTTTGACCGGATCATAGGCTTTGGTGACAATTTTAATGATATCCCTCTTCTAAAAGCATGTGATGAGTTTTATGCGGTATCAAATGCAGTTTACGAGTTAAAGGAAAAATCAACCGGGATAATTGCTAATAATAATTCAGACGGTGTTGCAAGGTTTATTGTTGCAAGAAGAGAGTTCTAATCCCCACATTGTATAGATAGCTGACTTAAAAAATAAGAGGCTAACAGCATGTTTTATTGCTGTTGGCCTCTTTTGAGTCATTTACAGGTCTTTATGTTAGTAGAATATTCTTTAGGAGTGAATGATATGTCCAAACAACGCTATTTTTTTACATCAGAGTCGGTTACTGAAGGTCATCCTGATAAGTTAGCAGATCAAATCTCCGATGGAGTCGTTGATGCCATTTTGACTCAGGATTCTCAAGCCAGAGTAGCGTGCGAAACAAGCGTTAATACTGGGTTGGTATTGCTAACAGGAGAGGTTTCTACGAAAGCCAATGTTAACTTTAGCCAAATTGCCAGAGACACGATTGCCAAGGTGGGTTACACTAAATCGGAGTATGGTTTGGATGCCGGTACGGCTGCTGTTCTGGTATCGATTGACCAGCAATCGCCGGATATTGCCCAGGGGGTAAACCAAGCGATGGAAAGCCGCAGTGGCAGTAGTGACGAGAGATGGGATAAAATTGGTGCAGGTGATCAGGGTATTGTATTTGGTTATGCTTCGAATGAAACGGATGAATATCTTCCGGCGCCCATCGCTTTTGCCCATCGTTTGGCCAAACGGCTGGCAACTGTCCGCAAAGAAGGGCTGTTGCCTTATTTAAGACCTGATGGTAAAACTCAAGTTACGATTGAATACGAAGATTTTATTCCGGTGCGTGCTGAAACTATTCTGATTTCGGCACAACATGCGCCTGATGTAGAATTGGAACAAATTGCGGCAGATTTAAAAAGGCTGGTAATTGATGAAATAGTGCCAAAACAACTACTAGATGAGAAAACTAAATTTCTGGTGAATCCGACCGGACGTTTTGTCATTGGCGGGCCGCAAGGTGATGCCGGTTTGACTGGACGCAAGATAATTGTAGATACTTATGGCGGTTATTCCCGGCACGGCGGCGGGGCATTCTCGGGAAAAGACCCTACCAAGGTTGACCGCTCCGGAGCGTATGCGGCAAGATATGTTGCAAAGAATATTGTTGCCGCCGGGTTGGCTAAACGGGCAGAGATTCAGATTGCATATGCTATTGGGGTTGCCAGACCGATATCCATTTTTGTTGATACTTTTGGTACAGGGAAATTGAGCAACCGCGAATTACTGGATGTTATCAACAAGAACTTCGACTTACGGCCGGCAGCAATTATTGAGCAGTTAGATCTCCGGCGGCCGATTTATCAGCAGGTTGCCGCGTATGGGCATTTTGGCCGTACAGACATAGATGTGCCATGGGAACGTACGGATAAAGCGTTTGAATTACTTAAAGGTATCCACAGGAAAGTCAGTGGGGAATACTGACTAGTCGATTAGCTAGAGGCTGTATTCCATAATTCTGGAGTGCAGTCTTTTTGTGATACATCATATGAAAATGTTAAAGAAAGTTGTATTATCTATAGTAATATGTATATGGTTCCTGGTTGATTGGTAAGCGAGGCTGAAGGCCAGAAAATACTCCGGTTATGGAGTATTTTCTGGCCTTTTTCTTTTTGGTATGATGTGCCATAAACTGAGGTTTCTCGTATCCCTTGTTTGATATTATACTATATTGAGTAAATTAATCGAAAAAGATACTGGAGGGATAGAAGTGGGCAATTTTATTAAAATAGGAATAATTGGAGATTTTGAATCGGAACGTCCATCACACAAGGCGACAAATGAAGCACTAAATCACTGTGCAGATTATTTAAGAATTAATTTAGAGTTACAATGGCTACCTACCGAATTATTAGAAAGAGATACAGATAAAAGCATTAGCAAATTTGATGGACTTTGGTGTGCACCTGGAGTATATAAGAGCATGAAGGGAGCACTAAATGCAATTCAATTTGCAAGGGAAAAAGATTATCCTTTTATTGGGACATGTGCAGGATTTCAGCACACAGTTATTGAGTATGCTCGGAATAAATTAGGATTGAATGATGCACAACATGCAGAATATGACCCACATGCTTCAAATTTAATTATTACTGCTCTATCATGTTCGCTGGTTGGAGAAACACGTAAAATTTTTATAAACAAAAACTCAAGGATTTACAAGTTTTATAACAAAACAGAAGTTGAGGAACGCTTTAGTTGTAATTTTGGACTTAACCCCAATTATCGAAAATTGATAGATGAAAACGGTTTTAAAGTAGTCGGCACAGATGAGAAAGGTGAGGTGAGAATACTTGAGTTACCCCAAAATAAATTTTTTATAGCTACATTATTTCAACCGCAACTAAGTTCATTATCTACAGATCCTCATAAACTTATTTTAGCGTATTTGGCTTGTACAAAAGAATTTCAATTGCTGCTGCCCGGTTTGATGAGGCTAAAAGCAACGAAACCGAGCAGTTATTAGAATGGGTGGATATGAGATAAGTTCCGTGAACGAGCATTTGCAAAATTTATCAAAGAAAAAATTGGGAAAAGGACAAGCTCTATAGAGGGATAAATGGCCGCCAACAATACTGTAATTTGCTTGTACCACGGCTGTGTGGCAAAGTCGTTGTCAATGTTGACAATACCGATCGGATTTGTTACTATTAATGTAAAATAATTACGGGGATCGGATTGCATCGAAGAGACCACCTATATCAATAGTGACTGTTGTGCCACAAGACGCCTCTGGGTTAGGAGCAAAGAAAGCATTGATAGTGTAAACTTAAGTCGGACCACGCTTCAAGATATGGTTGATGATTATAATGCAATGAAGAAAAATAAGGAGAGTGTAAAACATGAGTGACAAACATATCTATTTGGATCATTCCGCAACAACTTACATTAAACCGCAAGTTTTTGAGGAAATGCTCCCATATTTAAATACTTATTATGGTAATCCTTCTTCCATCTATACCATGTCCCGGGCAACTGAACAGGCCATCGACCACGCCAGAGAAAGAGTAGCAAAAGCTCTCAATGCCGATAAAGGTGAGATCTTTTTTACCGGCGGCGGTTCTGAGGCCGACAACTGGGCATTGAAAGGCATCGCTTTTGCCAATAAACACCGTGGCAATCATATCATCACCACTCAAATTGAGCATCATGCCATTTTACATACTTGTGAATTTTTGGAGAACAATGGGTTTGAGGTGACTTATCTCCCAGTTGATTCAGAAGGGTTTGTTGATCTTAATGTTCTGCGGCAGGCTATTACGGATAAAACAATACTGGTCTCCGTCATGTTTGCTAATAATGAAATCGGCACAATTGAGCCGATTAAGGAAATCGGGGAAATATGCCGCGAAAAAAATGTATTTTTTCATACCGATGCCGTACAGGCAGCAGGGCATGTACCGATAGATGTGAAAGACATGAATATTGATCTGCTTTCTATGGCCGCTCACAAATTTTATGGTCCCAAGGGGGTAGGGGTGCTTTATATTCGAAAAGGAATAAAAATAGAAAGTCTTATTCATGGCGGCGGGCAGGAAAGAGGAAGAAGAGCAGGCACGGAAAACATTGGAGGAATTGTCGGGTTGGGGGAAGCTCTTGAACTTGCGATAGAAGAAATGAGCACGGAAAACAAGCGGCTGGTACACTTAAGGGATAAACTGATCAAAGGACTTTCACGTATACCTCATAGTAAACTAAACGGTCCGACAGGCGATAAAAGAATGGCGGGAAATGTGAACGTGTGTTTTGAGTTCATTGAAGGAGAATCGATGCTTTTACTATTGGACAGCAAGGGGATATCCGCCTCCAGTGGTAGCGCGTGTACTTCTGGATCGCTTGATCCATCCCATGTATTACTCGCGATTGGACTGCCACATGAAATTGCACACGGATCGCTTCGACTTACCCTGGGAAGCGGCACAACGGAGAAAGACATTGACTATGTTTTGCAAGTGCTACCTGGAATTGTTCAGCGATTAAGAGACATGTCCCCACTGTGGGGAAAATTTTTACAAGAAAAAGGGAATAGTTATGCGGTATAGCCTTACAAGTTAACAAATCTATTGGCTGATAATCATGTTGACTCCAAGTAATTCCAGTAGAATTATTTCTAGAGAATGAATTTTGTCTAGATGTGTCCGACTAGATAAAACTAGAGGCGCAGATCTTTTTGTAACAAGATCTGCGCCTCTAGTTTATCCAATCGAAGACTCAAGGGGACGGTATTGTGAAAAAAAATATACTGAAGGTCTCAAAAAAACGCACAACAAAATAAGCCTATCAAATAGACGAATAAAAAAGTACTGATAAGCTATTGAATATCGATAATTAAGTGCGGTATAGTTAAGTTAGCTATTATGTAGTGGTGGCGATGAGTATGCCTTTAAGGCAATTATTGAGTCGTAGAACTCGCCAGATTGTAACAGCTTGTAAATAAGCGTTAGAATCTTTCTCGCCACCGCAATAATAGCTTTCTTTTTGCCCAATTTTCCTTGATGTGACCAGAACCACAGCGCAAACGAACTGTTTCGTACTCGTACAGCTGCCCAAGCAACTTGACACAAGATAGACTTGATATACGGATTACCATGCAGTATCTTTCTAGACTTAACTTTTCCCGCGCTTTCATCATTTCGAGGTGATAATCCAGCCCAAGAGCATAGCTTGGCACTGGTGCTAAAATAATTATGCGGCGTCGCACTAATCTCGGCGATGATTGTATAGGCCGCTACGGTATCTACCCCGGGGATAGAGTCTAATTGTTCTACTGCAGATTGATAAGGCTCCGCTACCTCTCTCATAATCGCCAAGATTTCGTCAATCTCACTTTGGACTTGGTCTACTTTTGTAAGTAGTGTCTTAAGTAATCTGCGTTCAAGAATAGCCAGTTTGCCTTTAATGGCAGCATGAATTTCTTCATTCGAAGCTTTTACACGTCGATCCACGGCTTCGATTATATCTGCTGAGATTAGGTACCCTTTTTCTGATAGCTTATATAACAGTCTTTTACCGCTTACGCCATAGATATTACTCATCACAGAAGATAACTTAAAGCCATGCGTCTGTAAAAATTTTTCTAAACGGTTTAAATACCGGCTCTTTTCACCGATAAAGGACCGGTAGAGTCTCGAGTACTCTCGCAGCGTCCGGGTGATTTTATCTGGGATAAAACTTGGGGTTAGTAATCCGTGCCTAAGTAGTGTGGCAATCCATTCGGAATCTTTTATATCACTCTTCCTGCCAGGTAAGTTTCTCATGTGATGGGCGTTTACTACAAGTAAAGATTGATAGTTACTGTGGCATTCTTCGATTGCTTCATATACTGGCCGCCAATACACACCGGTACTCTCCATAGCAATATGATTACAATCGTGATGAATTAACCATTGAACTAATTCTTGTAAATCTTGTTGCATTGTCTTAAACTCAGCACGAATCACTTCTGGGGTATCCGTAAGGCCCTTTAGTATACATACTTGCAGCGTATCTCGATGTACATCAATACCACAACAACATTCTAAAAGGGCTTCCATCTAAATCACTCCTACCATTATTACTGCAGGAAGATTGTCTGATGGAAAGAAGTTTATTGTACGCTGTTAAACAGCAGTTCTCTGTACTCAAAGACAATCTGATCATGTTCTA
>NZ_DATMYD010000089.1:0-43269 GCF_035561155.1 Sporomusa sp. | reverse complement strand
CTAAGGAAATTAGGCTTTATCACCATAAGTGAAAGATATTCATTAATACACTAATTCTATTGAACCGCCGTATACCGAACGGTACGTACGGTGGTGTGAGAGGTCGCTGAGTAAATTAATTACTCAGCTCCTACTCGATTTATTGACCAATACGACGCTTAATGGTATCATTTGTAAGGAGAGGTGAATTAATGAAGTGGGGTTATAAATATTTTATTAATGGTTTAATTGTCATTGTACCGATTGCACTTACGGCAGTTGTAGTTATTAATATCTTTTCGTTTACCGAGCGTCTGCTAGGGCAATACCTGCCAATTCATTTTCCTGGTTTAGCACTCGCTGTTGTCCTGTTTTTGATTGTTCTTGTCGGCTGGTTGTCTTCGCACTGGATTTCAAAAAAAGTTATTGATTATGGCGAGCGCGTCGTAAGCTCTATACCAGTAGTGAAATTTATTTATAATAGTGTCAAACAAATATCCACAGCCGTATTTGAATCACAAAAGCTATTAGAAAATGCGGTACTGGTGCCATATCCCCATCCTGGGGTAAAAGCCCTTGGATTTGTTATGCCAGAATTATCAACTCCATTGGCTGAAAAATTTTCTGAAGAGCATGTATGCGTGTTTGTCCCTATGAGCTTAAATCTAACTTCAGGCTTTAATATTATCCTGCCCAGACGGGACATAATACCTTTAGACGTAACAAGCGAAAGTGCACTGCAATATGTTATTACAGCCGGCGCAATTATGCCCCGCAGTAATGATTCCAATAACTAGGGAGAGATGCGTTATCGATTCGCCTTTATTCAGTTTAATTAAACTGGGGGCTGCAATTTTACTGGTTTTAATCAATGGTTTTTTTGTGTTAGCCGAGTTTTCGCTAGTGAAAATTCGCAAAACCAGGCTGGAAGAATTGGCTCATCAGGGTAACGGTAGGGCTAAGTTAGCCTTAAAGGTCGTGACTTCTTTCGATACTTATCTAGGTGCGACCCAACTAGGCATTACCTTGGCATCCCTGGCGCTTGGCTGGTTAGGTGAACCAGCTATATCATCCTTATTAGAGCCTGTTTTGCTTAAATATGTTCCGCTTACTGAGTGGATGATTACTACTATAAGTATTGCTTTAGGCTTTATTCTTATTACTTTTTTACACATCGTTCTCGGGGAACTTGTGCCGAAATCGATGGCTATCCAACGGGCTGAGAGCATGGCGCTGGTTTGTGTGTGGCCGTTATATATTTTTCACAAGCTTGGTTATCCTATTATTCTACTGTTCAATCGCACCGCCAAGTCGATTCTGAGCATGATGGGAATTAAAGCCGTTAATGAAGCTGACCTGACTCATTCTGAAGAAGAGCTAAGGATGATTGTGAGTGCCAGCCATCGTGGCGGCGTACTAAATCAGATGGAAAGTGAGCTCATTGACAACGTTTTTGATTTTGCTGACCGCCTGGCCAGGGAAATTATGGTGCCACGGCAGGATATGATATGCCTGTTTGCTGACGATACCTTTGAGGAAAACATGAAGGTGGTACGGGGAACAGGTCATACCCGGTATCCGCTGTGTGTAGAGGATAAAGACCACATTATTGGCATGGTTCACATTCGCGACCTAATGGACTTTGATATATGTCCAGATGGTGAACGTGACTTAACATCCATTGTCCGGGAGATATTAGTAGTACCTGAAGGTATGTCCGTTGCGCACCTTTTGCAAGTGATGCGACGTAAGCGAACTCATTTGGCTGTGGTTGCTGATGAATATGGTGGTACGGCCGGTTTAGTAGCACTTGAAGACGTAATTGAAGAAATTGTCGGCGATATTCAGGACGAACATGATGTAATCGAAGATATTGAAATTCAGCGTTTGGCTGACGGGAGTTATGAGTTTGATGGCCGGGTGCTGTTAGATGATGTAACTGAGCTCTTGAATATCCGATTAGAGGACCATGAGGAAGATACTCTTGGTGGTTATATATTCGGAATGTTAGGGCGCCGTCCTGAAACCGGCGACAAGGTGAATATTGGTGACTATTCGTTTGAGGTGCTCCGCGTTAACGGCTTTAGGATTGTAAGAGTGAAGGCTGTACCGCTTTTTCCTCTGGAAACAGATGAAGAGGCGTAGTTTTTAATTAAATAGGTTTGTGGCTAGTCCTGCCTGCCAATATAAGAGTGAAGGGATGATGTCGAGTGTTATTACGGGAAACAATGTGGGAGATTTTTTTAAGTACCGGTAATATCGATGCTTACCTTACCTATCGTGCCTGTTTAGATTCCCGCACCAGTCAACTTGAATCAGCGGATGAATCCACAGAACTATTAGCTGAACCAGAATATCTTTGGAATAACTTATTACGTGAGGTTAGATGGCAGTAGAGTATCAAACTGAAGCCATTCTGTTGGCGGCGCGCGATTGGAGCGCTGCTGACAGGGTGGTCACTTTGTTTTCGCGTGAACATGGTATTGTCACCGCTATGGCGTATGGTGCACGTCAACCCAGAAACAGGCTGGGGGGCGGTTTGCAGCCGTTTTCTCATTTAAATTTGGCCATATCCTCCGGTGGAAAGGGTATGGATACAATAAAGCAGTGTGAGATACAAACCTCATTTCGGCAAATACGGGAAGATTTAACAAGATTAGCTTATGCCAATTTTATTGCCGAATTGACAACCGGGTTGTGGCCGGAGCGCCAGTCTGCGCCAGAGGTTTTTGATACACTATTAACTGTATTAAATTTGCTCGCTGCCCGCAATCCACGCATTGCTGCGCTGGCTGGTGCATGGCATTTAATGGTATTTGCCGGGTTTCAGCCTGAATACGAGCGCTGCGCCCGGTGCGGCCGGGAACTGAGTTTGCCAGCCTGTTTTAGTTATCCTGATGGTGGTGGCACGTGCTATTCATGCACTCCATCTGGCGCACCAGAGTTTGAACAATCAGATAAAGATTTTTTAGACAAGTTACTTACAATGGATTTAAGTCAACCGGGGCAGTTTGCCATCAACGCTAAAACACTGGCTAGTGCTGAGAGTCTGCTGTATGGTTTTGTACGGTACCAACTGGAACGTCCCTTGAAATCCTTGGATTTTATCAATAGGATTAATGCCCTATAGGAAAGGAATAACAGCTGTATAATCGGGGAAACTAACCCAAAAATATTGGGGGTTGTACAAGATGGATATTACTTTAGAGAAAATTGATATGATTCGTGAACGTACAGGTGTATCCTACCGGGAAGCTAAAGGGGCGTTAGAACGCAATGAAGGCAATGTGATTGAAACTCTTATTGAGCTTGAGGATAAGAACAAAACCAACTGGACAGAAGAGTTCTCGGTGCGTTCAACCGAGGTCATTGACAAAGTGAAAGAACTTATCCGCGAAGGTAATGTCAATAAGATACGTGTCAAGCATGATGGGCGGGTATTGGCTGAAATACCTGTAGCGCTGGGCGCCATTGGCGCTGTGGTATTGCCGCAGCTGGCAGCTTTGGGCGTGCTGGTGGCTGTGTTTAAGCGTTGTACTATCGAAGTAGTAAGGCAGGATACGGAGCAGGCTGATGCCAAAGAGGAAGAAGCCGAGGATGAAATGGACAAGTTTCCTAGGGATGCGTATTAGTATTTAGCTGCAAAATCGATTTTTTAAAAAACATTCTTCGCGTATTGAAGAGTGTTTTTTTTTGCATTCTTTATCGCAGCAGGAAAAAATGGTTAAATGTTGAAAATATTGTAATATATCTTAGGGATGAAAGGAAGTGCATAATGCTCGACTTATTGCAAGATAATGAGTTTTTTAAGCTTTTATTCAAAATTATTCCAGCTGGAATAGTTCTGGCAGATGCAAATGGGTATGTTCATGCTATAAATCCCGAAGGAAGTAGAATGTTTTGTGTTGAACCGCTCAAGGATAATGCTTATCGCCGTGGCGGCGATTTGTTTCGATGCGTTAATGCTAAAAATGGGTGTGGTTCTAATTCTAATTGTGAGAACTGTATTCTTAGGGCTAATGCTGTGTTAGCAATCAGTGGACAAACGGTCTCCCGTCAAAAAGGTAAGTTTTCTGTTATCGAGGATAATGCGATAAAGGAGTTTGTATTACAGGTAACTGCAGCTCCGCTTGTGTACAAGCAGCACACACTGGCTATATTGATCATTGAGGATATATCCTTAATCACAGAGCTTTCGGGGTTAATTCCAATTTGTTCATCTTGTCACAATATCCGTAACGAAAAGGGAGAATGGATTAATATCTCAAAGTACCTGCAGGAACACTCTGAGGCAGAATTCACCCATGATTATTGTCCTGCCTGTTCAAGAGAACTACTAAATAAACGAGTAAAAGTCGAATCTACCCATAAGTAAGCTGTTTGGCGGTCAGTTCGATAAGACCCCCTTGATTTTCCTATATTTCCATGATAAAATTTTGAGCATTGGGTATTATAGCTAATAGTTACGACTATATAGTGGAAAGAGTCTAAAAGTACGGCAATGCGGGAATAAGTAACCTTTTAGTGCAGCGAACCAGGGATAGTGTAAGCCTGGTATTACAAAGGTGAAAGGCCTTCCCAAGCTGCAGGAGGAAATCCTGAGATGGTTCAAAATGTTGAATCAGTCTTATGAGAGAGTAAAACCTGTAATAGATTAAGGTGGGTCGTTTGTACACGGCCAATCAGGGTGGAACCGCGGGAGTAACATCTCGTCCCTGTAACTTGAAATTAAGTTACTGGGACGAGATGTTTTTATTTTTAATAGGAGGTCAGAAACTATGACATTCCAGGAGATAATCCTGACACTGCAAAACTTTTGGGCAGAACAAAAATGTATAATTCAGCAGCCGTATGATGTGGAAAAAGGTGCGGGAACTATGAATCCGGCAACGTTCTTACGGGCACTGGGACCTGAGCCATGGAATGTGGCTTATATTGAGCCTTCGCGCCGTCCGGCTGACGGACGATATGGTGATAATCCCAACCGCCTGTTCCAACATCACCAGTATCAAGTTATTATGAAGCCATCACCGTCTAATATTCAGGAATTATACTTAGCTAGCCTGGCTAAACTGGGAATCGATCCGGCTAAGCACGATATCCGGTTTGTTGAGGACAACTGGGAATCACCGACACTAGGTGCCTGGGGACTAGGCTGGGAAGTGTGGCTGGACGGCATGGAGATTACTCAGTTTACCTACTTCCAGCAAGTTGGTAGTATTGACGTTAAGCCGGTATCTGTAGAAATCACCTACGGACTAGAGCGGCTGGCTATGTATATTCAAGGAAAAGAAAACGTTTTTGATATCGAATGGATAAATGGCATTAGTTACGGCGATATTTTCCACCGCAATGAAGTTGAACAGTCCCACTACAATTTTGAAATCGCTGATACTGAGTTGTTATTCAGGTTGTTTGACATGTACGAAAAAGAAGCGATTAGAGTTATTGAATTGGGTTTCGTACTTCCGGCATATGACTATGTGTTAAAGTGTTCCCACAGCTTCAACTTGCTTGACGCCCGCGGCGCAATCAGCGTTAGTGAACGTACAGGATTTATTGGCAGAGTACGAAACCTGGCGCGGCTCTGTGCTCAAGGCTATCTAGAGCAGCGCGAAAAGCTGGGCTATCCGCTCCTAAAGGGAGGTAAGTAAGCCATGACCAAAGATTTACTGTTAGAAATAGGTACAGAAGAAATTCCTGCAAAGTTTATGCCGGGTGCATTAGCGCAGCTTGAAAATATGGCTAAAGCTAAACTGTCAGAACTCAGGATTACCCACGGTGAAGTCAGGGCTGTTGGCACGCCGCGCCGTATGGCGGTTATTGTTAAAGCAGTAGCTGCAAGCCAAGCCGATAAAAATAGTGAGAATAAAGGTCCGGCAGTAAAAATTGCTTTTGATCAAGACGGAGCGCCTACCAAAGCTGCATTAGGTTTCGCCCGGGGACAGGGTGTTGACCCGTCAGCACTTGTTGTTAAGGATGGCTACATATATGCCATTGTCCAGGAAATCGGCCGCTCGGTTACTGAGCTTCTGCCAGGGCTTTTAACAGATATTGTAACGAGCTTGTCATTTCCCAAAAACATGCGCTGGGGCGATCTTGAAATGCGCTTTGTCCGCCCAATCCGCTGGGTAGTAGCATTGTTTGGTAACGAGGTTGTGCCTTTCGCACTGCCGGGAGTGACCTCCGGTAAGATTACGCGTGGCCACCGTTTCCTGGGGAAGGCTGAGGTAGAGGTAAATTCAGTTGAGGATTATTTTGCTCGACTCAGCGAAAACTTTGTTATGGTTGATCAAGATGAGCGCCGCCGCATAATTAAAGAGCAAATTGAAACCTTGGCGGTAAGCCGTGGCGGAACAGCTACAATTGACGAAGAGTTGTTAGAGGAAGTAGTCTATCTTGTAGAATACCCGACAGCGCTGTGCGGTAATTTCGAAGATAAATATCTCAGCTTACCGCCTGAAGCCATTATTACTCCGATGCGTGAGCATCAGCGGTATTTCCCTGTAACCGGGAAAGATGGAAAACTGCTGCCAATGTTTATCACAGTCCGCAACGGCGGCTCTGATCATATTGATATTGTTCGTCACGGTAATGAGCGAGTGCTTAAAGCAAGGTTGGCAGACGCCCGGTTCTTTTTTGAAGAAGACCAAAAAGTGCCATTAGCTGATCGCGTGGAAAAACTTAAGACGATTGTGTTCCAGGAAGGATTGGGTACACTTTATGATAAGGTTCTGCGTTTAGAACGTCTGGCTGCAGGAATAGGACAAATGCTTGCGATTAGTCAGGGCGAACTTACTGTTGTGAACCGCGGCGCTTATTTGGCTAAAGCCGACTTAGTGACAGGTATGGTCAATGAATTTACTGAGCTACAGGGCATAATGGGTCGGGAATACGCCCTGCTAAGCGGCGAACCGCAAGAAGTGGCTGAGGCAGTGTTTGAACATTATCTGCCGCGGTTTGCTGGTGACCAATTGCCCCAGGCAACTGCCGGTCGGTTAATCAGTATTGCCGACAAGGTTGATAATATTGTGGCTACCTTCAGCCGGGGACTTATCCCGACAGGTTCTCAGGATCCATATGCACTGAGGCGCCAAGCGCTTGGTGTAGTGAATATTTTTATTGACGCTAAGTATCATGTTTCTTTAGCCGCTGTAACTGAACAGGCTATGGACTTGTTAGGTATTACCGATAATGAGCGCAGGACTAAACTGTTAACAGACATTCAGGAATTCTTCCGCCTTCGAATTAAAAATATTCTATCTGACGAAAAATTAAGATATGACATGATCGACGCTGTATTGGCAACAGGTGTTGATGATATTTATGATACATGGCTGAGAGCTAAAGCTATGGCTGTAGCGGGTGGAAGCATTGCTATGCAAAAGGCCGTACAGGCTCTTGTACGGGTGGGAAATCTAGCGAAAAATGCCGGTTCTCAGACCGTTGACCCCAGCCTGTTTGCTGCCCCGGCTGAGCACGACTTGTTCAAAGCTTATTTAGAAGCTCACAACGCAATTGAAAAATATGAAACAGAAAAAAATTATCAGGGTGTACTTAATGTGCTGTCTGGTATGGCTGCGCCAATTGATGGTTTTTTTGGAGCGGTTATGGTTATGGTTGAAGATGAGGCTGTCAAAAACAATCGATTGGCATTATTAAAGGCTATATCCGGCCTATCGGCACATACTGCTGATATAACTAAAATTGTCGTTATCTAGTTGAATTACGCCCGTAATGAAAAGGGGGTGGCACTTATTGGGTTTATCGCCGCGGCAAGAGAAAATTGCTGAGATGGTCAGGACTTTAGGCCCTATTACCGGGGAACAGATCGCTGAACGTCTTAATGTAACCAGAGCGGCCCTCAGGCCTGATTTAGCTATCCTGGTGATGTCCGGTATGGTCGATGCCCGCCCCAAAGTAGGCTACTACTATACCGGAAAAAATGCTATAAGCATGCTTACAGAACAAGTAAGCAGGATAAAGGTGCAGGATATACAGTCAGTGCCTGTTGTTGTGACATCAGGCACCAGCGCCTATGATGCTGTCGTCACCATGTTTCTTGAAGATGTTGGTTCAGTATTTGTAGTAGAGCCTGGTGGAATTCTAGCCGGAGTGGTGTCTCGTAAAGATGTGCTTAAGGTAGCTATGGGCGGGAGTGACCTTCATAAGATGCCGGTTAAAGTACTTATGACTCCAATGCCCAAGATCGTTGTTACATCTCCGGACGAATCTGTTTTAACAGCTGCAAAGAAAATTATCGATAACGAGGTAGATAGTCTGCCGGTCGTTTCGTTAACCAATCATCAAGGTGCGAAAGCCTATGAAGTGATCGGACGGCTTACCAAAACTAATATCGCCAGATTGTTTGTTGAACTTGGCGAGGGACGAGGAGGGGAACTGCTATAGCTAGCCTGCCGATTATTTATGCATTATCAGATTCTATCGGTGAAACTGCCGAGATGGTGGCTCGTGCTACTGCCAGCCAGTTTAGCTCCGGAGAATTTGATATTATTAGAATCCCGTATATCAACTCGGTGGAACAAATTGCCGAAACAGTGCAAGAAGCGGCGAAACATGCTTGTGTTATTTGTCATACTTTGGTGTCGCCTAATTTGCGTGAGGCGTTGCTAGAACAGGCTCAAGCGCATAACATTCCGACAATTGATATAATGGGACCAATGATTTATGCTGTGCAAAAAGTTACAGGAATGACTCCCCGCCTTAAGCCGGGTCTGATCCATAAACTGGATCAGGAATATTTTAAACGGGTAGAAGCAGTAGAATTTGCTGTTAAATATGATGATGGCAAGAATCCTTTGGGTCTCTTAAAAGCCGATATCGTCATTATTGGTGTATCACGTACCTCGAAAACTCCACTTAGTATGTATTTGGCTCATAAGAAGGTTAAAGTGGCTAATGTTCCGCTCGTTCCGGAGGCGCCGTTGCCGCAAGAACTCTTTCAAGTGCCATCTCACCGTATTGTGGGCCTGATCATAGATAAGTTTAAGCTCAACGAAATCCGTTGTGAGCGCCTAAAAACCATGGGGTTGGCGCCTGATGCCAGCTATGCCAACATTGGAAGGATCCATGAGGAACTTGATTATGCACGCTCAATTATGAGACGGCTGCAGTGTCCGGTAATCGATGTATCAAACAAGGCGATAGAAGAAACGGCTAATCGAATATTAGAAGTAGTTCAGAAAAATAAACTGGCAAATAATAAATAAAAATATCCCTGGCATAGCTCACAATGCTTGCCAGGGATATTTTTGATTTTACAAGAAACTATTCGAATCAACGTTATAGCTTACAGAATCAGCTGACCAATTGTTGCTGCCCTGAGATACCTGTACATTACCATTAAAAACGGCGACTCTGGTACGCCAGTTAAAGTCTACATTATCAGCGTTAATGGAGAGTCCCGAACGTGACAGGTTTACTCCACCGTCAATTTTTGCCTGCGCCTTGGAACCATAAATATAAACGCTATCACCGGTAAAATTGATATCACGCTGCTGTACAGAAATGCCGCCTGTTCCCCAAACTTCCATAGTCGTTGGGTTTACTCTGGCTTGGCCGGCCATAATAACCCGGTCTCTCACTTCAATGTAAACATTGCCGTTTAGAATATATAAGCCTGAATTAATATCAAAGTATGTACGATCAGCAGTTATAATTGGTTTGGCCGCAGAGGCAACCCCCGTTAATAGAATAAATATTAAAAGAGTAGACAAAAATATTTTATTATACTTCATTTAGTTCGCTCCCTTCTTACATTATTATAGCAAATAACTTTAGAAAATGCCTCTGGCAAAATATGCAGCAATCTGCCTTCTAGCTTAAAAAACAGGTGTTAAGGGCGGTTAGCTATTAAATAAAGGTAAATAATGTTATAATACTATATAAGGAAAGGGGGCTTTTAAGCATGAAAGTTCGTGAGCGCATTGAAGAACAAGAGTTTAAAATATTATCAACATATGCTGCAAAAAGTCGCGATGCCGTACGGGACAGGGAAGAATCGCTGTGTGATTTCCGTACTGCTTTTCAGCGAGACAGGGATCGTATCATACATAGTAAATCTTTTAGGCGTCTTAAACATAAAACACAGGTGTACATATCTCCCGGCGACCATTATCGCATGCGTATGACCCACAGTTTGGAAGTTGCGCAGATATCCCGAACAATTGCTCGTGGCCTTATGCTCAACGAAGATTTGACCGAAGCGATTGCAGTAGGCCATGATGTTGGACATACCCCCTTTGGTCATGCTGGTGAGTATGCTCTACGCGAACTTATCGGCCATTACAATCACAACGAGCAAAGCTTAAGAGTGGTAGAATATCTTGAACGAGGTGGGCAGGGTCTTAACCTGACTGCAGAGGTTAGAGACGGTATTTTAAATCATACTGGTGATAACAAACCTTTTACACTTGAAGGGAATATCGTGCGCAGCGGTGATCGTATTGCGTACCTGTGCCACGACTATGACGATGGCATTCGTGCAGGTATGTTGAAGCCTTCGGATTTGCCGTCACCTGTGAGTAAGGTTTTGGGTACAAATCCCTCAAGCATGATAACGGTGATGGTATCGGATATTATTACCGAGTCTGAAGGAAAGAATGAGATTATTATGTCCAGCCGGGTCAAAGCGGCTATGAATGAGTTTAGGGAGTTTATGTTTAAAAAAATCTATCATTCAGCTGAGCTGGAACCTGACCGGAAAAAGGCCAAATATGTTGTCAGTAAGCTGTTTGAATACTACATAGCCAACCCTGGCAGTCTACCGCAAGAATTTTTAGAGCGTGAAGAACAGTGGGGCTTGCAGACGGTTGTGATTGACTACATCGCTGGTTTGACTGATCTATATGCTATTAAACAATTTGAGAAACTATTCATCCCAGCTACCTGGGGGATATCAAGATAGTTTGCAGAGCTTAAACTAGAGCTCTGTTTTTTTTCTTGAGCAAAAATGTTCACCTTTGTCAAGATCTAAAAGAGGAATTTTGTCATTCATATTGAATAATAATTATAAAAATAAAAGATGATAAGAAAGGCTCTATAAACAACTTTGTATGACTTGCATCCCTTTGGCAGGAATATTAGTCTTAATGTAGAATAAAGTCAAAGCTTGGAACTATTTGCATATTTCGAAGCCATAAAACAAAGCAGGGAATTTGTCATTGCCTGGATAAGGTGAATCTTATGAAAGATGCAGTTTTCGATGATTTTATCGATAGATTGCGGTCAGAGAGCGATATTATCGGCGTGGTTTCCGATTATGTATCGCTAAAAAAGAAGGGAAAAAATTATTGGGGATGCTGCCCCTTCCACCATGAGAAAACGCCATCGTTTTCGGTAACTCCGGACAAAGGTTTTTTCTATTGTTTTGGTTGTCAGACCGGCGGCAATGTTTTTAATTTTTTAATGAAGGTTGAAAACATTACTTTTATCGAAGCCGTAAAACTGCTGGCGAAAAAACTTAATATTCCATTGCCGGAAAAGGAGAAGTCACCCCGCGAGCAAGCCAGAGACCAGGAACTTGCGAAAATATATCAGGTAAATGAGTTAGCCAGAGACTTTTTCCATGCTTGTTTAACTAAAACCAATTATGGCAAAGCTGCCCGCGAATATTTGATTAACCGTGGCATATCTGCCGAAATGATTGATTTCTTTAAACTAGGGTTTGCACCGCCGGCATGGGATAAACTATCATTAACCTTCTGTGAACGTGGTATTGCCCTCGATATATTGCTCAAATCGGGATTATCTGCCGCCCGCACTTCAGGGGATGGTGTTTACGATCGATTCCGTAATCGGATTATGTTTCCCATAAGTGACGTGAGGGGACGAATCATTGGTTTTGGGGGCAGGGTCCTAGACGATAGTCAGCCTAAGTACCTCAATTCGCCGGAGACTGAGATTTTTAACAAGCGACATGTCTTATTTGGATTTGATCATGCTTATAAGCACATTCGTGATTCTGGTCAGGTTATCATCGTAGAAGGCTATATGGATGTTATAACACTGTATAGTCAGGGTATCAAAAATGTAGTAGCATCGTTAGGTACAGCGTTTACGTCTGAACAGGCTAGAAATCTCATTAAACTTAACGCCGAGCTGTTGTTTTCCTATGACAGCGACGCCGCTGGACAAAACGCTACCGTTCGTGCGCTGGATACAGTTCGTTCGTTAGGGGCGGCCATTAAAGTAGTGTCAGTACCTGATGGTAAAGACCCGGACGAATTTATTCGGAAACATGGCAGCAGTGCCTTCAACGACTTGCTCAAATCAGCTCAGCCGCTGCTGGATTATCAACTTGACCGGGCACTCAAATCGGATGATTATTCTACAGTTCAAGGCAAAATTGCCGTTGTCGGCAAATTGGCGCCTATTCTGGCGGAAGCAGATAACGCAGTCGAAGTAAACGCTCATATTACCCGTTTATCTCAAGTACTTGCAGTTGATGAAAGTGCTTTAAGAAGCGAGATAACAAAGTATATTGTGCAACTCAAAAAGGATAAAAATGTAAAAAACGGGAAAACTATAAATATTGCGCTCTTATATAAGCAGGTGCCTCCAGCTGTAGTACAGGCGGAACGTCAGCTTATCAGACTGTTGTGCGATGATTTATCTCTTATTCCCTATGTATCGGCTAAAATTTTACCACAAGAAATACAAGGCGTTCTACAACAAGAGATTATTAAATTCATATTTACTGCGTATAATATGGAAAAAAATATAACGCAGACGGCAATCCATGCCCGTGTAGATAGCCTAAGTGAAAAAGCAAAGATTGAGTTTTCTCATATTATGTTAATGGATATACAATTTGATGATGTGGTCAAATTTGTTGATGACTGTATTAAAACTATACGGCTAGCACATCTGACCGCATTATATGAACAACACCGGCTAATGGCCGATGAATTAGAACGCATGGGGGATAGTAGCTTTCTGCAGGAATTGGCGGAAAGTCAGCGAATTAAACATGAAATTAGCAAATTACATCATTAATAATCAAATAGTAAACTGTCTATTACCGTCAAATGCCAGAGGAAGGGGGGAAAACTATGGCCGATAAGAAAAATACGTCGGGTGAGCAAGTCAATGAGCTTTTACACAAGGCTAAAAAACGTGGCGTGTTAACGTATTCTGAGATTATGGATACAATGCAGACCGAAGATATGAGCCCTGATGAAATTGACGATATGTATGAAATTTTTAGTAACAAAGGCATTGAGATTGTTGACGAAGTTCCGGATGTTGAACTGATTGAAGGCCCAGACATGTCTGAGATTGAATCAACGGCCGAAGAAGTAGATATAGATCTCACCATTCCTGAAGGCATTAGCATCGATGACCCAGTTCGAATGTATCTTAAGGAGATTGGCCGGGTACCACTTTTAACTGCTGACGAGGAGATTAAACTGGCCAAGCGTATGGAACAAGGTGACGAGGAGGCTAAACGTCGGCTGGCTGAAGCCAACTTGAGGCTGGTTGTAAGCATTGCCAAACGTTATGTTGGTCGCGGCATGCTTTTCCTTGATCTTATTCAAGAAGGTAATCTCGGTTTAATCAAAGCGGTAGAAAAGTTTGATTACAATAAGGGATATAAGTTCAGTACGTATGCTACATGGTGGATACGCCAGGCAATAACTAGGGCGATCGCTGACCAAGCGCGTACGATTCGTATTCCTGTTCACATGGTTGAAACCATTAATAAACTTATTCGGGTATCACGGCAGCTCCTGCAGGAATTAGGTCGGGAGCCATCACCCGAAGAAGTTGCCAAAGCTATGGATGTCAGCGTTGAACGGGTACGGGAAATTATGAAAATAGCGCAAGAACCCGTATCGCTAGAGACGCCGATTGGCGAAGAAGAAGACTCGCATCTGGGAGACTTTATCGAAGATCAGGATGCTCCGGCTCCGGCCGAAGCAGCATCTTTCATGTTGCTCAAAGAACAGCTTGAAGAGGTTCTTGAAACACTGACTCCTCGTGAAGAGAAGGTACTGCGTCTGCGTTTTGGCCTAGATGACGGCCGGGCGCGGACACTTGAGGAAGTGGGGCAGTATTTCGGTGTTACGCGCGAACGTATCCGTCAGATCGAAGCTAAAGCGCTCAGGAAACTTCGTCATCCCAGCCGTAGCAAAAAGTTGAAAGATTTTCTTGAATAAAAACTAAATAAAGCACTTGACGTAACCTAGACATTGTTTTATAATAATCAACGTTGGCGATATTCCTCGATAGCTCAGTTGGTAGAGCAATCGGCTGTTAACCGATCGGTCGTAGGTTCGAGTCCTACTCGAGGAGCCAGTTATTAAACGGATGAAACAGGCTTTCTTCGGAAAACCTGTTTTAATATCTCTAGGGCCTATAGCTCAGCGGTAGAGCAGCCGGCTCATAACCGGCTGGTCCCTGGTTCGATCCCAGGTGGGCCCACCATTTATTTTATGGCCCGTTGGTCAAGCGGTTAAGACACCGCCCTTTCACGGCGGTATCAAGGGTTCGATTCCCTTACGGGTCACCATCTTGGGCGATTAGCTCAGCTGGGAGAGCGCCTGCCTTACAAGCAGGATGTCGGCAGTTCGATCCTGTCATCGCCCACCACAGCAAAAAACCTGCGAAGTTAACTTCGCAGGTTTTTTGCTATACATACTACTGCGTTTACTTAATCCATCAAGTGAATCTAATGGAATTTTGCCAGGAGGGCTGTTTAGTGAAATTGGGTCAGCGATTAAGAGCTATTGCAGGCATGGTACCTGCCGGAGTAACTATGGTTGATGTTGGCACAGACCACGCATATTTGCCCATATATCTTGTAGAACAGAAAATTGTTACCTCTGCCATTGCAGGTGATGTTCATCAGGGGCCGTATTTATCGGCTCACAACGCGGTTGCAGCGGTACACCTAAAGCAGCATATCTCAGTACGCCTAGGCAATGGACTTGAGGTTGTCGAGCCTGGCGAAGCGGATGTCGTGGTTATCGCTGGCATGGGCGGAGCAAATATTATTGATATCTTACAGGCCCGTCCTGAAGTAACTAGAACGGTAAAACGTCTTATCTTACAACCCATGATTGCTGCCGCAAATGTTCGCAGTTGGTTACATACTCATGGCTGGCGGATTGTCGATGAGCAGTTGGTGCAGGAAGAAGGGAAACTGTATCAGATCATTGCTGCCGAACCTGGTGTGAGCTCAGTTGTTGAACCGGTGCTATATGAAATTGGACCGCTCCTATGGCAGTCAAAGCATCCGTTGCTAAAGCTGCACGTTAATGAGTTAATCAGCCATTTGCGTGGCGTGATTTTAGCTATGGAGGGCAGTGCCGACGCTGTTAAATCTGTTAAATACAGAGAATATACCACTAAGCTTAAAGAATTGGAGGAAAAGTTGCTATGCCTGTAATATGCCGGGATATCATTGCAGAGCTTGAAAAACTGGCTCCAAAACACTTGGCGGAGACCTGGGATAATGTCGGGCTGCTTCTTGGCCACCCTGAGCAAAATATACATAAAGTTATTGTTGCCTTAGATGTAGATCAAACGCTTGTTAACGAGGCAATTGCGGTAGGTGTTGACTTGATTATAGCTCACCATCCGCTGATCTTCAAAGGCATTACCAGCATCCGAACTGATTCACCGCAAGGTAGTATGTTGGCTGCTCTAATTAAAGCTGGCATAGCCGTTTATGCCGCTCACACTAATCTTGACAGCGCCCCTGGTGGCGTCAATGATGCATTAGCTCAAAAGTTAGAGCTAAAAGAAGTTAGACCATTAGCCACTGTATATCAGGAACAACTTCACAAGCTAGTCATTTTTGTGCCTAGTACTCATGTTGAGCAGGTGCGAAAGGCTATAACTGAGGCTGGTGCGGGGCATATTGGCAATTACAGTCACTGTACTTTTCTGACTCACGGTACAGGAACTTTTTTGCCGTTAACTGAATCGAAGCCGTTCATTGGTGAACCAGGCAGACTTGAGTTTGTCGATGAATGCCGTCTGGAAACTATTTTGCCGGCTAGTTTGCGTTCAGACGTAATAAGCGCAATGTTGGCAGCGCATCCCTATGAGGAAGTTGCTTATGACGAATACTTGCTGTTAAATAAAGGTTCAAGCTACGGGCTGGGACGAGTGGGCCGCCTGATCAGTCCAATGCGCCTTGATCGCTTTATCAGTCACGTAAAAACAGCGTTAAATATCAACTCAGTAAAAGCGGCGGGTTCGGTAAATGCCTTAATAAGCAAAGTAGCAGTATGCGGCGGCAGTGGGGCAAGTCTAATCAAAAACGCAATTAGAGCTGGCGCTGATATCTTGGTAACCGGCGATGTAAAATATCATGAGGCGCAACAGGCAGTTGCAGAAGGACTGACTATTATTGATGCTGGCCATTTTGCCACCGAACAACCGGTAGTCGAATGTGTAGCTGGCTATTTAAACGATTGTGCCAAGAAAAACCTCTGGAATATTACAATTATTGCCAAAAATACGAATGAGGACGTATTTACAACCTATTAGGCTTATTTAGTCTGTATTTTGCAGCTATAAATAGTTTGACGATTTGCCTAATCCTGGTATACAATAAATTCATACAAAAAAATATCGAGTGACCGAGGGAGCTCATGTTATGGGCTGAGAGTGGAACTAACGAGTTCCTTACCTCCATTACCTGATCGGGATAATACCTGCGGAGGGAGGTCGTGTGTAATTTGTGTAATTGTGCGCGTCATTACCCATCGGGGGGACGTGCTTTTTTTATTATTCAAAAGGAGGAAGAATTTTGCGATTGACTGTGAACGGCAAAGAATTGTTTATTTCAGATGGTCTTAGCATTGCTGAACTTGTTGTTGACCAAAGATTTAACCCTGAAGTCATTGTGATCGAGTATAACCAGAAAATAGTTAAAAAAGAAGAATGGCAAGCCATTGTTTTGCAACCGGAAGACTGCCTCGAGGTAGTCACTTTTGTAGGAGGAGGCTGAGTTTTATGGAGAAAAAATTAGCTTGGGATGGTTTAACTATTGGTGGTAAGGAACTAACCAGTCGTTTATTTTTAGGAACAGGCAAATTTGCAAATAACAGACTTATCCCAGAGGTCGTCAGAGCTTCCGGTTCCCAGGTGATAACGGTTGCTTTGCGGCGAATCGACCCTGAATATAACGAAGAAAACATAGTCGGCTACATACCGAAAGAGTGTACGTTAATGCCAAATACATCAGGTGCCAGAACTGCGGATGAAGCCGTTCGCATTGCCCGGTTAGCCAGGGCAGCCGGGTGTGGCAACTGGATTAAGATTGAAGTTATTTCTGATAACCGTTATTTGCTCCCCGATAATATTGAAACCATTAAAGCTACGGAAATTTTAGCTGCAGAAGGTTTTGTTGTACTTCCCTATATGAGTCCAGATTTAATGGCTGCAAAGCGTTTGGTGGACGCCGGTGCAGCTGCTGTTATGCCGCTGGGAGCGCCAATTGGTACGAATCGCGGTCTTAAAACAAAAGAACTGGTGAAAATCCTTATTGAAGAAATTCCTCTGCCAATTATTGTTGATGCCGGCATTGGCCGTCCATCAGAAGCTGCTGAAGCCATGGAAATGGGAGCGGCGGCAGTGCTAGTTAATACAGCTGTAGCAACAGCAAGCAGTCCGATCGTTATGGCTGAAGCATTTGGCTTGGCTGTTGCCGCTGGTCGCAAAGCATACCTCGCCGGACCTGGGGCCATTCAGGACTATGCGGATGCTTCGTCACCATTGACTGGTTTTCTGCACGAATAACTGCAGCGTTGTCGGGAGGAGGTCGTAACATGAGTGTTTATGAAGAATTGTTAAAATACCAGGATTTGAATTTCGCTGCTTTCTTTGAACAGATTACTGACAACGATATTCAGCGGATTATTAGTAAAGACCGTTTAACCGCCTTTGATTACCTGGCGCTTTTGTCCCCTAGAGCCGAGAGGCATCTTGAGTCTATGGCCCAGCAGGCACATCGCCTCACAGTACAACAGTTTGGACATACCATCCTGCTGTATACACCGCTATATTTGGCTAATTACTGTGTCAACCAGTGTGTATATTGCGGTTTTCATGCCCATAACACGATTGAGCGTAAAAAATTATCACTCGAGCAAGTAAAGTCTGAAGCTGAGGCCATCGCCGCTACCGGTTTGAAGCATATTCTTATTCTTACTGGAGAATCACGGCATCATTCTTCTGTCGAGTATATCAAAGAATGTGTTCAAATATTAAAAGACTATTTTACATCTATTAGTATTGAGATATATCCTCTCAATACAGAAGAATATAGTGAACTTGTTAAAGCCGGCGTTGACGGAATGACTATCTATCAGGAAACATATCATGAGGAAACCTATGCTGAACTACACCCGGCCGGGCCTAAGCGTGATTACCGTTACCGCCTAGACGCTCCTGAACGGGCTTGCCAGGCAGCTATGCGTGCTGTTAACATTGGTGCGCTGTTAGGTCTTGGTGATTGGCGCAGCGAGGCTTTTCTGACAGGTGTACATGCCGATTATTTGCAGCGAAAGTATCTGGATGTTGAGATCAGTATGTCGCCGCCTAGAATGAGACCACATGTCGGTGGCTTTCCACCAAAGGTTATTGTGAGCGACAAAAATCTCGTCCAATATGTGTTGGCTTTCCGACTGTTTATGCCGCGCGGGGGGATAACACTATCTACACGTGAGAGCGCTGCATTGCGTAATAATATGGTCAAACTTGGAATTACCAAAATGTCAGCCGGGTCATGCACAGCCGTTGGTGGTCATTCAGAAGAGCCATCTGTCGGACAGTTTGAAATATCTGACGAACGCAGCGTAGCTGAGATGGCAGCCATGCTGTATTCTCACAATTACCAACCTGTATATAAAGACTGGCAGATGTGGTGACAGTGGTGAGTCAATTCGAACAAGGGCTTAGCCGGTATTTAACTCCAGACAGACTGGCCAAAATCGCCAAAATAAAAATTGGTATTGCTGGGGCTGGTGGACTTGGTTCAAACTGCGCCCAGATGTTGGTACGTACCGGTTTTAAGCATTTTAAGATAATTGATTTTGATGTCATTGATGCCAGCAATTTAAACAGGCAATTTTACTTCATGCACCAGGTAGGAAAATCAAAAGTCCAAGCACTTAAAGAGAATCTTAGGCTTATTAATCCTGATATTAATATCGAGGCAGTCCAAGGAAAATTTGAATACAATATGACCGAGGATGTGTTTGCAGACTGTGACGCTGTTGTCGAAGCATTTGACCGCGCGGAATATAAGAAGCTGATTGTTGAGACATATATTAATTCAGGGAAACTGCTTGTGGCTGCTTCGGGGCTGGCTGGTTGGGGCGACAGTGACAGTATTATTGTCCGTCAACTTAAAGAAAATTTTTACCTTATCGGTGATTTGACCTCGGCAATTGGGCCAGAGTGTCCGCCGCTTGCGCCACGTGTGCATATTGCGGCAGCTAAACAAGCAGATGTCATTCTAAGTTATTTTTTACGTTAATAAGGAGGGATAATTCGATGCATAAACCTGGTATGGCCAATTTTTTAACCACAGACATATATGCCTTGACCGCCGAAGAATATTCTCTTGGCAGAAACAATGTTGAAGTAGTAGAATTATTAATTGCTGCCGGAATTAAAGTGATTCAATATCGGGAAAAAGACAAAAAGGCTGGACAAATGTATGCAGAGTGTCTGAGAATACGGGAAATGACGAAGAAAGCCGGCGTCACTTTCATCATTAATGATCATATTGATTTGGCGATGCTGATTGGCGCTGACGGCGTACATGTTGGCCAGGAAGATTTACCGCCAACCAAGGTTAGAGAATTGATCGGCAGTGACATGATTCTTGGTTTATCCACCCACTCACCGGCGCAGGTTAAAGCTGCAGTAGAATTAGGGTGTATAGATTATATTGGTGTTGGGCCCATATTTGCCACCCATACTAAGAAAGACGTTTGTGAACCAGTAGGGCTTACCTATCTCGAGTATGTTGCTAAAAACCATCAAATTCCATTTGTCGCCATTGGTGGTATTAAAGAGCACAATATTCGAGAAGTAAAACAGTGCGGTGCAAAGATTATTGCGATAGTTACCGATATTGTCGGTGCCAGTGATATTCCAGCCAAGGTACAATCAATTCGTCAAACGATTAATCAACAGTAATTCACTTATTGACTCATTCGCTGATTAGTGATATAATAAAATACTAAAGTATTATAGCTTCTGAGTACGAAAGATGATCGCGGATACATTATGTATTCGAGGAAAGTCCGAGCTCCGTAGGGCAGGGTGCTGGATAACGTCCAGCGAGGGTGACCTCAGGGAAAGTGCCACAGAAATGTGAACCGCCTGGCATTTGCCGGGTAAGGATGGAACGGTGCGGTAAGAGCGCACCAGCAGTCAGGTGACTGACTGGCTAGGTAAACCCCACCTGGAGCAAGACCGAATAGGGAAGGGATGAAGCTGCCCGCTGAGCCTTCCGGGTTGTGTCGCTAGAGCCGTCAGGCAACTGCCGGCCAAGATAAATGATCGTCACCGCTAACGCGGAACAGAACTCGGCTTAATGACTACTCAGATAAGAAAACAGGAAAACCCGCAGCCTTAATAGCTGCGGGTTTTGTGTTATTTCCAGAACAGAATTTCAGGCGCTTTCCTGGGGACTGCAGGTGGGTTAACCTGCGGATAGCCCACAATGATAGGGGCGATGGCTTCATAGGCGATGGGAATATTGAGCTCCTCTTTAACCTCCGGTAGATTGAGAAATGGGCGGGCAAAACCGATCCAGCACGTTCCAAGGGTTAGACTGTGTGCAGTCAGCATGAGGTTTTGTGCGGCTAAACAACAGTCTTCGTTGCTATGCAGATCTTTGGATTTTGCAAAAATAATAATAAGGGATTGCGCATTATAAAAAATATTAAATTCAGGGTTCTCGAATGCTGCTTTATATTTGTTCAATTGCGGCACTTGGTCAAGTAAACTCAAGAGAAAGTGCTTGCTGCGGTCAGAATACTCTTTTAAAAGAGTGACATCTTGAATTACCGCATAAGCCCAAGGCTGAGAGTTCATGGCGCTGGGGGCTTGTATTGCTGAGTTTAATAACCTTTCGATTATTGCCTTATCTACATTGGTATCGGTGTAACTCCGCACTGAACGGCGGTTATTTATGACTTCATGTAGTTCCACTGAAATCCATCCTTTCTGAATAGGCTTATCAACGCCTGTTGACACACACCTTGCATCTAGACATTTCTAAGTGGCCTATTTAATTATAGGAACATATTATCCTAATCACTTATAAATGTAAAGTTTTGGGGATGAAGTATTGCTGCCTTTTGGTCATACTATAACTGTTGCATTTGACTACTTATTAGGGGGAGACTTTCTTGACCGCATTTATTACCGCGCTTACCTTTGTTGTGCTTGCCGAAATGGGAGATAAGACGCAGTTATTGGGTATGGCGTTTGCCACTCGCTATCCATGGCCTACCGTAATGTGGGGAGTTTTTGTAGCGACAATACTTAATCATCTGCTTGCTGTAGTAGTTGGTAGTTACATAACCATGTTTATTCCCTTACAGAATGTTCAGATTGCTGCCGCCGCCTCTTTTATCATATTTGGCTTATGGACAATCCGGGGCGATGAATTAAATGGAGAGGATAAAGCCACACATCGTAGCCCTTTTTGGACAGTTACTATTGCCTTTTTTATTGCGGAGATGGGAGATAAAACGCAGCTGGCTACCGTTGCGCTGGCTGCTCAGTTTGCTAATGAAATGATACCAGTTTGGCTGGGGACTACGGCTGGTATGATGATAGCTAATGCAATCGGGATTCTCATCGGCGTAGTTTTGGGCAAAAAAATACCCGAACGGCTAGTAAAGTGGGTTGCTGCCGTCATATTTATTTTCTTCGGCGTATATGGTCTGTATGAGTACCTGCCGCGTGAGGTGTTAACAACTCCTGTTATGGTCGGTGGAATAGCGGCAATTTTACTATTAATCTTCCTTGTTGCAAAAATGGGTGGTGACAAGCTTCCGCGGGAACAGCCGTAGGCAGTTGATGAAAAAAATATGTTTAAAATGTTATTTGAACCCTAGACAAATTGTATTTTTATGCTATAATAAAAACATATTTAATATCTGAGTCAATGATGACTCCTTCACATAATAATGTTATGTGAAGGAGTCTTTTTTTTTAGCTTAGTTCTTTTACTTTTTTCATGGTTTTATCATAAGGGTGTTTTAAACTACTGCAAATTGAAAGTATAACCTAAATTATTTAAAGAATTGAAAGGGGTTTTTTTGATGAGCAAACTAGGACAAATTTTTGGTTCAAACGTATTTAATGATGCTGTTATGAAGGAACGTCTTCCTAAAGCTACTTACAAAGCTTTAAAGAAGACAATTGAAGAGGGGCTTCCTTTAGATCCAGCAGTTGCAGACGTAGTAGCTAGCACAATGAAAGATTGGGCGCTTGAAAAAGGTGCAACACATTTTACTCATTGGTTCCAACCAATGACAGGCATAACTGCTGAAAAACATGATGCATTTATATCACCAACTGCAGATGGTAAGGCTATAATGGAGTTTTCTGGTAAAGAATTAATTAAAGGAGAACCAGATGCCTCTTCATTCCCATCCGGCGGTCTTAGAGCTACTTTTGAAGCTAGAGGATATACCGCCTGGGATTGTACATCACCAGCATTTATAAAAGATGATTCATTATGTATACCAACTGCTTTCTGTTCCTACACAGGAGAAGCGTTGGATAAGAAGACTCCATTATTACGTTCAATGGAAGCCTTATCAAAACAAGCGCTGCGTGTATTAAAAGCTCTTGGAAATACAACTACAAATAAAGTCATTACAACTGTTGGACCAGAACAAGAATACTTTATTGTTGATAAGAAAACTTTTGAACAAAGAAAAGACTTAATATTTACAGGAAGAACACTTTTTGGAGCTAAACCTCCAAAGGGACAGGAATTAGAAGATCATTACTTTGGTTCACTCAAAGAAAGAATCTCTGCTTATATGAAGGAATTGGATGAAGAACTTTGGAAGCTTGGAATTTCTGCCAAGACTAAACATAACGAAGTTGCTCCTGCACAGCATGAGTTAGCTCCAATATTCACTACTACAAATATAGCAACAGATCACAACCAACTTACTATGGATACAATGAAGAAGGTTGCTTTAAGACATGATCTTGTGTGCTTATTACATGAAAAACCATTCGCGGGAATTAACGGATCCGGTAAACATAATAACTGGTCTATGGGAACAGATGATGGAGTGAACCTACTTGAGCCAGGTCATACTCCACATGATAATGAGCAGTTTCTTGTATTCTTATGCTCTGTTATAAAAGCTGTAGATGAATATGCGGATTTATTAAGAGTATCAGCTGCAAATCCAGGAAATGATCATAGACTAGGTGCTAACGAAGCTCCTCCTGCTATAATTTCAATATTCTTAGGCGAGCAATTACAAGACATATTAGAGCAACTTGAAAATGGTGGAGCAACAAGCTCGAAAACTGGCGGTCACATGGAAATAGGTGTTACCACACTTCCAGCATTACCAAAGGATGCAACTGACAGAAACAGAACATCTCCATTTGCATTTACAGGTAATAAGTTTGAGTTTAGAATGGTTCCTTCTTCTGCTTCAATCGCAGCACCAAACTATATTTTGAATACTATAGTAGCTGAGGTATTAAGTGAAGTTGCTGAAAGATTAGAGAAGGCTGAAGATGTAGAGGCTGAAGTTAAAGCAATTCTTACTGAATATGTGACTAAGCATAAGAATGTAGTATTTAATGGAAACGGATATTCAGATGAATGGGTAGTTGAGGCTGAAAAGAGAGGCCTTCCAAACATAAAGACTACTGTAGAAGCCATTAAAGCATTAATTTCTGAAAAGAATTTAGCAGTAATGGAAAAACATGGTGTATTAAGCAGAGTAGAAATGGAATCCCGTTATGAAATAGATCTTGAAAATTATATCAAGACTATTAACATTGAAGCTCTAACAATGATAGAAATGGCTAAGAGGCAAATACTTCCTGCAGTTATCAAGTTTGCTACCAACCTTGCTGCTTCAATCAATACAATTAAAGCTACAGGTGTAGCAGCTGATTTAACAGCTCAAACTGAATTGTTAATAGAAGTATCTTCATTAACTGCATCATTAAAGAAAAATATTGCTGTACTTGAAGAAGCTGTAGAAAAAGCTTCAAATGCTCATGGCGATACTTATGAGCAAGCTTCATTATTCAGATTTGATGTATTTGAAAAGATGGGAACATTAAGAGAAGTTGCTGATACACTTGAAACTCTAGTAGATAAAGATGTATGGCCAATGCCAACTTATGGCGACCTATTATTTAACGTATAATACATGATTTTAAAAGTCTGGCTTGATAAAGCCAGGCTTTTTATTTTCTGGTGAGGCAAGATAACGCACCTCTTTGTTCATAGTGACATTTTATTAGTTTACAAGGTGACATTATCACAAGTTAAACACAACTGGTTTGTAGACTGTAGACAAACTAGATTTTTATGCTATAATAAAGACATATTTAAAGCCTGAGTCAATGAGGACTCTTCCGCAATCAGCAGTGGGAGGAGTCTGTTTTTTTACTTGTATTGACCAGGGAATAATGTGAAAACCTATACTGTAAGACATTTTGTGTATGAGGTGAAGAAAAATGGTAAAAGATTTAGTGTATTTTATTCCTGCTGGTAAGTATAGCAAAGAAGAAATTTTAAGCTTGCTCAATAATCACCCGGAAATCAAGTTTGCTTCACTTGTTGGCATCGACTTGGCTGGCAATGATACTGATGAAAAAGTGCCAATTAACCTGTTTATTAAGGATATGGATGATTTTTATAACGGCAGCGCGGTACAAACTGATGGCTCGTCTGTCGTTCTCACTGGTATTGCCACTTTAAATAATGCCAAAGTAGATATGCTGGCAGATGCTGGTGTTAACTGGTTTGTAGACTATAATTTTGAACACATTGATGAGGAAACCGGTAAGCCTGTTGGTACACTAAGGATTCCTGCTTTCTTGGTACATAATGGTGTTAGAGTTGACTCCCGTTCAATTCTGGCGCAAAGCCTGGAATATATTAAAGGTGAGCTCAAAGCTCTTTTCCAAAAGAACGACAAAATTGCCGGGCTAGAACATATCAATAACGCTGACGTTGAAGAGATCATTTTCACGGCTGCCACTGAACTTGAATTTTGGGTAAAAACTCCGGCTAATAAAGCAGAAGTAGAAGAACTGTCTGCTTCGCAGGTTATGCAGGAACAATATTGGCAGCGTACTCGGGGCAATGTCCGTACAGCTATGGAACAAGCCCTGCTGATGATGGCCAAATACGGTCTTGAGCCGGAAATGGGTCATAAAGAGGTTGGCGGCGTAAAAGCTAAAATCGATGAATCCGGCCATCTGAGCCATGTTATGGAACAGCTTGAAATTGACTGGAAGTTCTCTAATGCTCTTCAATGCGCAGATAACGAGTTGCAAGCCAGAATTTTAGTTAAAGAAGCTTTCCGCGCTAACGGCCTGGAAGTAACCTTCAAGGCTAAGCCGATTATAGGTGTTGCCGGTAGTGGCGAACATACTCACATTGGTATTGCCGCAAAGCTTAAATCTGGTAAAGTTGTTAACCTGTTCTCGCCATCTGATATGAAACAATATTTCTTGAGTGCAATCGGCTACGGCGCTATCATGGGCCTTCTGAAGCATTATGAAGTTATCAATCCGTTTATTTCTTCAACAAATGACTCGCTTAACCGCTTAAAGCCTGGTTTCGAGGCCCCAATATGTATCGTGACCTCCCTAGGTCATACTCCTGCTGTACCTTCCCGTAACAGAACGATCCTTGCTGGTCTTGTACGTGATATTAATAGCCCGATGGCTACAAGATTTGAAGTTCGTTCCCCGAATCCTTACACCAATACTTATATTGCATTGACTGCCTTCTACATGAGTATACTTGATGGCGTTAAAGCTGCCGTTAACTCCGGAAAATCAGTAGAAGCACTTGATGCAGAATTATCTAAAGAGGCCGGCACTGAAGGCTTCTATCTTGAAACTGACCGGGCGTACCGCAGCGAGCATGACGTGTTTGATGATTATTCTGCTGAAGAGCGTGACCGTCTGTTCAGCAAACCGCCTGCTACGGTTTGGGAAAACATGCAAAGTATTAGTAAATACCCGGAAAAAGTTAAAACACTTACCAATGGCGGCGCTTTCCGTCCTGAACTTGTTCAAGCCTTTGTGGCCGGTGCGCTGGTTCGTTGGCAAACTGAGTTGTTAAACCGCATTATTCCGGAAAACCTCAATATAGTTAAAGAGGCTAAGCCTTTACATGACGCTGACTCTGCCAGTGACCTTGATCTGAATAATTGGGATAAAATAAATACCCTCAGAGTATATTTGGCAAAAGACTGCTTATCGCAAAAAAGCTTATTTACCCGTATTAAAGATGCTATTCAAGCCGGTGACTTTGATAGTGCATCCGAACTTCAAATTGAATTAGCAGAAAAAGTAAGCTCGCTAAAAGTGCTCTATCGTCAATACAAAAAAAATATGATACACATCTGCTAAAACATTTTAAAAAACAAAACTCCCAGTGATTCACTGGGAGTTTTGTTTTGCAAATTTATCATAAATATTGTTTTACGACTTCCATAATTTTTTCATAATTTGGCTGTTCTTCAATATTAGGCACATACTCAACATAACGAATAACATCATTCTTATCAATAACAATAGCGCCACGGCTGAGTAAACGTAATTCTTCAATCACAAATCCGTATTTTAAACCAAAATCAAGATCTTTATGGTCGGATAAGGTTTTTACATTGCTAATTTCTTTGGCCGCGCAGTAACGCGTCAGGGCAAATGGCAAATCAACACTAATGGATAATACTACAAGGCCTTCAATATTACCGGCATCTTGATTAAACCAGCGCGTTTGCATATCACACACAGGGGTATCAATTGATGGTACAGAACTAATTACGCGTACCTGCCCTTTAGTATCACTCAAAGAGAGTGGTTTTAAGTCGGGAGTTAATGCCGTAAAGTCGGATGCTTTGTCTCCAACTTTAACCTCTTTGCCGAGGAGTGTTAGCGGATTTCCACCAAATTTTACTACGTTGTTACGCTTATCCATAAATATCCCCCTAATTTAAAATTCGGTTACTTCTCCGCCGCTAATTGGCCGATATTTCCTGGCGTTAACATCATAGGTTTCGCCAGGCTCAATTGCACCGCGGTGACTATAACCCCTTAACTCCCAATAGCCTGTCGCATATTTTTCAACAAACTCGATTTTTACCAGCCATTTGCAGCTTTTGTAACCCCAAAGATTGGGGATAACCATTCGCAGGGGCCCGCCGTATTCATCCTCAAGCGATTCGCCGTCTACACCCCATACCAGCATCGAGGTTGATGCCATCAAATCACTCATCAGTACGGCAGTGGTATAGTCTTTGGCACTTGAAAATAGGGCGTATCTGGCTGTAGGCAATGGTTGTATCATGGCAATGAAATCTTGCCATAATATCCCGTTCCATTTGGCCCGCACTGACCAGCCGCTTACCGAGGTTAACCGGAAATCTTTACTTTGCTCAGGAAAGTTTTGTTTAAGTTCCTGGAGTGAAAAGATGCCATGCTTATCGGCTAGGCCGGCAACTTCTAATTGATAGTTTTCCCTATTTAGATGTAAAATACCTTCAGCGGCAAATATTGGTGTCTGTAGTGTGGTAAGTATACTCACGAAAGTCCTCCCACCCAAGAATAATTACTATATATAATAAGAATGTAACACTAACTTACGGATTATTCACTATTGTTTGATAAAAAAGTTAAAAAAGTCACAAGGGTAAAAGGAATTTGCTTGGAAATATGGAATATATCAGTAGAATTACTGCAAATAAAGGAGGCTATATAATTATGGAAAAAAACGCCTGTGATATGGGCAACTTGTTTAGTGATCTGGAAGCACTAAGAATAGCTATTGATATGGAGGCCCGTGGTCGCGATTTTTACAAAAAGGCGTATGATCAAGCAGATACCAAAGAGCACAAAGACTTGTTCATGTTGCTTATGAATGAGGAGATTCACCACCACGATCAATTTACTAAACTTTATAATAAGGTTAAAGAAAACCAGCAGACAGGTGATGACTATTTGTTTGATCAGGAGACTTCACGCTACCTGACCGTACTTGCTGAACCGCATATTTTCCCTAAAGACAAGGCCGCACAAATGTTTCCTGAATTTAAGAGCATTGCCGATATCTTAAGAGCAGCTATGCAGGATGAGAAAGACTCAATTCTGTTCTATGACGCTTTAGCTAAATGTGCTAAGTTTGAAGAAGCCAGAAATGTATTTAACCTCTTGAAATTTGAGGAACAGACGCATGTTGTAAAACTGCGGGAAATGCTTGATGGTTGGGCTTAAGGCTAAATGTTAATGATGTAGAAATAGCGTCTTAGTGGCGCTATTTTTTTTCAATAAAAAATTTTTTTTTAAGCAGGAATTTTTTAGCTAAACATCTAATTTATAATAATGTTCTATTACATATAATTATCTTATGGGAGGTTTACTTATGGAACTTAAAACAGATTTACTTGCGAAAGGCGCTATTGTTCAGCGCGACAGAGAAACATATGCGATTGCGCCTCATATTCCTGGCGGGGTTATTCTTGATGTCAATTTATTAAGAAAAATTGCTGATGTTTCCGAAAAATATGGTGCTAAGGCGCTCAAATTGACTTCAGCACAGCGGATTGCCATTGTTGGTATCCCTGAAGATAAAATTGATGCTGTTTGGGATGACCTGGGAATGGATAAAGGTGCTGCCGTAGGTCTGTGTGTCCGTAGCGTTAAGATATGTCCGGCTACCCATTTCTGTAAGCGTGCACAACAAGATGGATTAACTCTAGGTCTTGAAATTGATAAACTGTATCATGGCATGGAGTTACCTGGAAAGCTTAAATTTGGCGTTAGCGGCTGTACCAATTCCTGCGGTGAGGGTTGGGTTAAGGATATTGGACTTATCGGTACCGCCAAAGGCTGGAAAGTAGTGATTGGTGGTTGCGCTGGCGCTAGAGCCAGAGTCGCTGATCTCTTGGCTGAAGAAATACCACAGGCCGAAGTGCTGCCAATTATCGAGAAAATTATTACCTACTACAAAGAGACCGCTCGCAAACATGAGCGTATTGGCATGATGATAGACCGTTTAGGATTAGATACTGTAAAACAAGGTATTCTAGGCTAAACAGTAGAACGCTTGGCATGCCAGGCGTTTTTTCTTTTTAACAAGAGTTATGGAATTTTTGTTGAAACAGCGGTATACTGTCAGTAAGAATGTATTAAGGGGGCGGTGGCTATTCAAGCTAATCATTCGCAGAATATTGAATGGGTTCTTGCGCAGCTAGAGCATGTGGCTCAGTTTGGTCAAGACAAGTCTGGCGTCACGCGCCTGGCGTTTAGCAAAGCCGACCATCAGGCGCGGCAATTTATTACGGAGCTTATGCAAGAGATCGGTCTTACCATACATACTGATACCATTGGCAACATTATCGGCCGGTATGAGCCTGAAGGTAGTCAATCCCATCTTCCGGCTGTGATGACAGGCTCTCATCTTGACACGGTCCCTTCAGGCGGCAAATACGACGGTGTATTGGGTGTACTCTGCGGCCTAGCAGCTGTTAAAGCTTTAAAGGCTCGCGGCGATATTAAGCATCCTTTGGAAGTAGTCGTTTTTGCTGCTGAAGAGTCCAGCCGGTTTAACTTTGCGACCATAGGTAGTAAAGCAATGGCGGGGCTAGCGAATGTTCACTCCTGGAAACGAATTAAGGACCAGGAGGGAATTAGCCTTGCTTCTGAATTAGTCGCCCTTGGACTTGAAATTGAGCATGTTGGGTCTGCCGCGCGGTCTAATAATAGTATTAAGGGATTTCTGGAATTGCATATTGAGCAAGGACCAATTCTGGAACAGGGCCGAGTGAGTATTGGCATAGTTGATAAAGTTTCTTCTCCCACCAAATTGAAAATAACTGTGACTGGAATACCAGGTCATTCCGGCGGCACCCCAATGGAAGACCGGCAGGATGCGCTGGTTAGCGCGGCTATGATTGTGCTGGCCGTCAAAAATATCTCTGCAGAATATGACTATCAGGGTGCAGTGGCGACAGTGACAATTTTAAGAACTTATCCAGGCGTAATCAGTGTAATTCCCGGAGAGGTTGAAATGTGGGTCGATATTCGCGGCACAGAGCATGAAAGCATAATCGATATCCTGCAAGAAATAAAAGATGCTGTCAGCACGATCGCAGACGATAACGATACACCGGTGGCCATCGAAGTGCTCTCATCAGAAAAACCGATTATACTTGACCAAACAATCAATGAAACCATCGAGACTGTCTGTCAGAAGCTAAAACTGACAAGCCTGAGGCTTGATAGTCGTGCCGGGCATGACGCAATGAATATAGCTCATATCGCACCGACAGGATTAATATTTATCCCTTGTAAAGAGGGTATTAGTCACAACGGCAGCGAATATGTAGAAACTGAAGCTATTGCTGCTGGCCTGGAGGTTCTAACCGAAACGCTATACCAATTAGCAAAATAACAGCCTTTATATTATGTTACCTAAATTAGCTACTATTTTCCCGTTTGCAGTTGCAAGCGGGCTTTTTTCTTAAACTTACCACTGTTTATTATGTAAAGTATATGATAAAATGTCATTCGAACCGTAGACCATCAAATGAGAGGAGTATATTAACCTTGAAGAAAAAGATAGCCGCGATCCTGTTGATGGCTTTTGCAATGCCGATGTTTTCGCCAGCCTTGCCTAAAGCTGAGGCCGCGTTTTTGGAGGACAAGCTGGCTGAAGCCGTTGCTGGCAACACCGCTGCTGCCCAAATACAAGAGTTAATCAAGATAAAAGATAATCTGGGAGCGGGCAGCAAAGAAGCCTTGTGGGGAACAATTGCTAAGACTGCTGTTGAACGTGCAGGAAAAGCTAATACGGTTAACGATATTACCACCGTGGCCGCACAACTGATTGGTCAAGACCAGGCAGGTGTAAAGGATAATATTGTTAAGGCTGTAGAGACTGCCGCACGCAGTAAAGTACAAGAGAAAGTCCAACAAGAGGTAACTAATCGTCTGGCCGGATATCAGAGTGAATTTGCCTTGCTTTCTATGGTGCTGAACAACAGCAATATCCTGACTCCTAACGCAGTGGAGAGTAACAACTCACTTGCCGGCGCTCCGCAAAACTATCGTAAAATGCTTGATATGACAGCAACTGCCTACGGTCCTGGGCCGCTTGATAATGGTAAGTGGAATGATCTGACTTATGTAGGCGGAAAAGTAAAAAAAGGTGTAGTGGCTGTTGATCCTAATGTTATTTCTATGGGATCTAAATTGTGGGTTGAAGGTTACGGCGAGGCAATAGCTGACGACCAAGGCAGCGCAATAAAAGGCAATCGCGTCGACCTAGCTTTTAATACCAGACAAGAGGCTTTGGATTATGGCATAAAAAAGGTAAAGGTATATGTTCTTAACTAACCGGCTACGGCCGGTTTTTCTTTATTTCTTGCCTCATATCCCTTAGTGCTGGCGCATATATTTTGAGAAGAATAGCTGGCTGCTGGGAGGGAATAGAGTGAACTCGATTATGTCCTTTAGATTCAGGCGATCCCGAATCTTTTACGGTATAGCGATTTTAGCCATTTTGAGCATTGTCTTTAGTATTATTGGTTTTGAATATATGGATGAGAGAGAGCTGGCCTCTGTCGGAAACAACCAGCCTACTGAAGCGCCGCCGGGGAAAGTAAGTGTAGTAGTCAAAATTCAGTCAAGGGTACTGGAAGTCTACAATGATGACCAGTTATATAAAAAATACCGGATTGCTGTAGGGAAAAGCGAAACCCCTACACCAATCGGTGAGTGGAATGTAGTATGGAAGGATTATAACTGGGGAACAGGGTTTGGAACACGCTGGATGGGGCTAAATGTACCTTGGGGTACCTATGGCATTCATGGAACGAATAAACCATGGTCAATTGGCCAATTCGCCAGTCATGGCTGTATAAGGATGCGCAATAAAGATGTTGAAGAACTATTTGAATGGATTCCTGTTGGTACTCCTGTGCGTATTGAGGACCGAAAGATTAAAGTTGCACGAAGCTTAAAATTCAAGACTGCGGGATCTGACGTGGTTGCCCTCCAGCTTAAACTTAAAGAATTAGGATATTTTCAGGGACGCGCTGACGGTTTATTTGGTTCTATGACAGAAGAAGCTGTAAAGGCTTATCAATCAGACAAAGGAATACCTGTTAGCGGTGTAGCTACTAAAGAACTTTGTACAGCACTTGGAATATAAAAATTATTAAGGATTTTTAATAAAATTTAAACAATTGGATGCTATTGGGTGATAAGATAAAAATACAGCATTTTACTGAATTTGACCAACATGGAATTTCAGTGTATCATATTTATAATGCCGAATCCTTATAGGTACGGGGGAACCAGTAAAGATACAGGGGTGAATCCGCTTAATGCGGAGGGGTTATTCTCTTTCCTTCTCTTTGACCCTAACCCGACAGCTAACCTCGGAGGCTTATTGTAAGAGAGGTGATACATTGAAGAAAGCCCTTTTGGCAGCAATTTTTACCGTTGCCCTGTTGTTTGGCATTAGCATTCCTTCCGTGGGATCAGCTGCAGCACCAGTGGCTGCAGTACCAGTGGCTGCAGTACCACAGGAAGTACCACAGGAACAAGCGCCTTTGTCTGTGGGCATACGTGGCGACAAAGTGCGAGCCGTCCAAAAGTTTCTTGCAGATGGTGGATTCTATGCCGGAGAGATTGATGGTGTTTTCGGTCCGGTTACCGCTAAAGCCGTAAAAGATTTTCAACAAAGTGCCAGCCTACAAGTAACTGGTACTGTTGACAAAGAAACATTTACCTACCTTGAGCGTTTGGCTGGTGAGACTAGTAGATACAGCCGCTCGCTTGTTATGAATGCATCCGCCTACTCTGCATATGACCCTGGTAATGGCAGTTATACATACCGGGGTAACCTCTTACGTAAAGGCATGGCTGCTGTTGACCCATCGGTAATTCCTTTAGGAAGTCGGTTGTATATCAAAGGATATGGCTATGCCATAGCTGACGATATCGGTGGCGCTATTAAAGGACAACGGATTGACTTAGCTTTTGACAGCCGTCGTGATGCTTTGAACTTTGGTGTTCAAAAAGTAACAGTCTATATACTTGACTAAAAGATTAGCAGGCTTCGGCCTGCTGTTTTTTTTATTTGCGTATCTTACTAATTGATCCCCGAATATTAAAGAGTCCCGAGTATTATACTACATTTATCCGGTGACCAAATCACTGGACAAGTTCGACTAAACTTCAGATCGGGTTAAAACCCCATCTGAGGCTAAGTCTCTCTTTATAATTTGTAGGGGGCGTGTTAGGATTGAATTTTATCTCAGGTGAAATGCTGCCACTGGTACTGGCTTTAATTTCCGGAGTGCTAATGGCGGTACAAGGGTCGCTTAATGCTTCGTTAAGTAAGGCTGTTGGCCTCTTAGAGGCCACTTTTGTAGTTCAAATAACCGGAACTATTTTAGTCATGATATTGTTGTTTATATTTAACATGGGTAAAGGCAATTTGTATGCATGGCAGGAGGCGCCCTGGTATTCCTGGCTGGGAGGTATTATTGGCGTAGGTATAATATATCTGGTAGCTGCCAGTATCCCCAATGTCGGTGTGGCTAATGCCACCACAGCAATTATTGTTGGTCAGGTGCTAACGGCTATTATTATTGACCATTTTGGCGGATTTGGTCTTGATCGTTCGGCGTGCAGTCCACAACAGGTGTTTGGATTGGTATTACTCGCAGTTGGCGCTAAATTGTTGTTAAAATAGCGCATTTTTTTTATTTTTTCGCAATTAGGTGTTAACAAAAAAAAAATTATGCGGTATACTTATCATTAGTATTTTTTGGTATTATGCTAACAAATAAGGAGGCAAAGCATGGATTTTAACTTTACTCCCGATCAACTGGATCTGCAAAAGATGGTAAAAGATTTTGTTGCTAAAGAAATCACGCCTCACGCTCTGGAAATGGATAAAGAGGGTGTGGTTCCACCTGATCTGTGGAAGAAACTTGACGAAGCAGGCTTGCTTAATTTAACTGTTCCCGAAGAATATGACGGACCTGGTCTTGATGCGGTTTCAATTGCTCTTATATATGAAGAATTAGGAAAAGGCTGTGCAGGTGTAGCCACAACTACAGCTGCCAATGCGTTAGCTTCCTACCCGGTAGTTTTATTAGGTACTGACGCTCAAAAAAGAAAAATGTTTGATGTTATTAATGACGGTAAGCTGGCTGCTTTTGCTCTGACTGAACCGGGTGCCGGTTCAGATGCTGGAGCAGTTGCCACTACTGCCGTCAAAGATGGCGACCATTATATTATTAATGGAACCAAATGCTTCATTACCAACGGAGGCATTGCCGATATCTACATTATATTTGCCAATACGCGTAAAACTGCCGGTATTCGCGGTTTGACTGCCTTTATCGTCGATCGTGGCACACCGGGCTTCTCTGTTGGTAAAGAAGAAGAAAAGATGGGCATCAGAGCATCTAACACCTGCGAATTAGTTTTGGAAAACGTTCGTATTCCAGCAACCAATAGAATTGGCCGTGAAGGTGAAGGATTCAAAATCGCTATGAAGACACTTGATGCTGCCCGGCCTTTTGTTGGTGCAGTGTCGGTAGGGTTGTCCCAAGCAGCATTTGAACTTGCTGTTAAGTACTCTAAAGAGCGCGTTCAATTTGATAAGCCAATTGCTTCATTCCAACTCGTGCAGGCTATGTTGGCTGATATGGCTATGCAGATTGAAGCTGCCAGACTGCTGGTGTTTAAAGCCTGCTGGATGAAAGATCAGGGAGTTCCCTATGCTAAAGAGTCGGCGATTGCCAAATGCTTTGCCGCTGACACTGCCATGAAGGTTACTACCGACGCGGTGCAAGTACTGGGTGGTTACGGCTATTCTAAAGAATACCCGGCAGAAAAATACATGAGAGATGCTAAAATCATGCAGATTTACGAAGGAACCAATCAAATTCAGCGTCTGGTCATTGCTAATAACATCCTGTACTAGATTATCCGATAGCTAACCGCCACTAATACCCTCGCTTCTTGGGGCGGCGGAATAAGTGGCGCTAAGCTCTGAGGATTAGTTCAACTAAGCCTCAGAGCCTTAAAGTCACTCTGAGGCTTAGTTGAACTTTATAAATTACTGCTTGACTTTTTCAGTTAACCGTAATATAATTGAATGTGTGTTAAGGGACTATAGCTCAGTTGGTTAGAGTACTACGTTGACATCGTAGGGGTCACTGGTTCGAGTCCAGTTAGTCCCACCAGTACATAATAGGTTTACAGGTTTTTACCTGTGAGCCTTTTTTATTTTTTATATAAGAAACTACAGTAGAATAAAAAAACCTCGCCACAACCGGCGAGGTTTAAAAATCTAGTTGGTGGCGGCGCAGGGATTTGAACCCCGGACACTTCGGGTATGAACCGAATGCTCTAGCCAGCTGAGCTACGCCGCCAAACAATATGGAGCTAGTGACCGGGATTGAACCGGTGACCTTATCCTTACCAAGGATACGCTCTACCGACTGAGCTACACCAGCATTGGTTGCGGGAGCAGGACTTGAACCTGCGACCTTCGGGTTATGAGCCCGACGAGCTACCAACTGCTCCATCCCGCGATATTGGACTTTTTATCACAAAGTAGATTATATAGCACAGCATGTAATATGTCAACGTCATTTTAAACCATACAAAAGTAAGTAGAGATAAAGTGACGTTGACTACTGTTAATGAATGGTGTATATTAAATTATTGTACTGTTTACGTTATTGAGAGGACTACTCGCCGATAAATTTGTTGAAAAAATAATCAGGGTTTACAGCACAGGGCACAACGGCATGAAATCTCAGCCAATCTTGGCCTGAGATGTTTTTGCTCAACAGGTAGGCTTTGGCTGGAAAATCCCGGTTATCGACAGTGAGCAATTGGTCGTCATTCATTGCACTGTCAATATCATCGCGAGAAAAACGGTCAGTATAAAAATATTGGTCAATTGACTGTAATTTGCCATCATTATCATAAACTGCGCCAAAGTACACAGCACCGCAATCGACGGTAAATTCATATACTCCGTCGCCTGAGAGCGTACGGGCATCAATACAAACTTTTTTGACTGGCAGTTGACTCATGTGTATACTCATAAGTGTCCCTCCATTAATAGTCTCGGTATGATTATTCCCGGTAATAGGACAGTTATGCCGCAAAAATAATATAATTCACTTTAGGAGGCAATAATGTCAAACCTTGCTCCCGAAACCAATAAACGGCGCACCTTTGCAATTATATCTCACCCTGATGCCGGTAAGACAACGCTAACAGAAAAATTATTGCTTTACGGCGGAGCCATTCGTCTGGCCGGTTCGGTCAAGGCCAGAAAAGCGCAGAAACATGCTGTGTCTGACTGGATGGAGATCGAGAAACAGCGGGGTATTTCAGTAACGTCCAGTGTGTTGCAATTTGATTATGACGGCTACCGTGTCAATATATTAGATACTCCTGGTCACCAGGATTTCAGTGAAGACACATATAGAACGCTAATGGCAGCCGATAGTGCAGTAATGCTTATTGACGTGGCCAAAGGCGTCGAGGATCAGACTAAAAAACTGTTTCAGGTCTGTAAACAGCGGGGGATACCCGTATTTACATTTGTAAATAAGCTTGACCGCTATGGCCGTAACCCTTTTGAACTTATGGAAGAAATCGAGAATGTTTTAGGAATTCGTGCTTATCCGATGAACTGGCCGATTGGAATTGACGGTAACTACAGCGGTATCTATGTACGAAAACAAGCAAAAATTGAATTGTTTGAGCGCAGTGGTGTACACGGTCAATGGGCTTTGCCATCAACACAAGGCAATGTGGATGACCCGGCTTTTAAAGAAATTCTTGGTGCTGACATTCATCAGGCGCTATGTGATGATATTGCGCTTTTAGACATGGCTGGTGAAGAGTTCGATTTTGATAAAGTAGCCAGAGGGGAACTGACCCCAATGTTTTTTGGTAGTGCAATGACTAATTTTGGCGTGCAAATGTTTCTTGAAGACTTTTTAGAGCTAGCACCGCCACCGATGCCCAGAGTATCATCAGAAGGGTTGATTAGCCCTAGTGATGATAAGTTTTCAGCCTTTGTATTTAAAATTCAGGCTAATATGAATCCAGCCCACCGTGACCGTCTGGCATTTATGCGAATATGCTCAGGCCGGTTTGAACGAGGCATGACCGTCTATCATGCGCAGTCCGGCAAACCAGTAAAGTTAGCTCAGCCGCAGCAATTTTTAGCCCAGGAGCGGACCATTATCGACGAAGCTTATCCGGGCGATATTATCGGTTTATTTGATCCTGGGATTTTTGGCATTGGTGATACTCTATGTCAGGAGGGTTCTAATTTTACCTTCCAGGACTTCCCTGTGTTTCCGCCAGAACAATTTGCCCGTGTACAGGCAAAAGACACGATGAAGCGTAAGCAATTTGTCAAAGGGATGACTCAGTTGACCCAAGAAGGGGCTGTCCAGGTGTTTCGTCAGCCGGATTATGGGGTAGAATCTTTTGTCATTGGGGTTGTCGGCTCACTGCAGTTCGAAGTACTCGAATACCGTTTGAAACACGAATATGGCGTTGATATTTTAATGAATCGACTGCAGTACTCTGTAGCCAGATGGCTTTACGGTGAAAATATTGACGTAAAGTCCATGAAAAATATGGATAGCGGCCTTTTGGTGCAGGATATAAAAGATAGACCAGTAGCCTTAATCAGCAATGAATGGCAGCTTCGATGGGTGATGGAGCGCAACCCGGACATTGAATTTTTGGTCGTGCCTGAAGATGCGCGGCAGGCTTAAGGGGTATTGCTATGTATAGCTTTCCGTTAGAACCAGATGAAACCATTATAAAAAAGTGTCTTGCCAGTTATAGCTGTGAGGGAGATGTTTTAAACGGAGCTCTCTACTTAACAGATCACCGGCTGGTATTTGTTGGCTATTCACTCAGCATTGCCAACAAGTATATGGACGAAGTGCTGTTGACTCATATAAAAACCCTCGGGACGGAAAAGACTTTTTTTGTTATTCCCAATGTACTTAAGGTCGTTACTATTAAAGATAAAGTAATTAAATTTGTTGTAAAAGGCCGTAATCAATGGCTTGCGGCGATTAACAATCAAATAGACATGGTAAACTAAACTGAAAAACACTTCACTCCCTTCGTTGTATGCAAATACACTGTGGAACATATACTATATGAGAAGGGAGTGAGGGTGGTGAAGTTACTTTCGATCGGCCTGAACGGAACAACTGGAGAAATCAGAGAAAAACTGGAATGCGACTGTAAAACGCTGACCCAAGAAGGCTTCCGCGTAGTTATAGAAGAACTTGATCGGGGCGGTTATAAGTTTCTCGGCTTAAATATCAGTGACGGCGAGCTATCTTTTCGTAATTACGAGCGGATAAAAAATGTGCTAAGAGGCAGTGTCTCACAGATACTTGCCGACTGGATTATTAGTACTGAGGAAAACAAAATTATAAATAAAATTGTTACCAGCAACTATTGTTATTTTAATCACGATGAGCGTGCTATAGTCGAGTCTAATGCCGTAAGAGCGCTCAGGGCCAGTCCGGCTACCCGCTATGACCTGATCCTGGCCCGCATTCTGGATTATCTTGATAATCATCATGAGCTGGTGCTTGACGGTTTTTTGAACTTCCGGCTGAAGGATTATCGCCTGCAGTTGTCTGAAGTCATTGACAAAGTTGTAGATGACTTCATGATGGAACTTGAATATAAGGAATTTATTCGAGTTTTGCGCTATTTTGTTGATGTTCAGGAACCGCGGGTTGAAGAAGCTCATGTTGTTATCAGCGGTATTGGTGTGTTCAAAATTTATGACTCACACCGCAAAATTTTAAATAATCAGCACTTGGAAAGCGTCGTACTTCAAAGCCATAGCGCCGGCGACCCCAACAGCCTTAATTATGAAGATCTGTTAATAAGTGCACTCATCACCATTGCACCACACAATATCATGGTGCATAGCACCAACCGCGCCAGAGATGAGGAAGCACTGGAGACAATCAAAAGTGTTTTTGATGGCCGGGTAGTATTGTGTGATGGCTGTGAGATGTGCGCTACAGATTATGGAAAATCTAATCATACCGAGTTATAGTCTTGACAACGCTGCTGGATTTGTATATACTTTTGATAACTAAAAACTACTGTAACAGTAATGCCGAGGACAAGATAAGGTCTTGAAAGGCGTCCCAGAGAAAAGATGTCATAGGCTGTAAGCATCTTTACGCAAACCAAGCGTTTATTACCACCTCGAAACTGCTCAACTGAACTAGTAAGCGTAAGCTGAGCCGGGGGATATAACCCCGTTATCAAAGTTCTGAGATGGCGATTTCGCCAAGCAGGGTGGAACCACGGGTATTTAAACTCTCGTCCCTATAGGGATTGAGAGTTTTTTATTTTTTAAGGAGGTTGCCGAAGATGAGCAAAATAAAGATGACGTTAAAAGACGGAGCTGTGCGCGAAGTCGAACAAGGAGTAACACTGGCTGAAGCTGCTGAATCAATTAGCCGGAACCTAGCTAAAGCAGCGCTGGTTGCCAAGGTAGATGGCAAAGTCACAGATTTGACTGCCAGACTTGACAAGGATGCTGCCGTCGAATTTTTAACTTTTGAAGATGCTGAAGGCAAAGATGCTTTACGGCATACTTCATCTCATATCCTAGCACAAGCCGTCAAGCGCCTGTATGGCGATGTTAAGATAGGGATTGGCCCAGCGATTGCCAATGGTTTTTATTATGACTTTGACACTCCCCATGTATTTACGCCTGAAGACTTGGGGAAAATTCAGGCTGAAATGGAGAGTATTGTTAAACAAAACCTGCCGCTTGAGCGTATGACGGTGAGTCGCGAAGAAGCGCTGGCGTTGTTTGGCGAACAAGGTGAGATATATAAACAGGAACTCATCCGCGATTTGCCGGAAGATGTACAGATATCGCTCTACAAGCAAGGCGAATTTGTTGACTTGTGTGCAGGCCCTCACGTTCATTCCACAGGGCGTGTTAAAGCTATCAAACTCCAAAGCATTGCCGGCGCTTACTGGCGCGGGGATGAAAAACGGAAAATGCTACAACGTATCTATGGAACTTCGTTTGAGAAAAAGGCTGATCTGGATGCTTATATAACTATGATGGAAGAAGCCGCAAAGCGTGATCACCGCAAGCTAGGCCGTGAGCTTGATTTATTCAGCATTCAAGAAGAAGGCCCCGGCTTCCCGTTCTTTCATCCAAAAGGCATGGTTATCAGGAATGAACTTGAGGCTTTTTGGCGTAAGCTGCATGTGAAATACGGCTATCAGGAGATTAAAACTCCGATTATTCTTCACCAAAAACTATGGCAGCAGTCCGGCCACTGGGATCACTATCGGCAGAATATGTATTTCACCCAAATTGACGAGGAAGGTTACGCCGTAAAGCCGATGAATTGCCCGGGCGGTATTCTGGTATATCGCACTCAGCACCATAGTTATCGTGACTTTCCGCTTCGCACTTGCGAATTAGGGCTTGTACACCGCCATGAAATTTCCGGAGCACTGCATGGGCTTATGCGGGTACGCAGCTTTACTCAAGATGATTCTCATATCTTTATGCTGCCATCCCAAATTAAGGCTGAGATCAAGAAGGTTATTGAACTTTTTAATACCGTTTACAGCGTTTTTGGGCTCTCATATCACGCTGAACTGAGCACCAAACCTGAAAAAGCCATGGGCTCTGATGAGGTGTGGGAAACTGCTACGACTGCCCTTAAAGAAGCATTGGAAGAGCTTAATATGCCTTTTAAAATTAATCCGGGAGACGGCGCTTTCTACGGCCCCAAAATTGACTTTCACCTTAAAGATTCAATTGGCCGTACTTGGCAGTGTGGCACCATTCAGCTAGATATGCTGATGCCGGAAAAATTTGATTTGACCTATGTCGGTGAAGATGGTCTAAAGCACCGTCCGGTAATGATTCACCGGGTGGCTTACGGAAGCATAGAGCGGTTTATTGGAATCTTAATCGAACACTTTGCAGGGGCATTCCCCATGTGGCTGGCACCTGTACAGGTTAAGATTTTGCCGATTAGCGAACGTCATGCCGATTACGCCAGAGACATTGCTCAAGAAATGCGTGACAAGGACATCCGGGTGGAAGTTGATGACCGCAACGAAAAGATTGGGTACAAGATTCGTGAAGCTCAATTAGAAAAAGTGCCCTACATGCTGGTGGTTGGTGACAAAGAGGCTGAAACCCGCAGTGTGGCTGTTCGTAAGCGCGGTCAAGGTGATATTGGCGCTATGCCTGTCGATAGCTTTATTACTACAGTAGTTGACGAAATTGCTACCAAAAGCTGATAAAATGTAAAAAAACAGCTTGACTTCCCTGGTAGTTGATGTTAATATTATCAAGTAAATTGAATCGTTTTTAAAGCAGAAGCCATCCGCTTCTCACCTTACAGCGCCGGCAGGGTTGTTAGTAGGGTCACAATTAAGCAAATCATTATTTGATTAAGCTGTTGCGCGGGTGGTTTATGCCATCCGCTTTTTGTTTTAGCAAAGTATATCAGGAGGTGAGCGGCAATTAGCAAAGAGACTTTAAAGATTAACGAAGAGATTCGGGCAAGGGAAGTTCGGTTAGTCAGCAGCACTAATGAGCAGCTGGGAATTATGTCGCTGAGAGACGCATTGCGTTTAGCAGGGGAACAAAATCTTGACTTGGTGGAAGTGGCGCCAACGGCTAAGCCGCCGGTCTGCCGGATTATGGATTTTGGTAAGTTCCGGTACGAGCAGCAAAAACGCGACAAAGAAGTCAAAAAGAAGCAAAAGGTAGTTGCGCTTAAAGAAGTTAAACTCCGTCCAAATATTGAGGATCATGATTTTAACGTTAAGCTAAAGAACGCCCAGCGCTTTTTGGAAGATGGCGACAAAGTCAAAGTAACTATCATGTTCAGAGGAAGGGAACTTTCCCATCCCGAACTTGGCAAGCAAGTGCTGGTACGAATGGCTAGTTTACTTAAAGACATGGCTAATATCGAACGTGAAGCCAAGCTTGAAGGTAAAAATATGATTATGATTGTTGCTCCTAAACCAAGCAACAATACACAATCTAGCACATAAATAGAAAGGGGATATCCAACAATGCCGAAAATGAAAACCCGCAGAAGCGCTGCTAAACGCTTCAAAGTAACTGGTAGCGGTGAATTTAAACGCGCCAAAGCTTTCAAAAGCCATATTCTTGAAAAAAAATCTCCGTCCCGTAAACGCAACCTGCGTAAAGCTGCTATGGTTAGTAAATCTGACCACGATCGCGTAGTGAAAATGCTTCCTTACGCCTAAACGTATAACAATTTATAAGTACATCAGGAGGTATGTGTCATGCCAAGAGTTAAAAAAGGCGTTACTGCACATAGACGTCATAAAAAAATTCTTAAATTAGCTAAAGGTTATCGCGGTTCCAAGAGCAAGTTGTTCAAAAAAGCAAACGAAACAGTAATGAAAGCGCTGTACTATGCGCGCCGTGACCGTCGTGCCAAAAAAGGCGATTTCCGTAAACTGTGGATTACTCGGATTAATGCTGCCGCCCGCATCAACGGTATTTCTTACAGCCAGCTTATCAATGGGCTCAAAAAGGCTGGAGTAGAAGTCAACCGTAAAATGCTGGCAGACCTGGCAGTTAACGATATGCCTGCATTTGGTAAACTGGTAGGCACTGCAAGAGAGCAACTGTAATAGTTTTAAAAAACTCCCGGAATAATTCGAGGCCACTGAAGAACTTGTGGTTTTGACGGAGCAAAGCTTAAAAAGTACGAAACAGAAGACGACCCTTGTTCCCAATTTTGGGGTGAGGGTCGTCTTTTACCATTTAGGAAACCTTTATAGCTTGTCTTCTACCTTATCAGTTTCAATATTCTCTTTATATTCACAGTAAAGATCGCCATCGCCCCCTGTAACTCCATGCCAACAAGACCCGAAGATGACGCTACATCATACCCGTGTCTGTGTTTGAGTTCACTATTCTTT
>NZ_DATMYD010000088.1:0-9718 GCF_035561155.1 Sporomusa sp. | reverse complement strand
CCACTAAGTATCCATTGCTGAATACTCCGTTCGACTTGCATGTGTTAGGCACGCCGCCAGCGTTCGTCCTGAGCCAGGATCAAACTCTCCAATAAAGTGTATTTATTGAAGCCGTTTATCGGCTCATTAAATCAAAAAAATGTTTTTGTTTGTGCTACAAGTAGCACAACGCACATCTGGCATTTTATGATGCATTACTTTACATTGTTCAGTTTTCAGGGAACGTTGTTTTAATTGTTGTCGCATTCGCATTGCTGCTAAATTTGACAGCTTTTATATGTTATCACGTTTATTTCATCGTGTCAACATCTTTATTCTTGGTATTTCTTGCTGCTTTATTCATAATGACAGCTTATATAGATTAGCACAACTTTTACAGCTGCGTCAACACATATTTTTTTTATAACCTCGTTCGCGCTCACGACAACGTTTGCCTACTAACACGCTCTACTCATTATGCAATCCAACTCCCTAGGCGTGACCGTACTCCGAGGCTTATATGCTATTCTATCGTAGCATATTGTAACCTAGCACGTCAATGATTATTCGCGCAATTTTGAAAAAACAAACTATACAAAAGAGGCAGACTCACGTCTGCCTCTTTTGTAATCATGAGTTATTTCTTAACTACCAGTTCAAGCGCAACAGGTATAGCAGCAGGCACAGTTTCCTTAGCAATTATTTTTTTTGCTGTTTCGATACTGATTTTGCCCATATCTTTCGGTTTCTGAGCTACTGTCGCGGTTAACGCACCTTCATTTACGGCTTTAACCGCGTCAGCGGTAGCATCAAAGCCAACCACTATGACGTTCGTGCGTTTGGCAGCTTTGATCGCTTCAAGAGCTCCGAGAGCCATCTCATCATTGTGAGCAAATACTGCGTTGATTTCTGAGTTGGCCTGGAGGATGTTCTCCATAACTTTCATACCTTTGGCACGGTCAAAGTCAGCTGGCTGTTTAGCAACTACAGTAATACCAGTTGCTGCTTTAATCGCTTCGTTGAAGCCTTTGCCACGATCATTGGCAGCTGAAGTGCCAGGAATACCTTCAAGTTCTACAACTTTACCTTTACCGGACAGTTTGTCAACAATAAGCTGTCCAGCCATTTTTCCGCCGGCAACATTGTCAGAGGCGATGGCGCTTACAACGGTACCGCCGGCAGCGCCGCGGTCAACAGTGATTACAGGGATATTGGCTTTATTGGCAGCTTCGATAGCGGGAACGATCGCTTTGGAATCAACCGGATTAACAATAATAACGCTAACTTTCTGCTGAATGAGATTTTCAATGTTCGCCAATTGCTTGGAAGCGTCGTTTTGCGCATCCATAACAACCAGCTCAAGACCATTGGCATCGGCAGCAGCTTTAGCACCATCTTTCAAGTCAACAAAAAATGGGTTGTTTAAAGTTGATACAGCTAGGCCAACTACCGCTTTTTTGGCAGCCGGAGCCTGCTCTTTGGGTTGGTTGCCGCCGCAACCGGCGATGAGACTCATAGTAATAACCATAACAAGCAGTAAAGCCCACACACTCTTTTTACGCAAATTGCTAAACATTTTTTTCTCCCCCTTGATGTTTTTAGTCAAAATGGAAGTCAACAGCCGGTGATTGCCCTGCGTTCCCCCCTTTTTGCCATACAAATGCATCTAGCTACATTCTGGCTATTTGTCGCGTTTGCGGTCGAGTAAGACAGCCAGCAAGATAACCAATCCTTTAGCTACCTGCTGATAGAAAGAAGATACATTAAGCAGGTTAAGACCATTATCAAGAACACCAATAATCATGGCCCCTACCAGCGTACCGCCTATTGTGCCTAATCCCCCGGCTAAACTTGTGCCACCTAAGACAACGGCAGCAATAGCATCAAGCTCAAACCCCATTCCAGCAGTGGGTTGAGCCGAATTAAGACGGGAAGTAAGAATAATTCCGCTTAACCCCGCCAAGAGTCCTGAGAGAGTATACACTGTGACTAATATCTTTTTAGTGCCAATACCAGACAGTCTGGCTGCTTCTTCATTACCACCAATTGCATAAATATAGCGGCCTAACTGGTTTTTCTTTAAAAGAAAATAAGCGGCAATAAAGATGAGGGCCATAATGACAACAGGTACAGGAATCCCAGTGATATAACCGCCGCCCAACCAGCGGAAGTCTTCCGTCAGACCGGTAATCGGCCGCCCTTCGGTATACACCAACGTATAGCCTCTGGCTACCGTCATCATACCCATAGTGGCAATAAATGGTGGCACTTTTCCTTTGGTAATTAAGAGGCCGTTAATTGCCCCCAATATACTGCCAATGGCAATACCGGCTATTATCGCTGTCCCCATGCCTTGCCCGGCACTCATAAGACCGGCGGTAATACTTCCAGCCATGGCCACAATAGAGCCTACCGACAAATCGATACCGCCGGTGAGAATGACCAGGGTCATGCCAACACTGATAATAGCGTTTAGTGATACTTGCCGGGTTACGTTGAGCAGGTTATTTACTGTTAAAAATCGGTCTGACAGAAGCGCCAGTGCCAGGCTGATTAAGAGCAAGCCTAACAGCGGCCCCATTTTCCGAATAACAGTAGCGCTTAATTTTGCTTTTGTCTGTTCTACTGCCACTGTATTACTCCCCTCCGGCCGCATAAGCCATAATTTTTTCCTGAGTCGCCCCGGCAACCGGCATATCTGCCATGATACGTCCTTGATGCATGACTAATACCCTGTCACTCATTCCTAGAACCTCAGGCAGCTCTGATGAAATCATCAAGATACCAACCCCGGCAGCTGTCAGCATATTCATGATTTGATAAATCTCGGCTTTGGCGCCAACATCCACACCACGTGTTGGTTCATCCATAATCAATAGCTGTGGACTGGTAGATAACCATTTAGCAATAACTACCTTTTGCTGATTACCACCGCTTAGATTTTTTACCAATTGCGCCGCGTTGGGTGTCCTGATTCTCAGTTTATCAATCTGACTACTGACAAGGCTCGCCTCAGCCTTACTTGAGATAAAAGTCTGACTGCTTACTGTTTCCAAGGCAGCTAGCGAAATGTTTTCTCCTACCGACAGCGACAATATTAACCCTTGATGTTTACGGTCTTCGGTAATTAGGCCGATCCCTGACCTGATGGCATCCGCAGGGGTTTTTATCGTAACCGGTTTGCCAGCGATCGTGATTGTACCACTGTCTACCGGGTCAGCACCAAATATTGCTCTGGCCAGTTCGGTACGACCTGCACCCATAAGACCAGCAATGCCGACTACTTCCCCGGCTCGTACGGTAAAGGTGACATTCTCTAGCACCCCTTGACGAGATAAGCCGTCAACACTAAGTACTTCGTTTCCCAGGGGTGCTATCTCTTTGGGAAACCGGGCGGTCATTTCTCGCCCGACCATCATTTTTACCAATTGATCAAACACGGCTTCAGGGGTATTAACAGTACCAATATAGGCTCCATCGCGCATCACCGTTATTCTATGGCTTAAGGCAAACAGTTCTTCCATGCGATGCGAAATATAGACGATACCGACACCGGCCGCAGCCAACTGACGGATGATACCAAAAAGATGTTCAGTCTCACGCCCGCTAAGTGCCGCAGTAGGTTCGTCCATAATGAGTATCTTGGTCTCATATGACAACGCTTTAGCTATCTCCACCATTTGCTGCTCGCCGATGCTCAGTTGTGCGACAATGGAGTCTGGGGAAATGTCTGAACAGAGCCGTGCCAACACCTGAGCTGCCTGCTCACGCATGGTTTTCCAGTCGACAAATCCCAAAGCACGCAGTGGTTCGCGTCCTAAGAAAATGTTTTCCATAACAGTAAGCTCAGGCACAAGATTAAGTTCCTGGTGGATAATCCCGATGCCTAGTTCCTGCGCTTGGCGCGGGCCGGTTATTTCAATTGTCTGGCCATTAAGCACTATTTCACCGGCATCTTTTTGGTACACGCCGCTGAGTATTTTCATAAGTGTTGATTTGCCGGCACCATTCTCGCCCAAGAGGGCGTGGATTTCACCAGCTGCAAGGGAAAAATTGACGCTTTTGAGGGCCTTTACGCCCGGAAATTCTTTGATAATCCCTCGCATCTCAAGTAATACATGATTATTCACACCAGCCTCCTAAAAAGTTACGCCAGATTTTAGAATAATATTGGCATATGGCGTACATTCCCCAGTACGGATAACAGCCACAGCCTGACGAGTTAGCAGCTTGAATTCTTCATGGCTTACCATCACGGCTGGAACAGCGGATAATGAAGCTTTAATACCTTCATAAATTTTCGGGCTGACTTCGGCCGTCTCGGTGGCGATAACCGCACTTTCCACTTGGAGCTCACTTAAGATAACCTCAAGGGTGCGCAAAAACTCAGGAACTCCTGGCATCAGCGCTAAATCTATTCGGCGTACGCCAGGGGGGATAGGCAAGCCGGCGTCGGCAATAACCAGTATATCGCCATGCCCCATGCCGGCAATGACTTCACTAATTGGTTGGTTGAGAGTCCCTATCTTCTTCATCTATTTAACCTCCTGACGACTTATATATTCATCGACTTCCCGCCGCCAAGGCAGGGCTGGTTGAGCTCCCCGCTTAGTTACCGACAGACCTGCCGCTACCGCAGCAAATCGCAAACTATCTTTCAGTTCCCAGCCCTCGGCTAATGCTGCAGCCAGCGCGCCGGTATAAGCATCACCGGCAGCGGTTGTATCAACTGCCTCAACTGAAATAGACGATATATGAAATATTTCGTTAGCCATAATGCATATCGCGCCCTGACTACCCAAGGTCACTACTGCAGCCTTGACACCAAGAGAAAGCAGCTTTTTGCCAGCGGTAATTGCCTCATCAGGTGAGCCTACTTGACAGCCGGTAATTATAGCAGCTTCGGTTTCATTAGGAGTAATAATATCCACCATTGCCAACGTGTGCTCCGGAACCGCGCGTGCAGGAGCAGGATTTAAAACCACCGTCCAACCGGCTTCTTTCGCTGCTTGTATGGCATACTGTGCAGTGTCTGCCGGGATTTCGTGCTGTACCAATAAAATTCCCGGCTTGTCAAAGCTTTTCAAAGCCTTATCCACATCTTCTTTGTTACAATAAGCATTAGCTCCAGGCACCACGACAATAGTATTGGCTCCAGACGCACCGACAGTAATCAGCGCCGTGCCGGTAGATTTATCAGCCCTCCGGACAAAAACCGTATCTACATTGTTTTCACTCAGGCTTGTTATCAGTTCTTGCGCAAAGGCATCCTGGCCCACACAACCCACCATAGTTACTTTAGCCCCTAATTTGCCAGCAGCAACGGCCTGATTAGCCCCCTTACCGCCGGGAAAGGTAGCAAACTCGCTACCGAATACTGTCTCACCGGTCGCAGGCAATCGATCTGCTGTTGCCACCAAATCCATATTAAGACTGCCGACAACCAGCACTGGAATATTCTCAGTTTGTTCCTGATTCAACTTAGCCCTCCTTAGCACCGGAAGATTTGCGCACAATCAACTCCGGTCCAAACTTTTGCTCACAGACACTTGTTTCAGCTCCGGTTATTTGTTTAAGAAGTATATCTACTGCAGCCGAACCCATATCATATACAGGTTGGCGCACAGTGGTAAGCGCAGGCTTATACCACCCCGCCATTCTGATATCGTCATAGCCGACAACCGCCACATCATCAGGTATTTTTAATCCACGCTCAGTCAAAGCTTCGATAGCACCAATCGCCATCATATCATTGGCAGCAAAAATGGCATCAAACGACTGCTGACCGTCAATAAGCGCTATGGCTGCTTTATAACCGCTGTCAAAAGTATAGTTGCCAACAAACAGCAGCCGCTCATTTACAGGCAATCTCTGTTGGCTGTGGGTATCAAAAAAACCCCGCCGCCTGTCAATCGCTGATGAAGACTGAACCGGTCCACCAATAAAAGCAATCTGCCGTCGTCCAAGACCAATAAGATGCTTAACAGCCAACATAGCGCCCTGGTAGTTGTCACAAACCACAGCACTCAATTTGGCGGCGGCTGAGCGTCGGTCCAACGTGACTACAGGCGTGGGCAAGGCCGATAATAGCTCCAAATTACCTTCACTGTCCGCACCGCCAATAAATAAAATCCCGTCCACCTGTTTACTAAACAGAAACTGTATATAGCGTTCCTCTTCAGCCGGCTTACCGTCAGAATTGCATAAAATCACGGCATAACCGTGCTGCCTGGCAGCATCTTCAACACCTCTAACCAGCGCCGGAAAAAAGGGATTTTCAATATCAGGGATAATAAGCCCAATACTGCGTGATTTCCTCTCTTTAAGCGCTCTTGCTACGGCATTGGGGCGATATTCCAGTTCGTCTACCGCCGCCGCTACCCGTGCCGCTAGTTCTCCCGACACCACGGCACTGCCATTTAAAATCCGAGATACTGTCGCTATCGATACTCCGGCCGCTCGGGCAACATCCTTGATTGTTATCGTAGTTTTCCCGTATTTCATTTTTTAATCTCCTGTTAAACCTTTAAAACAACATTTCACTTTGTATTTCTAACAGAGACTCCCTAGCAATGTAAACGTTTTCGTAAACGTTTACTGGTATATTACTACGTATTTTTCGAAATTCCTGCCAGCGTTTGCAAAAAAAATAAAGCAGCCCCATGCGGGACTGCTTCAAGTTTTTTAATAATCTATTTAAGCACAGCGCCTGTATTAGCCGAAGTAACCAGTTTTGCATATCTGGCCAGATATCCGGTAGTGACTTTGGGGGCTGGTTTAACCCATGCAGCTTTACGCTTAGCTAGGTCTTCAGGACTTACCTTGAATTCAAGCTTGCGCCCAGGAATATCGATATTGATAATATCGCCATCTTCCAGGAGAGCAATTGGGCCGCCTTCCATAGCTTCAGGCGAAATGTGCCCGATACACGCGCCCTGGGTAGCGCCGCTGAATCGTCCGTCTGTCAGAAGTGCCACTTTAAGGCCCATACCGACAATTACGGCTGTCGGATTAAGCATCTCTTTCATACCAGGGCCACCTTTAGGGCCTTCGTAACGTATAACCACAACATCGCCGTCTTTAATCTTTTTACCAATAATAGCTTCAATGGCTTCCTCTTCGGAGTTAAATACGCGAGCAATCCCTTCGAAAGTAAGCATATCTTCCTTTACAGCGCTTTCTTTTACAACTGCACCGTCAGGAGCCAGGTTGCCATTTAAAATAGCGATACCGCCAGTTTTGCGATATGGTTCCTCTACTGTCTTAATTACCTCAGGACGGTAAATGGAGGCGTATTCAATTCTGTCGGCAATGGTGCCATTCACCGTCAGCGCCTCAGTATGAATTCCGCCGCATTTGGTAAGCTCTTTCAGCACTGCAGAAATACCGCCGGCTTCGTTAAGGTCTTGGATATGATAAGTGCCGCCAGGGCTTAATTTGGTGATGTAGGGTGTCTTGGCACTAATCTCGTCAAACAGCGACAGGGGTAGTTCAATACCAGCTTCGTAGGCAATCGCAGTAAGGTGCAATACTGTATTGGATGATCCGCCAATGCCCATATCAACAGTCATGGCATTTTCAAACGCATTACGGGTCATAATATCGCGAGCCTTAACGTCGCGTTTGACTAGATCAACGATAATTTCCCCTGACTGCTTGGCCATCATCCGTCGAGCACCAAAGTGAGCTGCGGGGATGGTACCATTCCCAGGTAGCGCCATGCCGAGTGCTTCAGCCATACAGTTCATGGTATTGGCGGTGAACATCCCAGCACATGAGCCGCAACCAGGACAAGCGGATTTTTCCATTTGATCTAGCTCACCAGCCGTAATCTTACCGGCTTCAAAGAGGCCTGCTGCTTCAAACATAGTACTTACACTGATATCGCGTCCCTGGTAACGTCCGGCAAGCATTGGGCCGCCGCTCATTACAATACAGGGAATGTTGAGTCTGGCCGCCGCCATAAGCATGCCTGGTACAATCTTGTCACAGTTGGGAATAAGCACCAAGCCGTCAAACCGATGGCCGATGGCCACAGCCTCGATTGAATCAGCGATAAGCTCGCGGCTGGGCAATGGATATTTCATGCCGTCATGGCCCATAGCAATACCATCACAGATACCAATAGCCGGAAACTCTACTGGCATGCCGCCGCCTGCGGCCACGCCTAGTTTCACAGCCTCGGCTACATCCCTAAGATGCATATGTCCGGGGATGATTTCATTAAATGCATTAACAATGCCAATCATTGGTTTCTCTAATTCTTTGGGAGTATAACCCATTGCATAAAATAACGAACGGTGAGCCGCCCGGGTTGAGCCCTTTTTAACTATATCGCTTTTTAATGTCATAAAAATATTCTCCTCCTGATAGTAATCCACCGCCTGCCACGTACAAAAATCCTTTTCAGGTGGTCCAAACAGTAACATTGTATTATTTATTCAACAAAACGTCGGTAATTCCTTCTCTATTTAATCATTGTCTATAAATTGCTGATTGTAAAGATAGACTTAGCCGCTCTTAGCCCCTATTTGTAAAAAAAGGAGTTAAGAGCGGCTGGTCATCGGATAAAAAGAGTCATCCTCCTGTTTGTAAGAAGATGACTTTTTTGTTATATTTACTTTCTTTTTTTGCTTTTCTTGGAGGGCTTTTGTTTATTGACTTTGCTAGCTACCGGCCAAGCTGCTTTCAGACGTGGAACACGTCCTGTTCGTTCTTCTTGTGGCAACTCATCCCTGCGGGTGCCCAAGTATACTTCAGCAAGCGGATAAAGGGTTTCTCGGCGGTTAGTATCAATCTCAAAATCTAACTTAGCTGTCGCTGCCACTTCGTTTTGAGTAAAGCGGGCCACTGCCAACTCACTAGGTCTCGGTAGCATATCAATCTTCTTACCGCTTTGGTTATAGATATCAAGCAATACTGTTAACGCTCCGACAATAATCTCTCTGAGGTCATAAGCCGACAGTGAGTTATACTGATGCGCAAAAGCCACCGCCTGTCTTAGATGTTCTGCTGCGGTTTCAAACTCACCGCATTCCAGCAGTATTTGCCCTAGAGAAAAGTGTGACTCTACCTGACCTAAATCAAAAAATAGCGCCTGCTCATACGCACAAGCGGCTAACTCAGGTCGCTTGCCTTTGTAGTATATATTCCCTAACCGGTTCCAAAGATAAGCATCTTGGGGGTTATTAGAGAGTTTATTTAGAAAATATAATTCAGCATCACTACCCCAGCGAGGTGCAAACTCGTTATCAATAAGCGCTTGTCCAAAAACCACGCCGCTGTTCACTTTATCTTTTACCATGGTTTGAACAGCAACTGCTGCCATTTTCCCTGCAAGCACTGTTTGCATATGTTGAGATAATTCCCACTCACCGGCTGTATTACAATGCTTGCAGCGAAAATAGCCAACTGCCTGAAACTTATCCACTATACTCTTATCAGTTGTTGCTAACACCAAAGTCCCCAGGTCATAATCCCCGCTTTTTTCACAAGCCTTACATTTTAATCGGAAAATGTTTTCAGGAAATTCCCGGTTGATCTCTTTCATATATTTATAAATATGTTTAGGATACTTACCCGGCAGTGTGGCAACGGTTGGACGCAGCGGTACACTATTTACCTCCTGCCCTGTAGCTATACTGATAAGGAAGGGGTTAATACCATGCTTTTGATATTTTTCCATTTTAAATACCATTCCTTCATAATAAAAATAACTACTAGTAATGCTACTGAATAT
>NZ_DATMYD010000087.1:0-125193 GCF_035561155.1 Sporomusa sp. | reverse complement strand
CAAGACGGTAAACTCTACACGATGGTCGTTACCAAAGATGGTGTAAAACTAGAAGAGTGCCCTGAACTCAAAGGTCTCAATATATATGACGCTACTGCCAAACTTCAAGAGAAGTATGGCAAAAAAGCCGGGATCGCCGTTATCGGTACTGCCGGTGAAAACAAAATGGCTTCAGCCTGTATCGGTGCTACCGACCAGGACGGCGAACCTACCCGCCAGGCTGGCCGTGGTGGTTTGGGCGCTGTCATGGGCAGCAAAGGCTTAAAGGCAATTGTTGTTGACGACACTGGGGCTGCTAATATCGCTTTTGCTAATGAAGAAGCTTTCAGAGTAGGCGCTAAGAAATTGGCTAAGGCATTAACCAGCCATGCTGTAACAGGGCAAGGTTTGCCTACGTATGGCACTAACGTGCTTGTCAACATCCTGAACGAAGCCGGTGGTCTGCCTACCAGAAACTTCTCTGAGGGTCGTTTCGAAGGGGCTAACGACATTAGCGGTGAAACCATGTATGAGACGATTAAAGCCCGTGGTGCTCACCCGACGCATGCCTGCTCACCAGGCTGTATCATCCGTTGCTCGCAAACCTATAATGATAAAGACGGCAAGATGATTACCGGCGGTCTTGAATATGAAACCTGCTGGGGCTTCGGTGCTGACCTTGGCGTAAACAATCTTGATGACATCGCTTACATGAACCGTCTCTGCGATGATTACGGTGTTGACACGATTGAAATGGCTGTTACCTTAGGTGTGGCTATGGAAGCTGGCGTAGCTGAGTTCGGTGACAGCAAAGCGGCAATTGAGCTTATCCACGAAATGGGCAAAGCCACTCCGCTTGGGCGCATTTTAGGCGCAGGCGCTGCGATTACCGGCAAGGTATATGGAGTGAGCCGTGTACCAACAGTTAAAGGGCAAGCAATTCCCGCATACGATCCACGCGCGGTTAAAGGCGTTGGCGTAACGTATGCTACAACCACCATGGGCGCTGACCACACTGCCGGTTATGTTGTTGCGACCAATATCCTTGGCATTAGCGGCAAAACTGACCCGTTGGCAGCTGAAGGTCAAGTTGACCTGTCCCGTAACTTCCAAATTGCTACCTCGTTTATTGATACAACAGGCCTGTGCCTGTTCGTAGCCTTCGCGATCCTTGATATTCCTGAAGGAATGGAAGGAATCGTTGAGATGTGTAACGCCCGCTACGGCTGGAACTACACCCTGAATGATTACCTTGAAATTGGCAAAGAAGTGCTTCGTGACGAGCGTGCCTTCAACAAAGAGGCAGGATTTGGCGAGGATTCCGATGACCTGCCTGATTTCTTCCGTTTTGAATCTCTCAAACCCCATAATGTGGTGTTCGATATTCCGAAAGAAGAGCTTAAGACGGTATTTAATTTCTAATTATTCAAATGGTTACAGTTGGAGCCCGGCTATTTGTCCGGGCTCCTTTATACGAATAAGTGCTGTCTAAAACATAATATTAACTATTACTGTTAACTGACCTTGCCGCGATTTTATGGACACGCAGAACGTGTATATATACAATAAGGGTACCCGGTTTAAGAAGAATATCTATAAAGTTGGAGCAGGTGGGAAGTATGAAATATTATCAATTTAGTAATGGAGAAGAAACTATCTCAATACCCTTGAAAAAGGATGTTAAAAAGATCTATGTAGAGGTAACTACTGGATGTAACTACTCTTGTATAACCTGTATCAGGCATTCCTGGACTGATCAAATCGGTGACATGTCTATCGATACTTTTAACAAATTGTTTGAGGACATCAAGGCACTGCCTGATTTAAAATGCGTACATTTTGGTGGCTTTGGCGAACCGCTTACCCATCCAAATATTTTGGCGATGATTAAAAGCTGTAAAGGATTGGGACTGACTGTTGAAATGATAACTAACGGGTCTATGCTTACGCCCCAAGTGGCAGATCTTCTAGTTGATGTAGGGTTGGACTGGATATTTGTTTCTCTCGATGGTCCGGATGATCAATCTTTTGAGACGATAAGACCGGGAGCCAGTTATGATCAGGTTGTTAGTAATATTGAGTATTTACAGAGGTTGAAAAAGGAAAGAAAAACCAATAAACCCGCACTTGGGGTGGAATTTGTAGCAACTAAACAAAACATTAGGAAACTCCCCGCAATGCCGGCGCTTACAGACCGGCTTGGCGCCCATAAACTAATTGTAACGAATGTTTTGCCTTACCATGAAAGTATGAAAGATGAAATTCTTTATGATACAGGACTGGATTTAAATTCGTTTGGACGAGAGTCTACTTTTTTATCTGTTAAGGCAGCGCCTAATATGCAACTGCGAACGGCACGGCATTGTCGATTTGTTGAAAACAAAGCATTAGCAGTTACTTGGCAGGGGGAAGTCAGCCCATGTTATGCGTTTATGCATAGTTATACATGCTATATTATGGGCCGCAAAAAGGATATGCTCGCCCATAGTTTTGGAAATGTGAAAGATAGAAGTATTGCGGAAATATGGACCACTCCCGAGTACGCTCGTTTCCGTTGGATGGTGCGATCAGCAGACTACCCATCATGCACGGATTGTAGACTTATTGATGGTTGTTCGACAGCCTTAAACAACGAGGCAGACTGTTGGGGCAATAATCCAACATGCTCTGATTGCTTGTGGGCGAGGGATATTATTATGTGCCCTTAATTAATTGTGTCACATTTATGTAATATAAGTGTAACCTAAATGTGACACAAATGTTGCACTACGCCCTGTGTCTAAAAAATACAAGTCATCCATATCAACAGGGATGGCTTGTATTTTTCTAACCCTGGGTTGGCATGAAAGTTGCACAGTAATAGCTATAGAGATTACGCAGCGGGAAAACTTTAGATCAGGATTATATTTAGAGAGAGCTACAAAAAAAGTAAAAAAGCTTTATAAGGTATTAGGTGATACCCAGTATGCTGGAAAATAAGTTATTATAAATATTGCAGGAATTATTAAACAAATGGCAAAATATAAAGTATAAATCATTTCGCATATGGAGGCAGCCATGGAACAAGTTGATGAAGCCATCAAGCAAAAAGTGCGCGAGGTAGCTAAGGAAGGCCGACTGACGTGTAGTGAAGCAATGCAATTGGCAAATGCCGCGGGCGTGCCGCCAATTATTATCGGACGGGCCGCTGACGCTGCCAGAGTAAAAATTATTGCCTGTCAGTTAGGGTGTTTTGGGGTCAAAAAAGGAGACTGACATGGATTTTTTTGATTGTATTTCATTAATAAAAGCGCAAAGTTTGATTGACGACAACCTGCCGGAAACGGCAGTCGGAGTAGAGGAAGTCGAGCTGACCCAGGCTTTGGGCCGGATAGCTGCTGATGATATTGCCGCCGGCGGCGATTTACCGCCGTTTAGCCGTTCGACGGTTGACGGTTATGCTGTGCTTAGCCGTGATACCTTCGGTGCGGGCGAGGGAGTCCCGGTAATGCTTGATATCATTGGTGAAGTATTTATGGGCCAGACCGCAGAACAGGGTATTGTTTCCGGTCAAGCCGTTATTATACCGACAGGGGGCATGCTGCCTGCCGGTGCTGACGCTGTCGTCATGCTGGAACATACGGAGTGCTCTGACAGCGAAACCCTGCTGGTGCTAAAACCGGTAGCCCCTGGCGAGAACATTGTGACCAAAGGTGAAGATATAAAAACAGGCGCAGTATTTATTACTGCCGGGACAAAGCTGACGCCGGCCGAAATTGGGGCGCTGGCCGCCTGTGGCGTTGCCAAGGTAAAAGTACGGCAGCGTCTTAAAGTGGGGATCATCTCTACCGGCGATGAAGTAGTGGACGTTACTGCCGTTCCGGTGGGCGGTCAAGTACGTGATGTTAATTCTTATACTCTAGCAGCCATGTTGACTGAAGCTGGTTGTCAAGTTACCTGTTATGGGATCATTAAGGATAATTATAATGAACTGCTGGAGGCCATCGGCAAAGCGGTCGATAAAAACCAACTGATACTGGCGTCAGGTGGCAGCTCAGTCGGGGCGCGGGATCATACTGTGCGGGTTATTGAAGAGCTTGGCCGGCAGAAAGTAGTCTTTCACGGGCTGGCTGTCAGACCAGGTAAGCCCACGATCTTTGGGATGGTGGGTACAGTACCGGTATTTGGATTGCCTGGACATCCGGTAGCGGCAATGACCATCTGCCAAACAATGGTACTTCCTGTAGTAAAGAAGCTGCAAGGGGTAGCAAGGCGTAGGGCGGGCTATAACACGGTTCCGGCCAGATTGACCAGGAATTGTGCGTCTGCCCCTGGCCGGGATGATTTTTTACGGGTAAAGCTAATTTGGCGGGAAGGTGAATATCAGGCTGAACCAGTGCTGGGAAAATCCGGCCTTATCACTGTTATGACCCAAGCGGACGGCGTTGTACGGGTGCCGGAGGGCAGCAGCGGGCTGTATGCCGGAGATGTGGTACTTGTCGAAGTAATGAGGGAGGCCTAACATGCACAAGGGAAAAGCATACCTGGAATGTTTGCCTAGAGATAAGACCTGGGAGTTGTGGCAGAACAGCCTTACCGCTGCTGGCTATTTTTCCGGGCTGCCTGTTGAAACACTGCCGGTAGGACAAGCGCTGGGGCGGGTCACTGCCGGCTGTACCTATGCCAAGCAATCAGTGCCCCATTATAACGGCTCAGCTATGGACGGAATTGCCGTGCGGGCCCAGGACACATTTGGCGCCGCCGAGACCAATCCGGTGCGATTGACCTTGTTGAAAAATGAAGACCCTTTTGCACCAGGTGGCTGCTACATCGTAGATACCGGCGACTTAATGCCTTTGGGGACAAACTCAGTCATTATGATTGAAGATGTACATATTGACGGCAATACTGCCGAAATTATTGCTGCAGCTACGCCATGGCAGCATGTCCGGATCATTGGAGAAGATATTGTCGCCAATGAAATGGTTCTGCCTGAGCATCAAGTAATTACACCGCCTGATATCGCTGCATTATTAGCTGCCGGACTTGAATCAGTGGATGTTGTCGCTAAGCCCAAAGTTACTGTTATTCCGACAGGGACCGAACTTGTGGCCCGGTCACAGGATTTAAAACCCGGAGCCATACTTGATGTTAACTCCCATATGCTGTGTGCGGCAGTATCTACCTGGGGTGGTGAGCCGGTACGCCATGAGATTGTGCCAGATCATTACGAACAGATAAAAAATGCGGTTGCTGCAAGCCTTGAATCAAGTGACATGGTTATTACTAACGCAGGAACCTCGGCGGGTACTGAGGATTTTACCTCGCGGATACTGGCCGAACTTGGCATGGTGTTAGTGCACGGAGTTGCCATTAAACCAGGTAAACCGGTGGTGTTGGCGCTCTGCAAAGGTAAACCGGTCATCGGCTTGCCCGGATACCCGGTATCAGCGATGCTGACTGCCGAACTCTTTGTCAGAGATGTGCTACTCCAGCGGCAAAGGCTGCCTATTCCACCAGTGCAGGAAGTTCCGGCAGTACTGGCCCGTCAGCTCTATTCACATGTTGGCGTCGAAGAGTTTGTGCGTGTTTCTGTCGGATCAATCCAAGGCAAAACAGTGGCTGCGCCGCTTAGTCGTGGAGCGGGGATTATATCGTCGCTCATCAAGGCCCAAGGGGTGCTCTCAGTCGGCGAAAACAGCCCCGGCTTGCCCGCGGGTGCCCTGGTAAAGGTAAGGATGTTTAACAAGCAGCAGTCAGATACCTTGCTGGCTGTTGGCAGCCATGACCTGGCGCTTGATATTCTGGGGGTATTCTTAAAACGTCAGACCAATATGCTGCTGTCGGCAGCTAATGTCGGCAGCATGGGCGGCATCATGGCTGTAAAGAATAATGAAGCACATATTGCAGGCATTCATATGCTTGACGACAAAACAGGCGAGTATAATATTTCTTTTGTTAATAAATATCTGGCAAAGGGGAGCTGGCAATTAGTACGGCTTGCCCGGCGCGAACAGGGTCTGATGGTACAGCCGGGTAATCCCAGGAATATCCAAGGATTAGACGATTTAGTCCGAGAAGACATAACTTATGTTAATAGACAGCGTGGTTCAGGAACCCGGATGCTGCTGGATTATTTACTGCCCAAGCAAGGTGTGACTAGTAGCAATATTGACGGCTATGAAAAAGAAGTCAGCACCCATATGGCAGTTGCTGCTACCATTACTGCCGGTGCGGCTGATACCGGTATGGGTATCCGGGCAGCGGCTATGGCCCTGGGACTGGAGTTTATCCCGGTATCCCACGAGTGCTATGATATTATTTTGAACTTCCCACAGGGTGATAGCACTGCTGAAACAATAGTTAATATCCTAAAATCGCCGGAATTCCGCCAGGAAGTTGAACGGCTGGGCGGGTATGACTTGGCAGAGGCAGGTACAGTATTGGCAGTCAACTAAAGATAGGAGAGTGACCAGCATGGCTTTAGAAATCCGGCTATTTGCTACACTTCGCAACTATTTTCCCGATCATCCAGGCGGTGTGTTGTCAGTAGAAGCAACTGAGGCTGCTACTATTGACCAGGTTATTGCTAAACTAAACATTAACCCTGATGAAATTAAAATTATCATGGTTAACGGTGTGCAGGCTCAGCCTGGCCAGGCGCTGAAAGACGGCGACAGAGTAGGGTTATTTCCGCCAGTCGGAGGCGGATAAAGGGGTTAAAGAAGGGAGCTAAGCGCACCAATGGAACTTACACACTTTGATCACTCGGGCAAGGCACGCATGGTTGATGTAACCGTGAAAGAGGAAACCAAGCGGGAGGCAGTGGCTGAAGGGCGAATTACGATGAAGCCTGCTACCCTTCAACTGGTGAAACAAGGCGCCATGGGTAAAGGCGATGTCTTAGGGGTCGCTCAGGTGGCCGGGATAATGGGTGCCAAACGGACATGGGATTTAATCCCGATGTGCCATCCCCTCTTATTGACAGGTGTCACTCTTGAATTTGCAATCGATGACACGGGCAATGCCATTGATATTAAGGCCGTGGTTAAAACCACTGGCAAGACCGGGGTGGAAATGGAAGCATTGACGTCTGTGTCAGTTGCGGCATTGACGATTTATGATATGTGCAAAGCGGTAGACAAAGCCATGACTATTGAATACGTCAGGCTGCGGGCCAAATCAGGCGGTAAGAGCGGCGATTATATTAGGGAGGATTAAAATCTATGCAGGGAAAGATAGTAGCTGTTTGTACCAGCAAAAATAAAGGCGAACGCAAGAAAAACGTTGGACAATCTACACTTCTGCCCGGACTTGGTCTCGAAGGAGATGCTCATGCCGGGTTTCAGCACCGTCAGGTAAGTTTGCTAGCCTTAGAAAGCATCGAGAAAATGAGGCAAATGGGGCTTGACGTCAATCCGGGTGATTTTGCTGAAAATATTACTACCGAAGGGCTTAACTTGCCGGTTTTGCCTATCGGTACAAAACTAAAGATTGGCGATGTGTTGCTGGAAGTAAGCCAAATCGGTAAAGAGTGCCATACCCGCTGCAATATCTACTATCAGGCCGGCGATTGCGTGATGCCGAAAGAAGGGATATTTGCCATTGTAGTTACAGGTGGGCCGGTAGCTACCGGCGATACAATCGAGGTGATTGAAAGTGTTTAGCATTGGCATTATAACAGCCAGTGATAAAGGCTCACGCGGCGAACGCGAGGATTTGAGCGGCAAGGCCATTGCCGAAATGCTGGCAGAGCTTGGTGAGGTCAAGCATTATGTAATTGTTCCAGATGAGCGAGAGGCGTTAAGTCAGGCAATGATTAATATGGCTGACAACCTGAAGATTGATCTTATTCTTACCACTGGCGGAACTGGTTTTGGACCACGCGATGTAACGCCTGAAGCTACTTTAGACGTGATTGACAGACAAGCTCCAGGCATCCCTGAAGTGATGCGGGCCAAGTCTCTGGAGATAACTTCGCGAGCCATGCTGTCACGGGCTGTAGCCGGTTTACGTGCAAGGACACTTATTATTAATCTCCCAGGCAGTCCCAAAGGTGTTCGGGAATGCCTTGAAGCCATTCTTCCGGCGCTAGAACACGGCTTATCTATTATGAAGGGTGAAGCCGGCGAGTGTGCCAGGCCATAGCCTTGTTCACAATTGAATATATAATCTTCGAGTCTGTGGGTCTAAAGCTGCATGCTATGACTGCCGACCGTTAGGGTACTTGGGAAACTGGGGCGCCTTCCATTGTGAAAAGAAGAATTAACACCGGTGAAAAAACCCGGCATTGCTTTATTCTTTTGCAATGCCGGGTTTTCTTATTGCTAGGTAAAGGCGGTGATTATAAAAGGTTTATAGGTAATGGTAATGATTATAATTAATAAAAAAGAGGTGTCTATATGTTAAGGAAAGGACTAAAAATTACTGCTATACTATTGGTTATCCTTATGGCATTTGCACTAAGCGCTTGTCAAAAAGCACCGGATACAGCAGCGCCAACACCGGCTAAACCGGCTAACCCGGAAGTTATTTTGGCTACTACGACCAGTACCCAGGATAGTGGCTTATTAGATGTTGTTATTCCCGCCTTCGAAAAGAAAACAGGCTACAAAATCAAAACCATCTCTGTTGGTACCGGTCAGGCGCTGGCTATGGGGGAAAAAGGTGAAGCCGACGTGCTTTTGGTCCACGCACCTGATGCTGAGAAAAAAGTAGTTGCCACTGGCGCAGCCATTAACCGGCGCCTGGTAATGCATAATGACTTTGTGCTTGTTGGCCCAGCTGAAGATCCGGCCCAAATTAAAAGCAAGAGTGTTGTGGATTCGCTGAAGACAATCAGTGGGACTAAAGCTCCGTTTATATCACGGGGTGATGACTCTGGTACTCATAAGCTTGAACTAAACTTGTGGAAAGCTGTTGGTATTAAACCCCAGGGGACCTGGTATCAGGAAGCTGGAGCGGGCATGGGGCAGACCCTGAAAATTGCTGATGAGAAAAAGGGGTATACCATGGCTGACCGGGCTACCTATTTGGCGCAAGCTAAAAATGTTTCTTTAAAAATATTGGTTGAAGGCGATGCTAAACTTCTTAATATTTACCATGTAATGGAAGTGAATCCTGAGAAATTTAGTAAAGTAAATAAAGCAGGCGCGGCGGCTTTTGCCGAGTACTTGCTGTCAAGTGAAGGACAGGCTTTAATCGCTGCCTTTGGCAAGGATAAGTATGGTCAGTCGCTGTTTACCGCAGACGGGGGTAAAACAGAAAAGGACTTCGGACTATAATCTCTAAAACGTACAAGGGGCAGGACAAGGTATGGATACTATTTGGTACGACCCTGAGATATTGGCAGTTACTTGGCTCACGGTTAAGGTGTCGGGACTGGCTACTTTAATAAGCGTTATTTTGGGGATTCCGCTTGGTTTATGGCTAGCTCTCCATGAGTTCTCCGGAAAAAAGGTTATTGTCAGTGTAGTTAACTTCGGCATGGGTCTGCCGCCTGTTGTTGTTGGCTTGGTTGTAAGTCTGCTGTTATGGCGGTATGGTCCGCTCGGGATGCTGGGGATCATGTACACTCCTTGGGCCATGATTATCGCGCAGGCTGTTATTGCCAGTCCAATCATCGCAGGTTTATCGTTTGCCGCTATCGGCAGCCTGAACCCCAAACTGCGCCTCCAGCTATTGTCTCTGGGAGCTTCAAAGTGGCAAGCCCATCTGCTCCTTATTCGCGAAGCACGATTGGGGTTGTTAGCCGCTGTTATGGCCGGTTTTGGCGGTGTTGTGTCAGAGGTAGGCGCATCCATGATGGTCGGCGGCAATATCAAGGGGCAAACCCGGGTTTTAACTACAGCTACTGTTATGGAAGTGGGCAAGGGTAACTATGATACCGCTCTGGTGCTCAGTTTTATTCTGTTAATAGTCGCATATAGCATTGTTGCCGCCTTGACTTATTTGCAGAACCGGACGGCAAAATGAGTGTGGGCGGAGGGGCTATGGAAAAAACAATTGTAAAATTGACTGGAGTCAAAGTATATCGTAATAGCCAATTAACCCTGGATATTGAACAATTAGCGGTAGCACCAGGTGAGCTTGTAGCGGTGGCAGGCGCCAACGGCGCTGGCAAAAGTACACTTTTGCAGGTGGTAAATATGCTGCTGCCCTTTCAGCAGGGCCTGCTTACGTTGTTCGGTCAGGATGTTGCTAAAGGCGGTCAGGAAATCGCCCGCCGTTCTAGTTCCATGATGTTTCAGGAAACACTGCTCATTAATGGTACGGTATACGACAATGTGGCGCTGCCGCTAAAATTCCGCAACTACCCGCGCTCACAGATTCAAGAGCAGGTAATGACGGCGCTTAGAACTTTCCAATGCCAACATTTAGCTTACCGTCAGGCCAAACAACTGTCAGGTGGTGAGGCGCAGCGGGTCGGCCTAGCGCGCGCGCTTGTATATCAGCCACAACTGTTATTATTAGATGAACCCTTTGCTGCCCTTGATACTGCCTCTCGCACGGCGATTTTGACTGATTTGAAACAAGTGGCGGCGCTAAATAAGCTGACTGTTTTGCTAATCAGCCACAATTTTAATGACGTGCTGTATTTTGCCGATCGAGTAGTCGTCTTAGCAGGCGGACGTGTGATTCAGGATGATCGCCCGGAAGTGGTTCTGCGCCGCCCTGCCAGCCGGGCAGTGGCTGATTTAGTTGATATGGACAATATTCTGCCCTGCCAGGTGGAATGGAGCGGTCAGGAGGCGATTATACGTCTGAGCTGCGGACTCGCCTTCAAACAAAACAGTTCTGTTCCTGCCGAAGCGGTCGCTTGCTGCCTGCCCGGTGATGCTATCCAGATACTTAATGAAAGCTCTGCGTTACGGCATCAGCCGTTAGTTACTGTTAGCGGAATTGTAGCAGGGATTACGCCAGGTATTGGGGCTTACAAAATTAAGGTTGAGGCCAACGGCTTGTTCCTGACGGTCAGAGCCCCTCGTGAACAAATTTTAGCCCTTACGACAGGCAGTAAAGTTGAAGTGGCCTTTAGCCCTGACGAAGTTCAGCTTGTCTGACGTTATAGTTCAATGACTGCTTGTTCTACTCGTTTAATGCCAGGTATCTGCTCAAGCTCGTCCAAGAGTTTGAACAGTGCCTGGTCTTTGTTTTTGGCTTCAATCATAACGTCAAAATCCTGACCGGTTTCTTTGGCTATAGTCAGGAAAGGTAGGAAATCAGGCAGATTTATATTATCAGCGTGGCTGCGAATATCCTTATCACTTTTCGGACTGGAGAGGTGGATTTTTGGGATGGTTCCGTTCCAGGTTCTGACGATGGCCGGCCATAACTCGGCCAAATTTTCACCATAGTTGATACAGGTATGATGGTGAATATCAAGCACCATGGGGCTGCCGACTGTTTGACAAAGGCTAAGCACATCGGCAGCCGCGTATACCTTATCATCGTTTTCCAGCATAAGCCGGAGGCGGATACGATCAGGCAACTGATTAAACTGGTTAATAAATCGACCAAGTGAGGCCGCCTTCGCTTTGTACAGTCCACCGACATGGATGACCAACTGTGGAGCAGGCGGCAGGCCCATGGCTTCCAGCATGTTAACATGATAGTCAAGGTCAATGAGTGAAGCTGTCAACACCTCTTCCTTGGGGCTATTTAACAGTGTATAATGGTCAGGATGTGCGCTGATCCGCATATTACGGCTTTTAATGTAATCGCCGATTTCCCGCCACTCGTCAGCAAACTCGTCTATATAGCTCCATTCAGCAGCAACAGGGTGGGTTGCTAATGGCACTGTTTTAGAAGTAAGGCGGTATACATGAATGTCGTGGGCTGAGTTGTAGCGAAGGATGCGAAGTGTATTTGCTAAGTTTTCCCGTGTTAAACGGCGCAGACGGTGGATACGACCCTCTGGGTCGGGAATTTTCTCAAGGGTTTTTACTGTCACGCTTTTATTTGGTGAACCTTCGGCAATGTTGAGAGCGATTGCGACATAACCAAACCGTACTCGCATAGGAAGTTACCTCTTTTTTTCGTAAGGATTCTTCGTTATCTTATATTATAGTATATACTATAACGAAGCATGTTATTGGCCGCTCGGAAAAAGAGTAAGATAGCTTGCAATTTGCCTAGGGTAGGGTTTAGAATGAGAAGAAAAGTCCTAGGAGTGAGAATCGCTTGTCCAAACCGATCTATGTAATTGGTCATCGTAATCCTGATACAGATTCTATTTGTTCAGCAATTGCCTACGCACACCTTAAAAAAGCTTTGGGCGAGCATGTACTCCCGGCACGCGCCGGAAAAATCAACGCGGAGACTAAGTATATTCTGGAGTTTTTTGGTATACAACCGCCGCAGCTTATCTTAGATATGTACCCCCGGGCAAAAGATGTTATGCATGAGAACATAGTTACTATTCATCCTTGGAATACCCTGAGAAAGCTTGGCCAACTGATCAAACAGCATAGTGTAAAGTCTATTCCTGTTGTAGATGATGACGGCAGTTTAGTTGGCATGGTTACTGTTGGAGATTTGGCTGAACGGTATGTAAACGAATTGGGAATGCAAGATTTGCGGGAAACCGGGGTCGACTATGCTGGGATTCTTAGGAGTCTTAATGGCACACTCATTTGTGGCGGGGATTTATCCAGAAGGATCGAGGGCAGTGTCAAAATTGCGGCTTCCCGGACACAAACTATGGCCAAAGTCATTAAGCCTGGCGATATTGTTCTGGTCGGCAATCGTACTAATGTTCAGCTGACCTGTATTGAGGTCGGTGTTACTTGCCTAATTGTAACAGGTGATTATGAGGTGGCGCCAGAGGTGGAATTTGCGGCCCAGGCGGCGGGAACGTATATTATCAGAGCGCCTTATGATACCTACACCTGCGGGCGTCTTATCAACCAAAGCATCCCGGTACGAAAAGTCATGAAGCCCAATGTTACCTCATTTAAGCCTGACGATATGGTTGCTGATATAAAAAATATCATTATTCGTACCGGATACCGTAATTATCCGGTTGTCCAAAGCGGCAAAATGGTTGGACTCATTGATCGTGACCGGCTCATTGTCCCGGAACGTGATCAGATTATCTTGGTTGACCATAACGAGCGTTCACAGGCGGTCGATGGTATTGAGGAAGTTAAGATTGTTGAGATTGTTGACCATCACCGGCTGGGGGGGCTGGAAACCAGTGAGCCGATCTTTATCAGGCATGAACCGGTAGGATCTACGGCTACCATTGTCGCCAACATGCATTGGCATCGCAATGTGCCAATACCTAAGAATATGGCTGGGCTCCTGCTTGCCGCCGTCATTTCAGATACAGTGTTATTTAAATCGCCGACAGCCACAGATAAAGACCGTGATACTGCCAATAAGCTGGCAGAGATTGCCGGACTTGATATTCAGGAATTTGGCATGGCGATGCTAAAGGCCGGTTCCGTGATTGACAAGCTAACTCCAGGAGATATAGTAGCTACTGACTTAAAGGAATTTCAGATTGGCGAGTACTATGTTGCAATTAGTCAAATCTCAGTCATGGACCCTGAGGGCGTACTAAGGCAGAAAGATCAACTCCAAGAGGCCCTACAGGCTATCTGCGAAAAAGAACAGTATAATATGGCGATACTGCTGATTACTGGCATACTGGATGAGGCTACTTACCTGCTGCATTATGGGCAGCCATCAGGGTTGATCGCTGCCGCTTTTGGCGAGGGACGGCCTGATGGCACCTGGTATTTACCTGGTGTAATGTCGCGAAAAAAACAGGTTGTCCCCCCGCTGATTGATGCCGCTCGCCGGCTCTGATAGGAAAAGCCGTTGTTTTATGGTATACTTATTCCCATAATTACCTATATGGGAAGGAATGTGGGAATATGCCAAGTTACACGACCAGTGGTGTATGTGCGAAAAAAATTGAATTTATGGTAGAAGACGGAATTGTAACAAAGATTGAATTTCAATCAGGCTGCTCAGGTAACCTGCAAGGCGTAAGCCGGCTTGCTGAGGGAATGAAGGTTGAAGACGTTATTAATAAGTTAAAAGGAATTAAATGCGGCGATAAAAACTCCTCGTGTCCTGACCAGTTGGCGCGGGCGTTAGCGGAGTTTCAGGCAAAATAAAGAAGGCGGCTTAACCTGTCGCCTTTCTTTTCCTGATAGAAAGCATAACTTTCTCTGGATAAGGGCAACATCGGCTTCCGCTTTCGCCATAGGCTCGGCGCAAGCCGTGTTTTCTTTATTTCGTTTTTGACGGAACATACTTAACAAATCGGTTACAAAGATGAGGAGCTAAGAACGATGTACTGTGAAATCACCTATCAGACTACAGGTGAACGCTGGGGGATATTTCCACGCGATATTGGTGAGTTTCAGGCCCGAATGTCAATTCCAGATAGTATAAATAGTGGTGACAGTCACGATACTATTGTCAAGAAGTCGGTCAAAATTGAGATTATGTCATGTTCATTTACGCCTGATGAAAAGAATAAACGTCATAGAGAGGCTCTGGAAGGCTTGGTTGACCGGTTAGTGAAGGCTGGCTGGGAACAAATGACTGAGCGTGGAGCTGAGTGGTATAATATTAAGTTTCATAAAGAGATGCAGAAATAGATCACAAGACTATTGACAGTAACGATTTTATCTGGTATATTCATTTGCAATAGCATATACAAATGCAATGAACGGGATAAGTAAATTGGCTGCGCTATTATCAGAGAGCCGGGGGGTGGTGTGACCCGGTAGGCGTGCTTATTGAAATACACCCGTGAGCAGCAGGTCGAAAGTAATCAAGTAGACTGCGCCGGAACGCCACCGTTATCATAGGCTAGGGTATCGGAGTTTTCCCGTACCTGAAAAGAGCGGCTTGCTATTTAGCAAGCAGGGTGGTACCGCGAGTGAAGTCTCGTCCCTGTATAGGGGATGGGACTTTTTATATTTTTATGGAGGCGATATACATGATTATTGTAATGAGTCCAACAGCTACTCAGAATGAGATTGAGCACGTGGTTGCCCGGGTAACCGGAGCCGGATTAAAAGTACATTTGTCAGAAGGTAAACTTCGTACAATCATTGGCCTCATCGGTGAGAAAAAACTAATGGCGCAGCTGCCACTAGAAGCTATGTCTGGTGTTGAAAAAGCAATATCGGTTACAGCCGGCTACAAACTGGTCAGCCGGGAATTTAAAAATGAAGATACTGTTATTGATATTGGGGGCGTACTTGTTGGCGGCTCTCATTTAACAGTCATGGCTGGGCCTTGTGCAGTTGAGAGCAGGGAACAACTCTTAGAGTCAGCAAGGATTGTCAAAGAGGCAGGGGCCCAGTTCCTGAGGGGCGGTGCTTACAAGCCGCGCACGTCCCCCTACTCTTTCCAAGGTCTTGAAGAAAAAGGCCTGGAAATGTTGGCAGAGGCTAGAGCTGTAACTGGCCTTAAGATTGTAACTGAGGTTGTTGATATTCAGTCTGTGCCTGTAGTGGGTGCCTACGCTGATGTACTGCAAATCGGGGCACGCAACATGCAAAACTTTCAACTGTTGAAGGCTGTAGGCAAGAGCGGCATGCCGGTGCTTTTAAAACGAGGCATTGCGGCTACGATTAATGAATGGTTGCATGCTGCCGAGTATGTTATGAGTGAAGGTAATTACAATGTTATGTTCTGTGAGCGAGGCATTCGAACGTTTGAAGACTATACCCGCAATACCCTGGATTTAAGTGCTGTGGCAGCACTCAAAAATTTGAGCCATCTGCCTGTTATCGTTGATCCGAGTCACGGTACCGGCTTATGGAAGTTAGTGCGGCCAATGGCAAGGGCAGCGGTAGCCGGGGGGGCTGACGGCTTGATGATTGAGGTTCATCCCAATCCGGCGGAAGCCTTGTCTGACGGCAATCAGTCCCTAACCCCTGAAAATTTCCGGGCACTGATGAATGAAGTTGGGGCAATTGCGTCTGTAGTGGGCAGGAGAATGGCATGAGTCTAACTATCAGGCGGATTGCGATCATCGGTATGGGTTTGATCGGCGGTTCGCTAGGCCTGGCGCTTAAAGCGAACAGAGGTGCGAAAGTTGAAGTTACTGGTATTGACACTAACGAACTGTCGCTCATTAAAGCCCGGCAGCGTGGCGCCGCAGATATCGTTACTGCTGATTTAAAAGCTGGCGTAGCTAACGCCGATATGATTTTTTTATGTACGCCTGTGCTGCAAGCTGCAACGCTGGTCAAAGAAATAGCGCCTTATTTAAAGCAAGGCGCTATTCTGACAGATACCGGTAGTACTAAAAGCTATTTGATTGAAACGATAGCAGCTTTACTACCCCATGGTGTCCATTATGTACCTGGCCATCCTATGGCTGGACGCGAAAAAAGCGGCATTGAAGCCGCTGACAGTTCGCTTTTTCGTGATAAATGGTATATCCTAACGCCGGTAGGGCCTGGCGAATCCACGGCTATCGTAGCGGTGCGTCAGGTTATCAGCTGGACAGGAGCCAGAATTACGGAGATGGATGCTACCCGGCATGATTGGTGTACAGCCTTGATTAGCCATGTACCGCACATTGGCGCTGCCGCTTTGGTAAATTTGTTAGCCTATTCCGAGGATAAGGACAGCAGCATTAAACTGGCTGGCGGCGGTTTTCGTGATACCACACGCATTGCCTCCTCTAACGCCGATATGTGGGCCGATGTTTGCATGACAAATGCCGGACCGATTGCCGATAGCCTGGATAAGTTCAGCCAGATCATCGGCGAGGTCGCCTTGGCTATTCGCCAAGGCGACCGGGCGAGTGTCCATGGATTCTTTGCTGCTGCTAAAGAGCGTCGGGACGAACTTTTGGAACTGGAGCAGGCTGTTACCGAACAACCCTTGTCCAATGGGCGTTAATGATTTGCCCCATGAGCTTTTTTCCTTCAATATCAGGGTGTAGTCCATCTGTGGCAAAATGATCGGGTAGTTCCCGGTTACTATCAACAAAATGTGGCTCAAGGTCGATGAAGTACCGTTGCTGCCTGATAAAGTTATTAACAGCATCAAATTCCTCTCGCCAATTGGATACGGTTTCTTCATTAAAAGCCGCATCAATAGCGGCCGGGTTGATAGGTGGCAAGGTCAGGAATATTGGTCTGATGCCATTTATAAGGCATTTATCGCGAATAGCTGCAAGCTCCGAGATAACCTGAGCTGAGGGAACTCCACCACGCAGACTGTTGGTACCGCCAAGAATGATTAAATATTTGGGCTTAAACGGGAGCACATCATGGTCAAATCTGGCCAGCATAGTTTCAGAAGTGTCGCCGCTTTTGCCCAGGTTGACAGCCGGAAAATGAAGATAGGTCTGATAGCTGTAATCAGTATCGGCTGGAGAATAGGAGATAGCGCCGCCCCCATGGGTGATGCTGTCGCCAAAGGTTGCGCAATACTGCCCTCTGGTTAAATCAACCGTGAACTCAGCTGTATCAGAATAGCCACCTACCGGATTACCGCCGGCATCAATACCACGGACACGCCAATAGTATTTGCCGGGAACGATACGAGGCTGGTCGTCATAACAGTCATTTAGGCCAGTGACAGTTTTGCTCCAGATACGGTGGTTAGAGGCTTCAATACCGCCCGGGTTTTCTGGCGGTTGATTTGTAAGCTCGACTTCATAACTTACGGCGCCAAATACTGGTATCCAGGCATAGGCAGGATAGAGCGGCGTCGGCAGGGTGGCTGGTTTATAGTGGTTATTAATGAGCGGCTTGACCACCGGGTTGATATTGCGGTCAATCCAAATTTCTGTCGCATTAGAAAATACTCCTAAGGGATTGCCCTTGTAGTTAAGCGCACGGACTCGCCAGAAGATGCGGTTGCCTTCATACCAGGAGAAATCGGCATTATAGCCATTGGTAAAAACTTCACGGGTTAAACGAAGTTGGTTTTCAGATGGCAAAACATCATTGGGATTTTCGGGCAGCATCGTTAAGAACTCAAGCTCATAATACACGGCATTCGGTACTAGCGTCCAGGTAAGCATCGGACGAAGAGATGCCGGTGCGTTCACTGGATACGAGGAGGTTGGCATAGGTTTGACCTTGTCAAACTCTTCGGCCGTCCGGCCACTGGCCTCAGTCAAGCTTATGTGATTGGAATATTTGCCCAGCGGCTTGTGAAACAGGGTTTGAGCAGAAACTCGCCAATATGTATGGAAAGGAAAGTGTTCATCAATTGAAAATTGGTTTTTCCAGGTATGATAGCTGACAATGCGCTGGGAGTCATCGACATCCTTGTGGTCATCTATTGGAGGGGTATTTAGAGCCTCAATTTTATAGTAAGCAAGATAGGGAAGTCGGGGCCAGCTCAAAATATACTCGTTAGTTGCGTAGTTGACCTCGAGACTTGGTTTAAAACTGTTAAGACCAACGGCTTCAGAGCCCTCAAGGATGTAGGACATTGCCAGAGTTAAGAGTGTAATGAGTATAATACGTTTCAAAATATACACCTGCCGATTAAAATTGAAACTAGCTATATATTACCACATTTTAGTATTGCCAGAAACTGGCCTGAGCATTAGTTACGGCGTTTGCGTCAATACTGATAAAGAGAGCTTGGTCATTGGGTACCTATGCATGCATTGCGTAACGCAAAGGTGGTGTAAAGTCTGGTAAAGCGTAAACAGATGATTGGTTTTAGTTTATTAGTGGTCATTTGCCTGCTATCGGTTTCTGTCATAGTCTTTGACAGCACTTCTGCAAATAAGACTGAATATCCAGATATATTTAGACATGAGGATGTATATATCGCTGTAAGCCAACATGTAGATAGGCTACTAGTCGCAAATGGTAATGCCGAAGTTGCTGGCAAGGTTACAGAAGGGATCATGATTGCTGACGGTGATCTGACGCTCCAGCCAAGTGCTGATGTTAAAGGGCTTGTTGTCGTAATTGGTGGTCATGCTGAAGTCAAACAGGGAGCCCGGTTGGAAGAACGAGTATGGGTGATCCCGCCACAGGGTTATCGCATGGTGCCATTTGTGATTGGCACTCTTTTTGTTATTGGGGCAATAAGTCTTATTCTTTTGCCTATACTTTTATGGGTAGGTGCATATTTTTTTAAACGCACGCCTTGGTATCTCCCTTTTCAAAAATGTATCCAAGAGGTGCAGCGGCGCTGGCCAGCGCTATATATTTTCGCCAGCTTAACTTTTAGTGGATTGATGCTAATTGCATTTACGGCCATGGCCTGGGAAACAATATTCCGCAATGCAATGGGTTTCTTTGATAACGCTATCATTTGGCTTGTTCGCTACTTTACAAGTCCTTTAATCGACAAAGTAATGATCTTTATTTCAGATTTAGGCTATGGCTTACACTATACAGTGATTATAGCGGCTGTCTTTTTGCTCTTGTCCTATTACCGGCGCTGGCGTGAAATGACCGGCTTAGCGGTTTGTTTATCAGGCGGGGCCGCTCTTAATTATTTGTTAAAGCATTTGTTTCAACGCTCACGGCCGGAGCTGTTCCGTGTGGTTCAGGAATCGGGTTACAGTTTTCCCAGTGGCCATGCTATGGTATCTTTATGTTTTTATGGGATGCTAGCCTTTTTAATTATGCGGTTTATCCCTTCCTGGCGTGGGCGATTAACAGTTATGACTTTGGCTGTTATTTTAGTGGTAGCCATCGGTATTAGCCGTATATATCTGGGAGTACATTACCCCTCAGACGTAGTGGCTGGATATGCTGCAGGTTCAATGTGGCTGGCTTTTTGCATCTCGCTGTTAATGTGGTGGGAGCGAGAACGGAAGCAGAAACGTAATTAAAATGGAAATAAAAAGAAGCTTTGTGGAAGTTCCGCAAAGCTTCTTTGCTTTTTATAGCTTTAGAAATATAAATCTCTCACGCCTGCTTCAATCTCTTTTAAGCGCTTGGCGGTAGCTTCCCTGGTTGCAGCCACAGGTATCTCGGTCAGGTGCTTTTGAATAGTGACTTCACCTATTTCTCTAATCGAGGGGTCGGCGTAGTCGAGGAGATATTCTTTGAAAGTTAAGAGGGCATTTGGCAAGCAGACATTTTGAATTTCGCCGCTTTTGGCGAGGCTCATAAATCTGTCGCCGGTACGGCCTTGCCGATAGCAGGCTGTACAGTAGCTGGGGACAAAACCTTGCTGACAGAGCATGCTGACAATTTCCTGAGGAGAACGGTTGTCGCCGGTCTCAAACTGAAGGCCTTTAGCTGGGGCGTTAGTTACCTGCTCTTTGTAAACCTGATGGTAGCCACCGACACCTGTGCAGGAACCGGCACTAATCTGGGATACGCCATATCTAATGAGTTCATCCCTAAGTTCAGAAGACTCACGGGTTGATAAAATCATACCAGTGTAAGGAACAGCCAATCGAATAATGGCCACGATCTTTTTGAAATCTTCATCGCTGACTAAATATGGAAACTTAGTCAAGTCCATCCCGCTGGCCGGACGTATACGGGGTACTGAGATGGTATGAGGGCCAACACCTTGGGTTTTGTCAAGATGTTCGGCATGAAGGAACATAGCAACAGTTTCAAATTTATGATCATAAAGCCCATAGAGTACGCCAATACCGACATCATCAATGCCAGCCTGCATAGCCCGTTCCATGGCAGTTGTGTGCCAGTTGTAGTCGCGTTTAGGGCCGGTAGGATGTAGTTCAGCGTAGGTGGGGCGGTGATAAGTTTCCTGAAAAAGTATATAGGTACCGATTTCTACCTCTTTTAGCTTGCGGTATTCTTCAATGGTAGTAGCCGCAATATTAACATTAGCGCGGCGGATACTGCCGTTGCCGTCTTTAATGCTGTAAATCTGACGAATGGCATCTACTACGTAGTCAATCGTACAGTTGACAGGGTCTTCACCGGCCTCGACAGCCAGGCGCTTATGTCCTAACGATTCTAGGATTTCGACCTCTTCTTTGATTTCGTCAAGTGTCAGCCGGCGGCGGAGTTGTTCTGAATTGCCGGCGCGATAGCCGCAGTAGGTACAGTTATTTATGCAATGACTAGAAATATAGAGAGGGGCAAATAATACAATCCGGGTGCCATAGATAGCCTGTTTAACATCGGCTGCTGCTGCAAACATTTCGGTTTGTAAGTCAGCGTCAGTTACTTCAAGCAGAACGGCGACTTCGGCGGCAGATAAGCCGTGATACTCGCGAGCCTTAGTAATAATGGCCCGGACATAATCTTTATCCTGGGACTTTGTTTTAGCCTCGTCAAGAAGTTTGTAAATTAAGGCATCATCAATAAATGCATCAGAGGTACGTTGGGCGTTATCAATCATTTTTTTTCTCCCCTTTAGCTGCCGCTTCTCTGGCAGTAAGGGCCGATTTGACAGTAACGCCGGGAAGGTTGCCAAGTTTGCCGGTAAGCGCCCCCACCTCATCAGTGGTGCCCTCAATAATCAGGGCAATAACGCTGACCTCTGCATCATGCCGGGGAATACCCATACGGCCAATAATAATCTTACTGTAATCGCTAATGATGCAGTTAACTTTATCAACGATACATTTGGGATCGTCGATCACTATGCCGATTACTCCGATACGTTTAGCCATGAATTATTCCCTCCATCTTCCTGAGCGTAGGCTTCAGGCCCTTGCTTCAGACTGGCGACAATATTTAGTATCCTTGACAGGGCGGTTTGCCACCATGTCTCAGACCCATACATCTTACCTATGATTATACATGATTTTGTGAAAAATAAATATAATTAATTTTCCACATTTCCAGAAATTTCATTTATTATTTGTTGCATACTCGAATATTCTTGCCAATGTCTTGTCTCTGAGGGTGTCGACGCCGCTAAAATTAATATTTGGCACATAATAAGTTTCAAGTTGATCATGTAGTTTCTTAGCCTCATTGATATATGCCCCAGCCTTGCCAAAAAACTCCCAAAACGCGGTACGATCATAATCGGTTACAGGTTCTAAACGGTGGATCATTTCCTGATCAAGACACTCATTCATATTGATAATGGCTGTGGCGCCGTATGTGGACAGATTATGCGGCGGAACAGAGGTAATAAGCGCTGCGCTTAATGCTGGTATGATTATGTGTTCCACCTTAAGTGGATCAAGCGGGCAGTGATAGGTTTCAATATCCAGCCCCTTAGCTATGGCAGTTTCAGCTACCTTATCCAACAGTGTCGCTTTGCCTGTGCCGGGAAAGCCTGTGAGGATATAGCGGTATGACAGGTCAACCGCGATTGAATCAATATAATTTACCGGGCCATCGGGGGTGATGGCAGAAGCAAACAGTTTGCGGTTTTTGCCGTGGCCTACAGTGGTTACATTGGCAAAAAGTTTTTCGATAAGCTCAGCCGCTTTTTGGTTGGCTAGCTTATAATTCATAGCCTCATTATTTGCGGCTTCCCAGTCGTCATATACCGCTTTGGCAGCTCTCAGCATACGGTAGGCACGCTGGAAACGCTTACTGATTTCTTTAGTACAGGTTAGGATACTGGTTTTGTTATTGACCAGTTTACTCTCATTCCAGTATTCGCCCAGGTTAAGGATTTCGTCAACACAGCCTGGGTGCTTAGGGTCAACAATATGGGGCGCAGTGCCGTCTATGAGGGCAACGCTAAGAACAGGTATGACTAGGCCATCCAAAGAATTCGGATCACTTGAGCAGTGGTGGTGCTCGACAGAAAACCCGCGTTCGATCATTGCCTGGCTGATTTTTTTCATAAAAGTCGATTTACCGACACCAGGTCCGCCTTTCAGTAGGAAAATTCGCCCAGCATCAACAGGTATTACGTAATCGTAATAGGAGAAAAAGCCTTGGGGGGTATTACCGCCAGGGAACATATGCTTAATTTTTCCTCCAGCCATTTTTATCCTCCCTTTTGTGGCATTTTGTTACTGCCGTCTCTCTACAATGTATGATTCATGCGGCACGAGTATATCTTTCCTTTTTGCAGGTAATAATACCAATGTATACCAAATGTAACGGAGGGATGGTTTTGCAGCAGCGTTTAGCCAGCTACCTGGGCATTGATGTCGGCTCAGTAAGCACTAACATTGCCGTATTAGATACCAGCGGACAAGTACTTGATACCCTTTATGTAAGAACCCAGGGACAGCCGATTGCGGCTGTGCAGCAGGGGCTTAAAATAATAAAAGAGCGTAACAAGGCGCTTGAGGTTAAGGCAGTAGGCACAACAGGCAGCGGTCGTCAGTTGGCAGGTGTAATGGTAGGGGCCGATGTTATAAAAAATGAAATAACAGCCCACGCAGTGGCCGCTATGCATGTTGCACCAGATGTCAAAACGGTTGTAGAAATCGGCGGGCAAGATTCCAAACTGATTATTATTCGTGACGGCGTTGTCACCGACTTTGCAATGAATACTGTTTGCGCGGCTGGAACAGGTTCTTTTCTTGACCAACAGGCAGCAAGGCTTAATATACCAATAGAAGAATTTGGCGGCAAGGCGCTGGCGTCAACAACGCCGGTCAGAGTAGCCGGACGCTGTGCAGTTTTTGCCGAGTCGGACATGATTCACAAACAGCAGACAGGCCATCAGATATGCGATATAGTAAACGGTTTATGTCATGCGCTGGCGCGCAACTATGTCAATAATGTCGGCAAAGGGAAAGACATTAAAGGGCCAGTGTTGTTTCAGGGTGGGGTGGCTGCCAATCAGGGGATGAAACGGGCGTTTGAAGAGGTACTGGGCTGCCAAGTGATTATACCGCCCTATTACGATGTTATGGGGGCGATTGGTGCCGCACTCTTAGCTAGGGAAGCCGTAGCCAACAAACCAACCGTCTTCCGGGGGTTTGAGATTATTGACTATACCTACTTGCCGCGAAGCTTTGAGTGTGGTGGTTGTCCTAACATGTGCGAAGTCGTTGAAATCAGTATGAACGACCAGATGGCCGCGCGCTGGGGTGACCGCTGCGGCAAATGGGGTTGCTAGGAGGGAATGGTTTGCTGGAAGCAGTACGCATTGGGCTACCACGTGGGCTTTTATACTATGAGTATGGGAGCCTGTGGAAGAACTTTTTTGAAGCCCTCGGCGCCCAGGTGGTTGTATCAGATGAGACCACAAAAGAGATGCTTACTACCGGCGGGGTACTTGACGAAGTATGTTTGCCGCTTAAGGTGTATGTCGGCCATGCCGCCAGTTTGGCAGGTAAGGCCGACTGTCTGTTTGTGCCTCGTGTTGTAAGTGTTGCTCGCCAGATGTATACCTGCCCGAAAATGATGGGCTTGCCTGACCTTATCCGGAGCAATCTTAGCAATATACCTGAGCTTATTGATACCAATGTCAGCCTCCGCCAGCGCAGTGGTAGTTTATTTGATTCAGTTATCAGTACCGGCTACCGGCTAGGCCAAAGCAAAGTCGCCAGTCTTGGCGCGTGGTACTGGGCTTGGCGACAGGCGGGTGTAAAGCAACCTGTAGTGATAGACATTCCAGGGCTGCCTGCGGATGCTGTACGGGTTGGCTTGATTGGGCACTCTTATCTTATTCAGGATAAGTTTATCAGCATGAATGCCAGAGACAAACTCACCGCTATGGGAATGGCTGTCATTACGCCTGATCAGGTACCAGCGCGACAGGCGCAACTGGCCGCGCGCAATCTTGATAAAGAAATTTATTGGTCATATTGTCACCATTTGGCGGGAACATCGCTGGCGCTTATCAACGAAAAGGCGGTTGACGGACTGATTTTCATGACTTCCTTTAGTTGCGGCCCGGACTCGATGATTTGCGAAATGATCAAGCGCAAAGCCGAGGCCGGTAGTATTCCCTTTATGCTGCTAAATCTTGATGAACATACTGCTGAGGCCGGATTCCTTACCCGGTTAGAGGCGTTTGCCGATATGCTCAAACGGAGGAACCGCCGATGATTGTCACTTTTCCTCACATGGGTCCCCTTTATGTGACTATGAAAAGCCTGTTAAGCACCCTGGGGCTTACCGTAATGGCGCCTCCACCCATCAGCAAGAAAACTGTGGAAACCGGCGCAAGGTATGCGCCGGAAACAGCCTGTCTACCACTTAAGGTGACCTTAGGTAATTATATTGAAGCCCTGGAATCCGGGGCTGATACCATTGTTACCTGCGGCGGGGTAGGGCCCTGCCGGTTAGGCTATTATGCCCAAGTCCAGCAGGAAATCCTAAAAGAGCTTGGTTACAAATTTACTATGGTAGTAATTGAACCTAATGTCTTTGATGTTTTTAAAACAATCCGGCAATTGGCGCCTGGTGCAGGTGTACCGTCCGTATACCGTGCTTTTACGCTGGCCGGTGCAAAGATGAGTGCTCTTGATACGTTAGGTGACGTGCTGCGTCAGGTACGGGCCACAGAACAGTTCCCAGGAACAGCGGATGCCGTTTATCAGGAAGCTGTTGCAGAAATAGAGGTTGCATCTGATCCACGGGTCATGCCGGAGATTGGCGATTTTTATCGGGAAAAGTTGCTCCAGGTTGAGCAAAATGGAAAGGTGCCGCTTCAGATCGGGCTTGTAGGCGAGATTTATGTGATGCTTGAAACCTTTGTTAATCAGGACTTAGAACAAAGGCTTGGTCAGCTAGGCGCTCATGTCCACCGGACTATGTCATTGACTGACTATGTCCGGACACATTTGTTGAGAAGCAAGCCCTATTTGATTAAGTATAATGAAATCGCCAAAGCGGCTGCACCCTATCTTGGTCATGGTGTAGGCGGTCATGGTCTCAGAAGCGTTGGGGCTACAGTAGATATGGCAAACCAGGGGTTTGACGGTATTATGCATGTTTTTCCGTTTACCTGTATGCCTGAGGTGATTGCCAAAAATATCTTGCATCAAACCAGTAATGATCATGGCATACCGGTGCTCTCGCTGGCATTTGACGAGCAGTCCGGGGAAGCCGGAGTGGTCACTCGTTTGGAAGCTTTTATTGATTTACTTAATTACCGGCGTAAGCTGTGATTCATATCACTAGAGAGATTTGGTGAGTATGTTATACTATAGAAAAAAGGGGAGAGCAGAAAATGAATAAAGTTACCAGAAAGATTGTCAAGATTAATAATGACTTGTGTACCGGCTGTGGTCAGTGTGTGTCGCCCTGTGCGGAAGGTGCAATAGAGCTTGTTGATGGTAAGGCACGGGTACGCCGCGAAGAATTGTGTGACGGCGCCGGATTTTGTCTGGGTGTGTGCCCGACCGGGGCTCTTACGTTAGAGGACCGCGAAACCGTAGCTTTTGATGAGGAAGCTGTGCATGAACACAAAAAAACACTTGCCGATAAACCCGAATATAACGTAACAATGAAATGTTCGTTGTGTGGTATTACTGAGCATGAGCGGCCGCTGCTGCCTATCAAGAGCAAGGGTGAGAGTGACTGGGTGTGTGTGCGGTGTGTGCCCCGTCTGATTCACGGCTAAATTGTATAAATATATTATGTCTGTTGGCATATCCTACCTGTAGCGGGTAGGATTTTTGTTTTTTGTGTAGAATAACTTTTACTTTGATCTTTTGTCACTCCAATTTTACTGCAGACCGGGAGTGATAATAAACTGTATAACTGAGGTGATTTTGATGCATATTGTACTGGTAGAACCGGAAATTCCCGGCAATACCGGCAACATTGCCAGACTATGCGCGGCAACCGGATGTGAATTGCATCTGGTAAAACCGCTTGGATTTTCTATTGAAGACCGGTATTTGAAACGGGCAGGGCTTGACTATTGGCATTTGGTCAAAGTGCATGTACACGAAAATTTTGGCGAAGTACTTGCGCTCTATAAAGGTCATAAGATTTATTTTAATACGACAAAAGCCAGCAGGTGTCATAGTGATATTGTTTATCAGACTGATGATCTACTGGTGTTTGGCAAAGAAACGGCCGGATTGCCGCAGGAATTACTAGCGGCTTATCCGGAAAACTGTATCCGCATCCCAATGCTTGACGATGCCAGGTCGTTGAACTTGTCTAACGCCGTGGCCGTTGTAGTCTACGAAGCGCTTCGGCAGCAAGGTTTTGCCGGGCTCAGATAACCCAAAATTAGGGATGGTGATTGCATGTTTGCACAATTTGGACCGGCGGGGAATCCTGACGCGTTTTATGAAGCAGGATTCAAGGCTTCGGCTGATATGCCAGAGTGGCTGGCCGGTCTGAGTCTAAAAGCATATGAGTATCAATGCAGCCGTGGGGTACATGTCGGGCAAGCTACTGCTGAACTGGTGGGAAAACAAGCTGCCCACTACGGCGTTAAGCTTAGCATCCACGCGCCATATTATATAAGTCTGGCCACCGAAGATGAAACTATCGCCGGTAATACCCTGCGGCATTTTCAGCGGTCGCTTGAGGTTGCAAAATGGATGGGCGCTGAACGGATTGTATTTCACATAGGCGGTCCTGGTAAGGGCGGAGACCGTCGGCAGGCTATGGAAAGGGCTAAGAGCCTGTTTGCGCAAGTGTTGGAGCAGGCTGAGCGTCTGGGATTGACAGGGCCGTTACTGTTGCCTGAGACTATGGGTAAACAAAATCAACTGGGCTCGCTTGACGAAGTACTTGAGCTATGCAAACTGGCTGATTGGGTACGGCCGGCTGTAGATTTCGGGCACTTGCATGCTCTGACCGGCGGGGAGTATACAACAAGTCAGGAGTTTGCCGCTGTATTTGATAAAATAGCTGAAACACTGGGGGAAGCGGCTGCTCAGAACCTGCACATCCATTTCAGCCGGATTGAGTTTACCAAGGCCGGTGAGCGACGTCACTGGACGTTTGCTGATCCCTATGGGCCGCCGCACGAACCGCTACTTGGGATCATTGCTGAGCGGGGTTATACGCCGCGGATTATTTGTGAGTCAGCTGGCACCCAGGCCCAGGATGCCATAACAATGCAGGAATTTTATAAAGGTCTGTTGAAAAAAGATTTTTAATCGTATAAGCACAATAAATCACGCATAAGATAGATGGTGAATAAATGGAGGAATTGCTAATGAATGTGCATGACAAAGCCCATGATCTGGGAAGGGCGCTGAGAACTTCTGAGGAATACCAGGCATTTTTGACTGCAAAACAGCAGCTTGACAGTGATGCAGCAAGTAAAAAGATGGTGCAGGATTTTTTCAAAAAAAAGCTGACTGCCGAGTATGATTTAATGGCTGGTAATCCTGAAGATAAAGAGAAGTCAGAGGAGCTGCAAAAGATGTATGAACTTATTGTTCTTAATCCGAAGGCTCGGGACTTCATCCACGCCCATATGCGTTTTCAGCAAATTGCGGCTGATATTTATAAAATAATTGGCGATGCGGTCGCCGAAGGAATGGATTTATTTGGCAAAGAATGAGATGTTGGTTACGATGCCTGTGGAGTTTGCTGCCGAATTAGAAAAAACTATTCCCCCGGAACGGCTGCTAGTTGATGAACCTATGTCTAAACACACTACCTTCAAAATCGGCGGCCCGGCTGATTACCTGGTGTTTCCTGCAGCGGTTCAAGAAGTAGCCTCTGTGCTTGATACGGCCAAACAGTATGGGGTACCTGTTACTGTGCTTGGCAATGGTTCTAATGTGCTGGTATTAGACCGGGGTATCCGCGGTCTTGTTGTTAAGTTCGGCCCGGAAATGGGCTATATCAGGCATAGCGGCAGTACTCTTTTTGCCGGCGCTGGTGCGCTATTGGCAGATGTATCAAAGTATGCTGCAACAAATAACCTGACAGGTTTTGAGTTTGCCATTGGCATCCCAGGCAGTATCGGCGGTGCGGTATTCATGAATGCCGGCGCTTACGAGGGTGATATGAGCCAAGTAGTGCAAGCTGTTACGGCAGTATGCGTGAGTGGCGAACTCAGACGTTTTACGAGGGAAGAGCTAAAGTTCGGCTACCGGCACAGTATATTTCAGGAAAATGACTGTCTTGTCTGTGAAGTAGAATTAGGGTTATCTGAAGGTGAAGACAACTCTATTCGTGGCCTGCTTGATGACTACACAACCAAGCGGGAAAGCAAGCAGCCGCTGGAAATGCCCAGTGCCGGCAGCACATTTAAGCGACCACAGGGTTATTTCGCAGGAACTCTGATTGAGCAAGCCGGACTCAAAGGCACGAGTGTTGGCGGTGCGCAAGTTTCCACAAAGCATGCCGGCTTTATTATTAATGCTGGCGGGGCAACGGCTCAAGACGTGCTGGCGCTTATTAGTAAAGTACAGGATAGTGTTTATAAGCAGTTTGGTATTTCGCTGCATCCTGAAGTAAAGGTATTGGGAGAAGAATAGGACAGGTACTACATAATAATCTTAAAACCGGAGCGAATGCTCCGGTTTTTGCTATCTCTGCAGGAAAATAGCCGGATGTGTAGAATTTAGAAAATTAAGAGGTTTCTAAAATTCAACAGAAATGACAAACTCTCATTAGAAGAATGCTAAAAAAAGGAGACAAGCTTATGCGTTTAACATTTTTAGGGGCTGCCGGAATGGTAACCGGATCCTCCTACCTTTTAGAGATTGGGACAAAAAAGTTTTTAGTTGACTGTGGGATGTTTCAAGGATCAAAAGCTATTATTGCGCTAAACAGACGACCATTCAGCTATAACCCAGCTGATATTGACGGGGTACTCTTAACCCATGCCCATATTGACCATAGCGGCCTTATACCCCGCTTGTGCAAATCAGGTTTTAAAGGACCCATCTACGCCACCAAAGTAACAGCAGAACTGTGTAGTATTATGTTGCCTGACAGTGGTCATATTCAAGAGTTTGATGCTGAGATTGCCAATCGAAAGGGGCAGCGCGCCGGCCACAAACCGGTTGAGCCACTCTATACTGTAGATGAAGCCTATGCCTGCCTGAAACAGTTTTCCCCGGTAGCTTATAATACTGAGGTAAAACTCTCAGAAGAGGTTACGATTTCATTTAGGGAAGCCGGTCATATTCTTGGATCGTCCATGATAGAAATTTGGGTAACCGAAAATGGCGAAACGGCTAAAATTCTATTTTCCGGTGATTTGGGTCAACCTGACCAGCCTATTATCAAAGACCCAACCATGATTGCCCACGCCGACTATGTCATTGTTGAATCAACATATGGGGCCCGTAAGCATGATCCAAGCGATCCTGTTGAATTGTTAGCCAAATATATTAATGACACTGTAGAAAAAGGCGGCAATATCATAATTCCATCGTTTGCCGTAGGCCGCACGCAGACACTTTTGTATCACCTGCATACCTTATTTAAAGGCGGTCTGATTCCTGATATGCCGGTGATTATCGACAGCCCGCTGGCTATTTCTGCGACAGATATATTTTTGAAAAACTCGCAGGAATATGATAAAGAAGCCTATGATATGCTGTACAAAGACCATGACCATCCGCTTCGCTTGCCGCAATTGACTTATACCAAGACGTCTGACGAGTCCAAGGCTATCAATAAGCTAGGCCGCCCGGCCATCATCATTTCGGCTAGCGGCATGGCCGATGCTGGCCGCATTCTTCACCACTTAAAACATAATCTATGGCGGCCTGAGAGTTCAGTTCTGTTTGTCGGCTATCAGGCTCAGGGCAGCATGGGGCGCAGGCTGTTAGAGGGTGTCAAAAAAGTAAAGATTATGGGCGAAGAGATTAGTGTTAAGGCCAAGATTTACAACCTTGACGGTTTTTCAGCCCATGCGGACCAGGATCAGCTGATGACCTGGTTGGGTAAGTTTGAAACTAAACCGGCGAACATCTTTATTGTGCATGGCGAAGAAGACATGTCAGAACCCTTTGCGCAGCTCATTAATGAAAAGTTTGGAATTTCCACATATATTCCGCATTATGGCGATTCAGCCATGATTGCTGGACGTGACTGGAAAATTGAGCCTTCTACCGTAACTGCTGTTGAACCTGCAGTCCAGCAGCTTAGAGATTATCTTGCTGAAATGGAGAAAGAATACGCCGAATTGCGGCTCAAGCTCGAAGACTCGGTCGCTACAAACTCTGGCAAACTCCCGGATGCGCTCAGTCGTGCTGATAAAATTCGGGCGTTTACTAAAAAGATGCTGAGTGATTTATCGTCCTGAAACCGAGTGTAAAGTAAAATTTAATTTGACATATGCTAACTGGTATAATATAGTGAATTGTGCATGACACTACAAAAGGGTGCAAAATAGCATCCTTTTGTTCATTATAGGGAGGACAATCATTTTATATGGAACGCAAAGACTTACGTAATATTGCCATCATAGCCCACGTTGATCACGGTAAAACGACTCTGGTAGATGCCATGCTTAAACAAAGTAATGTATTCCGCGCCAATGAACACGTAGCTGAACGCGTAATGGATTCAAACGATCTTGAACGCGAGCGCGGTATTACCATCTTATCCAAGAACACCGCGGTAATGTACAAAGAAACTAAAATTAACATTGTTGATACCCCCGGTCACGCTGATTTTGGTGGTGAGGTTGAGCGGGTACTCAACATGGTTGACGGCGTACTGCTGTTAGTAGACGCTTTTGAAGGCCCAATGCCTCAGACTAAGTATGTACTGAGAAAAGCACTGGAACAAAAACTTAAGCCTATTGTAGTTATTAATAAAATTGACCGCCCTGACCAGCGGGTAGAAGATGTTGTTGATGAAGTGCTGGAACTGTTCATTGAGCTTGAAGCCAATGATGAGCAGCTTGATTTCCCGGTTGTGTACGCCGCAGCCAGGGAGGGTGTTGCTAAAATGGCGATGGCTGACGATAGCGACAATCTGCAACCGTTATTTGAATGTATTGAGAAAACCATACCTGCCCCGCGGGGTGAGATTGATGGACCACTCCAGGTTATGATAACCACCCTTGACTATGATGATTATGTTGGACGGATTGCTATCGGCCGGGTTGTTAGAGGCCGTATTGCTGGCGGTCAAAATGTTGTTATTCTCAACGGCGAGACGGAAAGTAAGGCTAAAATCGGTAAGGTGTACATTTATGAAGGCTTAAAGCGCACTGAGGTTAAAGAGGCGGCATTAGGCGACATCATTGCTATGATTGGCCTAGAGTCAGTCAATATCGGCGATACCGTGGCTGACACTGAGAACCCGGAGGCATTGCCTACAATCAGAATTGACGAGCCAACATTGTCCATGGTGTTTGCCGTCAATACCAGCCCATTTGCCGGACGTGAGGGTCAATTTGTTACTTCCCGCCACGTTCGTGACCGTCTGTTCCGTGAAGCAGAAACTAATGTCAGTTTGCGGGTAACTGAAACAGATAGTGCCGATTCTTTTGAAGTGGCTGGTCGGGGCGAACTGCATTTATCCATCTTGATTGAGACAATGCGTCGTGAAGGCTATGAGCTGCAAATCGGCAAACCTCAGGTAATCTATAAACAAATTAACGGTAAGCGCTGCGAACCGATGGAGTTTTTAACAATTGATGTGCCGCAGGAATTCATGGGCGCAGTTATGGAATCACTGGGCACCCGGCGGGCCGAGCTTGTCAACATGGTCGAACTGGCCGGATACTTACGGATGGAATTTATTGTTCCGGCCCGGGGCCTGATTGGCTTCAGATCAGAGTTCCTGACCAATACGAAAGGCAACGGTATCATGCACCATGTTTTCCATGGTTACGTGCCATACAAAGGGGATATTCCCGGTCGTACCCGGGGGGCGCTCGTGGCCTTTGAAGATGGCGAGACTACAGGTTATGGTATTAACAGCATTCAAGACAGGGGCATTATGTTTGTTGTTCCTGGGCAAGCTGTGTATCAGGGGATGATTGTAGGGGAAAACGCCCGCGAGATGGATATGGACGTCAACCCATGCAAGAAAAAGCATGTTACTAACATGCGGGCCAGTGGTACTGATGACGCGGTTCGCCTGACACCGCCACGGATTTTGAGCCTTGAACAGGCGCTTGAATACATTAACGACGATGAAGTAGTGGAGGTTACGCCGCAAAGCACCCGCCTGCGCAAAGCAACTTTGGACAGGCATCTACGCGGACGCGAACGGAAAAAAGAATCACAGTAATAGCGTAAGCAGAAGCGAGATTGCTTCACGTTCTGAGAGCGTGGCAATCTCGTTTCCTCAATTTCGTTTAATATAGGGGGTAACCATGACATTGTTATCACCTGAAGCTGAGACTGTATTACACGCGCGATATCTGTGGGACGGGGAAACACCGGAATTGTTATTTCACCGGGTTGCTAATTATGTCGCAAAAGCAGAAGCCGGTTACGGACGGGATACTGCCGGTGCGGCTCAGGAGTATTTTGAACTGATGTCCTCACTCGCGTTTCTCCCTAACTCGCCTGCATTAATTAATGCAGGCAAGCCCAAGGCACAACTGGCCGCTTGCTTTGTCCTGCCAATCGAAGATACCCTGGAGGGTATCTTTGATACTCTCAAACATACCGCTTTGATTCATCAGAGTGGTGGAGGAACAGGCTTCTCCTTCTCTCGCCTGCGGCCGGAGGGAGATAGGGTAGGGACAACAGGCGGTGTCTCCAGCGGCCCCATATCTTTTATGCATATCTACGATATGGCAACCCAGGTCGTAAAACAGGGCGCTGCCCGGCGTGGCGCCAACATGGCTATACTGCGGGTCGATCATCCTGATATTTTGTCCTTCATTACGGTTAAACGCCGTCGTGATGCGCTTAATAACTTTAACCTGTCGGTAGGTGTAACCGACGTCTTCATGGAGGCCGTCCATAATCAGACTGATTTTGAACTGGTCAATCCCCACGACGGTATGGCTGTTAAAACAGTACCGGCGAAAGAGATCTTTGACCTGCTTGTACAGATGGCATGGGAAAACGGTGAACCGGGCCTGTTTTTCTTAGATACTGTCAATAGAGCTAACCCTACGCTCCAATTAGGCAAGTTCGAGTCGCCCAATCCTTGCTCAGAACAGCCGTTACTGCCCTATGAGTCCTGTGTCTTGGGATCAATTAACCTGACCAAGATGTTGCATGGTAAAGGGCAGCAGTTAAGCCTTAACAAAGGTAAGCTGGCTCAAACCGTCAGGACAGCGGTCCGATTTTTGGACAATGTAATTGATGTCAACTGCTATCCGTTGCCTGAGGTCGCTAAGGCCACACGGCAAACCCGCAAAATCGGACTTGGCATTATGGGACTGGCTGAGCTATTTATTCTGCTTGATTTACCGTATGCCAGTGAGCAGGCTGTTCAATTGACGAGAGATATTATGGAGTTTATCACAGCTGAAGGCCGAGCAATGTCTGAAGAATTAGGCTGTGAACGAGGCAATTTTCCCGCCTTTACCGGCAGCATTTTCCCCAGGCAAGGTTATAGCAATATGCGGAACGCCACTGTCACCACCATTGCACCGACTGGTACGATCAGCATGATCGCCAACTGCTCAAGCGGTATTGAGCCACTATTTGGATTAGCTATGACCAGGCGGGTTTTGGATGGCAGACTGATTACCAGTGTAAATCAGGTGGCAATTGACTATCTCAAGAATTGGGGACTATATAGCCAGGATGTTTATGAACGAATAGCAGAATTAGGCAGTGTAGCCGGATTGTCTCTGCCTGACAGAGCAAAGAACGTGCTGGCTACTGCCCACGAAATAGAACCAAGTTGGCATGTCGCCCATCTGGCAGCTGCACAGCAATATACTGATAACGGTGTTTCCAAAACAGTAAATCTTCCTAAAAATGCAACACTCCAGGATGTGGCCGAGGTGTTTTTGACAGCCTATGCTCGAGGATGCAAGGGAGTAACGGTATATCGGGATACCAGCCGGGATCAGCAGGTACTTACCCACGGGGTCAGCGGTAGTTGTGAGGAGTGCCAGCTATAATACCAGCATAAGCGTGACAGCAGTCGCGTTTAGACGCAAGGATGTCTGGCGAAAGGGGTAAAGAAAAATGAGAATTGAAAATGAGAACTCGTTGTTGTTGATAGTGGATATTCAAGAAAAGCTATTTCCACATATCAAAAATAATAAAGAATTGGCCCAAAAAACTGTAACTTTGTTGGAAGGCGTAAAGTCTCTCAACCTTCCTATGATGGCAGCCCGGCAATATCCCCGGGGACTTGGCGATACAATTGAAGTGGTGCGTCCTTACTTTACTACCGGGTATTGGGATAAAATGACCTTCAGTTGTTGTGGTAGTGAGCCTCTTCTGGCCCAATTACATGGAACAGGGAGGAAAAATATTATAATTGCCGGTATTGAGGCTCATATCTGTGTTCTGCAAACAGTCATTGATCTGAAACATAACGGATTTTTGCCAGTTGTGGTGACAGATGCTGTGGGTTCCCGCAACGAACGTGATTATGAGATTGCTTTGCGGCGGATGGAGTTTGAGGGGGCTGTGCTTACAACAGTAGAATCCATCCTATTTGAGCTTTGTCGTCAGGCAGGATCAGATGCTTTTAAAACTATTTCCCGTCTGGTCAAGTAAGGGGTAATCTATTATATAAAAAAACTAGTTCATATCACTAAAAGTGATATGAACTAGTTTTTTTTGACTACAAACCACAGATAAGCTTAATTGTAGAACTGATCAATAAAAAGCCAGATGTTGAGCAAGCTGACAATTAATCCAATCACAAGCAAAAGGAGGTTGTGAAGTTTACTGTTGGCATATTTACCCATGACTTTCGAGGATGAAGTTAAATATATCTGCAAAAAAATTGTTATTGGTAATTGTATACTGAGGAGCATTTGCGATACGACAAGTCCCTTAAAAGGATTGGAAATAAGAAAAATGAGAAAAACTGCAGATACATACGTTATTAAGACACCTACACGGGTATGCTGATCCTGAATGTTATACGGCTCGCGAAACATGCCGGCAAAAATACTGCCACCGGCCATACCGGCCGTGCTTGTTGATGATATACCAGCGAATAACAGGGCAAAAGCAAATACAACAGATGCAGTGCTGCCAAGTATCGGTGTAAGCATGTCCCCGGCTTGTTCAAGGGTATCAACATGGATTTGGTGCTGGAAAAATGTAACTGCCGCAATTAAAATCATTGCACTATTGATAGCCCAGCCGATAATCATGGAAAATAGCGTGTCAAGGAATTCGTAATTCAATTGCTTTTTGATAACCTCATCGTCCTCCAGATTCCACTGGCGACTTTGAATGATCTCCGAATGGAGAAACAGGTTATGGGGCATTACTACAGCTCCTAAGACACTCATAACAATCGTCAAAGAGCCATCCGGAACATGCGGCGTCACCCAGCCTTCCACCGCTTGCACCCAATCGATATTGACCAAAGTAAGTTCATATAAAAATGACAAGCCGATCAGTGACACAAAGCCAATAATCCACCGCTCCAAACGTCTGTAGGAACTGCTCCATAACAGCAGGCCTGATGTCAGTGCAGCTATGACTGAGCCAGCAGCCAGCGGGAGGTTAAGTAAGATTTTGAGGGCGATGGCCATTCCGAGTATTTCTGCCAATGCGGTAGCTATAGCGGCTCCTAACGCTGAGATTAAAGCCAGGCGTGAAAGCCAGGGCGGAAGGTACAGAGTGGCCGCTTCAGAGAGGCAGTAACCTGTTACGATGCCAAGGTGGGCTACGTTATGCTGGAGGATAATCAGCATAATTGTGGAAAGGGTCACCATCCATAATAAAGTATAGCCATAATCTGAGCCTGCTGCCATATTCGCAGCCCAATTCCCCGGGTCTATGAAACCAACTGTCACTAAAATCCCCGGACCGATGTAGCGCAGCCATTCACGGGATTTAATATCTGGCAAGTGGCGTTGGGCAAGAAACTTAAACATGATGATGGTAACCTCCACCGATATTTGATATGGAAATTCTACAGTCTGATTTCGAAATTTGCACCATACACTCTTTTTCGTCCAGAATAAGTCTTTGTCCTGCTCCATCTCTAGCATTTTGGATTATAACCATAGATTTCTAAATAATTCTAAAGAGGTTCTAAGAAAAAACAAAAAAATGAATAGTATACTACCGGTATAGCAAGTTAACACAACCATAAAGTATACGAAAATTTGAGGAGGAAGATTACCAATGAAAAAGCTGATTCTGACAACAGTGCTTGCTTCTCTAACCCTGGCCGGCACTGCTTTTGCAAGTGTACCGGGTATGGATGCAGCCGCAGGACAAGGACAAATCGGCTATTCCTATAATAATTTAAAGACAAGTGTGGGAGCGCTTGGCGATCTGGGCACTTTAAAAAATAATAATTTTCAAGCAGCCTATGGTCTAAATGATAAGTTTGCTGTTACCGGCGACTATCTGAATTCTGAGTCAAAGACATACTATTCACCTGGTTATGGCTACTATAATGATCTGAGCCACAATGCAACCGAAATTGGCCTTCAATACAAATTAAATAAAAATGTTGCTGTTTCTGTAGGTAATGTAAAATCTGAACTTAAGGCCAGCAACGACGCAATTTCGACAAGTGAAATGTTTGCCGGAGTTGCGTATAAAGGCTCTGTTGCCAACAATGTCGACAGCTATGCATCCTACATCCGTTCTGAGAATGTGCAAGACTGGAAAGCTGGTCTAACTTACGGCGTAGGTAGCAACATCACACTTGATGCAGGGTATCGTAGTTTTGAGAATAATGACTTGGGTATCAAAGCCAAAGGTATGGGCTTTGGTGCAAACTATAAATTTTGATTAGAGAGAACCGCCAAAAAAGACTACAGATGTAGTCTTTTTTGGTTATTACAGCGATTTTTGTCTTTTGCTAGTAGTAAAGTCCTAGCTTACTAGGATTTTTCGCTCTATTTTATCATTAATATGATTTTTCGCCTTGATCTGGCAGGAATTAGCATCAGACATGTCGAATATGCCAGAAAATGGAGTAATATCCTACGGGGAGGCATTCATGATGGCCCTTGGATTAATTGATAAATTAACTAATTTTCTAATACCGGTTGATGAAGAAGCTGTGGCACCAGAAAGGGCGGAAGTACCTGTTACGAAAGATGCTGCGCAAGAAAACGAACGTCGTCCCAAGTTGAAGGTACATAGTCAACCAGCAGGAAACTTGAAAGTAATCGTTGATTTACCAACAAGTTTCGATGATGTACAGACCTATGCCGACTATCTGAGAAACAGTATTGCTATTGTTGTCAATTATCAGCAGGTTGATATTGCTACTCAGCAGCGGATGAGTGATTTCCTCAATGGGGTTTGCTATATTTTGGGTGGCAGTGTACAGCGTATTTCAGAACAGGTGGTACTTTACGCTTACGCCAACATCGAGGTTGATAAAAAAATATTTGCCTATTCGGTGCCCACCTATGTACGGGTAAAAGAATGATTAACTAAGAGGCTGCGCAACTGCACTAAAAGCAGTTTGCATAGCCTTTTTTATTTAGGCATATCTTACACTTAGAATCACTTAACAGAACAGGAGGCCAAAATTGAGAATTCTTGTTGTCGAGGATGAAAAACCACTCCGGGAAGCTGTCACCGATGTCCTCAGCGAAGAAAACTATCTGGTAGACGGTGTTGGCACAGGCGATGAGGGATTATACCTGGCAGAACAGGGTATCCATGATTTGCTTATTTTAGATATTATGCTGCCTGAATTAAACGGGCTGGAAATAGTTAAGCGGCTAAGGAGCAAGGGTAATTCTACGCCTATTCTCCTCTTAACCGCCAGAGACAGCGTAGAGGATAAGGTAACAGGGCTGAATAACGGAGCCGATGACTATCTTGTCAAACCGTTTGCTGTACCTGAGCTGTTAGCAAGGGTAAAAGCGCTGCTGCGCCGGCGTGGCAATGTCGGGCAGGAGGGCGAGATTGCCTATCATGACATTTTAATCAATGCTAAACTTAAACAGGCAGCTATTGGCGAGCATCCTCTGGATTTAACGCTTAAAGAGTTTGAGTTATTGGAGTTTTTTGTGTTAAACAGTGAACAGATACTCACACGGGAGCAGATTTTCGATCGTATCTGGGGCTTTGAATCTGAGACAACAGCAGGGATTGTTGATTTGTATGTGCATTATCTAAGAAAAAAATTAGCTCCCTTTGGTAAAGATGCCCTTATTAATACAGTGCGCGGCGCAGGGTTTATGTTGAGGGAGAAATAAACATGTTTACCAAAACACTCCGCAAATTGACTCTGTTGAACTCTGCAGTTGTCATGCTCATTTTCTTGACTTTTGGCGCGACGCTTTACTCTTATGTGAGTTCGCAGCTGTTCAATAATATTGATAATGCCATGGAGGAACGGATTAGCTCTTTTAGGGTTGTTAACGGGCGGCCTGACATTAACAGGAGACGTTCGATATTCTTTGACCCCCGGGTTATTATGTTGCTGCGGGATCCCAATGGGCAGGTCGTCATTTTGACCCCTTTCGCATCTGAAGATGGGGAAAACCTTAAGGCGTTAGCTGCACAACTGGAAAGTGGCAGTCTTACCGTAAAGACATACGCCGACCATATATACAGAGTATTATGTTTGCCATATCAATATGATGAAAACGTTTTATTTAGACCAGACGGCAGCAAGCTGGAGATTCAGGAGGTTATTGCAGTAAGTATCGTTGACTCAGAGGTCTCGATGCTGAGACACTTGTTGATCATTATCGCCAGCGGGCTGTTTGCAGGAATACTGGTCATCGGATTAGCTGGATATTACCTGGCACGTCTGGCGCTTGTCCCTATTCAAACAGCGTGGGATCGACAGCAGCAGTTTGTGGCTGATGCCTCCCATGAGCTGCGAACGCCGCTGGCAGTAGTTAAAACCAACGCTGAACTGATGCTGCGTCATCCCGAAAAAACCGTCGAACAGGAGAGTGCGCGCGTCACTAATGTACTCCGGGAAGCGATACGCATGAATAAGCTTGTTTCTACCTTGCTTACGCTGGCAAGAGCCGACGCCAATCAGCTGGAGTTACAGCTTAAATCGGTTGTGGTTAATGAAGTGGTTGAGACAGTAGTCGAACAGTTCAGGCCTCTGGTTGAGCTCAAAGGCTTAGAGCTTAATGTAAGCATAGAACCGCAGATTGAACTGACCGCCGACCGTGAACGCCTGCATCAGTTGCTGGTTATCCTGCTGGATAATGCGTTAAAATATACCGTGCCGCCAGGCAAAATTACCCTTACCTGTTCCAAACTGCAAAATCAGGTTGTATTGAAAGTGGAAGATACCGGTTGTGGTATATTGCCTGAAGACCTGCCGCGCGTTTTTGGCCGCTTCTTTCGCGGTGACAAAGCCCGCCACCGGGAAACAGGCGGAGCCGGTCTCGGGTTATCCATAGCGCAGTGGATTGTTGAAAAGCATGGCGGCAAGATTCGGGCCGAAAGCACGCCTAATGTGGGAACACAGTTCTATATTACGTTGCCTGTTAAGAATAAGGTGTAGTAAACCCAAAAACAGCAGTGTCCTTGCCGGATGCTGCTGTTTTTGATTAATAAAGAAGATCGTGTTGTCATATACTTCATTGAGCCTACGCATGGGTCCAAAGTTTTTTGATGAAGGGAAGGGGTTGCATGAAGGGATTTAAGGCTAAGACCGGCAAGTTTGGTTCTTTAGTCAGCTTGATTGCCCTTAGCGCTATGGTTGTTCTGTTTGCGGCTAATCTACCTGTATTTTTGGATTCAACTTCCGGGCAAATATTTGCCGGTTTATGGGGCGCTTTTGCGTTGGTTATGTGTGCTGCACATATCGTCCGCCTGTCAGCTCAGCGGGAACGTCGCGTGGCTACATTGCCGCTTATGACAGGGCTGAAAGATGCCCGCACTCGGAAGAATCTCCGTATGGTACGGGCGATGCGGGGGTAGTTTCACTAGTTAACAGACTTTACCAGGATTTAATATGTTTTTCGGATCAAATGTTTTCTTTATATTCCTTAATAATCCTATGTGTTCAGTTCCTAGAGAACAGGCCAAATAGGGTTGCTTAGCGTGGCCGATACCATGTTCACCCGAAACTTGCCCGCCAAGTTCTGTGGCTTTTTCGTACATACTCTGCATCGCACCCGCAAGCCTGGTCTCCCACTCTTCTTTGGTAAGGGTATCCCGCAGCACATAGATATGCAGGTTACCGTCACCCGCATGTCCAAAACTTTGAATACGAACGTTCAGCTTGTTCTGCAAGCCTTGAGCGAACTTTACAAACTCTGCAATTTTATTGCGGGGTACGACCACGTCGCACTCATCCATCTCGGTGGTGGAGGCTTTAATGGCTTCAAGAAATGCCCCACGAGCCGACCAGATGGATTGCTGCCTCTCTGGGGTATTCGAGATGTAGACATCATGTGCACTGGCATCAAGACAAATATGTGCGATGTGCTCATAAGCCTTTTCTAACTCTTCGCTGCTATTACCGTCAAAGGTAAGCAACAAGTAGGCATCGGCGGATGTATCAGGAAACTTTTTGCCAAGGAACTCTTCAGCCGCTAGAATTACTTCGCGCTCCATAAATTCAATTGCGGTAGGAATTGACTTTGATTTTATTATTTTAGGTACTGTTTCAATGGCCTGACCAAGGTTAGAGAAAGGTATTAGTAAGCTGAGTGCTTTTTTGGGCAGAGGCAGTAGTCTTAAAATGGCTTTAGTTACAAACCCCAGTGTTCCTTCGGAGCCGACAATGAGTTCTTTAAGACTGTAACCCGAACTATTCTTTACATTTTTACCGCCTAATTGAATGATTTCACCATGGGCAAGCACCACTTCAAGTCCACGCACATAATCCCTGGTAACTCCGTATTTGACAGCACGCATTCCGCCAGCGTTTGTACTGATATTGCCGCCGATTGTTGCGCTTTTTTCACCAGGATCAGGTGGGTAGAAAAAATCATGTCTTTCAACATAAGCAGATAACTCCATTAAAAGTACACCAGGCTCTACCGTGATTGTCAGGTTTTCATCATCAAGTTCGAGAATTTTATTCATTCGTACTGTGCTTAGCATGATACCACCGTACAGTGCAACAGAGCCACCCACCAAACCGGTCCCCTGTCCGCGGGGGGTGACAGGAATGTTATTGTCATATGCGTATTTCATTACTTGCGATACTTCCTCTGTTGTTAACACCTCGACAACAACCTCGGGGTAGCTTCTTACCATACTTAATTCATCACGGCTGTAGATTTCCGGAACATCTTTTCCAACAAATACTCGTTTGATGCCGCAGAGAGAAACTAAAAAATCGATGTCTTTTTCATCAATCTTTTTATATGTCACACCACCAGCTCCTAACTAACAGATTTTTACGACCGGCTATTCTCAAGGGTTTCAATTAATTTTGGAATTATTTCGAATAGATCACCCACAATTCCATAGTGGGAGATGTTAAAGATAGGAGCGTTTTCATCGTTGTTTATTGCGATAATCAGATCGGCTTTATCCATGCCGGCCACGAACTGGATGGCACCTGATACGCCGCAGGCGATTATCAGTTTGGGTTTTACTGTTCTGCCGCTTAATCCAATCTGCAGCCTGGCATCAGCCAACCCCGCTTCGATAAGCGGTCTCGTTACGGCAACCATACCGCCTAGAAGTTCGGCCAAACTATTAAGCATGTCCAAATCTTTTTGATTTTTTATTGCCCGGCCAGCAACAATAATTACCTCAGCATCTTCAACACTGCGAACTTTTTCCTTGTTTTTTACCTGCAATACCTTGATTTTGGACTGCAGCGCTTGCCTGGCTATTTCACACAGTGTAACTTTTCCGGTTGGTTGGGGGATTTTGTCGGCGACAGAGAACACTTTATATCTGACAGTCGCAAATTGCGGTCGATTGTTAGGTGTATAAATGTGAGCCATAATGTTGCCGCCGAAAGCCGGCCGTATTTGGGCTAGATTAGTAGCTTCATCGACGTCGAGGATAGTGCAATCAGCTGTCAGTCCTGTGCGGAAGCGGGCAGCAACCCTGGGAGCCAAAGAACGGCCTAGGTTAGTACTGCCTACTAAGACAATTGTCGGTTTTTGTTTGTTAATAAAATCTTCAAACACAGCAGTATAGGGTTCGATTCTAAAATCCCTTAACTCTGGGTCATCATAAACAAATACCTCGTCTACGCCATAGGTCAGTAGTTTTTGGGCATCATTACTTATGTCATGACCAATAAACAGGCAATAGACAGGGTGATTAATTTTGGCGGCAAGTTCTTTTGCTTTACCAATAAGCTCATAGGTGACCGGATGGAGATTGCCCTGAGTATGGTCGACATAGACTGTGATGCCGCGCCATAATGTTTTGTCAATTTCTTCAACTTTTTCCTCATGGCAGGTAAATACCCCTTTGGGACCGTTTTTGACACATACATTACACATCTTGCAAGCGGCATTAATGGAAAGATACTGATTATCATATTCTATTGCACCAAATGGACAGATCTTAATTAAATCTTCTGGATTCGACACTAAATCTTGCCTAATTATGATTTTGGACATTGCCGTCCTCCTTAAACCAGCTTGAATTCGTGCAATTTTTTTGCAAGTTTGTTTGCGATGTTATCAGCGTTATCGTTCCAAATTTCTCTGTCAATCGTGGACACGGGAGTGAAGATTCTTAGCACCCTGGTTGGTGAACCATTTAGGCCGTATTTTAATTCGTCCTGGTCGGAAAAATCCTTCAATCCATAGAAAGGGATATCTTTGTCTTTAGTTTTTAGTTTTAATTTGAAAGAGGGCAAGCGAGGCTGAAAAATTTCTTTTTCAACGGTAATAAGACATGGAAATAATACTTCGACGGTTTCAACTGTATTTGTCATATCCATCTCAACTACTATGGATTGTTGCTTGACTTCTACTATCCTGCGGACATAAGCTACATGCGGAATATCCAGGAATTCCGCTAACTCAGGACCGACCTGCGCGGTATCGCCATCGGTGGTTTGTTTACCGCAGATAATTAGATCAAATTTGCCCAACTTTCGCATCCCCTGGGACAAGGTATAAGCTGTTGCCAATACGTCAGCTCCAGCAAACTTTCTGTCTGTCAGCAAAGCCCCGTTATCGGCCCCCATCATAAACGCTTCCTGAATAATTACAGCTGACTGAGGCGGCCCCATGCTTACGACCTGTACGGTCGCTTCATTTTCTTCCTTAATCCGTAATGCGGTTTCTACGGCGTATAGATCGTAAGGGTTCATTTTTGAATCTACCCCTTCCCGTTTCAGTACGCCTGTCTCTTTATCTACCTCTACTTCGGTTGTGCCGGGAACCTGCTTGATACATACGACAATATGCAAGAAAAAAACCTCCCTGTTTAACAGACAATGGGCTTCAAGGGTTATACATGTTCTTGTAGATATAGCATGAAGCTATCACGGTTACCTTATACTTTAGATTGAGAAATGTAGTAAGCTGCATAATAAAAAAGCGTCCCAGGTAAGAGGGACGCTTCGAGTGAGTCAATATGAATTAAGCTATCGATGCCAATACATCTGCAAGATGATTTAGCATAGTATCTAAGTCCTCGCGGGTAATGACAAGCGGCGGTTGGAAGGCCATGACGTTTCGATCAGGGCCATTTTTGCCGATTAAGAAGCCACGGTTTTTCATTTGTTCCAAGATAGCGTCTAGCTTCTGTGGTGCTGGCGATTTGTCAGGATTAACCAGTTCGGCACCAAGCATGAGGCCATGACCGCGAATATCACCGATAATAGGATATTTCTTTTGAAGTTCAGCCAGACCACACTTAAGGTATTCGCCAAGTTCTGCGGCCCGTTCGGGTAAGTTGTACTTGGTGAGTACCTCGATAGTCGCCAGCGCTGCGGCTGATGTTACCGGGTTGCCGCCCAAGGTGGAAGCACCGGGACGGGTATATTTATCAGCGATTTCTGGGCGGGAGGTAAACGCGCCGACAGGGGTGCCGTTACCGAGGGCTTTGGCCATAGTCATAATGTCAGGCTCAACGTCATAGTGTTCAACGGCAAACATCTTACCGGTACGGCCAAAGCCTGTCTGGACTTCATCTACAATAAGCAAGATGTTATATTGATCGAGAATTGCTTTTACCCGTTTGAAATAACCGGGCGGAGGGGTAATCATACCACCATTACCCTGAATAGGTTCAGCGATAAGGGCTGCTACTTGGCCGGAAGTGGCAGTCTTTATTACTGTTTCAAGCTCATTGGCACAGGCTAAGTCACACTCAGGATGGCGCTTGCCGTACGGGCAGCGATAGCAATAGGCATTAGGGGCGAAGCTGATGCCGCCGACAGGACTGGTGTCAGTGCGCCACATGGACAGGCCGGTAAGGCTCATGGTCAATTTGGTGCGGCCATGGAGGCCTTGTCGCAAGCTGATAAACTCATGCTTGCCAGTATAGATGGAGGCCAGCAAAGCGGCGCCCTCGTTGGCTTCGGTACCGCTAGAGCAAAAAAAAGTTTTTTGCAGACGGCCTGGTGTGATCTGAGATAGGCGTTCGGCCAGGTTAACAATGTTCTGAGTAAGATAGATTGTACATGTATGCTGCAGGGTAGTGACCTGGTCACAGATAGCTTTGGTAATCTCCGGATGACAGTGGCCACAGTTGACGACTGATACTCCGGCGAAACAGTCAAGATATTGCTTGCCGGTATGGTCGTACAGGTACTGCATTTCGCCCTTGACCAACTGCATCGGTTCAGCATAGAAATGATATACACAAGGAATAATGTATTCTTTCTTTTTACGAACTACTTCTTCAGGCCCGATGTAGGGGTTGCTGTTTATGTCAGTCATGGTTTCACCTCTCAACTTGTTCGCGAAGCTGTTATTATCTGGATATCCGGTAGCGGAAAGCGCCAATACCCAATTCGCGCGGGCTGGCAGTAGTCAGCTTATCGATAAGGGTTTTGTCAAAAGTATGGTCACCACCGGCACTCAACCTGTCAAGTTCAGTCCGGTACACAGCCGTGAGCAAGCCGACAAGCTCTGGGCTATAATGCTGACCTTCAATCCGGTAGTGGTTGAGCCCCGCACTGATAAGTGACGGCAGATGGGGAAGCAGGCACAGATCTTTGGCAAACAAAATGTGGTTGCGGGAATACTGGTCTATCTTAATGTCATGCCGTTCGCCGGCACTGTCTAATAGCGAATAGTGTTGTTCAGAGCACAGCTGAGAGTGGGAGTGAGCGGAGGTTCCCGCAAGGACAGCTGAGGGAACACAGTGGTCAAGCACCATAGCTTCAAGTGCACCATGGACAATCATTTCCAGCGGCAATTGGCTGCTTTGGGACAGTTCGGCAATTTGTTCATAGGTAGCTTCCAGCGAAATGGTGACCTTGCTTGCGCCATTGGTTTTGAGCCAGGCCGTAGTCAGGTGATTGAACAGGTTAAACGAGAAGTCGGCCTGGATAGGCAGGCTTGTGTTCTGCCGTGCCAGGCGTAACATGCCGCTGTTCGAGACCATCAGGCCATGCGGTTCTACCGTTTCAAGACTGGCGAAAAACTGTTCTAGTTCACCCGATTCACGTTCCATCGTAATGCGGGGAGTAGTAACAATAACCTGGGTGTTGTATTTTCCAGCTAGGGTAACAGCACTCTCTATATCCCTTAGAGTCAGCGGCTTGTTTGGTTTGAAAGCCTCACCGCCAATATAGGCAATATCTGCACCGTTTTCAAAGGCGGTAGCCAACGCGTCAAGCCCGGCAACCCGTACTGCCAGTGAAGGACGTTTAGTCGGGGGCCGGTTCGTTGATTCATGGGCTGAGGTACTTATTGCCGGGAGAGCAGCGTTAGCTGAGACACTTGCTTCTTTAACTGCCTGACTGAAAAAGCGCGGTTCACGCTCACCGGTATAGCCAATCGAGCTGGCTCCAGGATTGCCAAGCGCATAGCAGGTAGAAAAGTCGCGGGAACGGTAATCGTAGAGTTCCTGCCAGTCAGCAGCATCAAAAGTATAGCCGGTGGGGTCGGCGATATAACGGTCAATCGCCCGTCGATATAGTTTTACAATCCTACTGACAAAATCGGCAGTACGCATGCGGCCTTCAATCTTGAAAGAGCATACACCCGCCTGAATAAGCTCCGGGAGGGCATTGTACATACACATATCTTTCATCGCCAATTTGTAAGGGCCGGGGTCTTGGGCTGTTACCGCCTGACCGGTGGCGCTGTCAATAAGCTGAAAAGGCCAGCGGCACGGTTTTAGGCAGCGGCCACGGTTCGAGCTTTGCCCAAATACTATCCCGGAATGGTAGCACTGGCCGCTGTGGGCAACACACATATCGCCATGGACAAAATATTCGAGCTCAATACCGGTGCGCTCTTTGAGCAGTGTGAGCTGAGTCAGAGTCAATTCACGATTGGTTACCACCCGGGTTATGCCGTAATCCATCAGCGTTTTTATCGAATGCTCATTATGCGTATTCATCATAACTGAGGCGTGTAGCGGCACGGTTATGTTTAGTTCACGCGCCAGCTCGAGAATAGCCAGGTCTTGAACAATCAGCGCATCTGGCTGAAGCTGGTTTAACAATTTGAGGTAATCGCGCATGCCGGGGATTTCCCGTTCACTGATTAGGTTATTGACGGTAACATAGAGGCGGACATTATGTGCATGGGCGTATTTTACCGCGCGGGTCAGTTTTTCATCGTCAAAGTTGGTATCTGTGCGGTGCAGTCGCATATTAAAGCGTTTGCCACCAAGGTATACGGCATCAGCGCCAGCAGCAACCGCAGCTTCAAGTACGTCCCAGGTACCGACCGGAGCCAAGAGTTCAACAGATTGTGGGGTTAATCGCATTTATTTCACTCCAGATTTTCTATAGTAATTATTCAAATACTTCTTTTGCTTGTGCCAGCAGCGATTGAGGCAGTTCAACGCCTAAATTACCAGCAACAAAGGCATTAAGCTGAACTTCAGGATGATCCACAAGACCGACAGGTATGTCGCCAGGGTTGGCACCAGCAAGAATCTGTGCTGCTTTGGCGGCGCAGGCACGACCCAACTCGTAGTGATTGGCTACAAGAGCACCTAAAGCGCCTGACGGCACATTCGGCGCATGCGAGGTGATAATCGGCAGATTGGCTGATTCGGCATAGTAGGCCACACTGGCAAAGTTTTCTTCAATAACCCGGCCAATAGGCAGAAACAGAGCATCAAGATTAGGGGTTAGTTTATCAGGTAAAGTCGACAGATCCTCAGGCTTGTCTGCCGGCAGGTCAACCAGCGTAAATATATCGTTGGCTGCTTGTTTAAAATTCGCTGCCTCCAGCACAGCATTACTGTCGCCGGTGTGGTACAAAATTCCGAGGGTTTTGGCAGCAGGCAACAGTTCACGGATAAAAGCAACTTTGGCGGCAGCGGGAACCATGCCGGCTACGCCCGTAGCCTTGCCGCCGGGCTTGTCCAGTGTATTAACCAAGGCCACTCCTACCGGGTCAAACACAGGCGTGAATACCACTGGGATAGTACCGTCTAATTTTACAGCCGCCTGAGCAGCCGGTGTAGAACAGGCAAAGATAAGGTCAACTTTTTGCTCGGCCAGTTTGCCGGCAAGCTGTGGTAAATCGCCCAAAGCGCCATCAGCGTTCAAATAATGAAATTCAGCTATTAGGTTTTGTTCAGCCAGTCCGGCTTTAAAGCCGCGTACCGCGTCGTCAAGATTCTGCGTTAATTGTAAAATACCAATATGATGCAAGCGCACAACACCTCTGGTTTCCTTTTTTATTACAGTTTCCACATTTAGTTGATTAATACCTGCCGTGAATTTGACAAATTAACTGATAAGGTAGACTTAGCCGCTCGCCTGTGCCCTTTGGGTATAACTCCCACTTGTATACCCTAAAGGGCACAGGAAAGATGGGAGTCTTAGAGCGGGTTAGTCATCGGATAAAATTCTATCATTCACAGGTTGGCCCAGTCGTGGTAAACTAGGAAATATACGTTTACACCGGAGGATGCTTGATCTTATGTTTGTCCATTTGCACAATCACACTGAATATAGCCTGTTAGACGGAGCCGGACGAATTGCAGACCTGGTACGCCGGGCGAAAGAAATGGGGATGCCGGCGGTCGCAATGACTGACCACGGCACGATGTACGGCACCATTGATTTTTATAAACAAGCCAAGAAGCAGGGCATTAAGCCGATCATCGGCTGCGAGGTGTATGTCGCACCCCGTTCACGTTTAGATAAAGCGGCGGTTGAGGGTGAGTCGTATTATCACCTGATTTTGCTGGCCGCCAATGAGCAAGGGTATCGTAACCTTATCGAGCTGGTATCGCGTGGCTACAGCGAAGGTTTCTATTATAAACCCCGTATTGACCGGGAAATACTGCGCACTTACAGTGAGGGGCTTATCGGCTTAAGCGCTTGTATCGCTGGTGAAATCCCAGCGGCTATCTTGCGGGGGGATATGGATAAGGCAGAAGCACTGGCCAGCGAGTATATCGAAATATTTGGGACGGAAAACTTTTATATAGAGCTTCAGGATCATGGCATGCCTGAGGAAAAGCAGGCAAACAGGCACCTGGTTAAGCTGGCGAAAAAATTAGGGCTTGGTCTTGTTGCCACTAATGATGCCCATTATATCAACAAGCAGGATGCCGAGTGTCATGATGTTCTGCTCTGTATTCAGACCGGTAAGACGGTTGACGACCAGAACCGGATGAAGTTTCCTAGTGATGAGTTTTATCTAAAAAGTCCGGCTGAAATGGCTGAACTTTTTGCTGAATACCCTGAAGCGCTGGCCAATACCTGTAAGATTGCCGAGCGCTGCGATGTTACATTTGATTTTGACAAGCTCTATCTGCCCGATTTCCCTACACCAGACGGAATAAATGATGATGAGTATCTGGCTCAACTGTGCCGGGAGGCCATTCCCAGACGGTATGCTGAGTTAACACCTGAGGTAACGGCACGGCTTGACTTTGAACTTGACGTTATAAAAAAAATGGGATATTCCAGCTACTTCTTGATTGTCTGGGATTTTGTCAATTATTCCCGCAGCCAGTCTATACCGGTAGGTCCGGGGCGGGGTTCAGCAGCCGGCAGTATTGTGGCTTATTTGTTAGGGATTACAAATATTGACCCACTTAAATATGGTCTGCTCTTTGAACGGTTTTTGAATCCGGAACGGGTATCAATGCCTGATATTGATATTGATTTTTGTTATGAACGCCGTAGCAAAATCATTGAATATGTTGTAGCTCGTTATGGCAGCGACCGCGTGGCACAAATTATTACCTTTGGTACTATGGCGGCACGGGCAGCCATTCGCGATGTAGGCCGGGCCTTGAACCTGCCTTATGGTGAGGTTGACCGGATTGCTAAGCTGGTGCCAGCCGAACTTGGCATTACTCTAAAAAAAGCATTAACCGCCAACCAAGAGCTAAAAGGCTTATATGATACTGAAGAGACGGTGCGAAAACTTGTTGATCTGGCTATGGCGGTAGAAGGCTTGCCGCGCCATGCTTCAACCCACGCGGCTGGTCTGGTTATTGCCAAGGAGCCGCTGACTCACTTTGCACCGCTGCAGCTATCAAGCGAAGGGTTTGTCACCACTCAGTTTGACAAAGACCGGATTGAAGAAATTGGCCTCTTAAAGATGGACCTTCTGGGGCTTAGAACGTTAACCGTAATTGGCGATGCGATTGCCTTAATCAAAGAAAATCGTGGCGAGGAGCTCGATATAGAGCAGATTCCCCTGGCAGATACCAAAACCTGTGTTATGTTGTCCACTGGCGATACGTCAGGCGTATTCCAGATGGAATCAAGCGGCATGACAAATCTGGTGAAGGATCTTAAGCCCGAGCGGTTTGACGACCTAATCCCGTTAGTGGCGCTCTACCGGCCAGGGCCGCTTGGCAGCGGCATGGTGTCAGACTTTATTGACGGCCGTCATGAGAAAAAAGTAGTTACTTATTTACACCCTTTGCTTGAACCTATTTTGAAAGATACATTTGGCGTAATTTTGTATCAGGAACAGGTTATGCAGATTGCCTCGGTGCTGGCCGGTTTTTCGCTGGGACAAGCTGATCTTTTGCGGCGGGCGATGGGTAAAAAGAAACACGAGGTGCTGGCCGCTCAACGAGAGTCTTTTCTTAAGGGCGCGGCTGAGCGGGGAATTGATGCCAAGCTGGCCCATGATGTCTTTGAACTCATGACACATTTTGCCGACTATGGTTTTAATAAATCCCACAGCGCCGCGTACGCGCTGGTAGCTTATCAGACGGCTTATTTGAAGGCTCACTATTCTCAAGAATTTTACGCTGCCTTGTTAACAAGCGTAATGGGGACCAATGATAAGGTTGGCTATTATATTGAAGAATGCCGCCGCCGGGGGATTTCAGTTCTGTCACCGGATATTAACGCGAGCGGTACGGCTTTTTCTGTTGACGGCAATGCCATCCGCTTTGGCTTGGCCGGTGTCAAAAACGCGGGCGGCAATGCCCTTCAGAGCATCATCTCGGCTCGTCAGAAGGGTGGTAAATTTACCTCACTTGTTGATTTTTGCTCCCGTGTCGATATGCGGGTGGTCAACAAACGGGTGATTGAGAGTTTAATCAAATGCGGGGCGTTTGACTCACTTAAGGCCCGGCGTTCACAGCTTTTAAATGTACTGGAGCAGGCGGTGGAGGTGGCTGCCTGCCGACAAAAGGACGCGGCAAGTGGGCAGTTGGGTTTGTTCGGTGATGACACCATCGAGTGTGTGGATGATGTTATTCTGCCTGATGTACCCGAATTACCTCAGGAAGAGTTGCTGGCGTTAGAAAAAGAAATAACCGGTTTTTATGTAACCGGTCATCCGTTGGATAAATATCGGGCTAAGCTCTCGTCCCTGCCCGCGCTTGGCGGTTTAGCCGAAGGCCAATATACCGACGGGCAGCCCATTCGGGTGGGTGGACTGATTGCCAGTGCTAAGCGCATTAATACCAAGAACGGCAGCATGATGTGTTTTATTAATCTTGAAGATTTCACCGGACAAGTAGAGGTCATCGTATTTCCCCGGATTTTTGAAAAAACAGGTCGCCTGCTGGCGCCTGATTTGCCGGTGATGGTTTCCGGGCGTCTTAACATTCATGAAGAAGGCGCCAAGATTATGGCCGACGATATAATCCCGCTCAATAGTGCAGGTGCAGAGGTCAGAATCACATTGCGCAAAGAGCAGGAAACGCCCGCCACCCTAGCCGGGCTAAAAAAAATGCTGAATAAACATGCCGGTTCATCGGCCGTCTACCTGCATCTGGTTGACAGCAAACGTGTAATTAAAACAGAGCGCGATTTTTGGATTGAGCCGACACCGGCAGCTCTTGCTGCCATTGAAGGGCTTTTAGGCAAAGGGGCTGTCACTACCTGTTAAACACCAGGAGTGACAGCATAGCTGCACCTTCCCTGGCATATTGTTTGGCAGTAAGATAAGCATTATCTGCCATAGGGGCTGGCGAACCGCTGGCCTCTATGCCTAATTGTTGTGCTAAGACCAGCGACCGCCTGATATGGGAAGAGTTAGAGACAATGATGGCTTGGCGAAAGCCTTGATCGCGCATAATGTTTTTAGAATAAAGCAGGTTCTGATAGGTATTGAAGGATTTATTTTCGACATAGATTTTTTCGGGCGGGATACCTTTGGCGATAAGATAAGTACGCATAACATCAGCTTCGCTGGCTATTTCATCCAGGCCTTGAGCGCCACTAACAATGATGGAAGGGGCGAAGCCCTGATTATATAACTGTACTGCTTCATCAAGCCTAAGCCTAAGCATTGTGCTGGGCTGATCGCCGATCAGCTTAGCCCCTAAGACAATAATAGTATCGCTCGGAACAGGTTTGGTTAAGTAACCAACGGTAACAATGGGTATTTCAACAACTGCCACAGTAATGACTACAAGCAGTAACAGATAGCGTCTCAGTTTTTGGCTTAAAAGTAGCTTCATAGTGCTAATGCCTCCGTAGATATTTGTGAGTATCAATTTTATTATAGCACTATGGATAACCATGCGTGCTAATTTAACTGTATTAAATTTTGAGGAATTTTTAGTAGTTATGCGAAAAATGTTGCAGTTTGCCAGTAAAAAATATTAGAATAAGAGATGTTATAATTTGTTATCATTATTTGATATTTACAACAGGGGGACGTGTGATGGAAATAATCGTCTGTGTCAAACAAGTGCCAGACACTACTGAGGTTAAAATTGACCCGCAGACTAATACTCTGATTCGCCAGGGCGTACCAAGTATTGTAAATCCTTTTGATAAAAATGCGGTAGAAGAGGCATTGAAGCTAAAAGAAAAGCATGGCGGCCGGGTAACCGTAATTTCTATGGGACCGCCCCAGGCTAAAGAAGCCCTAAAAGAGTGTATTGCCCTGGGTGCTGACGAAGCAATTCTGATGAGTGACCGTGCCTTTGGCGGAGCCGATACGCTGGCTACCAGCCATACTCTGGCTGCGGGAATAAAAAAACTTGGTAACTTTGACGTAATCCTATGTGGTAAGCAGGCCATTGACGGCGACACTGCCCAGGTAGGGCCGGAGATTGCCGAGCATCTCGATATTGCTCAGATTACCTATGTATCCAAACTTGAAATTACTGATGGCATTGTTCGGGCTGAGCGCGAGCATGAAGAAGGCTATGAGATTATTGAGACCAAGCTGCCTGTACTGCTTAGTGTTGTGAAATCAATTAACGAACCGCGCTATCCCAGCATCAAAGGAACCATGAAAGCTAACCGCAAAGAGATACCTGTCTGGACAGCTGCTGATATTGAGGTAAATCCAGAACAGATTGGACTTAAAGGGTCACCTACTCAAGTGCGCCGTATCTTTACCCCCAAACAGCGGGTTCAGGGTGAGATTATTCAGGAGGATAATGCCCGCGCTGCTGTAACACGATTGCTGACTAAACTTAATCAGGCGAAAATCATCTGATATCAGGGGGGAGATTTAGAATGGCTGTTAATGTAGATAAAGAACTATGTATAGGCTGTAGTGCCTGTGTCAGCGCCTGCCCGTTTGGCGCGATTGTCATGGAAGGCGATAAAGCCGTAATTACCGATGCTTGTACGGTATGCGGCGCGTGTATTGATGTCTGTCCTGTAACGGCTATCAGTCGCCCGGCTGCTGGAAAACCGGCAGTAGATAACAACGACTATAAGGGTGTTTGGGTATATATCGAACAGTTTGAAGGCAAGGCCCGCAATGTTGGACTTGAGCTGCTGGGGGAAGGCCGTAAGCTGGCTGAGTCTATGGGGCAGGAATTAGCGGCTGTGGTCATTGGCGAAGGTGTTGAGCAACTGGCCAAGGACATGTTTGCCAGCGGTGCTGACAAGGTGTATTTACTAGAAGGCGCCGAATATAAGCACTATAGTACTGATGCTTATACGATTGCTCTTACTGATTTAATTAATACATACAAACCCTCGGTTATCCTTATGGGGGCAACCAATGACGGGCGCGACCTTGGCCCCCGGGTAGCCTGCCGGGTAGGCACAGGTCTGACTGCCGACTGCACCAGCCTGGGTATTGACGAAGAAACAGGGCTTGTCGCCTGGACACGTCCGGCGTTTGGCGGCAACATTATGGCCACCATTCTCTGCCCTAACCATCGTCCGCAAATGGGAACTGTCCGGCCTAACGTATTCAAACGCCCTGAGCAGGATATGTCCCGCAGCGGTGAGCTTGTGCGTGTTGCCAGCAAAGTGAAACAGGAAGATATCCGTACCAAGCTTATTGAAATTTTGTCACTTAGTGATGCGGCATCCTGCAATTTAGAAGAGGCCCAGTTTATTGTCTCCGGCGGCCGGGGAATGGGCAAACCCGAAAACTTTGTGCTTATCGAAGAATTGGCTAATGTTCTGGGCGGCGCAGTCGGCGCATCCCGCGCAGCTGTTGACGCCGGCTGGAAACCTGCTATTCACCAGGTCGGACAAACCGGTAAAACAGTAGCCCCCAAAGTCTATATTGCCTGCGGCATCAGTGGCGCTATTCAGCATTTGGCTGGCATGTCGACATCAGACATCATTATCGCGATCAATAAAGACGCTGATGCGCCTATCTTTAAGTCTGCCAACTTCGGTATTGTTGGCGATGCATTGGAAGTACTGCCTGTGCTGATTGAAGAGATTAAGAAAATCAAACAGGCTTGTTAGCAGTAGTAAAAAAGACAGTCCCGCAATCCGGTAATTTCGGAATGCGGGACTGTCTTTTTGCTTATAAGATCAGCTAGGCAGACTTATTGACATTTTTCTTCCGTCTGCACCATATTCTTGCTTCTGGCAACATACAGACCGGTCAAGATTATGACAGCGCCAATGAACTGCAGCCAGCCAAATGTTTCATCAAGGAACAGGTAGCCGGCGCCAACGGCAAACACGGGTGACAGGTTGTTATACAGAGAGGCTGTGGTGCTGCCAGCCTTGGCGGTACCCCAAATCCAGAGGCAGTTTGCCAGACAGAGCGGAAATACGCCAGAGTATAAGAAGCTGGCCCAGCCTTGCCAAGGGACCGACTGCCAGTCGACAGCCACTACTGCAGGCAGGGAAATAATTGTAAACAGTCCGGTGGAAATCAGCAGAATGTAGGCCGTCACTTGATACGCTGAATAAGTGGCAGCCAGCGGTCTGGAAAAGACAGTGTAGTAGCCATAACTCATTTGGGCAGTTAAGAGCAGCAAGGCTCCTAAAATATGATCTCCGGAGAGGCTGACTTCTTTGCCTGTTCCGGCTACCATTAGTGCTACACCGGCAAGAGAAATTATGATTCCCCTAATAACTCCCGGTTTGATTCCTTCCAGGTGGTGGAAATGGTTAATGATGGCTATACTGACAGGGAGACAGCCCAGAATAAGCGATGAGTTGCCGGCTGTGGTCAGTTGGATGCCAAATGTGAAGAAGAGTTGAAAAAAGAAGAACCCCAGACTGGATATGATGAGTGCTTTGCGATCTTCACGCCGGAGCGGTATCCAGGTACATAAACGTCGTAAGACAAGCCAGCCGACCGCTAGAGCAGCAAATAAGCGCACAGCATTGTATGGCATAGGCGGTATGTACAGAAGTCCGATTTTCATTACAGGCGGGTTTAAACCCCATAGAAAAGCAACAAGAACTAATATTAAATGTACGTGCATGTCAACACCTCAATATACATATACCATGAAAACGTTAGGACTCCTTCCTGCGTAAACTAGGAATGTTAAGTTTTTGGGGTGGGAGTCAGGGTGAACCAGCTTATTTCCAGGGCTGAAAGCTACGAACGTCAATAAATTTCGACATATGGAAGGATTTGTCATGTGGTCGGCGAATAATTTGATTATACACGTGGCAGGAACGGATGTCTTTATAGAGTTGAGGTGATAGGGTAAACCGGTGAACCAAATGCAGAACAGACAATGACGGAGGTATGTTTAAATGACTAGACTGCTAAGAAAAATTATTCCCACAGTCGTAATTGCTTTAATGGTATTTTCCGCAATTTCACCTGCGGCTATGGCTGCGGCAAAAGATGACGCTCTGTATCAAAAATGTGAGGAGCATAAAGCAACACTGCTCACAGACCTTGAAAACTACGTTAATATTGATACAGGCAGTGGTCATGAACCTGGGCTTAAAAAGTTTCAGGGTCAGCTTATTGAACGACTTAAGGAATTGGGGGCAGAAGTTACATATACTGAGGTGAACAAGCCCCAGGCCGGCTATAACATAAAGGCAGTATTCCGTGGTACAGGCAAAGGGACGGCACTAATTTTGGCCCATGCTGATACAGTATATGCTGCCGGTACGGCTGAAAAACGCCCGTTTAGTACCGATGGAATAAAGGCTTATGGCCCTGGCGTTTCTGATGAAAAAGGCGGATTAACACTTGCGCTACATGCACTGGCTATTTTAAAAGAGACTGATTTCCAGGATTATGACCGCATTACCTTTTTGATTAATCCTGATGAAGAAAAAAGCTCACTTGAATCTCGGGACTTAATCATGCAAACCGCAAAAGAGCATAAATATGCCCTGTGTGTGGAACCAGGGATTCCTGGAGATTATGTTATGAATTGGCGGAAGGGTATTGGCCGTCTGACAATGCAGGTATCGGGACGTAATGCTCACGCCGGTATTGAGCCAGAAAAAGGGCGGAACGCTACCGTTGAGCTGGCCCATCAAATTGTTCAACTCTCTAAGCTTGGCGACCCGGCCAAGATGACGACTGTAAACTGGACTCTGTTGGATAAAACCAAGACTCCTGTCAATGTAATACCTGATGCTGCTTGGGCCCAGGCTGATATTCGCGTGTTGTATCCGGAAGAATATGACCGGATAATGAAAGATGCCAAGACAATATCACAAAAACACTTGGTGCCTGATACTAAAGTAGAATTAGATCTGTTCCGCGGCCGGCCGCCCTTTGCTAAAAATGACAAAACCGATAAGTTGGTAACTCGCCTCCAAAATATCTATGACAAAGAACTCGGCCTTAAACTGGGTGTTCAAGGCTCGGGCGGCGGCTCTGATGCCAACTATGCCGCCATTGTCGGGGCTATAGCTGTAGATGGATTGGGAATTGTTGGCGGCAACGACCACACGCCAGAGGAGTTTATTGAGGTGGGCAGCATTACTCCGCGCCTGTATCTTTTAACTCGCATTTTGATGGACATTGGCAGTGGCAATGACGCTAAATGGTAAGTGTTGAATAATTGATAGCGATCGCGAGGTTGCCAACGGCAACCTCGCTTGATTTTGTTTATGTGGTATCAGGGCTGCTCCACTACTTGGCATATATGCACTTTTCTAGTAAACTGAATTACAAGACTATATTGAAGGAGTTACCCTTACATGATAAAAAGTGTGTTATTCGACCTGGATGGAACCTTACTGCCACTTAATCAGGACGAGTTTTTGCGGGAATATTTGAACCACCTGGGGGCGCGGGTCGCTAACGTTGCCGATCCAAAAAAATTTATCAGTCAGTTATTGGCCTCCACTGAAGTCATGATTAAAAGCAGGGATAAGTCCAAGACCAACCAGCAGGTTTTTTTTGATGATTTCTTGCCGAACATTGGCGTTGCGCCAGATATATTGATGCCTGTAATTGACAATTTTTATGAAACAGACTTTGTTTTGGTCAAACCAACGACCAAGTCTAATGCCGATGCCCGGCGGGCTGTTATGGCTGTAGCTGAGCTAGGGATTGACGTGGTTGTAGCGACAAATCCGATATTTCCCATAAGCGCTATTCGGCAGCGGATTGACTGGGCCGGGGTGGGGGATGTAAAGTTTACATTTGTCACTTGCTATGAAGAATGTCATTTTTGCAAACCTCATCCCGAATATTACCTGGAGATAGCCGAGCGAATCGGGCGCAAGCCGGAAGATTGCCTGATGGTGGGAAATGATGTCATAGAAGATTTAGCGGCTGCTAGGATTGGTATGAAAACATACCTGGTAACCGACTGCTTGCTAAATTCGCAAGAGGCGGAAGCAAAGGCTGATTATCAGGGAACACTGGCTGAACTGGCAGCGACAATCGCTGGGATTATTAGGACTGAAAATGGACGGATAAAAGACAATGAATGAGCTATTGCGTTATGGCTTAGATATAATAACCTTTGTGCAGCAAATGCGCAGTCCTGCCGCCGATGCCGTGTTTCGGGGTGTTACCCTGCTAGGACAGGAAGAGTTTTACCTGCTAGCATTGCCGCTTATTCTTTGGTGCGTCGACTTACGAAATGGGGTACGTTTGTCTTTTGTCGTGTTATTATCGCATTATGTAAATGTATCGATAAAGGATATCATTGCGCAGCCTCGCCCCTTTGTATTCCGCCCCGAGGTTCAGCTTTTTCCTGCTGGCGGCTATAGCTTGCCCAGCAATCATGCCCAAACTGGGCTGGTGTTTTGGCTTGGGTTAGCAAAACTGACCCAAAAGCGTTTTCTATGGCTTATCGGCGGGGGCGTAGCCGTATTCATTGGTTTTTCCCGCATCTATTTGGGCGTGCACTTTCCTACCGATGTACTGGCAGGCTGGGCCCTGGGGCTAGTATTGCTCATTGGCTGTGGTTCGGCCGAGCCGCTGCTGGTCAATTGGATTGTCCGGCTAAGGCCATGGCAGCAGGGCATGCTTGCCGTCATGGGGCCGATATTGCTATTTTGGCTGCACCCTGGCAAAGACAGTGCTTCGATTGTTGCGGCGCTGTCAGGGGCAGGTGTTGGTCTAATTATCGCGCAGCGCTATGTTGGCGCCGGTGGGTTGGTACCTCAGGGAGAATGGGCTAAATTGTCCGGCCGGATTTTAGTGGGGTTAACAGGTTTGTTCATCATTTGGGCTGGTTTAAAGACTGTGTTCCCGCACGAAAAGCATGCTTATTTTTTACTGTTTCGCTATATTCGCTACTGGCTGGCTGGAGGATGGATTACTTTAGGTGCGCCGTGGCTGTTTAACCTGCTGGGTCTTGTTCCGGCAGGTATAGCCGGAACAAAATCAGGAAAAAATATGCTTGACAATACAAAGTTCATAAGATAAAATGACTCTAAAGTTACATACTGTAAAACAGCTGTGAACAGGACGAGTACATATGTACACTATAGTACAGCGAGCCGGTGACCGGATTTCCGGAGGTGTGATGACCGGCCTAGAGAGCATATGGAATGGACCTGTGAGCTGCCCACCAAACGCATTTGCCAGTAGGCTGGGCCGGACGCCGACGTTAACAGGCTAGGGTATCGGATATAGTTCCCGTACCTGAACAAGGGAAAGTTTAGGCTTTTCAAAAAGGGTGGTATCGCGACCATTTCGCCCCTGGGGTGAGATGGTCGTTTTTATTTTAGCCTAAACTTTCCAAAATTAGGGTGGTACCGCGGACCATTTCGCCCCTGAGGTGAAATGGTCTTTATTTTTTTGCCAAGGAGGCTGGGGTCATGTTAAAAGACTATCTTTCGCAGGCAGTCGCAGGCCAAAACCTTTCCCGTGAGGAAGCCAGAGCAGCTATGCAGGTAATCATGTCAGGCCAGGCTAGTGAAACGCAAATCGGCGCTTTTTTAACAGCCATGCGCATGAAGGGTGAAACAAGCATGGAGGTTGCCGGCTTCGCAGAAACCATGCGCAGCCATGCAATCAAGGTAGAATGCGGTTCAAAGAAGTTAATCGACACCTGCGGTACTGGCGGCGATAAACAGGGAACTTTCAACATCTCAACGGCAGTCGCCTTTGTCTTGGCAGGAGCTGGACTCAGTGTTGCCAAACACGGCAACAGGGGTGTGTCCAGTTCCTGTGGCAGCGCTGACGTGCTAAGTGCATTAGGAGTAAAGCTGGAATTGCCACCCAAGGCCTTGGCAGAGGCCATTGACACCATCGGGGTAGGCTTTATATTTGCTCCTAATTTTCATCAGGCAATGAGGTATGCGGTCAATCCCCGGAAAGCATTAGGCTTCCGTACTGTGTTCAACCTGCTTGGTCCGCTGACCAATCCGGCAGGTGCGAATTGCCAGCTTATTGGGGTGTATGCCCCCGAATTAACTATGAAAGTTGCTCAAGCGCTTGCAGAACTGGGCGTAATGAGTGCGATGGTTGTTCACAGCTTAGATGGACTTGATGAAATATCAACAGCATCGCCAACGCAGGTTGCCGAAGTGCGCGGCGGTGAAATCCGTTCCTATGTGATTAACCCTGAAATGTATGGGTTTGATCGCTGCACGCTTGCTGATTATCAGGGTGGTACAATTGAGGACAATGCCCGGATTATTATGCGGCTGCTTACCGGTGAGCATGGTTTTAAACGAGACATTGTACTGATGAACGCTGCTGCAGCGCTGGTCGTGGCCGATGCGGCAGCTGATATCAGTGAAGGGTTGCACCTGGCTGCTGCTAGCATTGACAGTGGGGCAGCGTTGGTTAAGTTTGAAGCGTTAAAGACGTTTACCCAGAATTACCGGGATCAGGAGGGATTGCCATTATCATAAAGATTTGTGGTATCACTACAATTGAAGCGGCTCTGGCCGCGCGGGAGTTTGGCGCTGACCTGATTGGCTTTGTTTTTGCCGACAGTCGGAGGCATGTTACGGTGGAAAAAGCACAGGAGATTGCTTGCCAAATTTCTGGAATTGGCAAAGTAGGTGTATTTGTTAATGCACCGCTCACCAAGGTACAGTCGATTGCGCGGGAGTGCCAGCTAGACTATGTTCAGTTGCATGGTGATGAATCACCGGAATACTGCAGTTTAATCGGTTATCCGGTGATTAAAGCCTTTAGATTCAGACCGGGATTTAGTGTAGAGGCGTTTAACGGTTATCAGCAGGGGTGGACACTGCTTGATAGCTTTAGTGCCGGGCAACAAGGGGGAACAGGTATAACCTTTGATTGGCAGGAAGCGCAAGCGTTGGTATGGCAGACACCTAGGCCGTTCATGGTAGCCGGGGGGCTGACACCTGACAATGTGGCAGAGGCCATTCAGATACTTAAGCCGGATGGTGTTGATGTATCCGGCGGTGTAGAAACCAATGGAGTCAAAGATAGTAAAAAAATAGAGCGGTTTATTGCCGCTGTCCGAGGAGCGGAGGTGGCTGATGTTAAATAAAATTGTAGCTCAAACCAAACAAGCGGTAGTTTTAATGAAAAGGATCACCCCGCTTGAAATGATCATCAGCAAGCTAACGACAGGCAGCTTTGCCTTTAGCGCGGCCATTGCCGAGCAAGACTGGGCGCTAATCGCCGAGTGCAAGCTGTCATCTCCGGCCAAAGGAACCTTGTGCAAAGACTACACGGTGCCAGAGCTTGCTGCCATTTTTGCCAATAACGGTGCTGCCGCCTTATCTGTGCATACTAACGCCGCTTTTTGCGGCTGTTTGGACGACATCTTGAGGGTTAAATCTGCCGTCAATCTGCCGATGTTATGCAAGGAGTTTATCATTGACGAATATCAACTCTATGCGGCCAGAGCTGCGGGGGCTGATGCTGTACTGCTCATTGCCGCTATTTTGTCAGACGCTGAACTAAGCAACTTGTCACACATTGCAGCTAGCCTGGGGATGGACTGTTTAGTGGAAGTCCATACCCTATCAGAACTTACCAGGGTAAATCAAGCAGGAGCCAAGCTGGTGGGTATTAACAATCGGGACTTACAGACGTTTACGACTAATATTGAGCAGACGTTCAGGTTACTGCCTTATTGTGAACCAGGCTGTTTAATTATTAGTGAGAGCGGCATTAAGAACGGCGGGGATGCATTAAAACTAAAAAATGCCGGTGTAAAAGGTATTCTAGTTGGGGAAGGGCTGGTTACAGCCCCGGATATGCCTACTAAGACGTGTGAACTGGCTTTGTGTGGTTCACAACAAGAAGGGAGAGGTCAAGATGCCTAATCATAACGGAAGGTTTGGACAGTATGGTGGCCGGTTTGTACCGGAAACTGTCATGCCAGCCCTTATTGAGCTGGAAGCCAATTATCGGAGGTTAAAAGAAGATGCGGCGTTTCAGTCTGAGGTGGATTTTTATTTTAAAGAATATGCAGGCAGGCCAACAAAGCTCTATTATGCGGCTAAGTTAACACAGCACTATGGCCGGGGAAAGATTTATCTGAAACGGGAAGACTTGCTCCACACCGGAGCACACAAGATTAACAACGCGATCGGCCAGGCGCTCTTGGCGCGGCGGATGGGGAAAAAACGCATAGTTGCCGAGACGGGCGCTGGTCAGCATGGGGTAGCCTGTGCCACGGTGGCCGCGCTGTTTGGGATGCAGTGCTCAGTATTCATGGGTGCTGAAGATATGGAACGCCAGGCGCTTAATGTTTTCCGCATGAGGTTGTTAGGGACCGAGGTTGTGCCGGTCACGAGCGGCAGCGGAACCTTAAAAGATGCTACCAGTGAAGCGATCCGCTATTGGGTTACCCATATTCAGGACACTCATTATATTATCGGGTCTGTGGTAGGGCCGCATCCGTATCCGATGCTGGTCAGAGATTTTCAGGCTGTAATTGGTCAGGAGGTTGCCGCGCAGATTGCTGAAGCCGGCGAAAATTTAAAATACCTAGTGGCCTGCATCGGCGGCGGCAGCAATGCCATGGGGATTTTTTACCAGTTCCGTGACAACCCCTCCGTAATCAAAATTGGGGTGGAAGCGGCCGGAAAAGGGTTAAATACCGGCGAACATGCGGCCTCACTGACTAACGGAAATCCTGGTGTGCTGCACGGTTCCTTAAGTTATCTGCGGCAAGATAGTGAAGGTCAGATTATTCCTGCTTATTCAATATCTGCAGGTCTTGACTATCCTGGTGTTGGGCCTGAGCATTCCTGTTTTAAAGACACTGGGCGGGTAATATATACAGCGGTTACCGACGAAGAGGCTCTGGCTGCCTTTGAGCGTCTGGCACGGCTGGAAGGAATTATTCCAGCGCTTGAAAGCTCTCATGCACTCGCCTATTTGGAGTACCTGATGCCGCAGACAGAGCCAGACGATGTGATTGTTGTCTGCCTGTCAGGGCGGGGCGACAAAGATGTGCAGATGGTGGCACAGGTAATGGGGGGATTGGAAGGATGAACATAACCGAAAAATTTCGTACCCTTAACGCGGCAGGACGCAAAGGGCTGATTATTTACCTGACTGCCGGTTTTCCCGACTATAGTACGACTTTGCAGGCGGTGAAGGCCGTGGAGGCAGCTGGCGCCGATTTAATTGAGATTGGTCTGCCATTTTCAGACCCAATGGCTGACGGGCCGATCATTCAACATGCGGCGACTCAGGCGTTGGCTGCCGGTGCTACTGTTGGTAAAGCACTTGAGCTGGTAACGCTTATTAAGCAGGAGACGACAATTCCACTCGCTATTATGACATACTACAATATTGTGCTGCAGTTCGGAATTGACAAGTTTGCCGACAGTTTAGTCAAGGCAGGAATCAGTGGTCTGATTATTCCCGACCTGCCTATAGAAGAAGCGGCTGTTGTTGAACCGGCTTGTAGGAAGGCAGGGATAGACTTAATCAAGTTTATTGCCCCTACGACTACACCAGACCGTTTAGCAACAATTTGCAGTCAGGCTGCCGGCTTTTTGTACTGCATATCAAGCACCGGTGTTACCGGTGTGCGTCAGATTGACTATGATCAGCTTGCCCCGCTCATGACTGCTGTACGGCAGGAGACTGACCTGCCGCTGGCCATGGGTTTTGGCATCGGCAGCCCGGAAGCTGCGTGTCAGGCAGCTAAGTATGCCGACGCTGTCATCGTCGGCAGCGCCGTCATGGAACGCCTAACAAATAACGGTGTTGAGGCAGTACGGGAATTCACAAGCGCAATTAGGCAGGCGCTCGATAAGGAGTGTGGCTGCTGATGAAGGCATATCCAGATAAAGGAGAATTCTGCCAGTTAGCAATGACATATACTGTACTCCCGGTTTGTGCCGAGCTGTCTACAGATATGGAAACCCCGGTTTCTATGTATTACAAGCTAGTGGGTGATGCTCCGGGCTTTATTCTTGAGAGCGCTCAGACAGGCAAAACCTTTGGCCGTTATTCATTTATTGGCACCGAGCCGCAGGCTGCGCTTACTGCCTATAGTAAACAGGCCGACATCGTATTTGATGGCTGCGCATCGCAGGAGGTAGGCAAGCCACACCTTGTACTTAAGGAGTTTTTGCAAAAGTTTTCGATGCCGAATCTGCCGGAATTGCCGCCGTTTGCTGGCGGAGCGGTGGGGTATGCCGCTTACGAATCGGTAGCGTCCTGGGAACGGGTATGTGGTCTTAGTACTCCTGATGATTTGCCACTCATTAAAATGATGGTTTGCAAATATATCATTGTTATGGATCATCTGACCCATTCCACCCGGCTGATCAATCTGGTCGTTCTTAGACCAGGGGCTCAGGCTGCCGAGGAATATGACAGGGCGCGCCAGCAACTGGAAGGCTTGATGGCTAAACTCAAGCAGCCTGTCGTGCTGCCTGAATCCCATCCGGTAGGCAGCCAGGCTGACCTCAATGACCGGCTTGAGATAAGTTTAGAAGAGGACGAGGCCCTGCTTAAACAACAGTATATTCATAGGGTAGAACAGGCCAAAGAATATATTGCTGCCGGAGACATCTTTCAGGTAGTGCTATCACGCCCTTTTCACTACAAACTGGCCCGGCACCCGTTTGCACTATACCGGCGGTTAAGGCAGGCCAACCCTTCGCCTTACATGTTTTATATTAATTTTGGTGATAAGCAGCTTGTTGGCGCGTCGCCTGAACGCCTTGTAAAGCTGGAAGACGGCAAAGTACTAACCTGCCCGATTGCCGGGACGCGTCCCCGGGGCGGCAGTCAGGTAGAGGATGATGAGCTGGCAGAAGAGCTGCTGGCTGATGCCAAAGAGCGAGCCGAGCATGCTATGCTGGTGGATCTTGGACGCAATGACCTGGGCCGGATCAGTCTGCCGGGAACAGTAACTGTTGACAGAATGATGGAAGTCGAGAAATACTCACATGTCATGCATATTGTATCAGAAGTATCAGGTCAGGTTGACCCCAGGTTTTCGGCGGTTGATGTGCTGGCCGCGTGCTTTCCGGCAGGTACGGTGAGCGGCGCGCCTAAAGTGCGGGCCATGGAGATTATTTATGAGCTGGAAGGCGACAGCCGTGGTCCTTACGCCGGCGCTGTGGGGTACTTTGACTTCCGGGGTAACATGGATACCTGCATCACGATCCGCACGTTAGTTATTGACGGCCAGCAGGTCACTGTGCGGACAGGGGCGGGGATTGTCGCTGATTCCGTGCCAGAGATGGAATACCGTGAGATCATGCATAAAGCCCGAGTCTTAATGCAATTAGTAGAGGAGGCAAAATGACATGATCTTACTTATAGATAATTATGATTCCTTCACCTACAATGTGTATCAATATGTTGCCAGTTTAGGCTATGAGGTCACAGTCATTCGCAACGACAAGATCTCGCTGGATGAGATAAGTAATGCGGGTTATAGGGGCATCATTATCTCGCCCGGGCCGGGAACACCGGCTAATGCCGGGATAAGTAAAGCGGTTATAGCACTGTTCGCCGGGCAAATACCGATACTGGGGATTTGTCTTGGTCATCAGGCCATTGGTGAGGTGTTTGGCGGGCGAGTTATCCGCGCACCGCTGCCGGTGCATGGCAAGACCGAGTATATTATTCATAGAGGGAAAGGCCTTTATCAGGGGCTTCCTCAACCTTTTGTTGCAGGCAGATATCATTCACTAATCGTAGAAAAAGAAGGGTTGCCAGACTGCCTGGAGGTCACTTCTACGTCACAAGACGGTTTGATTATGGGGCTTAGGCACCGGGAGTTTGATATAGAAGGCGTACAATTCCATCCGGAGTCAATCTTGACGCCTAAGGGGATAATGATTTTGGAAAACTTCGTTAGTAAAACTAATGCCAATCAAGACAAAATTCGCTTGAATATATAACGAGCGCATGGTATATTAGGAAAAATAGTGTTAAAAACCATGAAGAGGAAAAGTAGGTATACTAGTTCCGCTACAGAGAGCCGGGAGGCTGAGAGCCGGCACGGATTGGTCTGCTGAAGTTCGCCTTGGAGTTGCTTGCTGAAATCTGATTGACGCGCGTCGCAGATGGTAGGCGGAGCCGGAGACCTTCACCGTTATCAGCGAAGGGGAGTATCGGTGCTAAGCCCGTACTTTATGAGGTGATCCGCGGGCAGCGGATAACAAAGGTGGTACCGCGAGTTAACTCTCGTCCTTTTACAGGACGGGAGTTTTTTATTTTGGGAGGGATTATTAAATGAGGAAAATTGGCTATCTGGGACCGCAAGGAACATATTGTGAAGAAATCGTGCTACGTTTATATAGTAGAAGCGAAGCCTGTTTGAAACCGTTTGCCGGTATTGATGCCGCTATTAGAGCGGTTGCGTTAGGTGAGGTTGATGAATGTATCGTCCCTGTGGAAAATTCGCTGGAAGGATCGGTCAATATTACGTTAGATACCATTGCCCATGACGTTAACCTATATATCACTAAAGAGGTTGTTTTGCCTGTCCGGCATAATTTGCTGGCTAAAAAAGACAGCCAAGAAATTGCTGCCATCGTCTCCCATCCCCAAGCACTTGCCCAATGCCGCAAAACACTGGCAAATCTATATCCTCAGGCCAAAATAAAGCCGGTTGAGAGTACAGCCGAGGCGGCCAGAATAGTTGCTGCAAGCGATGGCTTATATGCCGCTGTAGGTAGTTTGAAAGCAGGCGAAATATATGGGCTAACTGTGTTGGCAGCCGATATTCAGGATAATCAGGCTAACTCGACACGCTTCATCGGCTTGGAACGACAACCAGCAAACAACGTACAGGGCAAAAGCAAGACAACGCTTGTGTGCCAGATTAATGGCGAACGGCCAGGAAGTTTATGCAACATACTGCAGGAATTTGCCAACCGAGAAGTCAACCTAACGCGGATTGAGTCACGTCCTGCCCGCACCGGGCTGGGTATGTATATTTTCTTTTTTGATATTGAAGGCAGTACAATGGAAAGCAATATTGCTGCCGCTGTTAGCGCCGTTGAAGCAAAATGTTTGTGGTACAAAAATTTTGGTTCATACCCGATTTATCATGTTGGTAAATAGCAAATATAATCAAAATGGAAAATACCTGAAAAAACTCCTGAATTAAGCAGGAGTTTTTTGCAGAATGTTGAAATAATTTCTACAAACGATTGCAGAAAAATACTTGAAACTAATAAGAATAATTTGAAAGAGGATTAAATATTGTTATGGTAAAAATGGCAGAGGTCGCACAATTGGCTAGGGTATCCATATCAACAGTATCGCGGGTTATATCTGATAATCCATACATTGCCGATGAAACCAGGGAAAGAGTGCTTAAAGCCATAGCAGCACTGGATTACAGGCCTAACCGTCTTGCCAGTAATTTGCGAAAGATGTCATCAAAAACAGTAGTCGTTGTGCTGCCTGACATTACTAATAATTTTTTCGCACAGATTGTTCAGGGCTTTCAAACAGTGGCTAGAAACAATGGATATCATGTGCTGTTGGGTGACACTGGCAACAGTCTCGAATCTGAAAAGGATTTCATACAATTGGCTAAAGAGAGGCTTGTTGACGGCCTGATTTTGGCAACAGCTCGGATTCCTAAAGAAGAGATTTATGCTATCAGTAGAGTAATTCCGGTTGTGCTGGCGTGTGAATATATCGAAGGCTATGATATTCCTACTGTAGCCATTGATAATGTCAGCGCCGCGCGTCAGGCTACTGAACATTTAGTCCGGCTGGGACACCGCCGGATTGGCTGTATTACGGGGCCGTTGAGCGTTATTTTGAGCCGGGATCGGTTAAAAGGCTATCGCCAGGCAATGCTTTTGAATGAAGCGCCTGTTGATGAAACGTTAATTCAAGAAGGTAACTTTTCAGTCAAAGCCGGCTATGACATCGCGATGAAATTTCTGGCACTTGATAACCCGCCAACAGCAGTTTTTGCTTCTAATGATGAGATGGCGGTCGGGGCGATGAAAGCCATTAAGGAAAAAGGGCTTAGGGTGCCAGAAGATATCGCGGTTTCCGGTTTTGACGATATTCAGTTATGTTCGCTTGTTGAGCCGCAACTTACAACGATTGCCCAACCTAAGTTCGAGATTGGAAAAGAGGCCATGAATATGCTCTTAAAGTTAATTCGTGGCGAGGATTTAGAGCGCAGGCAAATTGTTTTACCTTACCAAATGGTGGTGCGGCAGTCGTGCGGGTTGTCTCAAAATATGTACAAGGCAAACTACTTGGCTGAGGGGGGATGTTCACGGTAGATTTGGGATAGGAACAGAAAGATGTCCTTAGAGTCAAAATTTGGGAGGGTTACGACGTGAGAAAAACAGGTAAAATGTGGCTAGTTATCAGCTTGGTGTTTGCTATGGTTATAGGAGCGGTAGGCTGTGGAAGCCAGCAGCCTGCGGCCGCCGACAAAGCGGATGCAAAAAAAGAGATTGTTATCGGTCTGTCATTCCCGGCTGCTGACCATGGTTGGCTGGGTGCCATTATTAAGAATGCTGAAGATGAGGCCAAAGCCCAAGGAGTTAAATACATCATTACCACCGCCGACAACCCCAATAAACAGACTAGCGATATCGAAGACCTTATCACCAAAAAAGTCAGTGCAATAGTAATGCTGCCGATTGAATCAGCCTCTATGACTCCTGTCGCCAAAAAAATTAAGGCGGCTAATATTCCGCTTATCGTGGTTGACCGCGAGATTGAAAGCGACGATTTCACCGCCGTAGTAAAAGGTGACAATAAAGGGATCGGGATAAACGGTGCTAAGTTTATTGCCGATAAACTTAAAGGCAAAGGAAATGTTGTTATTATTTCAGCGCCCCCATCTTCGGTAAATACCTTGCGTACAGGCGGTTTTGAGGAAACCATCAAGGCTTTCCCGGATATTAAAGTCTTAGCCATGCAGGACGGCGGCTTCCAAAAAGAAAAAGGCTACACTGTAATGCAGAACATGTTGCAGGCACATAAGCAAATTGACGCCGTGTTCACACTCGACGATGAAATGGCATTAGGTGCTATCAAAGCCATTAAAGAAGCCAAGCGGACTGATATCAAGCTATTAACCGGTGCTGGCGGCAATAAAGAATACTATGAAATGATTAAGAACGAAAAAGACATCGAAATGACTACATTTATTTACTCGCCGCTTATGGTCAAAGATGGCGTAAAATTGGCTGTAAATATTCTTAAAGGCAATACTCCTAAAGAAAAAGTGACTGTAATTCCCGCTAACGCTATTACCAGAGAAAACGTTGACAAATATTACGACGCCAAAGCCAACTACTAATACAAACAAAGACTGCGGCAAGCTTGATCTTGCCGCAGTTTTCTAAATGTAGCTTGGGAGAGGAGGCCAGCATGGGAGAATATGCTTTACAAATGGTAAACATAAAAAAATCTTTCAGTGGCGTGTCCGCGCTGAAAGCAGTGAACTTTTCTCTCAAAAAAGGAGAAATTCACGCGTTGATTGGGGAAAACGGCGCCGGTAAAAGCACCCTGATGAATATAGTAGGCGGTGTGCTGGCAATGGATGAAGGAAGTATATACCTAGAGGATAACCAGGTGCAAATACCTAACCCCCATGTCTCCAAATCCTTGGGTATCAGCTTTATCCACCAGGAATTAAATTTAGTCGGTGATTTAAGGGTTTATGAAAACATGTTTTTGGGTGCGGAACTGACCAATAGAGTTGGCCTGGTTAAAACCAAGGACATGTGTGACAAAACTAGTGAGATTTTAAAAATTCTGGGGGTTGATCTGGATCCCAAGGCCTATGTTCGCGATATTGAGCCCTCCTATAAGCAGATTGTTGAGATTGCTAAGGCCTTACTCCAAGATGCCAGAATTATTATTATGGACGAACCGACAACCTCGTTAACTGATCATGAGGTAAGCAACCTATTCAAGCTTATGAATTCACTAAAGCAGTCAGGTGTCAGTATAGTCTTTATCTCCCATAAGCTCAAAGAAGTTTTGACAATCTGTGACAGCTATACTGTCTTGCGCGACGGAGCGGTTGCCAAGACCGGTTGTACAGAGGAAAGTGATGAAGAACATCTGGCCAGATTGATGGTTGGCAAAGACGTAGCTTCCCTTCAATATTATCAGCCAAGGGCGCTCGGGCGCCTGCTGCTTGCTGTGGAGGGATTGTCCTCAGGACGATATTTCAGGAATGTCAGTTTTGCTTTGCATGAAGGGGAAATCCTAGGGTTTACCGGACTGACCGGCGATGGACGGTCAGAACTGTTTGAATGCGTGTTTGGCTGCCGCCGCTATGACGCTGGCCAACTATATGTAGATAGCAAAAAAATTAATATGGGACACCCGTGCCAGGCGCTCAAGCATGGTATTGGGCTAGTGCCCAAAAACAGGAAAGAAAACGCGATTATTAAAGATATGAGTGTGCTGCAAAACCTTACGTTAGCTTCACTTTCCAAAATGAAAAATAGATTCTTCATTGACAACGATTTGGAAGAGAAGCGGTATTGGCAGAACAAGGAAAAATTAAATATCAAAGCAGCAGATTCTTCATTGCCAATTGTGAGTTTAAGCGGCGGTAATCAGCAAAAGGTAGTATTAGCCAAATGGCTGGAAGCCGATTCCCGGATCATTATTATGGATAACCCCACCCAAGGTATTGATGTTGGCGCTAAAAGTGAGATTTATCAGCTTATTATTGAACTGGCTAAACAGGGCAAAGGCATAGTGATCCTTTCTTCTGAGCTGCCGGAGATACTAAAGGTTTGCGATAGAGTGTTTGTCATGTACCATGGTGAAATAGCGGCTGAGCTGCCCAGGGAGCAGACTGACGAAGCAACAATTATGATGTATGCCACCGGCGCCAAGCGGGTGGGCTAAGGGGGAGCCACATGTGAGCAATATGGAAACGCCAGCCAATAAGAGCGTATCTAACAGTATGGGGAAAAAGCTTACCAGATTGCAGACAGAATACAGTATTATTATGGCTTTTCTGGTGATTGCTGTACTGGCCAGTTTGGCCAACAGTGAATTCTTGACTTCTTCCAATATCATCAATATCCTTAGGCAGGTATCGATTATTGGCATTATTTCACTGGGAATGACGCTTATTATCATCTCGGGCGGCATTGACTTATCGGTAGGCGCTGTACTGGCGCTGGTGGGCGCGCTGGCGCTTACTGTCTTGAACTTCACGCAGAGTATCACCGCCACCCTTGTGGCTGCCCTTATGGCCGGAGCTTTTATCGGTGTAATCAACGGGTTGTTAATAACCAAAGGCAAGATAACGCCATTTATCGTCACTCTTGGGGTTATGGCTTCTACGCGATCGCTCGTATTGTACTATGCCAAAGGCGGCAGTATCGTCAGTAAAGTTAATGAGTACACGGTAATTGCCAGTGGGGAAATTGGCGGGATTTCCTACCCTGTTTTCATATTTCTGGCCTGTGCCGTCCTCATGTATATATTGTCGCAAAAGACCCCGTTTGGACGTTATGTTTACGCTATCGGCAGCAATGAGAAGGCTGCCCTGCTGTCGGCTATCAATGTTAACATGGTCAAGACCGGCATTTATATGCTGGGCGGTATGCTGACTGCTTTGGCTGCCGTTATTGAATCCTCACGCCTTAATTCCATGTCTTCGGCCAGCTCAGGCATTAACTATGAGCTTGATGCGATTGCTGCCGTTATTATCGGCGGCACCAGAATGTCTGGTGGCAAAGGAACAATTATCGGCACGTTCTTTGGTGTACTCATTTTAGGAATCCTAAATAACACGCTTAACCTGATGAATATATCCCCTTACCTGCAAGGTATGGTAAAAGGACTGATTATAATTACCGCAGTATTACTACAGAAAAAAGAGTAGAAAGGAGCCGGCAATATGAAAGGAAAAATCAAAGCTGCCATTATTGGCAGTGGCTTTATTGGGCCGGTGCATGTGGAGGCAGTGCGGCGACTGGGGTATGTTGACGTAGCGGCCATTGCCGAGTATTCACAGGAAGTGGCTGAACAAAAAGCGGCTGAGCTTTGCATTGACCAGGCTTACGGCGATTACCGGCAAGTGTTGGCTGACCCTGAGATAGCTGTGATCCATAACTGTACACCGAACTTTTTGCATCATCAAATCAACAAAGAGGCCATTGCTGCCGGCAAACATGTGCTATCAGAAAAACCGCTCGCAATGGATACCTCAGAATCGGGAGAAATCCTCAAACTGGCAAATGAGCAAGGCATTGTTCACGGTGTCAACTTTAACTACCGGCAGTATCCTGCTGTCCAGCAACTGAGGGCAATGCTGGCACAAAATCAGCTTGGCAGCGTATATACTGTTCATGGCAGCTATCTTCAGGATTGGCTGTTAAAAGACACTGACTATAACTGGCGGCTTGAACCTAAAATCAGCGGCAAATCCCGGGCGTTGGCCGATATTGGCTCACATTGGTGTGATACTGTCCAGCATGTTATAGGTCAGAGCATCACCGAGGTTTACGCTGATATTGCCACAATTCTGCCTGTACGTAAACGGGCGAAAGCCGGAGTAAGCACATTTAGCTCACAGGAATTGGCAGAAGGCCAATATGATGAGGTGCCTATAGTCACAGAGGACTACGCTACTGTTCTTGTTAGGTTCAGCGGCGGAGCGCGCGGCGTATTTACTGTGTCTCAAGTCAGTGCCGGACGAAAAAACCGGTTTAGTTTTGAAATTGATGGCAGTAAATCAGCTGCCTTTTGGAATCAGGAGGAACCCGAGAAACTATGGTTTGGTCATCGTGACCGGCCTAACGAAATGCTTTTGGCTGATCCCTCGCTTTATTTAACTGAAGCCAAATCCTATATCCGCCATCCCGGCGGCCATAACGAAGGCTGGCCTGACGGGGTGCGCAACATGATGCACAACTTCTATAGCTTTATCAGAGACGGTAAAAATCCGGCTGCCGATAAAGCTGATTTCGCCACATTTGCCGATGGGCACCGGATTATGTGTATTATTGAAGCTATTTTAACCAGTCATACCTCAAGTCACTGGGTTAAGGTAGCATATTAAAAGAAAACTCTTTAGTGAGAGCGGTATAGGAGGGGAGAAGCATGAAATTAGGTGTACTTACTGTCTTGTTTCAGGATAAGCCTTTTATAGAGGCGCTTGACGTTGTTAAAAGCTATGGTCTTGATGCTGTCGAAATTGGCACAGGCAACTATCCGGGCAACGCACACTGCAATCCGGATGAACTGCTTTCTGACAGCGCCAAGCTACACGAATTTGTCCAGGCGCTTGAGGAACGGGAGCTTATTGTTAGTGCTTTAAGCTGCCACGGCAATCCGTTACATCCGCAGCCTGAGATTGCCCGCAGTTTTCACGAAACATGGCGCAAAACCGTGTTGTTAGCCGAGCAACTCGGTGTGGAATGCATCAATACTTTCTCAGGCTGCCCTGGTGATTCCGAGCAGTCACGTTACCCCAACTGGGTTACCTGCGCTTGGCCGCCCGATTATTTAGATATTTTAAAGTGGCAGTGGGAGCAAAAGCTCATTCCTTATTGGCAACAGGAATCAGCCTTTGCGGCAGAGCATGGGATAACCAAAATAGCTTTCGAAATGCACCCTGGCTTCATGGTGTACAATCCGGAAACGCTCCTCAAGCTTCGTGCGGCAGTAGGACCGGCAATGGGGGCTAATTTTGACCCCAGCCATCTAATCTGGCAGGGCATCGATCCGGTAACGGCCATTAAGGTATTGGGCAAGGCTGGTGCTATCTTCCACGTGCATGCCAAAGACACCTACCTTGATAAAAGCAACATTCAGGTGAATGGCGTACTGGACGTTAAGCCATACAGCCAGATAACCGAGCGGTCATGGATTTTCAGAAGTGTAGGGTACGGAATGAGTGAACAGCAATGGAGAGCCATTGTTAGCACCTTACGAATGATCGGGTATGATCATGTTCTCAGCATTGAGCACGAGGACTGCCTGGCTTCATCGGAAGAGGGATTTGCTAAAGCGGTGGCCTGTTTAAAAAGCTGTTTGTTCCGCGAGCCGGCCGCCCAGATGTGGTGGGCCTAATCTAATAACTAACCAAACATCTCTGCCTATTAAGGCGGGGATGTTTTTTATTGGCCTGGACAAAATAGGGAAGAGCTAGATAAGACATTATGATGGAAAGGAAGGCTTTTTACCATGAATAATCTGGTTGTCGAAGAACTGCTCAGGCAAGCCCTGAAAGAAGATATTGGTGTTGGCGATATTACCAGTCAGGCTATTTTTACGGATGATCACTATTCTGAAGGCTATTTACTGGCAAAAGAAGAGATGGTGCTGGCTGGAAAAGATATATTTTCCCGGGTGTATTCTCTACTTAACAGGAATATTAAAATTGCTTTTAGATATAACGATGGAGCCAGAATACCAGCCGGTGAAAAGTTTGCCATTATTGAAGGACCAATTCGTAGTCTGCTAAGTGGCGAGAGGGTAGCGCTCAATTTTTTACAGCGTATGTCCGGTATTGCTACAGAGACTCGCCGTTTTGTGGAAGCGGCTGGTGATAACGGGGCGCTTATTGCCGATACCAGAAAGACAACCCCTGGCCTGAGAATGCTGGAAAGATACGCAGTGAAAATGGGTGGCGGCAAAAGTCATCGCTATGCTCTTGACTACATGGCTCTCATTAAAGATTATCATATTCAGGCTGCAGGTGGCATAACTCCAGCAGTCGAAAAAATCCGTCAGCACCTTTCACCCTTTGTAAAAATCGAAATTGAAGTCGAAACCTTAGATCAAGTCGAAGAAGCAGTAACTGCAGGCGTCGATGTCATTGCTCTTGAAAACATGTCGATAACCATGATTGAGCAAGCAGTAGAGATTATTGATAATCAATCGCTAGTGGAAGTATCAGGCAATATTACCATAGAACAGGTACCTGAGTTGGCTGCAGTCGGTGTGAATATAATTTCCAGTGGGCTTATTACTCAATCAGTTAAAGCGGCTGACATCAGTATTAGGTTAAAGTAATGGATGATTTACCTTCGGGCTATAATAACAACGAAGGGGGGTGTTCTTATGGCGAAAAAAGTTGCAGTAGAAGATAATTTATCAACAATTAAACAAGCATTAGAAAAAAGAGGCTACACTGTAGTGAGTCCTAAAAGCAAAGAAAGTGTGATGGCGTGTGTAGTAATGGGCATGGATAATAACCTAATGGACATTCAAAGCACTGTTACCAAAGCTCCGGTTATTGATGCAGCCGGTATGACACCTGAGCAGGTAGTTACCCGCATAGAATCGCTTCAATAGTAATGAGGCCCCTTCGCGCGAGCGACGGGGTTTTTATTTAGCTGCCATAAACATCCGTTAGACAAACCTTGATACTTATGATATAGTGTGCCTAAGGACAGATGTATTGTGTTAGTAGAAAGGTGATGTACAATGCCGGATATGATGCCGAATTACGTTACTGATACTGGCCTGGACTTAACAAACGATGACGTTATATTAGACAATGGCGATAATTGGAACAATTAAAAAGACGCGCGGCGTCTTTTTTTTTGTGCTTCTCAAAGGTTTTGTAAATAAAAAACATTTGTATAGTGGGAAAAAATGTATTATGATTAAAGCAGTCAATGAAAACTTTAAATTGTGCTAGGGGTGCCTTCGGGCTGAGAAATGGCTTGTCCATTACCCTTTCACCTGATCTGGGTAATGCCAGCGTAGGGAAGCGACCTGTAAAATAAGCCGTGTCTTACTGGGGCACGGTTTTTAGTTCTGCCGTGGGGGTTACGGAACCGTGGCATACGATTCATTAAAACTGATACATAGGAGTGAAGATTTTGTGAAAGCATCAATTAGTGAGAATGTAGTTACCGTTATTTCTAGTCCGACAACTGTGTTGACTCTGGTCGGCGTAGTAGTGCTACTAATCGGCCTGATTAAGATGAAGAAAGTCCAGTTCAATGCAAGAATTATGGCGCATATAGGCCTTGCCATTGCGTTGGCTGCCATACTACATGCTTTTCAACTATATAAAATGCCACAGGGTGGCAGTGTCACATTGGGAAGTATGCTGCCGATTTTGCTGATGGCTGTTTATTATGGACCTGAAGTGGGGTTTCTTACCGGTTTTGTGTATGGAATAGTTAACCTGATTCAGAGTCCGTATATCTTGCATCCAATACAAGTGCTGTTCGATTATCCGCTGCCGTTCATGGCTCTTGGTTTGGCTGGCTATTTTAAGGATAGGATGGTTGTAGGAACGATAGCCGGAATTTCTGCCCGCTTTATCTGTCATTATATTTCAGGAATTGTCTTCTTTGCCAGCTATGCGCCTAAAGGTATGTCACCATATCTTTATTCACTTGTCTTTAACGCTAGCTATTTAGTTCCGGAGTGTATTATTTGCCTGATCCTTATGCGCGTTCTGCCGGTTAAGCGTATTGAAGAAACGATTAAGTTTGCTCAAAAAAAGGCTTAAATTGCTATATTGGGTATTAGAAGGGCAATCCCATGAACGTGGGTTTGCCTTTTTTTATTACCTACCAAGGATTTTAATACCGATAAGCTGAATATATTATAAAAAGAAGTTACATGGGGTGAATTTTATGGACAAGTATAAAGTTGTAATCGCGGGACGAATTATGCCGCCAGCTTTGGCTGCAATACAAGAGCAATGCGAAGTGCTGCAGTGGGATCGGCCTGTGCCGCCTACGCTAAGCCAGTTGACCAGGTGGCTTCAGGATGCCGAGGGCTTGTTTGTTTTGCCCAATATAGCGGTTAATGAGGAATTACTGGCAGCTGCGCCTAAGTTGAGAGTAATTGCTCAACCGGCGGTAGGGTATGACAATATTGATATCCAGGCCTGCACTAACCGGAAAATTCCGTTTGGCAACACACCCGGAGTACTTGTAGAGACAACAGCAGACTTGGCTTTTGGACTGCTTTTAACGGCCGCGCGGCGTATCCATGAAGGCTGGGACTGGGTACGGGCAGGCAAATGGCAGCCTGGAGCATCTCTGCCCCTTGGCGTAGATTTGTACGGTAAGACACTGGGGATCGTAGGGCTGGGAGCCATTGGCACGGCTGTTGCCAGACGGGCGCAGGCTAGCGGTATGAAGGTTATCTATCATAATCGTCGGCCGCGACCTAATCATGAGGTACTGGGCGTTGAGTACCGCCTTTTTGAAGATCTGTTAACTGAGGCTGACTTTATTGTGGTGCTGACACCGCTCACGCCTGAAAGCCGGGGGCTGTTTGGCGCTAAAGAGTTTGCCAGGATGAAGCCAACAGTATATTTTATAAATGCTGCCAGAGGTGCGGTAGTGGATACTCAGGCTTTATACAATGCACTGGCAGATGGACAGATTGCGTACGCCGCGCTGGATGTTACCGATCCTGAGCCGCTGCCGGCAGACCATCCGCTCATAAAACTGCCAAATATCTTAATTGCTCCGCATATCGGCAGCGCAACAACTGAAACCCGCAACAAGATGGCGCTGTTGGCGGCAGAGAACCTGCTGCTTGGGTTAGCAGGCAAGCCACTGGTCACTTGCGTAAATACAGAAGTAAATTATCGGCAACAGAAGGCGTAGTTACTACAACAAGAGGCAAAAAAAGCGAGGTTGCCAGGTGGCAATCTCGCTTCACTTTACTTTATGTAATTAATGACTACTTCTCTGCCGCGATCTTTTCAACTTTAACGGCACATACCTTGTACTCGTACGTCTTGGTTACTTTGTCATACGCATCATTTGTCAATTCATTTGTTGGTGTTTCAGGGAAGTGGAAGGACATCCATACCAAGCGGGGCGGAACCCTGTCAGTGACCCAGGCCTTGGTTTCTACCCGTCCTCGCCGTGAAGCAACGGCTATTTTATCCCCATCGGCAATCCCCAATTTTTTAGCATCATCCGGATGGAGCATAGTTTGTTCTTCAGGACGGAACTTGGTGAGGTTTCTTGAGCGCTTGACAGTAGATACCCGGTGGTGGTACAGCGTCAAGCCTGTCGTCAGCAGCAACGGATACTCGGCATCAGGCAGCTCCGCTGGCGGCTGATACTCAACCGGGACAAACCGGGCAATACCGCAGACAAATTTACCTGACTCATGCAGTACCGGTGTGCCAGGATGTTCTCTAGTTGGGACAGGCCATTGCAAACCGCTTTCTTCAAGCCGCTCATAGGTGACACCAGCATAACTGGGGGTAAGTTGCGTAATTTCCTCCATAACTTCACTGGCATTGGTGTAATTCATGGAATAGCCCATACGGTTGGACAGTTCCATAATAATGTCGCCGTCAGTCTTGGTACCAGGGAGGGGGTCAATGGCCTTGCGTACCCGCTGAATACGGCGTTCAGTGTTGGTAAACGTACCGTCTTTTTCAGCAAAAGTAGCGGCAGGCAAAACAACATCAGCCAATTCTGCCGTATCGGTCATAAAAAGCGATTGTACTACCAGGAAATCAAGCTTGGCAAACGCCTTTTTAACATGATTCGCATTCGCATCACTTAGGACAGGGTCTTCACCCATGACGTACATGGCTTTCAAATTACCGTGGCTAATTTCATCAAACATATCGGGGCTGGTTAGACCGGCCTTTTCGGACAGTTTGACACCCCACGCCTTTTCAAACTTTTCCTGTACAGCCGGATTGACCACCTGCTGGTAACCGGGATATACATTAGGTAATGCTCCCATATCACAGGCGCCTTGTACATTATTTTGGCCGCGCAGCGGGTTAACACCTGTACCAGGTTTGCCGATATTGCCTGTCATGAGCGAAAGGTTGGCCAGACTCATGACATTATCAGTCCCACAGGTATGCTCAGTAATGCCCATTGTATAGAAAATCTGGGCCCGTTCAGCAGTGCCGTAGATCTCTGCCGCCTTATAGAGCAAATCTTGCGGTACACCGGTAATCTGCTCAACATATTCGGGGGTGTACTTTTCGACACCGGCTGCAACTGCATCAACGCCGTTAGTACACGAGTCGATAAAGTCCTGTTTGTGCCAGCCTGACTTTAAGATAATCCGCATCAGGCCGTTAATCAGTGCAATATCGGTGCCAGGTGTGAGGCGTAGCCAGACATCGGCTTTACCGGCCATCTCGGTCTTACGCGGGTCGGCCACAATCAGCTTGGCTCCGCGCCGTAAGGCTTGCCGCATTTTCGCACCAATGATCGGGTGTGCTTCTGTCGGATTGGCCCCAATAATAAACATTACATTTGTAAAAGGAATCTCATTAATCGAGTTAGTCATTGCCCCGGAACCGAATGAGGTGGCCAGACCGGCCACAGTGGGGCTGTGTCAGGCACGGGCGCAGTGGTCAATACTGTTCGTACCAATCACTGCGCGCATGAATTTTTGCATCAGGTAGTTTTCTTCGTTAGTGCATCTGGCTGAGCTTAAAGCTGCGATCGCATCGCCGCCATGTTCGGCTTTAATGTGAGCAAACTTATCGGCCACCAGGCTGAGCGCCTCATCCCACGAAGCCTCCACAAACTCGCCGTCTTTTTTAATTAAGGGCGAAGTCAGGCGGTCAGGATTGTGGATAAAATCAGTGCCAAACCGGCCTTTTACACAGAGCATCCGCCCGTTAACCGGGCTGGTAGGGTTAGACGTAACGCCAATAACTTTACCGTCTTTGACATTCAGGTCAAAATTGCAGCCAACGCCGCAGTAGGGGCAGGTCGTTTTCACCTTTTTATCGGGGTGTCCGGCTTCATACAGCGGCTTTTCTGTAAGAGCGCCCACAGGGCAGGCGGCAACACAAGTACCGCAGAATACGCAGTCTGATTGGTCTGTAGGGGTATCAAACGCTGTCGTGATTTTGCTGTCAAAACCGCGATAAGCCCACTCAAGTACGTTACAGCACTGGAGCTCCTTACAAGCCCGGACGCAGCGGCCGCAAAGTACACATTTATTGTTATCTCGGATAATGAATGGGTTACTGTCATCGATAGCGTACTGGCGCTTTTCGCCGTCAAAACGCACTTGACGAATCCCCAGATCAATAGACAATTGCTGCAATTCGCAGCTTAGATTGCTCTGACAGTGTAGACAATCCTGAGGATGGCTGGCCAGAAGCAGCTCAACCACGGTTTTTCTGGCTTCACGAATGGCAGCTGACTGGGTGCGGACTACCATACCGTCGGCGACAGGATAAGTACAGGCTGTAACTAACGTGCGGGCACCTTCAACCTCAACCACACAGACGCGGCAGGAGCCTTCTGGCGTTAAATCGGCCAGGTAGCACAGTGTCGGAATGGTAATTCCGGCTAAACGCGCAGCCTCAAGCACTGTGGTGTCGTAAGGAACCTGGAGTTGTTTATTGTCAATTGTTAATGTAACCGTTGCCATACCCACTCTCCTTAATCTAGTAGTAAAATATAAAATTTTCTGCTAATACATTCGACTTAATTATCAGATTACCTGCTAGGGGACCACTGAGATGGTATAATATTCTATTGAAGTGTAATAAATTGATATTGCGTATCACAAAAGGGTACATTATTGCTTATAATGGATTCTTTATTTTTGAGGGAGGGAACCTATGGATCAATCCCAGGCCCTTGGCCAGGAAAAAATCAGTAAGTTGTTGTGGGATTTTTCTCTGCCAGCCATAGTGGGAATGGTGGTCAACGCCCTATACAATATTGTCGACAGTATATTTGTCGGTAACGGGGTTGGTGATATTGGCCTTACGGCTGTAACAATAGCTTTTCCCATTATGATTATTTTAATGGCTGTAGGCATGTTAATCGGAATTGGCGCCTCTACACTGGTATCGATTCGCCTTGGTGAGCAAAAACACCACGAGGCAGAAATTATCTTAGGAAATGCGTTTACTTTAATGGTAATTGCTGTACTGCCTATGACAGCTGTTACGCTTTTATTTTTAGATCAGATTTTGGTGCTGCTGGGTGCCGAGGCCAATGTGCTGCCTTATGCCCGTGAATTTACCAGAATTATTCTGATAGGCAGCATATTCATGCATATCGGCTTTGGCCTGAATAATATAATACGCGCCGAGGGCAATCCTAAGGTGGCAATGGCGACAATGCTGATTGCGGCTTTATTGAACACTGCACTTAATCCGCTGTTTATCTTCGTTTTCAAGCTGGGGATAGCGGGATCAGCTCTAGCTACAGTGGCTGCCCAAGCTGTCTCAGCTACCTGGGTGCTTAGGTATTTGACTAGCGATAAGAGTGTTCTTAAATTGCGATGGACAAACCTCCGCCTGGATAAAGATATTGTGTATGAGATTGTTAAGATCGGTATGTCGCCTTTTATGATGCAGCTTGCTGCCAGTGTGGTAACTGTAATATATAACTATAGTTTACTGCGTTATGGCGGGGAATTAGCTGTGGCTGCGATCGGCATAATTAATCGGGTGGCTATGCTGATACTGATGCCGGTGTTCGGTATTAGCCAAGGCGTTCAGCCCATATTAGGTTACAATTACGGCGCCAAAAATTACGCGCGGATGATTGAGGTTATAAAATTAGGTATGTATGCAGCCACAGGTGTTTCTATCCTGGGATTTATCGCAACACAGCTATTTGCTACGCCAATCATCCGGGTATTTAATGACAACCCTGAGCTCATTGCCATTGGCTCAAGCGGATTGAAAGTGTTTTTAATCATGCTCCCTATTATTGGCTTTCAAATTATCGGTGCGAACTATTTTCAAGCAGTAGGTAAGGCTAGTTATGCGATTTTTCTTAGTATGTCGCGTCAAGTGATTATCTTAATCCCGGCCATTCTTGTCTTGCCTCATTTTTTCGGATTGCAGGGCATTTGGTTTGCCGGGCCGGTAGCTGATTTTGCGTCATCGCTCTTAACCGGGACATATCTGTGGCATGAACTGCGAAAATTTGATCAGGGCTACCTGGAAAATAAATCTTAGACTAGTAGGGTATTGAAGGCAGACGAAAATAAAGCCTATTATTATTGATTTACAAGGCTAACACCTAGAACAGGTGTTAGCTTTTTTTGCTATTTCATTTTTATTTCAGAATCATGTTTTATACTTGGTCAGTGAAGACAGACTGGTTTTAACCTATCGCAAGGTGGTTGAGATCACTTGAAATAGAAAGGATACGAAAGAAGTCATGAAGAAAAACACATGGATTGAAGTAATCACTGTCATTCTTGTGGCAGGATTTATCATGCTATTCCAGCTGGGGGAATTGCCATTACTTGATCCGGATGAGCCCGTGTATGCTCAGACGGCAAGGGAGATGCTGGCAGCCAATGACCTTATATCGCCAAGAATATTCGGGGATTTTTGGTATGATAAGCCCCCAATGTACTACTGGCTTGTTGCCGGTGCGTTCAAAGTTTTCGGTCAGACCGAGGTTGCTGCCAGGCTGCCATCAGCCTGCTTAGCAGTCTTTGGTGCTCTGATGGTTTATATGGGTGGAAAGTCGATCATAAACAATCGGGCTGGGTTTATCGCTGCCTTGGTGTTATCAACTAGCCTGGAATATTTTTATCTAGGAAAGGCTGCGGTGACAGATGTTACCTTGACGTTCTTTATCACAGCCTGTTTGCTGCTCTACCTGAGGAAAAAATACTACCTTGCTTATGTAGCTGCCGGACTGGCAGTACTTACCAAGGGGCCTATCGGCATTGTATTTCCGGTCGCTATTATCCTAATCCATCTCATTTTGACGCGAAACCTAGGATCTTTGCGGTATATGAAAATCTTCAGCGGGGGGGCTCTGGTACTGGCGGTCGCGCTTCCGTGGTATTTAGCCATGTTTCATTTTCATGGAATGGATTTTGTGAATACGTTTTTAGGTTTTCACAATGTAACCCGCTTTCTTCAGCCTGAGCATTCTTCAGGCACACTTTGGTATTACTACATTCCTGTTTTGCTGTTGGGGTTCTTTCCTTGGACGATATTTTTAGTCCAATCAGTCTGGGCCGCACTCCAGAATAGAGACAGTGAACAGGGCAGTGAACTTGTCTTTTTTGTGATCTGGGCAATGGTAGTGTTTGCTTTCTTTACGGTATCGCAGACTAAGCTTATTTCATATATTCTGCCGATGTATCCCCCGCTCGCGCTCCTTGTAGGATGGTATATCGATAGATGCCTAACTGTAGGGACATTGGGGATTTTTAGAAAACCAGCGGTGATATTGACAATCTTAATGATTTGCTTGGAAGCAGGTCTTTTCATCACAGCCAAAAATTCAATACCAGATCTTTTTCCCGGAGCCGTGATGACAGGACTGGTTTTTGCGCTTGCTCTAGGAGCGGCATGGTTTACTGTCCGTAAGGGAAGAAATGCTGAATTTATAGGCGTACTGGTCGCTGGTATGACAGCTTTTGTGATAGTCTTAATGATTCAATTACTGCCGGCCGCGGCCCAGTCATTTTCTGTAAAAGCTTTGGCAGGGCAGTTCCGGGAGCACTATGATGGACAAGCTCCGGTTTATATCGCAAAATTCTATCGTCCGGGATTTTCGTACTATACCGGAACTCCAGGTAGGGAGTTAACCACTAATCAACAATTCAAAGAATTGGTTTTAAGCGATTCAGGTAAAGCTTATTTCATCATTCGGAAAACAACGTACCTGGATTTGCCTCCAGGTGAACAAAGCAAATTACAGCTTGTTGCTACCCAGAAAGATGTCGCTTTGGTGCTTAAAAATTAACAATTTTGTTTCGGAGGATAAATAAGATGAAAGTTATTTCAATTGTTGTGCCTGTTTATAATGAACAGGATAATATAGAGGTATTCTATCAGGAAGTATGTAAGTATATGGAGACTCTGCCGTATATATTTGAGCTGTTGTTTGTTGATGACGGGTCCAGTGATAGTACTATTGCGATCATAGACAGATTAGCTCAACAGGACAAGCGGGTACGGGGTCTTGTTTTGGCCAGGAATTTCGGCCATCAAATTGCTTTAACTTGCGGTCTTGATTTCGCTGAAGGCGACGCCGTTATTACGATGGACGGTGATATGCAGCATCCGCCTGAAATGCTGCCACAGTTAATCAGCAGCTGGGAGCAAGGCTACGAGGTAGTTCAGACTGTACGAGTGAACACCGAAGGGGTATCCTTGTTCAAAAAGGTAACATCAGGCATGTTTTATAAGGTAATGAACGCCATGTCAAATGTACAAGTAGCAGAAGGAGGCTCTGATTTTCGACTTCTAGACAAGAAGGTGGTGACAAGTTTTCGCAGCTTTAAGGAACAGGCGCGTTTTATCCGGGGGATTATCAGCGCAATTGGCTATAGACAAGCACAGATAGAGTTTGTAGCGCCCAAACGCTACGCCGGCACATCCAAGTTTTCTCTAAAAAAGATGGTGCAGTTTGCGGTGGACGGTATTACATCTTATTCGAAATTACCCTTGCGAATTGCTTTTTATTTAGGCCTATTGTTTGGCTCCTTTAGTTTTGCACTCATGCTGCACGTCTTATATATTAAAATCTTTACTGCTGATGCAATCCCCGGTTGGGCCACCACTTCAGCAAGTATTTTAATGTTAGGCGGCTTGCAGCTTGTCGGGCTTGGTATCATCGGCGAGTATATTGGACGAATATTCGAGGAAGTAAAACGACGTCCGCTGTATTGGCTGCGGGACGACTTAAATGGTTCTTCCCAAGAGGTAGTTCGGATGCCAGGAGTTCCTGGAAAATAATTCTTAGGACAGTACGTCATTTGGAGGGCAGGAACTGGCGGTTGGGACGCGAATAATACCAGTACTATCTTGAAAGGCTGGTATATATGAAAAGCAGGTTGCTTGTTGCCGTGCTTTCCGTTATTGTCTTTGCTATGGCGACTGCAACAGCGCCGGTTGAGGCAGCTAATTTGAGTGACCAGGATGCGAATATGGCCCAAATGAAGGCCGATGAAAACAGGATTAAAAAACTTCGCCATGGTTATATCAAGTATGACGGAAATAAAGTCTATTATTATTGGTAATTTTGTTGAGTTAAAAGGCTAAACCTAGAATAGGTGCTAGCCTTTTTGTTTTTTACAAGTACTTAGCCAATATATGCATGTTTGAAACAAAGAACCTGATTGTAAATTAGACCGTCAGGCAGGATTTTTAGGTTTGTTGGTGTACATATTTAAAAAGTGGATTTATTTACTATATGAAATCCAATATAGATTAGTAGAGTTGAACCAGAAAGGGCGGTACTTATGAAAAACTCAGTCCATGATCTTGTTAAGAAACAGCATGATTTTGTAGTAGCTATGCGTCGCCACTTCCGGATGTCACCTGAGCTTGGCGGTCAGGAGTATGAGACGCAGAAAAAAATATTATCTGAACTCAGGTCTATGGGATTAGAGCTGAGACAAGCTGCCGGTACTGGGGTGATTGCAGAGATTAAAGGCAGCAGACCCGGTAAAACGGTGGCGATTCGTGCTGATATTGATGCTCTGCCAATTCAGGATGAAATCGATCAGCCTTACCGCTCTCAGAATGATGGAATCTGCCATGCCTGCGGTCATGACGGGCATGCTGCTATGCTGCTGGGAGTGGCCAGAGTACTTAATGCAATGAGGGATGAATTAACAGGAAATATCAGGCTTCTGTTTCAGCCCAGTGAGGAACTTTTTCCGGGAGGAGCCCTTAATATGATTGCCGATGGCGCACTAGATGGTGTGGATGTTGTTATTGGAGCACATTTGTGGCAGCCTCTCGAAGTAGGGACAATGGGTATAACCTATGGCCCGATGATGGCTTCGCCTGACCAATTTACCATTACTGTTCAAGGCCATGGCGGTCATGGGTCGATGCCGCATCAGACGGTTGATCCCATATTTGTGGGATCGCAAATCGTGCTGGCCTTAAAGACGATTACCGGCAATCAGGTTAGTGCCAATGAGTTAGCTGTTTTGTCGATGGGCGTATTTAAAGCTGGCGAAGCGTTCAATATAATACCTGATTCTGCCGTTTTGCAGGGAACGGTGCGGACTTTTTCCCAGAGTGTCCGTGAGACAATCTTTGCGTGTATTGAGCGGATATGCAGTGGTATTTGTGCGGCTTCGGGGGCTACTTATACACTAGATAGTTGCTATGGTTTCCCGCCAGTGATTAATAACCCTCAGGTGGCGGAAGTTGTGGCCGATGCGGGCAAAGAAGTACTGGGTGAGAGTCAGGTTATTGAGATAAGTCCTGCGATGGGAGGGGAGGATTTCTCCTGTTATCAACAACAAGTACCAGGCTGCTTTATATTTATCGGCATCGGTAACAAGGAAAAAGGGATCAGTTATCCTCACCACCATCCTAAGTTTGATATGGATGAACAGGCACTTGACTATGGGGTTGCGGTTATGGCAGGGGCAGCCCTGCAGTTGTTAAAGGCGTAAGGAATTACCTTTTTAAGCTGGAAAAATATACATTTTTCAGCTAGAGGAAAAATAATAGTCATGGTGAATTATACCTGTGGCGAGGCTTTCTGATAAGGAGGTTAGTATGGTTAGTACTGAAGAGGCTGTAAAAACAATTGAGATTCGAGGTTTTTTGCATTTGGCCAGCTTGTTTAAGGAGCGTGGCTGGATAAGTCCGTTAACCCTGAGTATTGATGGTGACGTTAGCGGAAAACAGCTTTTGGACATGCTAGAAATTTCCGAGAACCAAGTTGAAGCTGTATTTATTAATGGTAAAGCTTATCCCTTAGCTTCTGCCAGGATAAAATCCGGCGATAGAGTTGCTTTAGTACCGCCGGGAACTCCTGGGCCTTATCGCGTATTTTTGGGTTTTGTTGAAATATAGATTTTGCTGCTGCTGCTTGCCAGAAAAACCATTTTTGAAGCAGGAATACAGTTAATTTTGGAGAACAAACCTATAGTAGTAATTTGTTTTAGGGTGGGAATTTTATTTAATTGAAAGAAGCTAATAGGAGGATACTTATGTGGACGGTAGTATACATAGCTTCTAACCGGGCACAGGCCGAACTATATAAAAACGTACTGTGTAATGAAGGTGTACTTGCTAACATCCGTGCGGCAGGAATTGTTTCCGCTCTCGGTGATGGTTTGTACGAAATTTTGGTTTTGGAATCAGAAGCGAATGAAGCTCACGCGATTTTGTGTCAACACGCGATACGGTAAGTCGTATTCAATTAAGGAGTGTTAGAGTTGCTAAAAAAGACCAAGATTGTTTGCACTGTAGGCCCTAGTACCGATAAACCCGGTGTCCTAGAGGCAATGATGGAGGCGGGCATGAATGTTGCCCGGTTTAATTTTTCGCATGGCCTGCATGAAGATCATGCCAAGCGAATGGCCAGGGTAAGAGAGGCAGCCCAAAATGTTAAACGGCCAGTAGCGCTGATGCTTGATACCAAAGGCCCGGAAATGCGCCTAGGCTTATTTGCTGAAGGTAAGGTCTATTTAGAAAAGGACCAGAAGTTTGTGTTAACAAGCCGTGAAGTAGTTGGTACGAAAGAGATCGCGTCTGTTAACCATAAGTTATTACCGCAGGAAGTTTCTCCTGGGCAGATCATCCTCATTTCCGATGGGTTGGTAAGCCTGCATATAGATGCTGTTGAAGGCGACGACATTATCACCACTGTTAAAAACAGCGGCCAAATCGGAGACCGCAAGCGTGTTGCGGCACCTGGGGTTGCTGTTAATCTTCCGCCTTTATCTGAACAGGATGTTGCTGATATTTTATTTGGTATTCAGAATCAAATGGACTCAATTGCCCCTTCGTTCGTTCAGCGTGCTGCCGATGTACTGGCTATCCGCAAGATTTTGGAAGATGCCAACTACACGATGGACATCATCCCTAAGATTGAAAACGCAGAGGGCGTAAACAATATTGATGAAATCCTTAAGGTGTCTGACGGTATTATGGTAGCCAGGGGTGACCTTGGCGTGGAAATCCCTGCAGAAGAAGTGCCGCTTGTTCAAAAAATGCTCATCAAGAAATGTAATAAAGCCGGTAAGCCGGTTATTACCGCTACGCAAATGCTAGAGTCTATGATAACCAATCCACGGCCTACCAGAGCTGAGGCCAGCGATATTGCTAATGCGATTCTGGATGGATCAGACGCTATTATGCTTAGTGGTGAGTCAGCATCAGGCCAGTATCCGGTCGAGGCTGTCCAAACAATGTCCCGTATCGCTGTACGTACCGAAACCTCGCTTCGTCACAGCGATATTCTAGTGGGTAAAGGTATCCAACTGCAGCGCACAACGACTGACGCTATCAGTCATGCGACTGCGCAAATATCACATGAACTGGGCGCAGCGGCTATTGTAACCTCGACTCAGTCTGGATATACTGCCCGTATGGTGTCAAAATACCGCCCCCAGTCCACCATTGTAGCGGTCACTCCCAGCGAAAAGACAGTGCGCCGGATGCTGTTGCTATGGGGGGTTTATCCGATCTTGGGACCCAGCTTTAATAATACTGACGAAATGGTGCACAGTGCAGTCGCCAGCTCGCTAAATGCCGGGGTTGTTAAAGATGGGGATTTAGTTGTTGTTACTGCAGGTGTGCCTGCTGGTATGTCAGGAACAACCAATATGATTAGGGTTCACGTAGTTGGCAATATTCTAACGCGCGGGACGGGGATCGGACAACAGGCCGTTACCGGAAAAGTTGTTATTGCTACATCTATTAAGGATATTAAAGCCAAGTTTCGGGAAGGTGACATTTTGGTAGTCAACAGTGTTGATGAAGAAACTGCACCTTACGCTGCTAAGGCTGCTGCTATCGTTGCTGAAGAAGGTGGCTTGACTTCGCATGCTGCTATTGTGGGGGTAAGTTTTGGTATGCCTGTGCTTGTCGGTGTTGAAGATGCTACCGAACGCCTGGAAGATGGTGCGATAGTTACCGTGGATGCTGCCCGGGGTATTGTATACCAGGGAGAAATTAACGCTAGATAGGGAGACCCTTATGGCAGTATGGTTGTTGATTGTGCTAACAGGGATAGTTTTAGCCGCGTGGTGGTTTTACACCAGGCGGCTAGACTGGCAGTTTAGGCACATCGCGTCTCAACTAAGTGGAATAACCAGAGAGCGGCAGATGAACGCTGCCGCTGCTAAACGAGTTATGCGGCAGATATACAAGGTGTTGAAGGCTAGTTTGATTGCCGGTAAAGCAGACAACGCATATCGGGCTTTTGACATGTTAAAGCTGGCCTTAGGCCATGGTTTAGGAAGAGCAGGTGAGCCTGTACGTATTACAGCTGCTATTTACCTGGCGTTGCGGTCAAACCAGCCTGACGCTGCCGGCCACGGTATTGACGCTTTTCGACCGCTGCTAAAGAATGTGACCACCACTGAGATTCCTGCTGTTGTGGAGCAGCTTGGCCTGATTGCAGTTATCAGTTTGAAACAGCGGCATAATTTTTTGGCCGCCCGGGCAGTAGAAGTCATTTTTGCCAGCCTATATACAGCACAAGATGCTGGTGTTCGTATGGCTGTAATGCGGGCCTTAAAACTAACCGGCCTTACTGCTTTGCGCCGGGGAGATGCCGGTCTTATCCGTGAAATCCAGGCAAAGTTGGCAGGCTGGCTTGCCGCCGAACCGCTCGATAGTATGGCTCATGAGCAAGCAGTAGGGGTATTGACGGCATGGTTGCTCCGGGTAGTAAAAGCCGGAGATGCCTGTATGATTGATCCATTAACCGATTACATTAGGCAATTAGCAGAAAAGAAAGTGTTATCAGATAACGCTTTAGCAAGTATTGTTGCCGAATGCAATCATATTGCCGGTATGGATAGTCTTAATCCCTTTAGTCAAGTAGCGGGCGCAATATCTATGCTCAGTCTCGATCTAGCGGTGCAGGTTCGTGGGAATGACACTTGGCGCCAGGCGGTTGACGGTGCCGGGCAAGCTGCCAGGCTGGCTGTAGCACAGCGCAGCTTGGCAGAGAGCTTTGACATTGTCTATCCGCTTTTTGAAGCCGGTCGCCGTCTGCTTACAGCGGAACTTAATTCCGGTCCTGTAAGTGATCTGTTTCGGCAGCAGGCTCTCTACACATTAATGAGAGAATGTCTGCAGCTGGTGGAGTTTGTTTCCAGGCAAAGCTTTACTACAACAGCAGCTGATATCATCGACCAACTCTATCTGGATTGGATTAAGCGCCCGGCAAATGCCGGTCAGCAAAAATCAATAAAGAAGTTTTGTCAGCTGTTATTTTTATATTGTACACGGCTTAAGCGCCGACAAAAGCGTCTGACGGCAGATGGTAGCAGTTTTAATGCCCCAAACACAATAACGCTGTCTAACAGGGAACGTTTGACACAGCTTGGGTATTTATTTTAAAAAAAAGGCGGACAATTTAATTGTCCGCCTTTTTCTAAGAGTAAGCTGTCATTATGCTTTTTGCCGAATAGCTCTCTGTTTGGGCAGTGACCCTGTAAGCGCCAGACTAATTAACGGGCTAAGGGCGCCTACTTTGTTGATGATAGCTGCTAAACAGGAACTTAAAGCAAGTGTTGCCAAATAAAATGCTACGGTGACTGGTGCCGTTAACAGTATGCCAATCTGAGTCAGTTTGATGATTAGATAGTACATAACGAATGGGTGAACAAGATAAACCAGATAGGAATAGCGTCCCAGACAGCCTAGAACGGCTGCTAGTTTAGCTGGCAAAGGTCTGCTGAAAGCATTAAACAAAAATAAGGTTGTGCCAAGCGTGTACAGTACCCCGATTGGACTAAGCTGGTGGACAGTATTTACGGCCTGCTCTAGGCTGTAGAGCTTGAAATAAACAAGGTAATAGTAGAAGCAAAGCATTCCGGCTAGTGTTGCTGCAAAAAACGCATAAACCGGCCGCTTATTACGTTCCAGGGCCGCCTGAAATTGAGGATAAAGCTCAGAACAAACAGCGCCGAGGATAAAAATAAATATGTAATGTAAGATCAGATAGCTCATGCGGTGCTGTACAGCAAGGTTAAGGTAGTAGTTATCAAATCCTGCAGTGAGTATATAGCTGGAATAATAATTAAAAGAAATTTGAGCTAGCAGCAGGCTGAGTAATCCTACTGCCGGAGCTTTGAGAATCCAGCTTACAAGTTGTCGCCAGAGCGGCATAAACGCATAAAACCAAACCAAAATAACTAAAAAGTATAACTGGTAAGAGGCCAGACCAAATAAAAAGTATTCATAAACAAGCGGCCTATTCCAAATGCTGAAATCGCCGCTTGCCCAGGTATAGTGCAGCATGTAGAGGAGAGACCAGGCAAGGTATGGCAATAGGACAGCTTTAAAGCGGCGGCGCATAAAGGCCAGATAGCTGAACTCTGCTTTGAGTGGCTGGCTGATAAATAAGCCGAAAGCAGATACAAAGAAAAATATTGGCACACTAAACCGGGTGACTATTTCAAATAACGCAAATAGATGTGGATTGACAGCAGGATAAGCCAGTGAATAAGCCCCGGTGTGAATGCCTAATACTCCCAACATGGATATACCGCGGATGTAATCGAGAGCAAATATGTGCTGTTTTGGCATAGGTTGAGCTGCTCCTTAGGATTTTGTTTTTACTGGCTGCGTATTATATAAGATATCACCATTAATTATAGGTCGTAACTGTTTTAACTGCAATAAACTTTTATGCGAGGGAGATGGAAACAAATGTCTGAACAAGTACAAGAAGGACAAGCAGCCCCGGATTTTACTCTGCCGGCAACTGGTGGAAATCAGGTAACCCTGAGCCAATATCAAGGCAAGAAGGTAGTGCTATATTTCTACTCTAAAGATAATACCTCTGGTTGTACAGACGAGGCTCGCGAGTTTCGCGACATGTATGAAGCTATTACTGCTGCTGGGGCTGTCATCCTTGGTGTAAGCAAGGATAGTCTTGAAACGCATGAAAAGTTCAGCGCTAAGCACGAGCTTCCTTTTCTCCTGCTGAGCGATACTGACAGGGTGGTCTGCCAATTGTATGGCGTATTCAAAGAGAAAAATATGTATGGTAAAAAAGTAATGGGCATCGAGCGATCCACCTTTATTATCAATGAGCAGGGAAAAATAACCCGTGTTTTTCGCAAGGTTAAAGTCGCTGGGCATGCTCAAGCTGTGCTGGCTGCATTAAAATAGGCTGCTTAGGAATTTTTTCGCAAAAGGCAGGAGATTACCTACTGCTGTGTAATAAAGTATATTAATAAATCGAGGGAGGACTTTCCATGAAGCCAATCGGTCTAATTAATGGTAAACTAATAGATTTAAATGAAAACATAGTGCCAATGGAGGACAGAGGTCATCAGTTTGGCGATGGCGTATATGAAGTAACAAGGGTATATAATGGGCGCTGTTTTGCTCTGAGAATGCATGTGGATAGATTATATCGCTCACTACGCGAACTGACTATTCCAGCAGTATATACATATGAGGAACTTGAAGAATTTCATGATCTGTTAATCAAAGAAAGTGGTATTATGGATGGGGCAATTTACCTTCAGATTACTCGCGGTTTATCGCCTCGTGCACATGGTTTTCCTGAAAATGTAGTGCCATGTCTGACGATGTCTATTCGCCCTTCCAGTGCTGCACCTGACAAAAATAAACTAGAAGGTGCCAAAGGCCTACTGATTCCTGATGAAAGATGGCTCAGATGTGACATCAAGTCGCTTAATCTTCTAGGGAATGTCATGGGTAAACAAAAGGCTAAAGAAGCCGGCTGCTTCGAAGGTATTCAAGTCCGGGATGGATTTGTTACTGAAGGCACCAGCAGTAACTTTTTCGTAATTAAAGATGGTGTTGCCTGGACATATCCCCGGTGTAATCTCATCTTGACAGGTGTTACCAGAACGCTGATTATTGAAAAAATAGCGCCAGAACTTGGAGTCTTAGTCGTTGAGAAGAAGTTTGACGAGGCGTTTGTCAAAACGGCAGAAGAGGCTTTTGTCTCAGGCACCAATAGCGAAATTACGCCAATTGTGACTCTGAGCGGACAGCCTGTTGGCAAGGGTACTGTTGGCCCTATCACCCGCAAAATTCAAGAAGCGTACTGGGCGATGATTGACCAAGAATGCGGACGTAAGTAAGCAGAAAGGTGGAGAAAACTATGAATATGATAGTTACAGAACGTGCGCAGGAGTTTATTGCACAAGAGGGCGGCATTATTACAGCGAAACTTGAGCAACGTTTAATTCCTAACTGTTGTAATCCTCCTTCGATAGCTCCTGTTCCCTCCGTAAAACTTGGAAAACCGGAAGAACACGAAAGTGCTGAATATGAGGCTTTTGTGATTGACGGTGCTGAAGTTTATGCACATACTTCAATCCAAAATTATAGCAGTGAGGTTCTTTTGCGAATTGATACCGAAACTACGCTGTTTGGAAAACGGCTGGTTCTGTATGGCTTGCCTGTTCCAGCTAAAAACTGCGGCAACTGTACATCCTGCTAAAAAAACTGCTGGAGGCTTTGGGCCTTCAGCAGTTTTTTCGTTCGTTACTTTATAATATTAGTTGCACAACTAGAGCAGCCGCCGCCATCTTCCTGCATTTTTTCTTCCAGGCGACCATTGTTAAATAAAATCATCTCAGCTATAGCCATTGGCAAAACTTCTGTAAGCAGAACTTCCATCGCGTTATGCATAGCCTGCTGTTGGTCTCTGTGGCTCAGAGCAGTGGTTAATTTGGTTTCAATCGGCTCGCGGTAGGTAGTAAGCCAGCGCTGGTAGTGGGCAAGCAACGAAGGTCCGTCAAAATACATAATAGGTCACATCCTTTTTTATTTTTTAATTATGTTTGGCGAGTTAGGTTCAGAGACAATATTTTGGTCAAATGCGCCAGCGAATAACACTCAAACATGGCGCAGTACTTGGAGAACAACGGTATTGCGCTATTCTGGCCCCAGCGTTCTTTCGGCTGGGTGTTGAGCCATAAAATACGTTTAACCTTTTTACTGATGACAGATAACTCACTTGCCGCTTCGAGAGGGGCCAGAGTATTAGCATCACTAATAATAAAGAGCAGAGTTGAAGGTGATATTAACTTTTTATGCTCTTCCTTTAACCTTGTCAATGCGTTAAATAAATTCGTGCCTTGCCCCATTTGTGCAGAGCTTGCTACTAAATCGTTAGTAACTTGGGCAAAATCATTACTTCGTTGAAAATAACCGGTTACTTTCTCTAAATCATTGGCAAAGATGAAGGTTTCGATGTTTTTTACAACACTGGATAAACCAAAAAGAAGCGGTAAGGTAAACCGAACATACTTTTTCATTGAGGCAGATACATCACAAATAACAACAATATTCGGCTTATGAATTTTTTTGGTTTTATACTTTAACGCAATCATTGTGCCACCGTAGCGCATATTACGGCGGATGCTCTGGCGAATGTCAATGAGTTTACGGCGACCAGTCAAACGAAAACGCCGCGAAATACGGGTGGTTAACCTGTGCGCCAATCGTTTGATCAAGGCCGTGACCTGCGGGATTTCATGCTCGGCAATATCCTGCATGTTTTTATACAGCAAGGGATTCCGTCCTGTACCGCCAAGTCCTGCTGCTGAGTCTACAACATGGTCAAGTTCATCATGGCCTAATAATTGTCGGCGAGCGGCAGCAAGCTGGGCTAAATCTTCAGGTGATAGTTGGCGCTGCCAGAAGGACAAAGAGCTTTTGAGCAGGTTTTCTACTACCGGCTGAAAAGATTCTTTCACATTATGACCTGAGGATGTCTTCTCCAAAAAATCCAGTAGACGTTGTTTTTCCCGTTCAGGCAAGCGCTTATAGACATCTTTGAGTTCGTCAGGTATATCAAGCGGGCGTCCTTGAAAAACCAGTTCTTCCTGAGCCTGTTGCGACTGTTCAAGATCAAGTTGTTGTTTAGAATCCCAAACTTCCTGCTGCTGCTGCTTAGCCTCAGGCGGAACAAAAAACAGGTTAAAGGCTTTATCAAAGGCAACTTGATCTTCTGAGTTCTTAATTAGTGTGCTTTTTAATGCCGCTCGGAATTCATCCCGGTCAAAATGTTCAATGACTGTCAGGCTGTCTACAGCATCAATGGTTTCGGCGATGCTTACCCGTACCCCAAGCTGGCGTAAAATCTGAACAAATCCTACTAGATTGTCAGCAAGTGAATTCAAAACGATCAGCCCCCACAGCTTTCATCGCCATGGCAGTGACATGTTGTGCTCGTAGGTATGTTGCCGGTTGCCTGTTTGACAACTGTGCACAGCTCTTCTGCTCCTAAATCTTTCTGGAAGGCCATTAAGTCGTCGCGGTTTTTAAATAAGAGCCCCATAGTCTGTTGAATCAAGGTTGAATTAAGGTGGTCAGCGTGCATAGCAATGAGCGACCTTGTCCAATCAAGCGTTTCAGCAATAGAAGGCTGTTTGCTAAGCGTTAGATTGTTGCGCAAATGATTGACGGCTGTAGCAATCTGCACAGCCAATTTTTCAGTAGCTTCAGGGATTTTTGTACGAATGATATTAATTTCCTTGTCAATGGGTGGATAATCAATATATAAATAAATGCAACGGCGGCGCAAGCCTTCGGACAGTTCACGGTCATGGTTGCTTGTCAGTACCACGATAGGGATGTGATTGGCTTTGACGGTGCCAAGCTCAGGGATGGATATTTGAAAATCTGACAGGATCTCGAACAAAAAGGCTTCAAACTCTTCGTCTGTTTTATCAATCTCATCTATTAACAGTACTGGGCGTTTCTCCGCCCGGATGGCTTTTAGCAAAGGACGTTCTAATAAGTACTCCGGAGAAAAAACATCATTTTCGGAAAGGTTTTGGCAAGCACTATCTCTGCTCATCTGAATCTTAATCAACTGGCGTTGATAATTCCATTCGTATAAGGCTTTGTTTTCGTCCAAACCTTCGTAACATTGCAGGCGAATAAGCTCGGTATTAAATACTTTACTTAATACTTTCGCAATTTCGGTTTTGCCAACGCCGGGCGCACCCTCGATCAAAAGCGGTTTTTCCAACTTTAAAGCCAAATAAACAGTAGTTAAAAGTTCTTTATCGCTAATGTATCCTTGGGCTTCAAAAGCAGTACGCAATTCCGGCATGGTGATAAAGGTGTTCGATTGCTTGTCCATAACGTATTCTCCTATCTCTATTGAGCTATTGTTTTAATTTTACAGCAAATTGATAATATTTGACAAGCGAAAACGTTTTTCCCAAAAAACAAAAGCTACTCCATGTAGAGTAACTTTTGTGCTGGCTTATATAGTATGGCGGGTTAGAGACTTATTCCAATAAATTCGCCGGTTTTAAATGGGGTGTCTTCAACTAACTGGTCTGGAAGGATTTCAAAATGCTTAAAGAACTTCTTTGCTCCGATATAGGCGCCTTTTGCAGCATAACGTACAGGAAAAGTATTAGGCTGTAGCTGCTCCATAGGCAGAATGCCGAGAGCCTGTTTTTCCGGATCGTAACCTAACATACAAAAATGATTGTTGTCTAAAAGCTGGGTGGCTCTTTTGTTAAAGACAATACGACCATTAGGACGTACTTCAATTACTGGTTCGTCGTTTTTGGGTGTACGAGTACGATGCGGCTGAAACAGAGTAAAAGAAAAGCTGTTTTCTTCACTCATGGAAACTCACTCCTTAAAAGTTAATCGATACATTAAAAAGTATGCTCAAACTTGTAAAACTATAAACATCAAATTAGAAAAAATTTCATGTTTATTTTGATATTCTTAGGATTATCCACGTAAATGCAGGAATTTTACAAAGTAGGGCATAATCTTATCTAGTAAAGGTTTATTCAGTTTTACCGCTTAACTTGTTTTCCGGATATATATAACTACAGGGGGAATTTAAATGAATCAGATGTGGTTTCAAGTTTTGGCAACCATGATTGTCGGCAGCATGATTAAGTATCTTTTTTATAATTCGTTAGCTTGGGTGGTTATCGATTTGGCAGTACTTGGAGTAGCTTATCTGCTATTGCGCCGCGATCCCTTTATTGACATGAAGCGTTCAATGATATTTCTCGGTGGTTTAACCGCTGTCAATGTTTTGGTAGACTTAGGAATCATGAATGGTATGATAGGTAACTTAGCATTGCTCGCGCTCTTGGCCTATATGATGTTCGGACGCAATTATAATAACAGGCGGCGTAGATAGTCAGGAGGGACGGTAGTTTGTCTGAACATAAGGTTATCACAAGGGCGGCTCTTTTACTGGCGCTTACTCTGATATTTCAGTCGCTGCGATTTTTTATTCCCTTGCCGCCGTTCCTGTCTACCTTTATTATTGGTAGTTTAGTCAATGCAACACTTCTTATAGCTGCAGAAAAGGTTGGCTTGTGGCCAGCGCTTATGATTGCCGCAATTGCGCCGATGGTGGCATATTTCCAGCAGCTTTTACCGCTGCCGGTGTTTATTGTGCCTGTCGCGTTAGGCAACGCAGTGTATATTAGCCTATTTCTAACCAGTCTGCGTTGGGGCCGCGTTTTGGCAGTAACCCTGGGAACGGCAGGAAAAGCCGGGATCTTATATGGGGCATTTGTTTGGCTTCTTACCGTTATTGCAGTGCCGCCCAAACTTGCTGCCGGCATTATGCTGGCAATGAGCTGGCCGCAGCTAGTTACCGGTATTTTCGGAGGTATAATAGCTTCATTAGTTGTTAGACGTATAAGATAACACTCCTTGTGGAGTGTTTTTTTTTTCACTTGTGTGAATGTTTTTGTTTTTGGCAGGAGTTTGCTGCTAGGACGGCAAAATAGTATACCAACACAGCAAATATTTTGACAAATAGCCATATGCTTCCTGAAAACAGGCCAGTGCTATGGAGGGGTTACTATGCATGTCAACCACGGCTTAACGTTGGCGGATATTGTTAATGTTAAAGTTTTACAAGAAATTCAGGACAAATTTTCAGAAGCTACTGGTTTGGCTGCTGTCATCGTTGACGGTGCCGGGCAGCCAGTCACTAAGCCCAGTAATTTTACCCGGTTTTGTAACCTTATTCGTTCAACACCCGAGGGACTAGCCCGGTGTATCGGTTCAGATGACTGCGGTGGCAGAATGGCTGCCAGGCAATTATGCCCTTCAGTATACCGCTGCCATAGTGGGCTTACTGATTTGGGAGCACCGATTATATTAAATCAGCAGCATTTGGGTGGCTTTTTAGCTGGTCAAGTAGTATTGCCTCAAGACGGGATAGACCTTGCCAGTGAGGTGTTAAAAGGTGTTGCTGACCTGAACCTTGATGAAAGTGCAGTTCTTGAAAGGCTAGCTGAAATTCGCGTTGTCCCTGAAGAACGAGTGCGGGCTGCAGCTGATCTGCTTTATATTATGACAAATTATATTGTAGAGATTGCCATGGCTAACATAGCGCAAACACAATTAATGAGTGAACTGAAAGCAAAGGCGGATCTGGAAAAGGTCTTAAGGGAAACTGAACTTAAGGCTTTATTGTCACAAGTCAATCCACACTTTTTATTCAACACTTTAAACACGATTGCGCGTCTTGCTCTTTTGGAAGGGGCACCACGTACTCAGGAAGTGGTTTATGCTTTATCAGATCTATTACGTAATAATTTGCGTAATATTGATGAGATGGTAACCGTCGGCGAAGAAGTCCAATATATAAAAAATTATCTGCTGATACAAGAAATGCGCTTTGGCGACCGGATTCAGGCTTCCATAAACATTCCCGAGGAACTGCTGGAGCAAAGAATTCCATTTATGACACTGCAGCCGCTTGTAGAAAATGCGATTATTCATGGCCTTGAGCCCAAACGCGGTGGTGGCAATATTAATATTTCCGGGCTGCGGCGAGGCAGCCGGGTAGAGCTCATGGTAATCGATACCGGTGTTGGTGTTACCAAAAGCCAAATAGAACGCATTTTTATGAATGAAAAAAGAATTGCAGGCAAAGGGCAAACTACGGGTTTAGGTATCACCAATGTCCATAAACGTATCCAGCATTATTTTGGCTCCCAATTCGGAATTGAGATATTTAGTGAGCAAGAGGGCGGAACAACAGTGAAAATTTGTTTGCCTTATGGGTTCATCGAACAGGAGGCCACTGTTTAAGAAACCCTCTGCCTGTAATGGAACGCAGGCAGAGGGTTTAGTATGCAGTAGAAAAAGACAGCATTGTCGAACAGTACACAAAATTTAGAACGGGGGGCTTTTTTTATGACAGAACAGCAGCAAAACAATTTGAACGCCAAAGAGTTGGCAGGACAAAATTTTAAAGAAGGCTATAACTGTGCTGAGTCAGTCGCACGGGCTTTTCGCGATTTACTAAACCTAAATGTCTCTGATGAAGCTCTCAAAATGGCATCAGGCTTTGGCGGCGGTCTTGGTCACGCCGGGTGTATGTGCGGTGCGCTATCTGGGGCGACTATGGTGTTGGGGATGCTGCAGGGGAGGGCCAATAAAGATCAAAACCGTGGTCCGATCTATAGCAGCGCTCAGGAATTTCACAATATATTTTCCAATCAGTTTGGCGCAGCCTGTTGCCGGGTGCTCAATCCTCACGAATTCGGCAGTCAGGAACAGCGGCAAACCTGCCTTAAAATTACCGGTACTACTGCCGAGTTATTGTTAAAGTATATCCAAGATAAACAGTTAACCGGACCAAATAGTTAAAGTATCCGGGATAGCAGCTTGCCATTGTCTGTAAGCCATTTTCGGCATTCCTGATAATCTGGCGAAAACCGGCTGACTTGTTCCCAAAACTTGACTGAATGATTGGGGACTAGCATATGGCACAGCTCATGAATAATTAGGTAGTCAGCTACCCGGGGCGGAGCCATAATAATCCGCCAGTTGTAGTTTATATTGCCGAGGCTTGAACAACTGCCCCAGCGTGTTTTCTGGTCTTTAATCGTAATGCGAACAGGACGAACGCCGATTACTGCCGCCCAATCCTTGGTTTTATCGAGAAATAGTTTTCCGGCCTGGTCAATAAGCCAGGCTTTTACTATTTGCTCAGTCATAAAAACCGGGGCAGCCTCTGTGTTATTTATAGGCAGTTTTACGATAACTTCTGCAGGCTTTAACACTACTTCCGGTTTGCTGTTGCCAGATAAAACAGTAAGCGTATGCGGTTCACCTTTATAAAGGAGCTGGGCACCTGACACCAACTGCTGATTTACAGGGTTTGCAGCAAGGGATGACAACTTATTAAGGCGGCCTGTAAGCCATCGGCTTTTCGCTGTAAAGATATGCTCGATTTCAGCGCTAGTTAGCTTTCCTGGTGCAATTATTTCGACGGTGGCAGTCGGAAGCACCCGTAATTGAATGTTTTTCCGGCGTTTATCCAGCCGAAGTGTGTAATGAATGTTCTGTTCGTTGAAGTTGATTGTCGGCATAGTTAATTCCTTTACGCTTGTATTTCCTAATGAGGTGATTTTCCTGATCGAAGATATATATTTGCCAGCAATCTATATTATCCTTTTAACATAAGCAAAATCTTCGGTGAAAAACTTACTTGACAATAATAAAAGTAAATGGTATTATAACAAATGTCCGATACAGGACGTAAACAAAAAAAATGCCCGGGTGGCGGAATGGCAGACGCGGAAGACTCAAAATCTTTTGTTGGTAACAACGTGGGGGTTCAAGTCCCTTCCCGGGCACCAAATTTAATCGAAAAGTAGCTAATATGTTGATATTGTGAAGCTAAGAGGTCTATGTGATTTTACATCATATAGACTTTTTTTTTTGTTGAACGCAGAAGACTTATTTTTTGACACGTTTAGAAAGGGGGGGGGATTGTTGGAATTTATTGAAGCGAAAAGTAACAACAATTTATAACTTACATAAGATAGTAGGTAATTCATATTCTTCGCTCCTTTTATGTATTTGCTTTTCGCCTAGAGAGTAAACTCCATAATCTACGAAGTTTACTCTTTTTTGAGATTGACTGAGATACGCTATACACATTTACATAAAATTATACATATTATATAACAGGCAAAAAGCCAAATAAATTTGTAAGGAGGAATAAATATGCGTTACAAGAAAGAAGATCTCATTGACTGCGTAGGAGCAGTCAATGTAGTATTGGATGATCGAGTTGTACTGCAAGGTCAAATTATAAAAGAGCGACATCACCACGACCCAATCAATGTTAACGTTGAAGTGGAAAGTGAGAATGAATTTATTACGTTAGAATTAACCTGCGATGCTCTAATAATAAGAGACAACGCTGAGCTTAAGGAAATATCTCCCCCGCTTTTTGAGGAGGGTGATAGAGTAAGAGTTAATATAGCTGGAATTTCCGCCATTGGTCCTAGCCATGGATGTCCCGATGATGAAGAAGTCTGTTAGTTAGCCCAAGAAAAATCTAACCGGCCTTCAAAGTAAATCGCTAACTGCGAAATACAGTCTGTCCATTTCTGAGTGGCATAGTCCATTTCTTGGCAGCTTCGACTATAGCCGAGATCTTGCGAAGAACCTCGGCAGAAGGATAGGCTGTTTTCGTTACCTTACGCAACTGCCGATGATACCCCTCAATAATATTCGCGTGCAAATCATTTTGCGAATTTCCTGAGGGTATATCAGGAGTTAGAAGAATAGGTCAGGGTACTTTTTCCTGTTTTAATAAAATATTTACAAATTGGTAACAAAAAGGCAACATTTTTACTGTAATATTAAATTAACCTTTTTACTTAGTTTCCTCTTTTTTTTACCGTTTACTTGTGTAAGCGGTATTTTTTTTCCACGTTTTTATCCCACGGGAAACCGGGGGCTTTTTTTATGCTCAAATGCAAAAAGATATGAAATGCTGTCAACTTAAAAAGTAAAAATATAAAAATCAATATTCAAAACCATATTTTAGGGGAAAATAGAGGACTTTAGTCCTAGTATCTATAATCTATAATTAGTTTACATTTTTTATATAGAGGGATATCATGATACCATGCACCGTTGCAACGAGAACATACTTAATCACAACAATCTTTATTACTTTACTGATGTTTATATTAGGTTGGACTTATGCTAGCGAAACAAAAGGGCGTATTTTCGCTGAAAAGGAAAAGACTTTACTATATATAGTGACTACTCTTGAGCAAAAACTACCATACTCTTATGAACGTATTCTACTTGAAGAAAACGCCCAAGATTTGAATGCCCAAGAGAAAGTCCTGATATTAAACAAACGCTTACAACCTATCATTAACAAGGTACGTGAAAGCTATCCGGGATATGGAATGGGCTATGGGACATTTGAGAACAGACTGGCATTTTACCCTTTTAAACAAGAAGGCCTTTACGCGCCACTAACTTCGAAGGTTTTAAAAGTATATGAAAGCAAAATGATAGAGTTAGTCTATAACCCAACATCTCATTCGTGGGGGACAGCGCCTACTATGTCAGTTACTTATCCTCTTTTTTTTGATGGGAAAATCATAGGACATACCTGGGCGAATGTTAAATTAGACGAAATAAATAAGATTGTTTATCTAGCGTGGTTCCGTATTTTTTCTCTGCTATTTATAGTATGGTTGGGCTTGATCTATTTATTGCGTAAAACATTTAGTAAATTTAAATCGGCTCTTAGTGAATTTGCTACTCATATAGAAAAACAAGACGATAGTGAAGGTAATTTAGAAAACTTCCCAGAGTTAAAATCTTTACGTACTACGATAGTTGGATTAAGGGAGTCTATTAAAAAACGCGAGTCTGAATACCGCACATTGGTGGAAAATTGTCCTGATACGATTGTTCGCCTGGACCGGGATGGCCGCCTCTTGTATATAAACCCAGAAGGTTGCAAGCATGATGGCAACCTATTAGAATGGTACATAGGTAAATGTTGGAGAGATTTGGGGATTCCGGAGGGCGTTTGGAGGCAATGGGAAGAGGCAGTAAAAACTGTAATTGCTACTGGCGATAAAATAGAACGAGAATACAACTATGGAACATTTAGTAATAGAGCTAAGGATGTATTAATTAGTTGGACCCCTGAAAAGGATGAGAACGGACAAGTTCAAACCATCTTAGGAATTTCCCGCGACATTACGGAACAAAAACAAGCACATGAATGTTTTATAAAAGCATTTAACATTAACCCAAACATTATGGCTATAGTCAGTATTCCTGATAATACTTACGTCGATGTCAACGAGTCTTTTCAAAAAGCGATTGGGTTAACCCGTGGCGAAATTATTGGTAAAACTGTCGACAATATTAGTCTTTGGTATGATTCAAAGGAAAGGCAAGAAGTAAGAAAAAAAATATTTAGACAAGGTTACTTAAGTAACTATGAAATAAAGTTTTGCACTGCTAAAAAGGGAGTGCGTTTTGGGGTACTTTCTGTTGAAACAATTACTGTAGGCTATAAGCCTTGTTCGCTGATTGTAATAACAGATATTACTGACAACAAACAACTTGAATCAGAAATGGCGCGTTTTGACCGTTTGAACGTGATCGGCGAAATGGCGGCGGGGATTGGCCATGAGGTTCGAAACCCAATGACTACCGTCAGAGGTTACTTACAACTATTTCTACGTAAATCAATTTTCGAACCCTACCACGAGCAGCTTTCAACGATGATAGAAGAGTTGGATAGGGCGAACTCAATAATTACTGAGTTTTTATCATTAGCCAAAAATAAAACTACGGATATGAGACGGGTTAATTTGAATAACGTAGTAAACGTGTTGTTTCCTTTAGTGCAAGCTGATGCATTTCGCATTGGGCATCAAATACACGTGGAGATGAGCGATATTCCGGATACCATGCTAGACGAGAAAGAAATACGGCAACTTATCCTTAATTTAGTCCGTAATGCTTTAGAAGCAATGGAACAGCAGGGGGTAGTAACTTTAAAAACTTATTGCAGTAATGATGATATAGTATTAGAGATTAGTGACACAGGGAAAGGAATACCTAAAGACATTTTAAATCAATTAGGGACTCCTTTCCTTACTACTAAGGATAACGGTACTGGACTGGGTTTAGCAGTATGTTACAGGATTGCTCAAAGGCACGGGGCGGTAATTCATGTCGACACATCTTCAAATGGAACAAGGTTCTTCATTGAGTTTAAAACTAGCGCTACCTAACACATTCATTTTTGACTTTGCAGCAATATTTTCTGTCATCATCCCCAATAAACGTGAATATAATAATAATTTGGAATTTATTTACATTATTTCATAAAATTAGCAGGAAAAGTACCCCTTGGCCGCGAATATAATCGCAACAACAAAAACGCAAGGGGTGGTTTTTATGACAGAATTGCTTAGTATCAAAGATATATCGCAAGAGTTGGGTATACCGCAAAGCACATTACGGTATTATCGCGACTTATTTCTAGATTATTTGCCAGCTATGGGCGAAGGTAAGAAGAAGCGATTCTATCCAGAAGCTGTTGAGGTATTTCAAGCTATCGCAAAATGCATGCATCAAAATAAAAACGCCGATGACATCGCTAATGAGCTTGACAGCCGTTTTACCAGATTTATTGAGATTGATTCAGAACCGCAGGAAAGCAGCGCAACATATTCGCAAAACGACGAAACTGGTCAATCGCAGGCATTATCCACGGTAACTCAGTTTGACGGTTCTGCCATTATGGCTGTTATCGCATCGCAAAACCAAGCGTTGCAACAAATTGCGGCTACAATTAGCATTGTTAACGGGCAACAAGAGGAGTTACACAACTTAAAGCAAGAAGTATCCAAGCTTGAGGAGCGCTTAGAAACAGAACTGACTGATCATTTCCAATTAATAGATGCCCGTTTGCGCCAAATAACAGAGGAAAAAGAAAACGATAAACCTAAATCATTTTGGCAGCGATTGTTTAGTTGATAGTGAGAAAATCAAATGGTAAAAGGCAGTGAGCTGAAGGTAAAATTACCTGGGCCGCTGCCTTTTCTATTTGCGAAAAGCATATAAAGATGGTAAAATATGTAAAAATATAATATAAATTACAAATAATGGAAGTATATAGGGCTTATTACCTAATGGTGGTGGAGAAAAGAATAGTTCATAGTAGTAAATCAGCTAGTTGTGTCGAATTAGGCGGTTCCGCAACGGCAGGCAGGGCAAGGGTTAACTGTTTTTGAGTGCTCATTTCGACACTTCATACCTAAAAAAGTGTCGGTTTTTTACGAAAAGTAATCGTTCTAATTTAGCAGGAGATACAATAATTTACAAGAATGTTTAACAACACTAGATTAAAAAGATGGTCACTGGAGGCGATCGACAATGTCTGCGGCTGAAGCTCTTGATAACAAAATAGTATACTTACACCGAGAAGATGACTATCAAGATTCGTTTGAGACTACTACTGGAATTTTATTTATAGATAATGAACTTCGACTAAAAAACCTTAACCGTGAGGCTGAGAAAATTTGCGGTATTAATAGGGCGAAGTCGGTAGGACGAAGAGTAGAAGATGTCTTTAGGCATCATGGTGAAAAGTTCTTGAAGGTATTCTATCTGGACGAGTACGAGGATTTGAATACGATCAACTTGAAGTTAAAAGTACAAGACCAATATATATATGCCCATATAGATACATTAAGGCTGCGGGGTACTACCGGGGAAGCAAATGGTCTAATTGTTATTATTCAAGACTTATCGGCAGTTAGAGCAGCAATTAAACAGATACAGATCACACAGATGCTTATGTCATTAGGGGAGTTAGCCGCTGGGGTAGCACATTATGTGCGTACACCGCTCACTACCATAAGCGGCTACTTGCAGGTCATGCTCGGCCGCTTGGAGGATGACAGGTACACGGTAGGACGGGACGTGCTTGAGATGATGCTGGACGAGGTATCCTGTATCAACAAAGTAGTCAAAGAACTTGTTATGTTTGCCAAGCCGCCTGTAAATAAGGAAACTAATATTGATATAAACCGTACGATTGAAGAAGCGCTGCTTTTAACATTTAAACAGCTTGGCGGTGAAAACATAACTATTGATAAGCAGTTAGCTGCTAATCTTCCGACGCTCAGTGTTGACAGTAACTTAATCAAACAGGCGCTTGTCAATATTATGCAAAACGCCATCGAAGCCATGCCGAGCGAAGGGGTGCTTTCGGTGAAATCGTGGATTAACTCCGAGCTGAATATGCTGGTTATTGCGATTGGTGATACAGGCTCAGGGGTAGCTCCCGAGATTCTGCCCCGGGTGTTTGAACCGTTTTATACGACTAAACTTGAGCATATGGGGCTGGGACTGCCTGTTGCCCACCGGATTATTGGCGAACACGGAGGCTTTATCAATATTAACGCTGTTAGCACGGCAGGAACAGGTGCAAATATTCATATCTACCTACCGATCATTGACGAACGCCACCGGCGTCTACGGGTGGTACATCAACAGATACTCAACCTCCAGTAACGTAACAAGAAAAATGCCCCCGGAATTTTACGTGAGATGGTAATATCTCTACTGGCATTCTTCATATTCTGTTATTGTTACAGAAATCAATGTGAAGAAGGGATGCTAGTGTTACACCGGATTCTTATCTGCTTTTATGTATTTCTATTTTTAACAGTCTCAGTAGGTTATGCCCAGTCAGAACTGGTTACGCCAAGTATTACAGTGAATTTGCCAAGCCGGACGATTGAACTGTTCTCCGGCAATAATTTAGTAAAGGAATATCCCATTGCTATTGGTAAGCCATCTACCCCTACGCCGTTAGGAAACTTTTCTATCATATATAAAGAAGTAAATCCCGCATGGTATCCGCCAGACCAAAAAGGAAAGATAGTGCCTTCCGGTCCGGAAAACCCGCTTGGCTACAGATGGATGGGGATATGGAGTGACTATGGGATTCACGGTACCAATGCGCCTTGGTCAATTGGCAAAGTAGTATCGAATGGCTGTATCCGCATGTATGAAGAGGATGTGGAAGAACTTTTTGACAAGGTGAGCTATGGTACGCCAGTACAGATAACCTATGACAGGATAAAAGTCAGGACAAATGCCAAGAGGCAGATTCTTCTGGCAATCTACCCAGATGTCTACGGATATGGCAGCGTTACTGTGACGGATATTCGCAATAAGCTCAATGCCTATCGCTTAAACCCCTTGGTTACTGATGATTTTTTACGTAAGCTGCTTAGTGAAGCAAACGGCAGTCAAGTGGTTATTGCCAGCCAGTTTAGAGTTAAAGTAAATGCAAGACTGATAAACGAGCCCGGATTGGTTGTGCAGGATGTGCAATATGTACCTGTGCACCCGATTGCCGAAGCCCTAAAACAAAAGATAAACTGGGATGAAAAGACGAAAACGGTGCAGTGTGGATCAAGCAGTGTACCAGGCATGAGCAGCGGTAATATGGTATACGTAGCAGCCGCAAATATACGAACACTCTTTGGCGGTGAGCTGAGCTGGAATGCAGCAGAGGATACGCTAAGCTTGGGTAAACTGGTGGTTTTTATAAACGAAAAGCCGGTAAATCTTGAGATAAATATGGTGCAAGGCATCTTAGCGGTTCCGGTACTGGATCTGGCGGAAACAATGGGCCGTAAGGTTAAGTGGAACAAGGAAACTCAAGTGTTAGTAGTAACTGATAAAGGGCAAAGTAGTAAGGTGCCAGTAGATATGATCGGGACAGTTCCTTATATAAAAATAACCAATATAAACCAATATTTCGATGCTTACGTGTACTGGAATGAACAGGCCAAAACAATAGAATTGACTTATCCTTAAACAAAGACTGAGTAACCGAGATTGCTTTACTTTGTTCTGATGACAATGGGGAAGGACGTTACTCTTCCCGGGATCATTTAAGAGCAATGGTGAAGCTCTCTCTTTTTTTATTAGATATTACATAAGCTGGCCACTATTTAGGAAAATAAGAGAAGGGATTTTGCTTTTAATAGCCAATAAGAATAGATTGGACTATATTGGAATGTAAGGGTGGTGGGCTTATGCCCCAAAAATTTATTATAATTGATGGTAGCAGTCTGGTACATCGGGCGTTTCATGCGCTGCCAATGCTGCGTACGGCAGGAGGGCTTTATACCAATGCTGTATACGGCTTTACTACTATGCTTGTTAAATTGCTGACAGATCACAAACCAGATTTATTGGCTGTTGCTTTTGATAAAGGCCGAGTGACGTTCCGGACAGAAACCTATCAACAGTACAAGGCCCAGCGCCAGGCTACTCCAGGCGAGCTGTCCGAACAGTTTCCTCTGATACGCGAGTTGTTAGGTGCGTTTGGTGTAGCTACCATTGAAGAGCAGGGGTATGAAGCAGATGATATTTTAGGTACACTTGCCGATAAAGCGGCTCAACAAGGCTGTGAGGTTTTAATCGTAACGGGTGACCGTGATGCACTGCAACTGATAGGGCCGGGAACCACGGTGCTGCTTACTAGAAAAGGCATTTCCGAGATGGAAATTATGGATACTGCTGCTCTTAAGGAAAAATACGGGCTAACGCCCACTCAGATTATTGATATGAAAGGCTTAATGGGGGACACTTCAGATAACATACCCGGTGTACCCGGCATTGGAGAAAAAACAGCAATAAAACTGTTGGCCCAATTCGGTTCTATGGAAAACGTGTTGGCGAACATTGACAGTGTTTCAGGAAAAAAACTACAGGAAAATCTGCGGCAATATGCTGAGCAGGCAGTTTTATCTAAGCACCTCGCCACAATTGTTTGTGACATGCAGCTTGAATTTAGTCCAGAGAGCTTCAAGATTAATCCTAACCGAGAAGCCGTAAAAGAACTATTCGCTAAGTTTGAGTTTAAAAATATGCTGAGCAAGTTTGATATTTTGTTTTCGGGAACTGTCATTCAGGGTACAGAACAAGTGGAAACAAAAACTATTGAGCTTGTGCCTCCAGTCATTGTTTCCAGCCGAAGCGATGTTGAAGCTGTTCATGCGGAAGCTAAGCAGAAAGGACACATATGCTGCTATCCGCTACCGGCTGCGCACTCGCCTTTGGCCGGTTTAACGGGTCTTGCCATTACTTGTGCCGGCAAAACTGTATACATTCCCGCAGATGCGGAAGGCTGGAGTGCGGTTTTTGATATGCTGGCTGACAGCAGTATCACAGTCACCACCTATGATGCCAAGCAACTATACAACGCTTGCAGGCTGAGGGGAACAGGGCTAAGCAGCCCTGTGTCAGATCTGCTTATTGCCGCCTATTTGCTTGATCCTACGGCGGCTGCCTATCCGATGGATAGCTTGGCAGAAAAATATTTGGGTCAGACAATTGTTTTACCTGCCGGCGATAAATATTTAACAGCTAAGCCAGAGTTTGCTGTTTGGGCTAGCGGTATTATTGAACAACTACAGGACGCATTTACCCGCAGTCTGGCAAACGCGGGCCTGGACAAACTGTTTGAACAAGTGGAAATGCCGCTTATTGAAGCCTTGTCAGCCATGGAGATTGCTGGCATTAAGGTTGACCTGGATTACCTTAAAGAGATGGCGGTAAGCATTGCCGGTAAGGTTGATCAGTTATTAGGTGAGATTTATCATTTAGCTGGCGAAGAATTTAATGTTAATTCCACCAAGCAGTTAGGAATTATTTTATTTGAAAAAATTAAGCTTCCTATCATTAAAAAGACTAAAACCGGTTACTCTACTGACGCTGAAGTGTTAGAGAAACTAGCAGGAGAGCACCCGCTGATCGACAAGCTGCTTGAATACCGCATGCTTACCAAGCTCAAATCTACCTATCTTGATGGTTTAGAAGGGCTGATCCATCCTGAGACAAGCAGAATACACACCACGTTTAATCAAACTGTAACTGCTACTGGCAGACTGAGCAGTTCAGAGCCTAATCTGCAGAATATTCCTATCCGCTCAGATATTGGACGGAGGATAAGAGAATTATTTGTTCCCGGTGAAGGGTATCAATATATTATGTCTGCGGATTATTCGCAAATTGAGCTTAGGGTTCTTGCCCATATGGCAGGCGATGCTAGTCTTCTTGAAGCCTTCCGCCAAAACCAGGATATCCATACCCGGACGGCTTCTGAGGTTTTTGGAGTTGCTATGTCGGACGTAACCTCAGAACTAAGGGCTAGGGCCAAGGCAGTTAACTTCGGTATTGTTTACGGCATCAGTGATTTTGGGTTATCGCGGGATATTGGTGTTAGCCGGAAAGAAGCGGGTCACTATATAGAAAGTTATTTTGCCAAATATCAAGGTGTAAAAAGATATATCGATGAAGTTGTTGCCGGTGCCCACAGGGATGGGTATGTGACCACGCTATTTGGACGGCGGCGGCATTTGCCTGATATTAACAGCAGCAACTTTAATCAGCGTTCGTTTGCTGAACGGACGGCCATGAATACACCTATCCAGGGCGCAGCCGCCGATATCATAAAAATTGCGATGAATCATGTTTATCAAGCTCTTGAGGCAGCAGGATTTAAGAGTAGATTGCTTTTACAGGTTCATGATGAATTGGTGCTGGAAGTTACTGCAGATGAGCTTGAACGGGTGTCGGCGCTTGTTAAAAAGGCCATGGAGCAAGCTGTAGAACTTACGGTGCCACTCTTAGCAGAAGTAAAGATCGGCAGCAACTGGGCCGAAGCCAAATAGGAGGAGTGTGCGCTATGCCCGAGATGCCTGAAGTCGAAACCATTCGCCGGACACTGACCGGTAAAGTTGAAGGACGAAAAATTATTCGCATTGAGATAGGCTTGTCTCGCCTGATTAAGTGGCCGACCGCACCTGAATTTCAGGCGATTATTACCGATCGGACGATTGTTACATTAGGACGGCGGGGGAAGTATCTGCTTTTCTATCTTGATAACAATTTTGTTCTGGTCGTTCATCTGCGGATGACTGGTCGCTTGTATTATGTAAATCCAGGTACGGTGTATGATCGATTTACGCATATCATATTTGATTTTGATAACGGTGACTCCTTGTTATATGCTGATACCCGTACCCTGGGAACGCTCTATCTATTACCACAGGAAGAGTTATGGCGCATTGCCGGATTGTCTTCCATGGGGCCGGAGCCGCTTTCTGACGAATTTACGTTAGACTACTTTATTGATATGCTAAGTAAGCGCCAGGCAAAGATTAAGTCAGTATTGTTAAATCAGAAGTTAATTGGAGGTCTTGGCAATATTTACGTAGATGAAGCGCTTGCTATTGCTGGCATAGACCCGGAACGCGTAGCCAGCAGTATTGACGAGACTGAAGCTAAATATCTCTATCAGGCAGTAAATCAGGTGATCGCTGATGGGATAGCCCACGGCGGGACAACTTTTCGAGATTATCGCGACGGTGCAGGCCAAAGCGGTAACCACCAGTTTCACCTTAATGTATATGGTCGGACTAATGAGCCCTGTCACCGTTGCGGTACTGCCATTGCGCGCAAAGAAGTAGCCGGGCGCGGTACGCACTATTGCCCTAATTGTCAAAAATAGCTGAGGGGATAAGTGTATGTATTTAATTGGACTGACCGGCGGAATTGCCAGCGGTAAAAGTACGGTAAGTAAAATATTGAGTGAGCTGGGCGCATTTATTATTGACGCTGACAAACTTTCCCACGAGATTACTAAACCTGGTAAACCGGCTTGGCGGGAGATTGTTGCGACATTTGGCGAAACCATCACTGATATAAATGGCCAAATTAATCGCAAACGTCTAGGACAAATCGTTTTTGCTGATGCTGAGGCCAGGGCACAGTTAGAGCAGATTACTCACCCAAGGATTGACGAGGAAGTCATGACTGCCATTACTGACGCGCAAAAGCAGGGCTATGAAATCCTCGTTCTGGATGCTCCGCTTTTAATTGAGGTTGGGTGGTATACACGGGTTAATGCTGTCTGGGTGGTATTTGTCGATGAAAAAACCCAGATTGTCAGATTGATGATGCGGGACAATAGTAACTATGAGGATGCAATGTCTAGGATTAGGGCCCAGCTTTCCTTGCATGAAAAACTAAAATATGCTGACGTTGTCATTAATAACAGTAAAACTATAGAGAACACGAAGAAACAGGTGCTTAAGTTCTGGTGCGAAATTAGTGATAAAAAAGCGTACCGGTAAATAGCAGCATTTTTTGCTTTGCAAGCACATATTGTTAAACAGTGATTTTTATTGCGGAGTGATTTTATTGCGTATCTGGACTTGGCTGAAAGTCCTGATAATCGGTCTATTATTGTTTACCACAGGGGTCTATGCTGTGTTCACGAGCGACTGGTTTCAGAAGAAGTATGTGTATCCTTTTTTATATCAGGAAGCTGTATACACCTATGCGCTCCAATATGACCTTGATCCATTTCTCATTGCCGGTGTGATTAGAACAGAAAGTAAATTTATTCCCGAAGCCCGTTCACCCAAAGGTGCCTTAGGGTTAATGCAAATTATGCCTGAGACAGGCCGCTGGATTGCCGAACAGCGTGAACAAAAGGATTTTATGATCGCTGATTTGACTGATCCTGATATGAATATCCGGTTTGGTACATGGTATCTGGCGTCCTTAAAGAAAGAGTTTGGCGGGAATGAGGTGCTCTATCTTGCCGCTTATAATGGCGGACGGGGTAATGTAAAACAATGGATGCAGCGGTATGGGTGGTCAAAAGATTTTGATGATATTAAACAAATTCCTTTTAAAGAGACCAGGGAGTATGTCGAAAGAGTCCTAAATAACAAAAAACGATATCAGGAATTGTACGGCAGATAAAGTGAAACTAAGCCTCAGAGGAAGTGTGAACGCCCTCTGAGGCTTAGTTGAACCAATCTAGGAGCTTAGCGCCACTTATCTGCCCCTCAAATAAGCAGCGGGGTTAGTGGCGGTTAGCTTTCGGATAAAGTGAACTGTTTAAAAGAGACCTTTAGGTTATTAACAAGGGAATGAGGAGAATGTGCTATAAATGATGCGTAAGCTAATAATTTTATTTTTAACAGTATTAGTTATTGTTACTGCCGGATGCAGCCCACGAGAAGAAACTCCGTCACCTGAGAAGAAAAAAGTAGCTATTCAGCAAGGGGGGCAACTTAAGTACGGTAGTTTACAAGAACCCAACACGCTTAATCCACTCTTGTCAGATTTGCTAGCTACAGCCGAAGTAGGAAAGCTAGTGTTTAGCGGCCTGGTACTTACCGGCGATAAAGGTGAATGGCTGCCAGACCTGGCTATTGATGTGCCGACAACAGCCAATGGTGGTGTAACACCTGATGGTCTGACGGTAACCTACCGACTCCGCCAGGATGTAACCTGGCATGACGGCACGCCATTTACTGCTGAAGACGTCAAATTTACTTGGCAGCTAATCATGAATCGGAAAGTAAATATTGTGTCGCGTGACGGGTATGACCGGATTAGTACTATTGATACTCCGGACAAGCATACTGTTGTAGTTAAATTCCGTGAGTACTACGCCCCTTACTTAACGTTGTTTACAACTATATTACCCAAACATAAGCTTGAAAACGCAGGCGATATAAATAAAGCGCCATTCAACCGGGCGCCTGTCGGTACAGGACCGTTTAAATTTAAGGAATGGCAGATAGCAGAAGCAATTATCTTCGAAGCGAATCAAACCTACTTTCGTGGTAAACCAGTTTTAGACAGTATTGTTTATAAAATCATCCCTGATTCTAACATTTTACTGACCCAGTTAAAATCAGGAGAATTAGATATTGTCAGCAATATTGGGTTTTCCTACTTAGAACAAGTGAAAGCCATAGGCGGAGTGAGGACAGTTATTACACCTACTATGATATGGGAACATATGGACTTCAATCTTGATAACACCCTATTCCAGGACGTTCGCGTCCGTAAAGCCATTGCCACGGCCATTGACCGTCAGGCTATTGTCGTCAATGTGCTTAAAGGTGCTGCAAGTCCGGCCTATGGCGACCAATCTCCTTTATCTTGGGCCTATAATCCTATGCAGCAGCCCCCTGCCAGAGATGTTAATGCCGCCCGCGACTTGCTGGCTCAAGCCGGTTGGCAACTGGGGGCGGATGGAATTATGACGAAAGAAAACAAGAAACTAGCTTTTTCGCTGACTATTCCGACAGGAAATAAACTTAGGGAACAGACGGCGCAAAAAATTGCAGAACAGCTTAAAGAGGTTGGTATTTTAGTTGAGGTTCGGCCAAGTGATGCGCCGCTCTTTTTTAGTGATATTCTGAAAAACAGACGATTTGAAACAGCTATATATGCCTGGGTTGCTGGTGTTGATCCGGATAACCTCAACCTTTGGCATTCCCGCAAAATACCGAGTCGTGCCAACGCGTATGACGGACAAAATTATCCCGGGTGGCGTAATCCAGAAGTAGACAGGCTGATTGAACTGGGTGTACGAACAGTTGATGTGACTGCAAGAAAGGATATTTACTTCCGCATTCAGGACCTGCTCCGCGAAGATTGCCCGGTTGTGCCTCTCTATTTCCGAGGGAACATTGATGCAGTGAAAACAATGGTTGCAAACTATCAGCCGAATCCAACACCTTCAGGGAATCTTTGGAATGCTTGGCAGTGGGGGTTTGCCTCTGCAGCTAAATAGTTTTCTCAATTAAGTGCTTGACGATATTTTATTGTTATGATAAGATACATTATGTTGCGTTAAACGTAACACCAAGTCAAGATGCGGTCGTGGCGGAACGGCAGACGCGCTAGCCTCAGGAGCTAGTGGGGGCAACCTCGTGGTGGTTCAAATCCACTCGACCGCACCACTTTAAGCATATAAGCAGAGAACCAGGTTTTTAGGAGCGAAAGCGACGCGGAAACCTGTGTGAATCGCTTAGTTCCAAGCGGCAGCGCGGAACATCCTATAGTATCTATGCGGTTGTGGCGGAACTGGCAGACGCACCATCTTGAGGGGGTGGCGCTCACAAGGCGTGTGAGTTCAAATCTCACCAACCGCACCAAAAAAAGCAAGAAGCTTCTGAGATTTTCTCAGAAGCTTCTTGCTTTTTTACCAAAATGAAATTGTCGTTCGATCTGTAACAGGCTTTTATCTTAAAGGCTCTCGGTATAGTTTTGGTGCTGATAAAAATATGAAGTGGCTATTGACAATCCTTGGCGAAATCTGCTATTATCTTAACAATAAGAATATGGCCTTTAAGCTGGTCCTGTGAGGCTGGCAAGGGGACGGTACAGATTTAACGCCTTCTTGCGCGCTTTTCACGCCAAGAAGGCTTTTATTATATCTCACAATAACAAATACTATCCTTTAAGTTGGCCCTGAGAGGTCTGCAAGGATGTTGCCAAGCTATTATGCTTATTTTTGGCTGGCCATTTATTACTCCTTGCTCTTTCAGGCAAGGAGTTTGTTTTTATTTGAAGGGAGAGTGCGTGATGAGTAAAGCTCAAGTATCGCTGCGAAAAAAGGATATCCTTGGTCTGGAAACTATGTCGGCAGCCGAAATGGAACTAATCTTGGACTCGGCAAAAGAGATGAAAAACATCATTGACCGGGATATTAAGAAAGCGCCAACGCTGCGTGGTAAATCAATTGTTAATCTGTTTTTTGAGAACAGCACCCGGACGCGTACCTCGTTCGAATTAGCTGGCAAATATCTTGGCGCTGACGTGGTTAACATTTCGACAAGCTCAAGTAGTGTGTCTAAAGGAGAGAGCTTGCGTGATACTCTTCTCACCGTCGAAGCCATGGGTGTAGATATCATTGTTATGCGGCATGAGGCCGAAGGCTCATCACAATTCGCTGCTAATGTCGTAAAACCTGTCATTATTAATGCCGGCGATGGTGCCCATGAGCATCCTACGCAAGGCCTACTGGATATGTTTACAATTAAGCAATATAAAGGGAAGATCGCTGGGCTAAAAGTAGCCATAGTCGGCGATATCTTGCATAGTCGGGTAGCGCGCTCTAATATCTGGGGCCTTCAGAAAATGGGGGCTGAGGTACATCTTGCCGGACCGCAGACGCTACTGCCGCGCGACATTGAAAAAATCGGTGTGAAGGTGCACAATCGGGTCGAAGAAGCACTTGATCAGGCTGATGTTGTAAATGTGCTTCGTATCCAGCGTGAACGGCAGCAAAAAGGACTTTTTCCGTCGGCGCGCGAATATGCCCGCATATTTGGTGTTAATGCCAAGCGCTTAGCTTTGGCTAGGCCAGATGCGCTCTTAATGCATCCGGGCCCCATGAATCGAGGGCTTGAAATTGCTCCGGACGTAGCCTACGGCGAGCAGTCTGCTATACAGGAACAGGTGAAAAATGGACTGGCAGTCAGGATGGCGTTGTTATTTTTGGTGCTGATGGGAGGGACTCACATTGAAGCTGCTAATTAAAGGTGGACGAATCATTAATCCGGCCGAGCAAATGGATGCGGTAGGTGATATCTTAATTGAAGACGGTAAGATAGTAGCCCTTGGACAGAGTTGTGCAGCCGAGGGAGCGGAAATTATTGATGCTGCTGGGCTAGTGGTAGCCCCCGGCCTTATTGATATGCATGTACATTTGAGAGAACCGGGCCTGGAAGCTAAGGAAGACATTGCTTCAGGCACACGTGCGGCTGCCGCAGGTGGCTTCACCACCATTGCTTGCATGCCTAACACCAAACCTGCTATAGACAACTCAATTGTAGTATCTGGTCTAATCCAGCGTGGACAAACGGAAGGGGTTGTCAACCTTAAAATAATCGGTGCGCTCACCAAAGGGTTGGAAGGCAAGGAGCTTGCTGAAATCGGTGACATGATTCAGTTAGGGGTAGTGGCCATTTCGGATGACGGCGGTCACCTGGACAGCACCCGCCTCTTAAAGACTGGGCTTGAATATACAGGAATGTTTGGGAGGCCGGTCATTACTCATTCGGAGGATGAAGGGCTTGCTGGTGAAGGGTTCATGCATGAAGGTGCGGTATCGGCGATGCTCGGGCTCAAAGGCCGGCCGGCTGTTGCTGAAGATATTGCGGTAGCCAGGGATATTATGCTGGCTAAATATACAAACTCACCGATTCACATCGCCCATGTCAGCAGCAAAGGGGCGGTTGAGATTATCCGTCAAGCCAAACAACGTGGGGTAAAAGTAACGGCTGAAGCGACGCCGCATCATCTGACGCTTACTGATGAGGAATTAAAAACTTTTAATACAGCCTTTAAAGTCAACCCGCCGCTCCGGTCGGCTGATCATGTTGAAGCTCTCATCGAGGGTCTAAAAGACGGGACCCTGGACGCCATTGCTACTGACCACGCGCCCCATGCTTTTGAAGAAAAGGACGTTGAGTTCCGCTATGCCCCCAGCGGCTTTGCCGGATTGGAAACAGCGGTTGGTGTTGTGCTGACAGGACTCTATCATACCGGGAAACTGACACTGTTAGAAATAATCGAAAAGATGTCCTCTGCGCCGGCAAAAATCCTTGGGTTGGATAGTGGCGTGCTGAAAATTGGTGCACCGGCAGATATTACGATTATAGATACTGAATATAAATGGGATGTTGACTGCATAAAATTTTATACTCGTGGTAAACATTCTCCGTTTGAAAGCAGGAATTTAAGGGGTAAAGCGCAAATTACTATAGTGAATGGAAGTATAATTATGCAAAATGGCGAGGTGCTTAAATGATTGGCAAACTGATATTGGAAGACGGCAGCGTGTTCCAAGGGATGCTTGCTTCCGGTACTAAAACAGTTGGGGAAGTAGTATTCAATACCGGCATGACCGGTTATCAAGAAGTATTAACAGATCCGTCCTACTGTGGACAAATTGTAACAATGACATATCCGCTTATCGGCAACTATGGGGTGGCTGATCTCTTTGAACAAGCCCGGCAGTCGTTCGTACGTGGTTTTGTGATCAGCGAATTATGCGGTAAGCCTAGCAGCTGGCAGGCTGAAGACTCCTTGGTTTCCTATCTTAAAGCGAGAAATATTCCTTGTATATATGGCGTCGATACCCGGGCTATCACCAGACGGATACGTTCGCATGGTACTATGAAGGGTGTTATTGTACCTGCAGATGCTCAGGCAAGCGAGATTGCCGAACTATTCGCTATGTCGCCCTTTATTGAGGTTGTCAAAGAGGTCACGACTAAAGAAATATATAGGATACCAGGAAATGGTCCTCATATTGCAGTTATGGATTTTGGCATTAAGCGCAACATTTTGAATTCCATGGCCAAAGCTGGGTGTAATCTTACTGTGTTACCTGCTTATACCCCGGCAGAGGAAATATTGGCGCTTAATCCTGATGGCATATTCTTGTCAAATGGCCCTGGCGATCCTAAAGATGCGCCTGTAGCGACAGTACGGGAACTCATCGGTAAAAAACCGATATTTGGCATCTGCCTTGGTCATCAGCTGTTAGCGCTTGCTCTAGGTGGAGACACCTATAAGCTGAAGTTTGGCCATCGCGGCTCCAATCACCCGGTTAAGGATTTAGCAACAGGCCGCGTATATATCACATCACAGAATCACGGTTATGCGATTGATGAAGCCTCGCTCGCCAAGCTTGATGTTACGGTAACTCACCGTGCTGTCAATGATGGTACGGTGGAGGGCATGCGTCATAACAGCCTGCCTGTATTCTCAGTACAGTATCACCCCGAAGCCGCTCCTGGACCTGATGACAGCACATACTTGTTCGAAGAATTTATGAGACTACTCAATAAAGAAATGAATAAGGCGAGGGGGAACTAACGGTGCCGAAAAAACAAAATTTGCGCAAGGTTATGGTGATTGGCTCAGGCCCGATAGTGATTGGCCAAGCCGCCGAATTTGACTATGCCGGTACCCAGGCGTGCCAGGCACTTAAAGAAGAGGGCTTTGAGGTGGTGCTGGTCAACAGCAATCCGGCTACCATCATGACTGATACCAACATTGCTGATTGGGTATATATTGAACCGCTTACCCCTGAATATTTGGAAGAAATTATCGCTAAGGAGCGTCCAGACGGTATTCTGGCTACTTTGGGTGGTCAGGCTGGTCTTAATCTGGCGGTTAAATTGGCTGAAAACGGTGTATTGGAAAAATATCAGGTAGAATTGTTAGGTACACCAATTGAAGCAATAAAAAAGGCTGAAGACAGAGAACTCTTTAAAGCGACTATGGAAGAACTGGGTCAACCCATCCCTGAGAGCACTATTGTTGAAGATATTGAGAGTGCACTAAAATTTGCTGAGGAAATCGGCTATCCACTGATCGTAAGGCCTGCATATACGTTAGGCGGAACAGGCGGCGGCATTGTCCATAGTGACGAAGAACTTATTGACACAGTAAACAGAGGATTAAAGCACAGCTTGATCGGGCAAGCGCTTATTGAACGCAGTGTGGCAGGCTGGAAAGAAATAGAATATGAAGTCATCCGCGACGCCGCCGATAACTGCATCACCGTATGCAACATGGAGAACTTCGACCCTGTCGGTATCCATACTGGCGACAGCATTGTTGTAGCGCCGTCACAGACCTTGACTGACTATGAATACCAGATGCTAAGAAGCTCCTCGCTTAAAATCATCCGGGCGCTAGGCATTGAAGGCGGCTGTAACGTTCAGTACGCGCTTGATCCTAAAAGCAGCAAATATATAGTCATTGAAGTAAACCCGCGTGTTAGCCGATCTAGCGCCTTGGCTTCCAAAGCAACCGGTTACCCGATTGCTAAAGTAGCTACGAAGATCGCCATCGGTTATACCTTAGACGAGATTACCAATGCGGTAACAGGTAAGACTAAGGCATGCTTTGAACCGGCGCTTGATTATGTGGTAGTTAAGTTCCCGCGTTGGCCGTTTGATAAATTTAGTTTTGCCGACCGGATTCTTGGCACTCAAATGAAGGCTACTGGCGAGGTTATGTCAATTGATCGTAATTTTGAAGGCGCGTTATTAAAGGCTGTACGTTCGCTTGAAATTGGCCTTAATCGCCTATATATCCCCGAATTTGACAACCTGAGCGACCAGGAAGTAAAGGATAAACTCAAGCTAGCCAATGATGAGCGTGCTTTTGTTATTGCAGAGTCCATACGCCGGGGTGTGTCGGTAGCCGAAATCCACGCGATAACGGCCATTGACAAGTTCTTCTTAGATAAGATTGAAAACATTGTGGCTATGGAACGGCAAATCAGCAAGGAACTTTCTAATGACGTGCTGCTGGCAGCCAAGAAGATAGGATTTGCCGATAAGACAATTGCCGAACTCACAGGCAAAACGGTCTACCAAATCCGGGAAATGCGTAAACAGGCCAATATTGTGCCAAGTTATAAGATGGTTGACACCTGCGCCGCTGAGTTTGAGGCTGTTACTCCATACTACTACTCGACCTATGCGCAGGAAGATGAAGTTCAGACGACAGATAAGCGTAAAGTCATGGTGTTGGGTTCCGGCCCGATTCGTATTGGTCAAGGCATCGAATTTGATTACTGCTCTGTCCATTCAGTATGGGCGCTTCGAGAAATGGGCATCGAATCGGTCATTATTAACAATAATCCCGAAACTGTTTCTACTGATTTTGACACATCTGACCGTTTGTACTTTGAACCGCTGACCCCTGAAGATGTGCTGAATATTATTGATAAAGAAAAACCGGAGGGCGTTATCGTCCAGTTTGGCGGACAGACGGCCATTAATCTAGCCGGTCCGCTTGCCAAAGCCGGTGTCAAAATTTTTGGCACTAGTGTGGAAGATATTGACCGGGCTGAAGACCGGGAAAAGTTTGATGCACTACTAGAGCAGTTGAACATTCCGCGTCCAAAGGGCGAGACAATTACTGATGCCGAGTTAGCTCCTCAAGCTGCTGCGCGTATCGGTTACCCTGTTGTCGTTCGTCCGTCCTATGTGCTTGGCGGGCGGGCCATGGAAATTGTGTATAACGAAGCCGAGTTAAAAGATTATATGGTGCGGGCCGTTAAAGCCTCGCCTGAGCATCCGGTGCTGGTTGACCGCTACATGCAAGGCACCGAGGTTGAAGTTGACGCCATATCAGACGGCGATGACTTCCTTATCCCCGGAATTATGGAACATATTGAGCGTGCAGGCGTACACTCTGGCGACAGTATTGCGGTATACCCACCCCAGACGCTGTCTGCGAAGGTAATGGACACCATTGTCGATTACACGGGTCGCCTGGCAAAAGGGCTTAAGGTAAAAGGATTAATCAATATCCAGTATGTTATTGTAGACGAAGAGGTATATGTAATCGAGGTAAATCCCCGGTCCAGCCGGACAATCCCCTTCCTGAGTAAGATTACAGATGTGCCGATGGTCGATGTGGCGACTCGCATAGCGATTGGTGAGACCTTAAAAGGGATGGGATATGCCCCTGGACTCATGCCGGCCAGAGAGTACATCGCCGTAAAAGTACCGGTGTTCTCTTTCGCTAAAATGCAGCAGGTAGATATCTCGCTTGGACCAGAGATGAAGTCAACTGGCGAGGTTATGGGGATTGACTATCAATATTCCCGAGCACTATATAAAGGCATTGTTGGCGCTGGCATGAATGTGCCGCAAGAGGGCGCGATACTCGTTACAGTTGCTGATAAAGATAAACCTGAAGCTGGCGAGATTGCCAAAGAATTTGCCAGACTGGGCTATGAACTTGTTGCTACAAGCGGCACTGCTGAATATCTGCGGTCACTCGGCTTACAAGTTGGTACGGTGCCTAAACTCCATGAGCAGCAGCCTGAGATTATTGAGATGATTAAGGCTGGAAAAATAAGTATGGTTATTAACACCTTGACGAAAGGCCGGGACTTTGAGAGTGACGGTTTCAAGATCAGAAGGGCTGCGGTAGAACATTCGATTTTATGCCTGACCTCAATGGATACAGCAAATGCTGTTTTTGATGTATTAAGCATCATCCGTGAAAGAAAATTCCTCTATGTGCTGGCGCTGCAGGATTATGTAGGCGGAGGCGAAAAAACTCGTGGCTAAAACCTGTGTAAAAGCTCAGGTAATTGAACAAAACACAATTGCAGGGGATGTGTTTGCGTTGATAGTGGCAGCTCCCGAGATTGCCGCTATCGCCCGCCCTGGTCAGTTCGTTCACCTTCGTCTGGCAGATACTCTTGACCCACTTCTGCGGCGGCCGTTTAGTATTGCTGACTGTAATGCTGAGCAAGGAACGCTTACCGTCATTTATCGCGTTGTTGGTCGTGGCACGGTATTGATGACTAAGCTTCAGGCGGGAGATATTATTGATTGTATGGGGCCGCTGGGCAAAGGTTTTGATTTAACCGCACAGCGCCCTCTCCTAATCGGGGGTGGCATGGGGCTGGCACCACTGGTTATGCTGGCCAAGGCTTTTTGTTCCCGCCCGGCCACTATACTTATGGGTGGCCGCAACGAGCAGGAATTGTTTTGGCCGGAAATCTATGCCGGTGTTTGCCAAAACATTCATATTACAACAGATGATGGCAGTATTGGCCATCGCGGCTTTACGGTAGATCTACTGCCAGAACTGCTAAAACAGGATAAGTTTGATAGGATCTATGCCTGCGGACCGCACGCCATGCTCAAGGGCGTGGCTGAAACGGCGGCGTACTATGGCGTTCCTTGCCAGGTCTCGCTGGAAGAATATATGGCGTGCGGCGTTGGGGCTTGTTTGTCATGTACTTGCGCCGGTGCCAGCGGCAAACGTCACAAGGTATGTACTGACGGCCCGGTATTTTGGGCCGAGGAGGTGGCGTGGTGAGTATAGCTGACACTATGCTTTGTGTCGATATTGCCGGCATAAAAATGAAAACGCCGGTGATGACGGCGTCGGGAACTTTCGGTTTTGGTTTGGAGTACAGTGAGTTCGTTGACTTAAACCAGGTAGGAGCCATCGTCGTTAAGGGCACAACACTGGCGCCTAAGGCAGGAAACAGCGGGCGGCGAATGGCCGAAACGCCGGCAGGCATGCTTAACTCTATCGGGCTGGAAAACCCCGGTGTTAAGGAACTTGTTACTGAAATAATGCCTAAATTAGCGAAATATCAGGTGCCTGTCATTGTCAACATCTCCGGCAATACAGTGGAAGAATATGGTGAACTGGCAGCCAGGCTTAATCAGTCTGGCGTAGCCGGTCTGGAAGTAAATATTTCCTGTCCCAACGTAAAGCAAGGCGGAATTGCTTTTGGCACCTGCCCTGATAGTGCTACCGAGGTAGTAAGAGCAGTAAAGGCCAAGACAAGTTTACCTGTCATTGTTAAGCTTTCACCCAATGTTACAGATATTGTGCTGATGGCCAAAGCGGTAGAGGCTGCTGGTGCTGATGCCATTTCGCTGATTAATACGCTGCTCGGTATGGCGATCGACATCCGGACCTGGCGGCCTGTATTAGGTAACACTGTTGGCGGTTTGTCCGGTCCAGCTGTTAAACCGGTCGCGGTACGGATGGTATGGCAGGTTGCTAAAGCTGTTAACGTGCCGGTTATTGGCATGGGTGGGATTATGACAGCTGCGGATGCAATCGAATTTATGCTTGCGGGAGCAAGTGCAGTGGCTGTTGGTACAGCCAATTTTGTTAACCCATATGTGTCTGTTGAAGTAGCTGAAGGAATCAGAGACTACCTGGCTGAACGCGGTTTAAAGCATGTAAGCGAGCTTGTCGGTAAAGCCAACTGCAGCTAAAAAATCGCATAACAGGGAGGATAACTAGATGGAACAGGTAAAGAATCGTTTGATCGTAGCCCTTGATGTCGCTACCATGGCTGAAGTCCGGCAGTTAGTTGAGACGTTAGGCGACGCTGTGAGCTACTATAAAGTGGGTATGCAGCTTTTTTACAGTGTCGGCATGGAATGCCTGACCTATTTGCGCGAACTGGGCAAAGATGTTTTCCTTGACTTAAAAATGCATGACATCCCGAATACTGTGGCACAGGGGGCCGCCTCACTGACAAGGCTGGGCGTAGGCATGATTAATGTCCAGGCATCAGGTGGCTCGGCTATGATGCGCGCGGCAGCAGAGAAAGTAGCCGAAACGGCTGCTGACCTCAATATTCCTCGTCCTAAGCTTATTGCCGTCACTGTACTGACAAGTATGGATCACGCGGAATGGGCCACACTGCGGTATACCGCCAGCATTCCAGACCAGGTTGTGCATCTGGCAAGAATGGCGAAGGAAGCCGGGTTAGACGGAGTGGTAGCATCGCCGCAGGAAGCTGAGCTTATTAAGGAAGCGTGTGGCCAGGAATTTGCGATCATCACTCCCGGTGTTCGCCCCCAAGGCGCGGCATTAAATGATCAAAGCCGGGTGGCTACGCCGGCCGATGCACTCAAAGCAGGAGCGCATTATCTGGTAGTAGGCCGGCCCATTACTGCGGCAGAGAAGCCACGGGCGGCAGCACTGGCAATTTTAGAAGAAATGAGGAAGGCATAATGAACGAAGCAGAAGTTCGGCAGCTATTTGTTGAAACAGGCGCTATTTTAGAAGGTCATTTTTTACTGACCTCCGGCTTACATAGTCCGCTGTATGTTGAGAAATTCCAGGTGCTGCAATATCCCAAACATACCGAAAGACTATGTGCAGCGTTGGCTAAACGGTTTGAAGAAGACAATATTGAGCTTGTAGTGGGCCCGGTGACCGGTGGTATCATCTTGGCTCATGAAGTGGGCAAGCATCTTGGCACCCGCGCCATATTTACTGAGCGTGAAAACGGTAAAATGGCGCTAAGACGTGGTTTTGTCATTGAACCAGGCCAGCGGGTGCTCGTTGTTGAGGATATTGTTACAACAGGCGGTTCTGTGAAAGAAGTTATTGACGTAGTGTGTGAACAGGGCGGTATTCCGGTAGGTGTAGGCATACTGGTTGACCGTAGTGGCGGTAAGGCAGATTTCGGCATTCCGGCTAAAGCTCTGCTGCACCTTACGGTTCCTACCTATCAAACTGATGACTGCCCGCTATGCCAAGAAGGAGTAGCGATAACCAAACGCGGTAGCCGCAAGCTCTAGTTTTACTTATCCGATGACCAAGCCGCTCTAAGACTCCCATCCTCTACAAGTGGGAGTTATACCCAAAGGGCACAGGCGAGCGGCTAAGTCCCTGGATAAGGTCGACTAAACTTCAGATGGGGTTAAAACCCCACCTGAAGCTAAGTCTCACTTTATCTGGAAGGACTTTGGCTGTACAGTTTGTGTACAGCCTTTTATTATGTGCGCCCAGCATGGGCGCTTACTTGTTGGTGAAAGTCCAATACGGGGGTTGATAGTGCCAACCGTTAGCCTAAGACAAGGGTGTCGCCTGTGAGGGCGAATCTGAAGGAAGTCGGCGGCAAAGCTCCGGTC